>CAVOOC010000023.1:0-212895 GCA_963697445.1 uncultured Actinomycetes bacterium
ACGATCATTGAAGCCTGCCAGGCCGAGCCGGACTGCATGAATATTCACTATTCACCTGATCGCGGCGGATGACCGCTCATGCCGCGAAGCGCGCTTGTGCCGAGTTCGGGGGCGTGCGGACCTCAGGGAGCCGGTGGCCTCAGGTGCGTATCGAAGAAAGCGACAATCCGGGCTCTCCTGACTTTTATCATGATCACGGGTTTTCGCGGGCATCGAACTGTTGACCTGCAGGTTTGTGCTTGTGCGGCGTGAGGTTTGCGCGCTAGCCGAAGTCGTGGGCCGTAGTGCGGGTGGACGGTAAGGGCACTGCCGGGCCGAGCCTGGCCCGGCGGAAAGTCAGGTGGCCTCAGCGCACCCTCTCGGTAGAGTCGGGCGGTGCCCGAGTTGCAGCGCCTGCGAGCCGGCCATGCCCCGGCAGTGCTGGCCTTCGAGCTGGCGAACCGCGCGTACTTCGCTGCCTCGGTCTCCGATCGGGGCGATGAGTTCTACGACCAGTTCACCGAGCGGCACAACGCCGTGCTGGCCGAGCAGGAGGCCGGTATCGGCGCCTTCTACGTGCTCGTCGCCGAGGACGGCTCGGTGCTGGGCCGGTTCAACCTGTACCGCCTGCAGGACAGCACCGCCGAACTCGGCTACCGGGTCGCGGAGCGGGTGGCCGGCCGCGGCGTGGCGACCGCGGCCGTGCGGGAGCTGTGTCGGCTGGCGGTGTCGCGGCACGGCCTGCGCGAGCTCAAGGCGGCGACCAGCGCCGCGAACGTCGCGTCCCAGAAGGTGCTGACCAAGGCCGGGTTCGTCCCGGCTGGCCCAGCCGACCCGGCCGACCTCGGCGGAAAGGCGGGCACCTGGTATCAGCGCAACCTAGCCCCCGGCTGACCCGATCACGCCGTCGTCCGCAGGCATCTGGTCAATGTCGTCGCCTGTGGTTAGGCGGACATCTCAATCAAGATCAACAACACCAGCCGAGGTGTGCACTAGTTTGATAAAAGTCAGGTGTCAGCAGCCGTCATGCAACTCGAGTGCATGAATATTCAGGGGGACCCGACACAGCAGACGCACTACTTTGCCGCCGACCGGGTGATCCGGTGTCTTCATCCGTCGGCGCCGTTGCCATCCGATCCGTCGATATGCCAAGGGGTGTATGTCAGTCGTGTCTGCCCGGCCCGGTTCAGCTTGGGCGTGGGTCCGGTACCGGACCGGTAGCCCCTGAATCACCCATCCCGGAGTTTTCGCCGGGTTGTGCTTGCAGTGCGCTGAGCACCGCTTCGTACAGCGTGATGAGGCCGGCTGCGACCTGGGGCCGGTGGAACTGGGGATTCCATACGAGGTCGGCCAGGGAGTCGCTGATGGCGAAGGCCGAGGCGACGTTCAGGCCCCTGACCTGGGCTACTGCGAAGAGGGCAGCTGCTTCCATCTCCACGCAGAGCACGCCTTCGGCCTGGTAGTGGCGGGCCTCGGCGATGGTCTCCCGGTAGGGCGTGTCGATGGTCCAGGAGGTGCCCGCGCGGAACGCGACACCGGCTCCTGTCATCGCCGCCCGCAGGGCATCGCTCATGGCCGGGGTCGCCGTGGCCAGCTTCGCCGCAGGCAGGTAGTGGTGGGAGACGCCCTCGTCCCGGATGGCCGCTTCGCAGAGGACTAGATCGCCGGCATTCAGGTCCCGCTGCAGGCTTCCGGCGGTGCCGACGGAGACGAAATTCGACGTGCCCATCGCCGCCAGTTCCTCCATTGCCGCAGCCGCCGCCGGCGCTCCGATCCCGAACTGGCCAAGCAGCCCGACCCTGCCAGCGGTGCTCGGCAGGGGCACAATCCCGTGCAGGGCGCCCCGGCGCTCGGCAGGGTTCAGTCCCTCGAGCTGCAGTACGTGGTTGTACAAGGATCGCTGATAGCAGAGCACGACACCAGCGGGGGCCTGATAATCTTCGAGGTCGCCGACCTGCCGCAGGTAGGCGGCGAAGTCGGCAGGGGTAAAGATGGCTTCCCCGGCGTGTTTGCCTGCGAAGTTCGGGTAGCTGGCCGGTGGCATAATGTCCGATTCTAGTGAAGCCTCTCGTGCCCAGAACGACGCCAAACGGGCCGAAGCAGCACCTCTGAGCCACCTTAGAATGCGACCGCTCATGCCGCGTTCAGCTCGTTGGCGCGATGGTGAATACCTGGCCACCCGGCGCCATGAAGTAATACGGATGGCCTGGATGGCTCACCTGGGTAAGGCCCGCATCCAGTACCGCGCGCATCAGGGCCGCCGGATCATCGGACTGTAGCTCGAGCCAGGCCCTCAGCCGCGGGCCATCGTCGTCGTCGGGGGCACCGTCCACGAACTCGATGCTGAGATGGCTCCGCCGGGAAACCTGACGAGGAGCATCGACTGATCCATCCCCGGATGCTCGACAGTGTCTTTATGTCTGAGCTCAGGATTGAAACTGCCAGCTCAGGAGGGTGAACGGCTTGCAGGCCGTTGACGCTCGGGTGCCCTGACCAGGCCCAGGGGCCGGGAGACAGTCATCCTGGGACGCGCATGGGACGCGGCGGTGACAGCTGTTTCGCATTCCCGCAGGTCAGGGCATTTCTACTCTGTAGACCATGATTGTACGTTTGTTCGATTTTGCGCCCCCAGTAGGATTCGAACCTACGCTCACGGCTCCGGAGGCGGTTAGCGATTAGCCTTGTGACCTGCGGAAAGGTGTGCGCCATCGCCGTCGCAGACCACGTATGGACCGTTGATTGAGTTCTTCCGCCCAACGAGTGAGTTGCAGCGCCACCTGGGAACCTTCTGCCGGACTGGCTGCACCTTCGAACCACGCACGATCGCGATCTGTTTTCAGTCCCGCATTAATCGCTGAGTCATACAGCTCCGCCGCCTGACGTCCATGGCCGAACCGGGCGTACTCGGCTGCGAATTTGGCATTTCGAGACGGCTCAGTAGGGCTTCGAGCCCACCCCAACGCATGATCGTTGATGTGTCCAGCGATTAGACGTAGATGATCCGCAAGCCTGATCCCAGGACCATCCTGGCTGGCCTGAACCAAGCCACGGTTGGTTACCGGCCCATCCGAGGCCAAATCAACGAAGGCCCCGGGGCCAGAAGCGAGAATCGCGCCGCTGCGACCGATACGTATCTCCTGCCCTGCACGGACGGTTACACCGACCGGATGCATGGGCTCGGCCCGGGTCTGATCGCCTCCAGTACCGCGGCGACGGCGAGCGATGATCCCAACAGCTATTAGCCCGACGGCCAGAGTCAGAACAGCGCCAACGGCTATCCACGGCCAATGGCGCACGTGGGAGCCTTGAGTTAGGGACAGCGCCCAGCCAAGCAGGGCTCCCCCCAGCATCGCTAGCAGCGCTACCCCAACCCGCAAGGCCATCCCCACAGTCGAATTCTAGAGCGGCGGCGCCCTGGTCATCACCAGCTTGGAAGATCGGTGGGGTCGCCTGCCGCCTGATCAGGGCGAAGCCCGGTGCAGATGACAGCGTGGTGAGTAACCGCGAGTACCCTCGGTTGACCGCTCGTGTCGGTGACGCATGGCCCACCTGTGGCCCATCCCTCGTATCCGATCTTGGCCGTACTGCTTGTTGACACTTGCATGTCGCTGACCTGGTAGGGCATGCCGTGGCTCGGGTTAAGGGCGAAGGTCAGTCCCTCATGTTGCGGATCATGGTACTGGGATGGCCGCCGCCGCGATCTTGGGTTGTCTTCCGCGTGGCAGAGCGGTGTGAAATGAGGCTATGGATCCCCCAACGAGTTGGCTGGCGTGTTCGTTGTATGAGGTAGGGATTGTTACGGAGGAGTGGCATGGGGAGCTGGAAGCAGACGCTCGCCGAGCTGGCACGCGACCGGCTCATGTCTTTGAAGCGCCAGGCGTTCCTGTTGTGCGGGGATAACGACCAGGCCGAAGACTTGGTGCAGGATGCCTTGGTCCGGGCGTTTGCACGGCCCCTGGGTGCCCCTCGGCCAGGCGGGGCAGAAGCATACGTGCGTGTGATCATGATGAACCTGTTCATCGACGGGGCACGCAGGCAATCACGCTGGAATCGGGCAACGCCACTGCTGATGGGCACCGAGCCGGTCATGGACCCCGCCGACCAGGTGCTCGACCGGGATGTCATGCTAGCCGCCCTCAACGAGCTGTCACGACAGCAGCGCGCCTGTGTTGTGCTGCGTTACTACCAGGACCTGCCCATTGCGGAAGTCGCGTTGGCACTGGGAGTCGCGGAAGGGACAGTCAAGGGATACCTGAGCGAGGCGGTGACCAAGCTCGCCGTACGCCTGTCACCCACCGGGAGCCAAGAGAAGAAACGAGGCGAGGTCCGATGATCTTTGACGAACAGCAACTGCATCAGCGCCTGGCGGCCGCGGCTGACCAAGCCAGCCCGCTCCGCTTCACCATTTCGGATCTGACTAGTCGGATCCGCCGCCGCCGCGCCAAGATCCTCGGGATCGTTTCGGGCTCGTTGCTGGCAGTGGCCGCCATTGTCGTGGCAGTTTCGGTCGCATTGATCGGCACAGAGGCTCCGCCGATTGCCCACCCGTGGGTGGCTCCGTTCCGGCTGTCGTTTACGGTCACCGTAAACGCACAGTCGCAAGCATTTCCAAAAAACGGACTGCCGCCCAGCTTTGCCGTCACCCCTGGCAAACACCTGAGAATGAATATCGGCGTGATTGTCCCATCGCGCGCGGAGGTGACGACCCTTTGGCTAGGTATCGTCAAGAGTAGATTGAGCACCCCAGGCCGGAATGGGCAGAGGCCGATCGGTATGCACCCTGTCCTGGCGCACACCCAAGAGCCCCTCACCTCTGGGCTGCACACCTTCAGGCTGACCTTGACCATGCCCCTCCAACACGGCGGGACACCCCTATTGCTGGTCGCGGCATGGGCGACTAGACAGCAAGACGCGAGCGTTGCACAACCCGTTGCCGAGCTTGACACCCCGCGCTAAACCGCTCACGCTGGGTAAGAGCTAATACCCTCCGGGCGGCCCATCAGGTTCTACTTCGTAAGATTCTGGGAAACTACCAGTTCATTATCCAGCCGGGTAACGCCAAGTCTCTCTCGGGGCCTCTACTAGGCCTTTGCTGCTGGGCGGGAGTCGTCAGCGATCCTTTACTACTTGGTCAGGTCCGAAACCGGTCCATAGCTACTGAGAGGCACCGGAGGCTTGTAGTTGCCGAGACCTAGATCCATAACTCTGAACGTAGAGATACTAATCGTGACTGCCAAGTATCGACCGGTTGGGGCCTTGGCGCCGGGCGGTACCGGAGCGTGCGTATCCGTAAAACTGCCAATCATTACAACCAGGTATACTGGCACACCCGTGCTGTGCGGGATTAGATCGCCGGGCGTTGCCGTCTGCAACGCCTTATCTTCGGTAGTGAAGACTGCCCTGATCGAGGTGGGGTGCGCATCACCGTTCCACTTGGCCAGTTGGAGCATACTACTTGTGAGAACCGGGATTGCTGAAGCAGGGATCGCCGAACCTGGCGTCACGATTGCGGAAGACGGAAGAGTCGCCAGGGTTGTCACGACCACCACAGCGATACCGATTACCGCTGCATAGAGTGCCGTCTTTCGTTGCCGCAGCACTCGCCGTATCGTACCATTCGACACGTTAAATCTCCTTGATCACACGCGTTATCGATCGAGTTGGCTGGCGTGGGCACGACTTAGCACGGTCCGCTCCAACTTTCAGATGAGCTACTGGGATAGTAATTGCTCGGTATGTAATGCCCAGTCCCCGCTACCACGGGCGCTGCGCCTGAGCCCCAGTTGAACCAGACGCCACTGGAGCCTTGGCGCTCAAGATTGTTTACGTCACCTATATCGCGGATGCCGCTTGTCGAGCTTCCTTCATACTCCGTGCCAGCTTGATCACTGACCAGGTTCGCTGAATTGTTTGTGGACGTTCCATACTGAACGAACGAATTTTCCCCATATATATACCATGTGTTACTTCCGCCAAAAGTTATCTCGGTTTGGTACTGCACATTAGTATTTGCTGCCACTGACGTATCGTGCTCGCTATAGTTATAGCCGGGCCGCTTGTCAGCCCAGAGCCAGTTCTTATCGCGATAGGTGCCATTATAATCTACGCCACTTATTATTCCGGCTTCTATCCAGTTATTGCCTCCGGAATCCACATCCCATACTTCGGCTCTGGCCTGGTTGCCATTATTAGGCTGATAGAGGCAGTGGATGATAATTAGCCCGTAGACACCGTGATTAGTGTTGGGATTCTGATTCACTGCCACTGCATAGCAATGGCTGCTTGCATCGCAGGCAAACGCTTGCGGTGCTGCTTCTGCTGTAATCATCCAGGCCGAAGCCATGAGGGCCAGCACGAGAACGGCAGCAGTACGCCTGGCAACGAGCTGCAAAATCTGCAGTACAGAGTTCAACGCACCGATCTCCTCTTATTCGAGCGTAACTGGATAGGTATTGCCGGGTTGCTGGATGATCCATATGAGGCCGCGGCCTTTCAGGAGCCGAACAATTCGCGGTCGAGGACGGTGGTCAGCCATTGCTGCCAGTCGGCTGGGCTCCAGCCCAGGTGCTGGGCGAGGAGCTGGTAGCAGTGGCTGTTGACCATCGCGAAGAAGGTGGCTGCCGCGTGGTCGCGGTCGCAGCCTGCCCGCAGTGAGTCCCCGCCGATGACCAGGTTGACCAGGGCCTGCTGGGTGATGTAGCGGCGCTGGTCGTCTTCTCGCAGGAGCTGCCGGACGGCGGGGTCGGCGGCCGCGGCGTCGCGCATCACTTCCTTGATCGGGGCGGTGCGCGCTGCCACTTGCGCCGTGTGCTGGATGACCAGGGCGAGTCGTTGCCGCGGGCCGGGGTGCTGGCGGGCCTGTTTTACCCAGTCACGGTCGAGCAAGGCGGCTGGCCCGGCATCACCGGCGATGGTCTGGTCGAGGATCCGGGCGAGGATCGCCTGCTTGGTCCTGAACGCCTGGTAGACGGTCGCGGGCGCGACGGCGGCGTCCCGCGCGATCGCCTCGATGGTGGTCGCGACGTATCCGCGCTCCAGGAACAGGCGCAAGGCGGCGTCCACCACGCGCTGCCGCTTGTGCCGGGCACGTTCCTCCCGGCGGCGTCCGGCTTCGGTCTTGCCCTTGACTGGCTCACCCACAGGTGTCAGAGTAGCACTCTATAAAGTTCAGCTCTACGGACTATGACCCGCGGCAGCGCCGCCGGCCAGGAGGGGAGCACCATGGCAGCCGACCCGGTGTGCACTGACCCGGACAAGTACCAGGTCATCTTCGAGAACGACCGGGTGCGGGTGCTCGAATACCGCGACCTGCCCGGCGGCAAGACCCTCCCGCACCAGCACCCCGACAGCGTGATGTACACGCTGTCGGCATTCCAGCGCCGGCTGCACGCCCGCCAGGACACGCGGGATGTCGTCATGGAACCTGGCCACGCCCACTGGCTGCCAGCCCAGACCCACTCAGGCGAGAACACCGGCACCACACCCACACACGTCCTGTTCGTCGAGATCAAGGACGCAGGACCCACCGGCCGGCTGACCGCGGCGGCACTAGCCACAGCGGAGACGCCCCACCGCCCCACCCCGCCACCGGGCCTTCCTAGCAACTCTGCGGTGATCTTGTGCACCCATCCCGGTGTGTCACGTTGATCACGCCGCGCCGGCAGTGATCATCTATGGTTCGTGCCCGGCGTCCCTCCTGCCCGCATGAAGCCGCGGCGCTCGGTGCGGCAAATGCCCGGCTGCGTGAGGTGATCGAGACCAAGGACGCCGAGCTCGCTGTGCTCCGGGCGCAGCTAGAGGCCTGCCAGGCTCAGCTTGAGGAGCTGCGTGCTGAGGTGGAGACGCTGCGCGTCCGGCTGCGGCAGAACCCGCGGAACTCCTCCAGGCCGCCGTCATCGGAGGGCCTGGCCAAGCCGGCGCCCAGGTCGCTGCGGCGCAGGTCCGGCCGCAAGCCAGGCCGGCCGAAAGGGCAGCCGGGAGCGACGCTGGAGATGACTGACCGGCCGGATGAGGTGGTCTCGCACGAGCCGGACCGGTGCGCCAGATGCGGCGCCGGCCTGTCCGGCGCCCCGCTGGCCAGGACCGAAAGGCGCCAGGTAGCAGACCTGCCGGAGCAGATCCGGGCGCTGGTCACCGAGCACCGGATCATCAGCCGCCGCTGTTCTTGCGGCACGGTCACCGCCGGGAGGACCCCGCCGGGCGTGGCCGCGCCGGTGCAGTACGGGCCGCGGCTGTCCGCAGCCTGCGCGTACCTGTGGCATGGGCAGTTCCTGTCCCGCGGCCGCACCTGCCAGGCGGTCAGCGAGCTGTTCGGCGTCCCGGTCTCGCCCGGCGCGGTCACCGGGATGGTCAGGCGGGTCGCCGCCGCTCTCGGCCCTTCGCTGGAGGCCATCCGGGAAGCGCTGATCACCGCCCCGGTCGCCCACTTCGACGAGACCGGGTTCCGGGTCGCAGGCAAGCTGGGCTGGGTGCACTCGGCGTCGTCGGGGAAGTTCGCGCTGATCACCGTGCACCCCAGGCGGGGCCGGGAGGCGATGGACGCCGCCGGGATCCTCCCCGCATTCCGCGGCATCGCCGTCCATGACGCCTGGGCCCCCTATGACAGCTACAGCCAGGCGGCGCACGCCTTGTGCAACGCCCACGCGGCGCGCGAACTCCAGGCCGTGATCGACGCCGCCCCGCCCAGCCGGTGGTGCTGGGCCGCTCAGGCCGCCGATGCCCAGCGGGATATGAAACGCCTGGCAGACGCCTCCCTGGCGGTCGACGGCACCCTCGATCACGTTGACCAGGCCAAGCTGGCCACCGCCCGCCACCACTACCACTCCGCGCTCCTGATCGGCGAACGGGAAACAGCAGCCCGTGCCAGCCCGCTCATGCGCAAGCACCATGCCCTCGCCCGGCGGCTCCGCCAGCGCGAGGACGACTACCTGCGCTGCACCCATGACCCGCGGGTGCCCTTCGACAACAACGCCGCCGAACGCGAGATCCGCATGTCCAAGCTGCGGATCAAGATCTCCGGGTGCATGCGGTCCATGACCGGCGCCGAAGCGTTCTGCGCCATCCGGTCCTACCTGTCCACCGCCGCCAAGCACGGCATCGGCATGCTCGACGCGCTCACCCGCGCAGCATCACGAAGACCATGGGTACCCGAAACGCCATAACAATCGGACAGGCCACCTATCCAGTTACATTCGAGCCTAGGCGCACAGCTGGTAGGCTTGCCAATACTTAAGATAGCAACGGTGATTACTCATGGTTGGCTGCGCTTGAGGCTAATTGTTCACAATATCCTGACTTTAACTGAGATAGATGGGTTGCGTAAGACTTCAGTAGGGACGCGACGATGAGAGTCAGGAAGTTCTAACCTTATGGTTAGCTGAGTTCGAGGTTAGCCGCCGATTGGACCTGTCCTCAGACCTTTACACAACCGCCAGGCCGAAACTTCTATACTATTGCGCTTTCTCCCAGGTGTCTGGCATCCACCGGATGAGGTCGAGGCATTCCCTACCATTCCGGCCGAACCAAGCCCGAACGGTTCACGCTGCCGAGTTGACGCTTACGTGCGCTTACGTGTCATCAAAGGAGACCGCGACTTCTGGCGGCCACCCCCTTGATAGGCGCCGAGAGGTTGCCGTGGAAGATCAGATGCAAGGTGGAGCGCCCGCAGCGCGTCAGCGCGAGGACGTACGACCTTGCTTGTGATCTTTGCACGGTGACAGGATGCCCGGCGCGAGGGGGACGGCCGTCCGCTCTTGCAGGCGCGGCCACCCGGCGTGGCGGCGAGTTGCCCCAGTCACGGCGGGATGCTGGCCAGCGGCGCCGGCAGCCGCCCCGCCCGTAGGGCTGCCCGCCCGGAAGGGCGGGGCGAAGCTGCCGACCCCGTGACCGCATCGGGCCAGCGGCCCGAGCCGGTAACAGCGGGTTCCGCGCCGACCGGCGCGTTGGTGGTCACGCTCGTCAGCACCAGCTCGGGACCCAGCTGGTCCGCGGCTGGCGCCGTAGGCGCCCTTGAAGCCGTAGAGAAAGTTCTCACAGGTCCGCTGTTGGCGCTGTGTCCGACTCCGACTGATGGTTGACAAAGTGGCTTCAGCTGATGCTTGACACCGCCCGCTCGGGCATGCCCCGTCGTGACGTTGTTCGCGGCGGAGGGTGGCCGGGCCATGCTCGTGGAGTTGAGCGTCATGGAGCAGCGCTATCACGCGGTGATGGAAGTCGTCTCGGGAGCTCCGGTCACGGAGGTGGCCGTCCGGTACGGGGTGTCCCGGCAGGCGGTCTATGACTGGCTGGGCCGCTATGACCGGGACGGGTTAGCCGGGCTGGCTGATCATTCGCACCGGCCGCGTTATCAGCCGCGCCAGCTGGCTGCGGAGATCGAGGCGCTGATCTGCCGGATGCGGACCGCGCATCCGCGGTGGGGACCGCGGCGGCTGGCGTTCGAGCTGGGCAAGGCGGGTACCGTCCCGGTGCCGTCCCGGTCCACGATCTACCGGGTGCTGGTCCGGCATGGCCTGGTCACCGCGCGCAAGCGCAAGCGGCGCCGCCAGGACTACAAACGCTGGCAGCGCGACGCCCCGATGCAGCTGTGGCAGCTCGATGTCACCGGGTCGGTGTTCCTGGCCGACGGGACCGAATTGAAGCTGGTCTCCGGCATCGATGACCATTCCCGGTTCTGCGTGATCGCGACGGTTGTCCGGCGGGCTACTGCCCGGGCGGTGTGCCGGGCATTCCTGGCCGCGATGGCGGTTTACGGCATTCCCGATGAGGTGCTGACCGACAACGGCAAGCAGTTCACCGGCCGGTTCGGCAGACCCCGCCCGGCCGAGGTGCTGTTCGAGCGGATCTGCCGCAAGAACGGGATCAAGCAGCTGCTCACCAGGCCGTATTCGCCGACCACCACCGGCAAAGTGGAACGGTGGCACCAGAGCCTGCAGACCGATTTCCTGGACGGTGCCGGGCCGTTCGCCTGCCTGGAGGCGGCGCAGGCCGCGGTCGATGCCTGGCGGGACGAATACAACAGTGACCGGCCGCACCAGTCGCTGGACATGGCCACCCCGGCGTCGGCATTCCGGCCGTCGCCGCAGGCCGGTGATGGGCTGCCGCTGTGGGCGCCCGCTGACCTGGAACCCCTGCCTGGCCCGCCGGGCGAGGCCGAACACGTCCCGGCCGCTGCGGAGGCTACGAGGTGGCCGGATGCGATCGAGATCGACCGGGTGGTCCCAGCGTCCGGCAACATGACCATCGGCCCGCAGCAATTCTGGCTGCGGCCCTCCCGCGCCGGGCAGACCGTCACGGTCTGGATCGACACCACCAGCTGTCACCTGAGCATCGGCGGCTGGCGGGTCAAGACCGTCCCGTCCCGGCTGTCGGCCGTGGATCTAGCCCGGCTGCGCCGTAATGGCGCCCGCCCGGCCGGGCCGCCGCCCGCGGCAGGAGCACCCGGCGCGCTGGCCGCCCGGGCCTGCGTCGAGGCAGAACGCGTGGTCAGCGCCTCCGGTGTCATCACCCTCGGCAACAAGGTGGTGCTGGTCGGCTCCCCGCTGGCCGGGCAGCGCGCCCGGATCCGGCTCGAGGGCCAGTTGATGCACGTCATCACCCAGGACGGCACCTTGTGGCGCACCCTGCCCTGCCCCATCCCGCCCGGCCAGCGGCACCGGCTGCAAGGCGTCCGGCTGGCCACCCCCGAGCCAGTGCAGCCACCCGCAGCCATCCGGATCCAGCGGCGGGTCTCCAGCCGCGGCGGCATCCAGGTCACCCGCCAGAAGGTCCAGGTCGGCATGAGCCACGCCGGAAAGACCGTCACCATCGACATCGGCGACACCAGCCTGCGCATCCTCGACCAGCACGACGACCTGATCAAAACCGTGCCCCGCACCAGCACCGCACCGGTCAGCCGGTTCAAGGCCTACGGCACCCGCCGCACCCCATGACCAGCCATCCCGGGCCGGCCAGGCTACGCCAGCGCCGGCACGGCCCCAACGTCGTACGTCCTCGCGCTGCCGCGCTCCGGGCGCTCCACGTTGACCCCGCTCCGGCACCAGCGTTAAGTGACAGCTATCCGGGAAAGCCAGCACCACCCAACCACCCCGGCACAGCTGCCGGACCCTAGAAACTGTCAACCATCACCTGAAGCCCGGACGTCAACCATCAGTTGGACCTAGGCACCGCTGTTGGCGCTGTAGGCGCTGTTGGCGTTGTTGGCGGCTGCTCGGGCTGCTGCTCCGTTGACGGTTGCTCCGGAAGCGCGATGCTGGCCAGCAGGATGGGGTCAGGACTTGGCGGGCGAAGCCTGATGAGGTACCGTGCGAGCATTTCGGTTGACTCGTCGCTGAAGCTTCCTGTTTGTTCCCAAGTATCAACTAGCCATTTAAGCAGTCCTGCTGGGATATTATGTCCTCGGCGAGCTAGGTCTTTTAGTTCTTCTCGTACTGCTGGATCCATGGTACCTATGGTTTGTAGTGCATCTTTAGCGAGCGTACCGAGTATGATGTCTTTCAAGGTTGTAGTTATATTTCTTTCAAAGAAACCCAGGAGGGTTTTACCGCCTACGAAGCCTCCCAGTAGAAGCGGCTCTTCGCAACTCTTTACATTCCCAGAAGCTGTGACGCTAAAGATGAGCTCGATTACTGGAATTTTTTGACGTCGGCCAGTGTCGTTATCGTTCTCTGCGGCAATTTCTGGAAGATAGTGTGTGACAGAGAATGGGAATCTCCATTCTACTTCATCGTTGGGTATCAGCCGGAAACCGAATGGTTTACCCGTGATTCCCAACACCCTGAATTCGTCTGACCGTACCACAAGTCTAATCAGGATATCATGTCGCAAGATTGCAGCGTCTCTGTAGACCTTGTATGTTATGTTAATCTTTGCGTCGCTAATCGTTACTTCGTCTGGGCCGTTAAGTATCTTAAATCCAAATCCTATACGCTTTCGCTTATCTCTACCGAGGACCTCTACTGCTTTAAGGCGTGCCTTTCTTTGGTCAGCCTGGAGCTGTAGTTGGTAGGTAGCTCGTTGTGTCCGCCGCGAGGTCACCAGAGCTATAAGGGCGATTACGGCCGAGAAACCGGATATACCCGCCGTGATCCAATTTGCTTCAGTCATTATATTCCTTGAAGTCACAGAACCCGCAGTAGTGGTTCATGTAGGAATGGTGTACTGGAGTATCAGTGTGTCGCCAGGGATGATCGAGATCATGACCCGTACTGGTCGGTTCTCGGCGGTGTAGCCGGTTCTGATGTGCTCGGCGACTGGCGTTCCGGTGGAGATACTGAGCCTGGCGACTTCGGCGGGTGTGGGCATGCGTGTGATGATCTCGTCGATGTCGTAGACCTGCTCGTAGCCTTCCTCGGCGAGGATGTTCTCTCGCTTAGTGTCCTCCGGTTCGGCCAGCTCGGTTCCCCTAACGATCCGCTCGTCGAAGTAGTCGTCGGAGATGATGGCTGGCTTCCCGTCGATGTAGCGGACGTGCCTGCGAACCACGCAGATGTCTGTCCTCGGGTTCAGGTTCAGCCGCGTGGCGATGCTGTCTGGCGGGCTGATCCGCTCGACTTCCAGGTCTTGCCGGGTCGGGTCGTGCCCCTGGCTCTCGATGTCGGTTTCCCAAGCATCCGAGGTCGTCAAAACGGTGTGGTCTGGCAGCTCGAATTCGGACAGGTGCCAGCGCAGCCGCTGGTTGCTGCGGACGACGCGTCCGCGCCGGGGCCGGACTACGACCAGGCCTTCCCGCTCTAGCGCCTGCAAGGCGGTGCGGGCGGTCTGGCGGCTCACGCCGTACTGCTGGGCCAGCTCTGGCTCAGATGGCAAGAGCGCTCCGGGGCCAAGCATTCCGTTCGTGATCTGCCTGCGGAGGTCATCTGTGATCTGGTGCGTTATGGGTTGATCTTGGGCCATGTAGGTCGCGCTCCTCCTTGTCCGTCAAGCTTACCGCGCAACTTGACAGTCAAGCTTGTCTAGTCTAGATTTGCTCGTGTGGCCGCCGACCGGCCAGCGACATCCGACAAGCAAGACAGGAAGGACAGGGATCATCATGCGTCTGAAGATCGACACGAACGGCGTCCGGTTCCGGGTGGCCGGGATGGCCAGGCCGCGTCAGGACTACAAGGACAAGGACAAGCAGGCCGCCACGCGCGACGGGCGGCTGATCTGGACGGTGCGGCTCAACGCCGTGGACACGAACACCGAGCAGGGATCAAGTGAGTCCATCTGGGTCGAGGTGGCCGGAGACGAGCCCAAGCTGATCCTCGATGAACTCGCCCTGGTCCAGGGTCTGGTGTTCGCGCCGTGGGTGGGCCGCGACGGCAAGATTCGCCGTGCCTTCCGCGCCGATGCGGTCGAGATGGCCCCTGTCAACGGCAAGGCCCCTGCGCACGCAGCCTGAGCCGTGCCTGCCAGCACGGCACCAGGCGACCGGCCGTGTCGCCCCTCCGGGGATCGCATGGCCAGACCCTTACCAGTCCTCATCTCGCGATCAGAACAGGAGAACCCACGTCATGACCGACACCGCGATCAGCATTCCCGACTACGTGACCATGGTCACGCCCGCCCCGAAGCGGCCCATCACCGCGCTCGCGCAGTACGCCGCTGACCTGCTGCTGGAAAACAGCGACTTGCCCGCCCCGAAGTACGTCAGCATCTCGCAGGCCGGGCAGGAGGTAGACCTCCAGTTCGGCGACACCCCGGACACCTTCCACGCCCTGGCGCAGTGGGCCGAGCGGTTCGGCGGCACCGTCACCGGCTGCCCGCACACCAGCAACGACGGACGGCAGTCCGTCCACTGCGAGGTCACGTTCACCGACCACGGCGTGAAGGTCGAGCTGTACGCCTTCGTCAACGCCAGCAAGGAGGCCAGCTCCCATGACTGACAACGACCCGTTTGCCGATGTCGCGAGCGAGATCACCGGGTGGCAGGCGGCAGCGCTCAGCCTGCCGCTGCCGGAGGTCAGCGACATCGCCCGCGACAGCATCGCGCACCTGGGGTGCGTCCTGAACACCTTCAACCAGGTCCACCGCGACCAGCGCGACGGTCAGGCCAGCGCCGAAGCGCTCGCCGACGCCGTCGGGGACGTCGCCCGGCAGGCCACCGCGGCGGCCATCTACACCTTGGCCGTCACCCACCGCACCCGCCAGGCGGCAGCACTCAGCTAACACGCAAGCGCCCGGCCTGGGGGACTGCCATCCCCGCTTCCCCGGCCAAGTTCCGATCCTCAACCCGCGATCAGACAGTCAAAGGAGAACCACCATGCCAGCAAACATCGAGTCGATGTTCTCGGTCCGCCAGATGCCCTGGCACCGCGAAGGCACCATCCTGCCCGACTACCCCGGGGACTGGGCCCAGGCCCGCACGCTGGCCGGGCTGGACTGGGACCCCGTCACCGCCCCGGTGTACGCGGTCACCGGCATCAACCCCGACGGAACCGAGCACTGCGAGCCGGTTGACGGCTGGAAAGCGATCACCCGCTCCGATACCGGAGCCACCCTGTCGCTGAACAAGGACACCTACACCATCATCGACCACGGCGAGATGGGCGAGATCGTCGAAGCGGTCCTGGCGCAGCCCGGCGTCAAGTGGGAAACCGCGGGCGTCCTGGACAGCGGCCGGGCGGTGTGGTGCCTGGCCCTGCTCGATGAGCCGATCACCTTGCCGGGCGACACCAGCCCGACCCTGCCCTACCTGGCCATCACCAACCGGCACGACGGCACCGCCGCCTGCGCGCTGCGCGCCACCGCGATCCGGATCGTGTGCGCCAACACCTTCCGCGCCGCCGAACTGGAAGGCGAGCGGACCGGCGCCACCTTCTCCTTCATCCACAAGTCGTCCTGGCGCACCCGCATCGATGAGGCCCGCCAGGCCGTCACCGGCGCCCGCACCGAGATGCGCCGCTACGCCGAACTCGCCCAGCACCTGCTGGGCATCACCATCACCCCCAAGCAGCGGGAGCTGTTCATCACCGAGTTCATCCCGATGCCCCCGGCCGGGCTGGTCACCGACCGGGTCGCCCGCAACGTGGACGAAGCCCGCAGCGCGCTGCGGCTGCTGTTCGACTCGTCCACCAATTACGAGATCGCCGGGAGCGCGTACGGCCTGGTCCAGGCCGCCGGTGAATACCTCGACCACGTCCGCACCGCCCGGTCCTGGGAGACCCGGCTCAACCGGACCCTGATCCGGCCCGAGCCGCTCAAGCACCGGGCCCTCTCCCTCGTCCGGGAGATCACCACCACCGCATAACGCAAGTGCCGGGCTGGGGGACTGCCATCCCCCGGCCCGGCCAGCCAAGACCAGTCCTCATCCCGCGATCAGACAGTCAAAGGAGGTACATGGCATGTCCCACGTTACTACCCGGCAGGCGGCCCGCCATGTGTAAGCCGTCCTGCTGCAACAACAACACCGGTCCCGGCCTGGGCACCGCGATCGCGCTGGCCGCTGTCGCCGTCGTGGCGATCGCCGCGCTACGGGTGATCGAGACCATCCTGTGGGGCCTGATCATCGCGGCCAGTGTCACCGTGGCCACCGTCACGGTCGCCGCTGTCGCGATGGCCTGGCACTACCGCCGGGGCCGGTCCCCGGTCATCGCGCGGCCAGTGCAGGCACCCATCACGCCACGGGTTCAGGGATCGCTGACCCTGCCTGGCCAGGCGGTCTGCGGACGGCCGGTCCAGCAGGTCGGCCCTTACCGCTACGGCGATCCCCGGTCCGGCAGCCTGCGGCCACGTCAGGCCACCGCGTTCACCCGCCCCGACCGGCGGTGATCGTGATGCCTGACGGCTCCCCGGCGCTCTCGCCCTTCCCGCCGTTCGTGGTGGTGCTGGACTGGCGAGCTGGCCGGATCGGGCCGCTGGCCCCGTGCGTGCTGTGCGGCAAGCCTGCCCTGTGCCGGTCCCCCGGCAAGGACCAGCCATGCCACAAGCGGTGCGCCGAGCACTGGATCAGCGAGCACGCCCGCGACACGGCCGAACTGGCCCGCCTCACCCGCCAGGCCACCCCCCGCACCGGGGGGCGGTCGTGATGGCACACACCGCCGCCAAGGGATACCGGGTCATCTACCACGAGCCCATCTGCCCGGACTGCGGCTCCTTCGACATCACCCGCACCGAGGTGCAGACCACTGACGGGTTCACCGAAACCGCTCTGGAATGCCGCGCATGCGGCACCGCCTGGCCGCTGGCCTGCGTGACCGAATGGGAGGCCAGGCCATGAACAACATTCCCGGGACCATTTACCTGCTGCATTTCAGCCAGCCCTATCAGCACGCCCGGCATTACACCGGCTGGACGCTCAACCTAGCCGACCGGCTGGCCGCCCACGAGCAGGGCAACGGGTCCCGGCTGCTGGCCGTCGCCAAAGCAGCCGGAATCGGCTTCACCCTAGCCCGAACCGCACATGGCGACCGGCACAAGGAACGCGCCATCAAGAACGCCGGGGGCCAGGTCCGCTACTGCCCGCTCTGCACTTCTAGGCCACGGAAAGGACGGTGGGCATAGTGCCGCGCCGCAACCGCAACGCACACGCAATGTCTCCCGACGCGGACGAGCTGGCCGCCCAGGCTGACCAGCTCGCCGCCGAATTCGGTCAGATCAATGGCCGCCCGGTGTGCCTGTCCGATGAGATTCAGCTCTACTACCTCAGCGCCACTCCGGCAGCCGGGAAGTCCAGCATGTTCTCCGATTACCTCACCGAATGGGTCAGGCAGCATCCCGGCTGCAAGTTCATCGTGACCGACCGCAAGCGCGAACTAATCAAGGTGGTGACCGGTAATGGCCGCGACTAAAAACAGCAGGCGCTATGAGCGCAACAGCCCGTACGCCTTCGACGGGCTCGGCGGCCGGTTCCACCACACCACCGCAGGCATGCTGTGGCGGTGGCGGACCGAGCTGGCCACCACGACCACCGTCCTCGCCGTGACCTGGCGGCTCGCCCTGGCGGTGACGCTCACCTGGGCGCTGGTCATCGTGGCTGTCGCGGCCCTCGGCCTGGTGGTCATCCCGCACTCGCGCCGGTTCATCACCCGGCGCGGGTGGTGCGTGCTGACCCGGCACCGGCTCCAGCGGCTGTGCTGGGAAGCCCGGCTGCACACCAGGTCCGGGCGGCTGCCGCTGATCATGTGGATCCGGCCGACCAAGGTCGGCGAACGTGCCTTCGTGCTGTGCCGCGCCGGTATCTGCATGGAGGACTTCGAAGCCCACATTGGGGAAATCCGGGCCGCCTGCTTCGCCCGCGACGCCCGCGTCACCCGCAACACCCGCTGGTCGCAGCTCGTCACGATCGACATCGTGCGGCACGACCCGCTGACCGCAGGCCGAAACATTCCCTCGCAGGTGCTCGATCACCACCCGCGTTCCCGGGTGCCCGCACTCGCAGATAACCCCACGGAAGGAGCCGTGAGCTAAATGCCGATCACCATTCTCGATTACGTGCGGTCCCGCCTCGGGGACCGGGAAACCTACTCCGACGACGACCACTGGCAATGCGAAGTGGCGATCCTCGGCGGCTGCGAGAACTGCCACGCCACCATCGCCAGCTACAACGCCTACCCGTCGAAGTCGGGTTACTGGCGGTGCGCCCACTGCATCCGCGATGACGGATACCTGACCGTCGAAGAATTCACTGCTGATGAGTTCAGCGGGCAAGTGTCTGGGACTTGCTCCCAGCAATGAGAAAGGGGAGAGCGGGCAGGCATCTGGCCGGTATGGCCGGGTGCCTGTCCCGCCCTTCCTTTCCCGATCCGGAAGGAGGAACCAGCAATGACCACGACTACTGACATCGTGACCCCGGTGTTCCCGCTGTCGATGTTCGACCCGGTGCACCTGGGCATGGACGAAAATGGTGAGCACGTGTTCGTGGACCTGGCCGAGCGGAACATGCTGCTCGGCGGCGAACCCGGCGGCGGCAAGTCCAACGCGCTGAACCTGATCGTCGCGCACGCCGCGCTGTCGGCCGACTGCAAGCTCATCCTGATCGACGGCAAGCAAGTCGAGCTCGGCCCCTGGCAGAAGTGCGCCGACATGTTCATCGGCCCGAACATCAACGCCGCGATCAGCGCGTTCGAGCAGTTCGCGAAGATCATGAACGACCGGTACGACAAGCTGCTCGCGGCCGGACGGCGGAAGATCACCCGGGGCGATGGCGAAGCCGTCTACCTGGTCGTGATCGACGAGTACGCCTACTTCTCGGCCACGGTCGGCAGCAAGGCCGAGCGGGAGAAGTTCGGCATGCTCGCCCGCGACCTGGTAGCGCGCGGCCGGGCCGCTGGCGTGATCGTCATCCTGGCCACCCAGCGCCCCAGCCATCAGGTCATCGACCCGTCCATGCGGGACCTGTTCGGCTACCGGTGGGCGTTCCGCTGCACCACCGACAGCTCATCCGACGTGGTGCTCGGCGCCGGATGGGCGTCCGAGGGCTACACCGCCGCCAGCATCGACCCCCTCGCGCGGGGCGTCGGCTGGCTGCTGTCGGAGTCCGGCGTGCCGCGCCGGATCAAGGCCGCCTACCTGTCCGACGAGGAAATCCGCTACCTGGCCGGCTACGCCGCCCAGCTCCGCGCCGGAAGGCAGGCCGCAGCATGAGCACCGCTCACGAGATCACCTACCTGCCCGACCCGCGACCCGGGCGCCCGGCTGCCAGCAAGAACACTGTCAAGCCGCGCTTGACAGCAAACCGGCGGCGGCCGGTGGTCGAGAACGACGACTACGCCGCCTTCGCCCACCGCATCCTGGCCGCCTACGCGCCGCCGCGTCGTCACCGGCGACATCGACGCGCTGATCCGGATGACCAGCCTCGCTGCCGACATTGACGCCGCGATCGGCCACGCCGTGACCGGACTCCGGGGCTGCGGCTACTCGTGGGCTGAGATCGGGCTGCGGCTCGGCGTCACCCGCCAGGCCGCCCAGCAGCGCTGGGGGCAGCCATAGCAACCGCCGCGACGGTTCCCCTCGCCACCGGGCCGCAGGGTCCGGCGGCGGGAGCACCCGCCGACGACTTCACCCGCTGGGAACACCAGCTCGCCAACACCGGCTATTGCCACCACCCGGTCCGCCTCGCGGGCCGGATCGACGCGATCGACCGGGCCAGCGGCGAAACCCGGGTGATCTACAGCACCGATGCCGAGCCTGGGGGAGTGCTGCTCACCGCGTGCGGCAACCGCCGCGAAGCCGTGTGCCCGCCCTGCTCGGACCTCTACAAGCGGGACGCCCGCCAGCTCGTCAAGGCCGGTCTCGCGGGCGGCAAGGGCATCCCCGAGTCGGTCGCGGCGCATCCGTGCGTGTTCGCCACCCTCACCGCTCCCTCGTTCGGGCCGGTGCACGCCCGCCGCAAGAAGGGCAAGACGATCCTGCCCTGCCGCCCCCGCCGTGATGCGGCGCAGCGGCGCTGCCCGCACGGCCGGGACATCTCCTGCCCGGTCCGCCATCACGAGAACGATCCCCGGCTGGGCCAGCCGATGTGTCCGGACTGCTACGACTACACCGCCGCAGTGATGTTCAACCACCAGGCCGGGGAGCTGTGGCGCCGGTTCACCATCAACCTGCCCCGCCAGCTCGCCCGCCTGCTCGGCATCACCCAGAAGCGCTTCAGGCCAGTTCGTCGCGGTCCGGTACGTCAAGGTGGCCGAATACCAGGCACGCGGCGTCGTCCACTTCCACGCCGTGATCCGCCTGGACGCCGCAGGCGAGGGCTACCAGCCGCCCCCGGCCGCGTGCACGCCCGAGCTGCTGTGCGACGCCATCGACCTGTCCGCCGCCGCCGTCCGCCTCAGCCTCGGCCCGACCGACCGCAACCCGGCCCGGCCGGTCCTGACCCTGGGCTTCGGCACCCAGACCGACACCAAGATCGTGCGCCGGTCGGCGGAGCTGCCCGGCACCGGCCAGGCGCTCGACGGCCAGGCCGTGGCCAACTACATCGCCAAGTACGCCACCAAGACCCTCGACGCGCCCGGCCTGCCCGACCGCCGTCTCCGCGACGAGGCCGACCTCGAGCGGCTGTCCTGCTCCCGCCACTACCGGCAGATGATCGCGACCGCGTGGCGGCTCGGCGGCGAGCACGCCGCGCAGCTCACCCGCGCCTGGGACATGCCCCGTGATCAAGGCACGTTCGCGGTCGCCCGCGCCCTGGCCGACATGAAGGCCGCGATCGCGGACGGGGACGGGCGGCTGCGCAAGTGGGCGCACATGCTCGGCTACGGCGGCCACTTCCTGTCCAAATCCCGCGCTTACTCGGTCACCTTCGGCCAGCTCCGCGCCGCACGCCGCGACCACCAGCGCGCCCAGCGCCACCCGGACGGCGAACGCGACCCGTGGGGACGCCCGCTGGACGAGACCGTCGTGCTCGTCCTCAAAACCTGGCAGGTCACCGGCACCGGTCACACGACCCAAGCCGAAGCTGACCTCGCCATGTCTGCCGCAGCACGCGCCCGCGAACACGAGGAATGGCCTGCCCAGGCCGCCTGAGCTATCCATCACTGGCCGAAGGAGGAGCGATGCACTGTGAAGCCCAGCAAGGACGATTGGCTGACGAGTCTCCGACATCCTGGACGATCTCGACATCCCGCGCCGGACCTGGCAGCGGTGGCGGGAGCTTGGATGCGCCCCTGAAGCGATCAGGCTTCCGAACAACGAGCTGCGCATCCGCCGTAGCGTCTACGAAGCCTGGCTTCTCGATCTCGGAGAGCGTGCCGCATGAGTACCAGCTACGAAGTGCGGATTTGGGAACTCCGAGTTCGCAAGGGACTGCGCTTGCCCTATCAGGCGCGATGGCGCGTCGGCAACGACCCGGTCCGGCACAAGTCGTTCGGGACGCGTGGCCTGGCTGACAGCTTTCCGATCCGGGCTGATCCAGGCGACCCGCCGTGGCGAGGCCTTCGACCTGGACACCGGTCTGCCAGAGACCCAGCTCCGGAAGGAGAACTCGGTCACCTGGTACGAGCACGCGCTCGGCTACATCGACATGAAGTGGCCGGGCGCTGCGGGGAAGAGCCGAATTTCAGCAGTCGAGACGCTCGCGGCGGTGACTCCAGTCCTGGTTCGAAACGATCACCGGGCACCTGACCCGGCACTGTTGCGGTCGGCACTTCGGCGGTGGGCGTTCAATCCGCCACGGCGAGAAGAGCCCATGCCGCCCGAGGTCCGCACGGCACTGGCATGGGTCCGGCGATCCTCGCTGCCGCTGGCGGCGCTGTCCGATGACAAGACGCTCCGCGAGGTACTTGACCTACTCGCGACCAAGCTCGACGGGACGCCTGCCGCGCCCGACTACCTCGATCGTCGTCGTCGGGTGTTCTACAACATCCTGAGATACGCGGTGCGGCTCGGCCGCCTTCCGGACAACCCTCTCGACACGACCGAATGGGAACCGCCCGATTCCGCTGTGGAGGAGATCAATCCTCGCGTCGTGGCATCCGCCGGGCAGGTGCGTGAGCTGCTCACGGCGGTGAGCTACGTCGGTCCCCGGCGCGGACAGCGGCTCGTGGCGTTCTTCGCCTGCCTCTACTTCGCGATGCTGCGGCCCTCGGAGGCCAGCGGACTGCACGGAGACGACTGCGACCTACCCGGCGCAGGATGGGGCCACCTGACCCTGAGCCGGACCCTGCCAGCGGTGGGCAAGCGGTGGACCGACGACGGCATCGGCCATGAGGATCGCGGGCTGAAGAACCGTCCGCGCCGGGCAGTCCGCATCGTCCCCATCCCGCCCGAGCTGGTCGCGATCTTGCGTGATCACATCGACCGCTACGGCCCGGCGCCCGATGGCCGGTTGTTCCGCAGCGAGACCGGGGGAATGCTTTACCCCTCGTCATACCGCTATGTGTGGCAGCACGCCCGTCCGCTCGCGCTCACGCCAGCCCTGGCCGCCTCTCCGCTGGCCAGGCGCCCCTACGATCTGCGACACGGAGGAGTCTCGCTGCGGCTCAACGCGGGTGTTCCGCCGACCCAGGTAGCCGAGTGGGCCGGGCACAGCGTCGAAGTGCTGCTCACCATCTATGCCAAGTGCATCATCGGCCGTGACCAGGTGTGGTTCGGCCGGATCGAACAAGCTCTCGATGACGAGGACCGATGACATGCACAGTAGGGTCCGGACCGCGAATGGACCACGATCGGGGGCAATCGCCTGCCACCGCATGCCTCCGGTGGCACACGCCATGATCACGAATAGCGGAGGTTTGCCGAGGTCAGAAGCAGTTTTGCCTGCTCATCACGTGGCGCCCCCAGCAGGATTCGAACCTGCGCTCACGGCTCCGGAGGCCGTTGCTCTCTCCCCTGAGCTATGGGGGCAAGTTACTAGCACGACTGAACGCCGCACTGTAACAGAACGTAGAAAGGCTATCAGTCGCTAGCAATCCAGGGACACGATGCCGATGCTCGCACACGATGGCGGCGGACCGGCTACTCTCGCGCAGGTGGCGCAGGCTTTGGGGCGGGTGCTCGTCGTAGACGACGATGAGGTGATCAGGCAGCTCATCGCCGTCAACCTCACGCTGGAAGGATTCGACGTGGCGACCGCCGTGGACGGGCAGGACTGCCTGGACAAGGTGGTCGCGATCAGCCCGGACGTGATCACCCTCGACATCATGATGCCGCGGCTCGACGGCTGGGTCACCGCAATGGAGCTGCGAAAGAACCCGGAGACCAGCCACGTCAAGGTGGTGCTGATCACCGCGCGCGCCCAGGAGGACGACCGCAGCCGCGGCGAGCAGATCGGCGTCGACGCGTACCTGACCAAGCCGTTCGACCCCGGTGAGATGATCCGGATCGTGCGCGAGCTGGCCGGCGCGCCCCCCGGTCCCTTCGGCTAGCACAACCATCAAGATCGACGGAGGATCCTTTGTGACCTGATACAAGCAATCTTCCATCGATCGAGAACCGGCCCCGGCCGCGCCCCGCGGGCAACTGCCGCGTCCCCGGCGCCCCGCCGCGGACCGCAGGCGCCGGCCCGCGCAGCCGCGCCCGGGTAACCTGCACAGCGTGATCTCGGCCGACGTCAGGCGCGCGGCCTGGGACGCTGTCCGGGACGCGGCGGCCGCCGGCGAGCTGCCCCGCCCGGTCCCGCCCGCCGACACCAGCACCCTGCGCCCCGCCCGCCCCGGCACGTACGTGTCCACGCTCCCGTACCTGCTGGGCGCCGCCGCCATCCCGCCGGCCCAGGCCGCGGAAGTCCTCGCCGCCCGCCTGGCCACCCTGCCCTGGATCGCCGCGACCACGTCCTCGGCCGGCCACCTGACCGTCACCGTGACCGCCGAGGCGCTCGCCCAGGTCGCCGTCCGCACCGCCCAGGCCGGCGACTGCGCCCGCAGCGACATCCTGCGCGGCATGACGGTCCCCGCGCCGCCCTCCGCCGACCTGGCCGCCGCGCCGACCTGGCAGCGGGCCCACGCCCAGCTCACAGCCGAGGTCACGGCCCGGCTCGCCGCCAAGGCAGGAGCCAGGATTTTTCCCGAACGGCTGCCGCCCGGACGCTCCCGCGGAAGCGCGGGCGCCGGGATTTTTCCCGAACGGCTGCCGCCCGGACGCTTCCGCGGAAGCGCGGACGCCGGGATTTTTCCCGAACGGCTGCCGCCCGGACGCTCCCGCGGAAGCGCCGGCGCCGCGCCGGTGGCCGCCGCGCTGCGCTACGCCGGATCGGATGCCGTTAGGTATGCGCTGCTCAGGAGGGCAGCGGGCTGGCCTGACGGTGCCACGGGAGAAGTGCCCGTTCGGTATCATCTCGGCAATCCCGTTTATGCTGTTCAGTACGCGCACGCGCACGCAGCTTCCACCCTTCGCCAGGCCGCTGACCTCGGACTCGGCGCGGGGCAGGCGGCCGGGTTCGCACCGTGCCTGCTTACCCATCCAGCCGAGCAGGCGCTGCTCGGCGCCCTGTCCTGGCTGCCGGAACGGGTCGCCTGGGCAGCGCGCGCCAGGCGGCCGGGTGAGTTCGCCCGGTACCTGGAGGAGCTGGCCGGGACGTACCAGGACTGCCGGGAGGCCTGCCCGGCGCTCCCGTTCGGCGGGTGCGCCGCGCCGCGGGACCAGCCCGCGACCCGGGCCAGGCTGTGGCTGGTGACCGCGACGGCGGCGGCCATCGCGGCCGGCCTGGCACTGCTCGGGGTCAGCGCGCCTGACCGGCTCTGAGCCGCCGAAAACGAGGGAGCCCGATGACCAGCTTCACCCGCTCGCCTGGCGCGCGGCCGGACGGGATGAGCACCGGCCTGCCAGCGGCTGGCGCCGCGGTGCCGGACGATCACCCGCCCGCGCCGCCGCCGGACCTGAACGCGCTTGGCCCCGCCATCTGGCCGCGCTCCGCGCGCAGGCAGGACGGGGCGCTGAGCATCGGCGGGATCGACGTGCGGGATCTGGCTGCCGAGTTCGGAACGCCGCTGTTCGCCTGTGACGAAGCGGACTTCCGCGCCCGGTGCCGGGAATTCCGCGGCGCGTTCGGCCCCGGTGACCGGGTGTGTTACGCGGCGAAGGCGTTCTGCTGCCGCGAGGTGCTTCGCTGGGCCGCCCAGGAGGGCCTCGGCGTGGACGTCTGCACGGGCGGCGAGCTGGAGACCGCGCTGTCGGCCGGAGTGCCGGCCGGCCTGATCACCCTGCACGGCAACAACAAGAGCATGGGCGAGCTCTCCCGCGCCGTGGAGGCCGGCCTGCGTCACGTCGTGCTGGACTCCTTCGACGAGATCGCCCGGCTCGCCTACCTGGCCGAGCGCAGCGGCACGCGGCCGAAGGTGCTGGTCCGGGTCACCACCGGCGTGCATGCGGGCGCGCATGAGTTCATCGCGACCGCGCACGACGACCAGAAGTTCGGCTTCTCGCTCGCCTCGGGCGCGGCCGCCGAAGCCGTCCGCCGGGTGCTCGCCTCCCCCGACCTGGACCTGGCCGGGCTGCACTCGCACATCGGGTCGCAGATCACCGACCCGGCACGGTTCGTGACAGCGGCGCGGCGCATGGTCGGGCTGGCCGCCGCGATCAGGGACGAGCACGGGGTGGAGATCGCCGAGCTCGACCTCGGCGGCGGGTTCGGCATCGCCTACACGGACGGCGACACGCCGGCCGACCCGGCCGCGATCGCGCGGATCCTCACCGGCACCGTAGACGCCGCCTGCCGCGAGGCCGGCCTGCGGCGGCCGCGGCTGACGGTCGAGCCCGGCCGGGCGATCGTCGGCCCGGGCACCGTGACGCTATACGAGGTCGGCACGGTCAAGGACGTACCGTTCGATGGCGGCACGCGGACCTATGTGAGCGTGGACGGCGGGATGAGCGACAATATCCGCACGGCGCTGTACGACGCCAGGTACACGTGCGTGCTGGCCTCCCGTGGGTCCGCCGCGCCGCCGATGCTCTCGCGCGTGGTGGGCAGGCACTGCGAGAGCGGGGACATCGTCGTCCGGCACGCGTACCTGCCCGCTGACCTGTCTCCGGGTGACCTGCTCGCGGTGGCGGCGACCGGGGCGTACTGCAGGTTGACGGCGAGCAACTACAACCACGTGCCGCGGCCAGCCGTCGCGGCGGTGCGGGACGGGGCGGCCAGGGTGCTGGTCCGGCGCGAGACGATCGAGGACCTGCTCCGGCTGGACGCCGGCTGAGCCGGCCGCTAGAAATGCCGGTGGAGAGATGAGGGGAGCGTCCAGCGTGGCGCAGGAGACCGGGACCAAGCCGCTGAGCGTGGCCTTGCTCGGCTGCGGGGTTGTCGGCTCGCAGGTCGTCAGGCTGCTGCGCGAGCAGGCGGCCGACCTGACCGCCAGGATCGGCGCGCCGGTCGAGGTGACCGGCATCGCGGTGCGGCGGCTGCAGCGGCCGCGTGCCGCCGGGATCGATCGCGCGCTGCTCACCACCGACGCCGCCGAGCTGGTGACCAGGCCGGACACCGACATCGTCATCGAGGTGATCGGCGGCATCGAGCAGCCCGCTCGCTGCTGCTCGCGGCGATGAAGGCGGGCAAGTCGGTGGTCACCGCCAACAAGGCGCTGCTCGCCGAGGACGGCGCCGCGATCCACGGTGCCGCCCGCGAGTACGGCGCCGACCTCTACTACGAGGCCGCGGTGGCGGGCGCGATCCCGCTGCTGCGCCCGCTGCGCGAGTCGCTGGCCGGCGACGAGGTACAGCGGGTGCTCGGCATCGTGAACGGGACCACCAACTACATCCTGGACCGGATGGACACCTCCGGGGTCGGCTTCGCCGACGCGCTGGAGGAGGCGCAGGGCCTCGGTTACGCCGAGGCCGATCCCACCGCCGACGTCGAGGGCTTCGACGCCGCGGCGAAGGCTGCCATCCTCGCCGGGCTCGCCTTCCACAGCCCGGTGACCGCCGCGGACGTGCACCGGGAGGGGATCACGGGCGTCCGGCCCGCCGACATCGAGAGCGCCCGGGCGCTCGGCTGCGTGGTGAAGCTGCTGGCCATCTGCGAGCGCACCCCCGCAGGCGTCGGCGCCCGGGTGCACCCGGCGATGATCCCGCGCTCGCACCCGCTGGCCGGCGTGCGCGAGGCCTACAACGCGGTGTTCGTGGAGGCCAGGTCGGCGGGCAGGCTCATGTTCTACGGCGCGGGCGCCGGCGGCGCGCCGACGGCGAGCGCGGTGCTCGGCGACCTCGTCGCGGTGGCCCGCAACCGGCTGGCCGGCACCCGCGGCCCGGACGCGTCGACCTACGCCGACCTGCCGGTGCTGCCGATGGGGGAGACCCGCACCGCCTACCACGTGGCCCTGGACGTGGCCGACCGTCCCGGCGTGCTCGCCCAGGTGGCGGAAGCCTACGCCCGGCACGACGTCTCGATCAAGGCGGTCCGGCAGGAGGGCCGCGGCGAGGCCGCCCAGCTGGTCATCGTCACCCACCAGGCACGGGACGCGGCGCTGGCGGCCACCGTTTCCGACCTGCAGGCGATGCCCGCAGTGCGCGCGGTGGCCAGCGTGATGCGGGTCGAGGGGGAGGAGATCAAGTGACGTCCACCGCCGCCGTGTCGCGCCCCTGGCGGGGCGTGATCGCCGAATACCGCGACCGGCTCCCGGTCACCGACGCCACGCCCGTGATCACGCTGCAGGAAGGCGGCACCCCGCTGCTGCCCGCGCCGGTGCTGTCGGCCCGCACCGGCTGCACGGTCTACCTCAAGGTCGAGGGCGGGAACCCGACCGGCTCGTTCAAGGACCGCGGCATGACCGTGGCGATCAGCATGGCGGCCGGCCGGGGCGCGCGCTCGGTGATCTGCGCCTCCACCGGCAACACCAGCGCCAGCGCCGCCGCGTACGCGGCCAGGGGCGGCATGAGCTGCGCCGTGCTGGTGCCGAAGGGCAAGATCGCGCTGGGCAAGCTGGCCCAGGCGCTCGTGCACGGCGCCCGCCTGCTGCAGGTGGAGGGCAACTTCGACGACTGCCTGGAGCTGGCGTCCAAGCTCGCCGCGGAATACCCGGTGGCGCTGGTCAACTCGGTGAACCCGGACCGGCTGCAGGGCCAGAAGACCGCGGCCTTCGAGATCGTGGACCAGCTCGGCGACGCGCCGGACGTGCACTGCCTGCCGGTCGGCAACGCCGGCAACATCACCGCCTACTGGATGGGCTACCGCGAGTACGCCAAGGCCGGCCTGGCGACCCGCACGCCGCGGATGTTCGGCTTCCAGGCGAGTGGCGCGGCGCCGATCGTCACCGGCGCGCCGGTGCTCCGCCCGCAGACGATCGCCACCGCGATCAGGATCGGCAACCCGGCATCGTGGCAGGCCGCGGAAGCCGCGAGGGACGAGTCCGGCGGGCTGATCCGCTCGGTCACCGACCGGCAGATCCTGGCGGCGTACCGGCTGCTGGCCGGCCAGGAGGCGGTGTTCGGCGAGCTGGCGTCCGCGGCCAGCGTGGCCGGGCTGCTGCAGGCCAGCGCGGACGGCACGCTGCCGGCCGGCTCGAGCGTCGTGTGCACGATCACCGGGAACGGCCTGAAGGACCCGGACTGGGCGGTGTCGGCCGCGCCGGCGCCCGTCATCGTCCCGGCCGACGTGGTGGCCACGGCGGCGGCACTTGAGCTGGCCTAGGCGAAGCCGGCGATGAGCTGGCCGCGGCGGGCGGTCCGGGTCCGGGTCCCGGCGACGAGCGCCAACCTCGGGCCCGGATTTGACGCCCTCGGCCTGGCGCTGGCGCTGTATGACGAGGTGACGGCCGAGGTCACCGGCTCCGGGCTGGAGATCGAGGTGTCCGGCGAGGGCGCCGGCGCGGTCGGCGCGGGCGAGGGCCACCTGGTGGTCCGGGCCATGCGCGCCGCGTTCGCCGCGGCCGGCGGCCAGCCGCCGGGAATCGCGCTGAGCTGCGTCAACGCGATCCCGCAGGGGCGGGGACTGGGCTCGTCGGCGGGCGCCGTGGTGGCGGGCCTGCTGGCCGGCCGCGCCCTGGCCGCCTCCCGCGGCGGCGGCGCCGACGGTGCCTCCCTCGCCGACCGCGCGGCGGAGCCGGGCGGCGGCCCTGGCCAGGTGCCTGGCGGCAGCGCCGAGTTCGCGGACCGCGCCCTGCTCGCGCTGGCCGCGGAGCTCGAGGGGCACCCGGACAACGCGGCCGCCTGCCTGGCCGGCGGGCTCACCATCGCCTGGAACCCCGGCACCGGGCCCCGGGCGATCCGGCTGGACCCGCTGCCGGCCATCGCGCCGGTCCTCTGCGTCCCTGCGGTCTCGCTGGCGACCGCGACGGCCCGCCGCGCGCTGCCGGACACCGTCCCGCACGCCGACGCGGCCGCGAACGCGGGCCGCGCCGCGCTGCTCGTCGCGGCCCTCACCCAGGCCCCCGACCTGCTGCTGGATGCGACCAGTGACCTGCTGCACGAGCCCTACCGCGCGCCCCTGATGCCGGACAGCGCCGACGTGATCGGCCGGCTCCGCCGCGCCGGGATCGCCGCGGTCCTGTCCGGCGCCGGGCCCTCGGTGCTCGCCCTCACTGTCATCGGTAAGACTCCTGGGCCCGAAGAGGTGGATTCAATCGTGAGTCGAACGGGTAAACAGTGGCACGTAACCCCCCTGGACGTAGACAGGCAAGGCGCGACCATCCAGTCCGTCCCGCCGGGCGCACGCCCCCGAATCGGCCACGCTGGCCAGCTCTTGCCGGACTATCGGCCTGCTCCGTGAAACACGGACGGCTCTGAGGGAATGACGTGGGCACTCTTGGTGTTAGGCTGGGTACCGCACCAGATGCCCCGCCACGGGAACAGGTGCTCGCTAGTCCCTTGTTGCCCGGTCCACGAAGTCGTTTCAGGGCTGTGGCACTTCGTTGCCGGCCGGCCCGCTTGACCCTCCTCCACGCCCGCATGGACTGGAGGCGGCCCGGCGGATCGAGCGGGAACGAGGGGTCCGGGGGAACCGAAGGGTGGCCCGGGATAAGGCAGCCGAGCACTGACGCCGCACTCCTCATCCTGGTGTGCCCTGAGCCTCTGTCCCTGGCGACGGGACCACGGTTACGTGAACGTGCCGCGGCCCCGCACCGGGAGAACGTGCAGAGGGCAGACAAATGCACAACATTGGCCTGGCTGAGTAGCCAGGCCGCGAAACCGGGCCGACCGGCCGCCGGGGAGCCGGCGCCCGCCCCTGGAAGGATCCCTTGTGAGCGAAACCACCGAATTCCTCCCCAGCTCGCACGGCACCGTTGAGCCGGCCGATGCCCCGTCCGGCGCGAGCCGTGCCGCGGGTGGCGTCGCTGCTTCGAAGGCCACCGCGCCGAGCAGGTCCGGCGGCAGCGGCGGGGGGCTGGCCGCGATGCGGCTGCCCGAGCTGCAGCAGATGGCGCAGTCGATGGGCATCAAGGGGACCGGCCGGATGCGCAAGGGCGAGGTCATCGCCGCGATCCAGGACAGGCAGGGCGGCACGGCCGCCGCGGCCGCACCACAGGCTCAGAGCGGCGCGCGGCAGAACAACTCGACGCAGCGGGGCGCGCCTGCGGGAGCCGGTGCCACCCGCCACCGTGAGCGGGACGCCATGAAATCTGAAACGTCGGCACCAGCCGCCTCGGGCCAGGGCCCAGGGATCGGCGCCGGTGCACAGCAGGACGGCCTCGGCAACGGCGCGCAGGCACCCGGCATCGGCGACGGCGGCGCTCCCGCCCGGGTCGCCGGGGACGGGCAGCTGCCCTTCGACCGGGCCGATTCGCCGGTGGTCACCGGGGACTCGGACACCGGCCGCCAGCAGGCCGCGGGCGGCGACGGCAGGCTAGCCCGCGACGCCCAGGGCAATGACCGGCGCCGTCGCAACGGCCGGCCGGAGCAGGCCCGCTCCCGCGAGCAGGGCGGCGGCGACCAGCGCCGCGAGCAGGCAGGCGGCGAGCAGCAGGGCGGCGGCGACCAGCGCCGCGAGCAGGGCAGCGGCAACCAGCGCCGTGACCAGGGCGGCGGCGACCAGCGCCGCGAGCAGGTCTCTGACCAGCAGCGCGGCGGCGACGACGACAGCGACAGCAGCCGCCGCCGCAACCGGGACCGGTTCCGCAACCGCAACCGGCAGCGCGGCCGCGGCAGTGAGCGCCAGGGCGAGCCCGAGCCGGTCATCGCCGAGGACGACGTGCTCATCCCGATCGCCGGCATCCTCGACGTGCTGGACAACTACGCGTTCGTCCGGACCACTGGCTACCTGCCCGGCCCGAACGACGTGTACGTTTCCCTCTCCCAGGTCCGCAGGCACGGCCTGCGCAAGGGCGACGTGATCGAGGGCGCGGTGCGCCAGCCCCGGGACGGCGAGCGCCGGGAGAAGTTCAACGCGCTCGTCCGGCTCGACAAGGTCAACGGGCTCGACCCGGAGCACGCCAGGGACCGTGCCGAGTTCTCCAAGCTCGTCCCGCTGTACCCGCAGGACAGGCTCAGGCTGGAGACCGACCCCGGCGTCCTGACCACCCGGATCATCGACCTGATCGCCCCGATCGGCAAGGGCCAGCGGGGGCTGATCGTGTCTCCGTCCAAGGCGGGCAAGACGCTGATCATGCAGTCGATCGCGAACGCGATCACCAAGAACAACCCGGAAGTCCACCTCATGGTCGTCCTCGTGGACGAGCGGCCTGAGGAAGTCACCGACATGCAGCGCGCGGTCAAGGGCGAGGTCATCCACTCCACCTTCGACCGGCCCGCCGAGGACCACACCACCGTCGCCGAGCTCGGCATCGAGCGGGCGAAGCGGCTGGTGGAAATGGGCCACGACGTGGTGGTGCTGCTCGACTCGATCACCCGCCTCGGCCGCGCCTACAACCTGGCCGCGCCGGCCAGCGGCCGGATCATGTCCGGCGGCGTGGACTCCACCGCCCTGTACCCGCCGAAGCGGTTCTTCGGCGCCGCCCGCAACATCGAGCACGGCGGGTCGCTGACGATCCTGGCCACCGCCCTGATCGAGACCGGCTCCCGGGCGGACGAGGTCATCTTCGAGGAGTTCAAGGGAACCGGCAACATGGAGCTGCGGCTGCGCCGTGAGCTCGCCGAGAAGCGGATCTTCCCCGCGGTGGACGTGGACGCGTCCAGCACCCGCAAGGAAGAGCTGCTCATGTCCCCGGAGGAGCTCAGGATCGTCTGGCAGCTGCGCCGGGTGCTGCACGCGCTCGAGCCGCAGCAGGCGCTCGAGGTGCTGATGGACAAGATGCGGGAGACCAAGAGCAACGCCGAGTTCCTGCTCCAGGTCCAGAAGACAACGCTCAATCAGTAGTAGGGCCCCGGCGGCGGGTGCACCGCCGCCGGGGAATCAGCGCGGGACGTGCAACGTTCCAGCGTCTGGCACACTGGGACCGAGTTTGCGGTGCCGGTTCACGCCAGTCAGCCTCGCTGTCACCGGTCCGGCGACCCAGCGCCGGGCGGGCAGCGGTCAAGGCGGCTGGCGACCCGGCCGCCGCCTTAGCCAGGAGACTTCACATGAAGCCCGACATTCACCCGGCATACGTGGTCACCAAGGTGACCTGCACCTGCGGTAACAGCTTTGTCACCCGCAGCACCGCCAGCAGCGGCGAGATCCACGCCGACATCTGCTCCCAGTGCCACCCGTTCTACACCGGCAAGCAGAAGATCATGGACACCGGCGGGCGCGTGGCTCGCTTCGAGCGCCGGTTCGGCAAGAAGGAGACGGGCTCTAAGTAGCCTGACGTGGCGTGGGGCACCCGTCGATTTCGCGCTCCGTCGGCTTTGCCGAATAGCGCGCTACCGACGGGCACTCCCACGCCCGCCCTCCAATAGGTTGAACAGCACATACCCCAAGCTAGGAGCGTTTCGTGTTTGAGCGGCTCGGCGGGCTGACCGCGGAGCTCGCGGACCTCGAGAAGGCACTTGCCGACCCTGATGTGCACGCTGATCAGGAGCGGGCGACGGCGCTCGGGCGCAGGTATGCGGAGATCAGCCCGCTGGTGCACGCCTACCAGGAATGGCAGCGCATCGTTGGTGACGAGGCGGCCGCGCGTGAGCTGGCTGGTGAGGATCCGTCTTTCGCGGCGGAAGTTGAGCAGCTGGGGAAGCAGCGGGGGGAGCTGGAGAAGCAGCTCACGGAGCTGCTGGCGCCCAAGGACTCCACTGACCGGCGGGACGTGATCCTGGAGGTCAAGGCGGGCGAGGGCGGCGAGGAGTCGGCGCTGTTCGCGGGAGATCTGCTGCGGATGTACCTGCGGTACGCGGAGCGGCAGGGATGGAAGACCGAGATCCTGGACGAGGCGATGAGCGGGCTCGGTGGTTACAAGGACGCGACGGTGGCGGTCAAGGCCCGCGGGGGTCGCGGCGGCCCGGGGGTGTGGTCGCGGCTGAAGTACGAGGGCGGCGTGCACCGGGTGCAGCGGGTGCCGGTGACCGAGTCGCAGGGCAGGATCCACACGTCGGCGGCCGGGGTGCTCGTCATGCCCGAGGCCGATCCGGTCGAGGTCCAGGTGGAGCCCGGTGACATCCGGGTGGACGTGTTCCGCTCCTCCGGGCCGGGCGGCCAGAGCGTGAACACCACCGACTCGGCCGTGCGGATCACGCACCTGCCCACCGGGATCGTGGTCTCTTGCCAGAACGAGAAGAGCCAGCTGCAGAACAGGGAGCAGGCGATGCGCATCCTGCGCGCCAGGCTGCTCGCCCAGGCGCAGCAGGAAGCCGACGCGCAGGCGGCCGCGCAGCGCCGCGGCCAGGTGCGGACCGTCGACCGCTCGGAACGCATCCGTACCTACAACTTCCCGGAGAACCGCATCGCCGACCACCGGATCGGATACAAGGCGTACAACCTGGACCAGGTTCTCGACGGCGACCTGGACGGCGTGATCGGCGCGCTCACCGAGGCGGACCTCGCGGACCGGACCGGCGGCCACGGCGCCGCGGCCGCGGCGCCCGCGGCGGGAACCGGTGCTGACGACGCCGCCCGGCGGGAGGGCGCCGGATGAGCCTGCTGCTCGACGAGATCAGGCGCGCCGCGGCCCGGCTGGCCGAGGCGGAGGTCGAGTCTCCGCGAGCCGATGCCGAGCAGCTCGCCGCGCACGTGCACGGGGTGCGCCGCGCCGAGCTGCACGCCGTTCCCGACGGCGCGTTCGACGCGAGGTTCTGGCAGGCGGTGGACCGGCGGGCGGCACGCGAGCCGCTGCAGCACATCACGGGGGTAGCGCACTTCCGGTACCTGGAGCTCAGCATCGGGCCCGGCGTGTTCGCGCCGCGGCCGGAGACCGAGGTGATGACCGGCTGGGCGGTCAACCGGCTGCGCGAGGCGCCCGGGGGCGAGTCCGTGGTCGTCAACCTGGGCACCGGCTCGGGCGCCATAGCGCTGTCCATCGCGCTCGAGGTGCCCGCCGCCCGGGTGCACGCGGTCGAGGCCGATCCGCTCGCCCTCGCCTACGCCGAGCGGAACGTTTCCGCTTACGGCGCGCGGCAACCCCACGCGGGCCGCCGGGTGCGGCTGACCGGCGCCGACTTCGCCACCGCGCTGGGCGAACTCGACGGCGCGGTCAACCTGGTGATCAGCAACCCGCCGTACATCCCGCTGGGCGCCAGCGTCCCGCCGGAAGTGGGCGAGTTCGACCCGCCGTCCGCCCTGTGGAGCGGCGCCGACGGCCTGGACGCGATCAGGGCGGCGCAGCAGACGGCGCAGCGGCTGCTGCGGCCCGGCGGCCGGGTCGCGATCGAGCACGGTGCCCCGCAGGGCGACGCCGTGCGCCGGGTGCTCGCATCGAGCTGCGGCTGGCAGGACATCGCACAGCACCAGGACCTGGCCCGCCGCGACCGGTTCGTCACCGCGGTGCGGCAATGATCCTTTTTCATTCATGGCAGGATGAGCCAACATGAGCGACCGCTATGACTGCTCGGATCCGGAGCAGCGCGCGGCCGGGCTGAAGGCGGCCGTGGACGCGGTGCGCCGCGGCGAGCTCGTCGTGCTGCCCACCGATACCGTCTACGGCATCGGCGCGGACGCCTTCACCCCCTACGCCATCACCGGGCTGCTCATCGCCAAGCGGCGCGGCCGGGACATGCCGCCGCCAGTGCTCGTCGGGACGGTCCGCGCGGCGACCGCGCTGATCGAGGATCTCAGCGACGCAGCCAGGGGCTTCATCGAGGAGTTCTGGCCCGGCGGGCTCACCCTGGTGTGCCGGGCCAGGAGCACGCTGAGCTGGGACCTGGGTGAGACCAGGGGCACGGTGGCGGTGCGGATGCCGCTGCACCCGGTGGCCCTGGACCTGCTCAAGGAGACCGGGCCGCTGGCGGTGAGCAGTGCGAACGTCTCGGGCATGCCCGCCGCCACCACCGTGGACGAGGCGGAGGAGCAACTGGGCGGCAGGGTCGCGGTCTTCCTCGACGGTGGTCCCGCGACCGGCGGGGTGCCCTCCACGATCCTGGACCTCACCGGGCTGGTGCCCCGGCTGCTGCGGGCGGGGGCGATCCCGGTCAACCGGCTGAACGCGGTGGCCCCGGTGGCCACCAGCACCCGCCCCCCGGCCCCCGGCGATCCGGAGTTCTCCGCGGCTGAGGAAGAGACCCGGCAGGACGCGGAAGCCTTCGGCGGTCCGGAGACCACGACCGAGATCTCCGACGCCGCCCCCCTGCCCCCGGATCCGGGTCACGGCGGCTGAGCCCCGTGCGCGAGTACATCCTCACGCTCCTGGTCGCCGCGGCGGTGACCTACCTGCTGACCCCCCTGGTGCGGCGCGTCGCGATGGCGACCGGCGCCATGCACGCCCCCCGCGACCGGGACGTGCACATCGTCCGAACGCCGCTGCTCGGTGGCGTGGCCATGTACGGCGGCCTGGCCGCCGCCGTGCTGGTGGCCACTCAGCTCACCTACCTGCGCGGCGCGATCGGCGGTACCCGGGTCAGCGCGGGGCTGCTGCTGGCCGGCGGCCTCGTCGTGGTGATCGGCATCGTGGACGACCGCTGGGGGATGACGGCGCTCAGCAAGCTGGCCGGCCAGGTCGCCGCCGCCGGCGTCCTGGTGTGGAGCGGGCCCGAACTGACCTGGCTACCGACTCCCGGCGGCGGCTACATCCTGCTGACCGCCAACCAGAGCCTGCTGCTGACCATCCTCGTCGTGGTGGTCACGATCAACGCGGTGAACTTCATCGACGGCCTGGACGGGCTCGCCGCCGGGATCGTCGGCATCGCGGCGCTCGCGTTCTTCGCGTACTCCTACACGCTGGTGCGGGCGACGGGCAGCACCACGCAGTCGCTCCCGGCACTGGTATCCGCGATCCTGGCCGGGATGTGCATCGGGTTCCTGCCGCACAACTTCTACCCGGCGCGCATCTTCATGGGCGACACCGGGGCGATGCTGCTCGGGCTGCTGCTCGCCTACGGGCCGATCTCGAGCACCTGGAACCTGGACCCGCAGGTCCTGCCGTACGCGATCAACCGGTTTCCCACGATCCTGCCGATCCTGCTCCCCGCCGCGATCTTCCTCATCCCGTACGCCGACCTGCTGCTGGCGGTGGCGCGGCGGACCAGGGCCGGGCAGTCTCCGTTTGCTCCGGACAAGAAGCACTTGCACCACCGGCTGCTGAACATCGGGCACTCCCACCGCAAGAGCGTGCTGCTCATGTACGCCTGGGCCGCCCTGTTCGCGGTCACGGTGGTCGCCCTGTCGGTGGTCCGGACCAAGCTGTCGATCCTCGCGGGCGTAACGCTGGCGGGGATGCTGGTGCTCCTGTTCGTCTCGGTTCCCCGGCTGCGGCCGCGCCGCCGCATCCGTCCTCCCGCGGTCAACCCGGCCGTCCCCGCGGTCAACGCGGCCGTCCCCACGGTCAACCCGGCCGTCCCCGCAGTCCGCAGCGCCGAGCACGGCGATGCCGATCACGGCGGGCCGTGACCTGCCGTGGTCATGCCGCTACCACTTGCGGTCGCTGCCCTCGGCAAGGCAGCATATTTCCGGACAGGAGCCCTGGTAAAGCCTTTGCTAGGGAGCTTGTGATATCTTTCACGAGCAAGGAACTCGAGGGCGAGTGAGGGCTCAGTGACACGGTTCGGTAACCTGACGGAGCGCCATCGCCCTCGTGCGCGGCGCACCGACCGGCTCCCGTTCCGAGCGGGGACTGTCCCGCCGGATTCGCCGGCGGTCACCCTTCTGCCAGACGAGCCTCACGGGGTTACCTAGATGCAAGCGAGTTATGGCCGGATCCTCAGGCGGGCCGCCGTGCCTACGGCCGCCGCCGCGGTGGTCATGATTGCGTTGTGCGCCGGCATCGGCGGCGTCAAGGGGCTCATCGGCGCTCTGCTCGGGGTCGCCCTCGTCGCTGTCTTCTTCGGGATCAGCCTGGTCGCGGTCGGCAGGGCCGCCCGGGTGAGCCCGCAGGCCATGATGATCACCGCGGTCGTCACCTTCCTGGTGAAGATCCTCGCGCTGGCCGTCCTGGTCTCCAACTTCTCCGGGACATCCGCGTTCAACTCGAAGCTCTTCGGCATCACCGCGATCGTCTGCATCCTGGCCTGGACCATCGGACAGGCCTTCGTCTCGTCTCGGATGAAGGTGCTATACGTCGAGCCGAACGGGGAGCTGTACGCCGAGCCGGACGGGAAACGGTGACGCGTGCTGAAAACCCAGCTTCCGGACGGCGTATCGCGGCCCGCGGTTCGCGCTACCTCCCGGCCCGCCGCGCGGCCGGCGTTCCAGCCCGGGCCCGTGCAGGAAGAGCGCCGTGACCGGCAGCCGTGTTCCGCCGACCCGACGAGGCCAGGACGCGCCGCCTGGCACCGGCGACCGGGGCGACGGCTGGACCGCGGTCAGCTACCTGCTGGGCGGCATGATCTTCTACGGTGGCATCGGCTGGCTCCTCGGCCACTGGGTCTTCCACTCGGCGCTGTTCTTCCCGCTGGGGATGGTGGTGGGCCTGGCGCTCTCCACCGTCCTGCTCATCTTCCGCTTCGGCAGGTCCTGACCGGGCACATGGCCCGGCCAACCGCGCATGGCCAGGAGTGGCCGCGCACAAGGAGTTCCATGTGACCCCTGACAGCCATGTGACCACCGTGGCCAGCGGCTGCCACATCTTCTCGGGCTGCGGCTACAACGCGCCCGGGCTCGGCGACTTCGCCTTCAACCCCATCTTCAGCATCGGCCCGTGGCACGTCACCAAGCCGGAGCTGCTGATGGTGATCTGCGTGATCATCGTGGTGGGCTTCTTCTGGGCCGCGTTCGCCAAGCCCAAGCTCGTTCCCCGCGGGGCGCAGAACCTCGGCGAGCTGGGCATCCTGTTCGTCCGGGACCAGATCCTCCGCCCGATGACCGGGAAGAGGGGCGACAAGTTCCTGCCCTTCCTGGTCTCGCTGTTCTTCTTCATCTGGATCATGAACATCATGGAGGTCATCCCGGTCGCGCAGTTCCCGGTGCCGGCCCACATCGGATTCGTCTGGACACTGGTCGGCCTGGTCTGGCTCACCTACATGTCCGTCGGCATCAGGGTGAAAGGACCGATCGGCTTCTTCAAGGGCATGATCCCGGAAGGCGTCCCGTGGTGGATCATGTGGCTGCTCGTGCCGATCATCTGGTTCTCCGACATCCTCGTCCGGCCGTTCACGCTCGGCGTGCGGCTGTTCGCGAACATGTTCGCCGGGCACATCCTGCTGCTCGTCTTCTACCTGGCCACGTGGTACTTCTTCAGCGCCTCCATCGGCATCGTGTACGCGGCAGGCTCGCTGGCGATGGTCATCGTGCTGACCGGGTTCGAGCTGCTGATCCAGGCGCTGCAGGCCTTCATCTTCACCATGCTGACCGCCTTCTACATCGGTGACTCGATGGAGACGGCCCACTGACCAACCACTGGCCCTCACCGGCGGGCCGAACCCGCTGGTCCGGACACGAAGGAATGAACACATGCTCAGCCAAGTAGCAACCCACGTACTCGCCGCCGGCAGCACCACGACGATCGCCGGCGCTCGGCGCCGTCGCCTACGGCCTCGCGGCCATCGGCCCGGGCGTCGGCATCGGCCTGATCTTCGGCCACGCCACCGAGGCCATGGCCCGGCAGCCGGAGGCGGCCGGCATGATCCGCGCGAACATGTGGATCGGTTTCGCGCTCGCCGAGGCGCTCGCGCTGATCGGCATCGTCGTGCCGTTCATCTTCACGCACTGACCATCGCGGCACGAAGACAGGTGACTGCATCGTGATGAATCTCCTGGCCGCAGTTAAAGCGGCGGCGCCGTCGTCGGGAGTAACGACCAACCCGCTGATCCCGTCGGCGACCGAGCTGATCCTGGGCCTGATCGGCTTCGTGGTCGTGTTCGGCGCGCTCGGCAAGGTCCTGCTGCCGCGGATCCAGAAGACCCTGCAGGAGCGGACCGAGGCGATCGAGGGCGGTCTGCACCGGGCGGAGGAGGCGCAGGAGGAGGCCAAGAGGCTGCAGGAGCAGTACCGGGAGCAGCTTCAGGAAGCCAGGCGCGAGTCCGCCAGGCTGCGCGAAGAAGCCAGGGAGGAAGCCTCCCAGATCAAGGCCGAGATACTGGAGCGGGCGCAGGCCGATGCGACGCGCCTGGTCCAGTCCGCGCAGGCGCAGATCGACGCTGAGCGCCAGCAGGCGCTGGTGACGCTCCGGCGGCAGGTCGGCGAGCTGGCCACCGAGCTGGCCGGCCGCATCGTCGGCGAGTCGCTCGAAGACGAGGCCAGGCAGAGCAGGGTCGTGGAGAGGTTCCTTGACGAGCTCGAGAGCAGCGGGGACCAGGCCGCGCAGCTGCGGGCCGGCAATTGAGCTCAGATCGGCGCCAGCCCGTTCGGTATAGCAGTTTTCTGGCGACAATGAGGGATGAGGTGAGCTGATGAGAGGCGCGAGCAGGGCATCGCTCGCTGAGGCCAGCGATCAGCTTGCGACCGCGGCGGCGGCGAAAAAGGGTGCCGCCGCCACGATCGGCGACGAGCTGTTCGCCGTCGCCCATCTGCTGGACGCCGAGCACGGCCTGCGCCGGACGCTGACCGATCCCGCCAGGGAGCCTGAGGCCAAGGCCGGGCTGATCCGGTCGCTGCTGGACGGAAAGGTGTCCGCGGCGACCCTCGACCTGGTGGCCGGCCTGGCATCGGCCCGCTGGTCGGCCCCGCGTGACCTGGCCGACGCGGCCGAGGAGCTCGGCGTGCGGGCGCTGGCGATCGCGGCCGAGGAGGCTGGGCAGCTGGACGACCTGGAAGACGACCTGTTCAGGTTCGGCCGGGTGGTCGCGGCGCAGCCAGAGCTGCGCTTCGCGCTGTCCGACCCGTACCTGCCCGCCGACCGCAAGCGGGAGCTGCTGGACGCCCTGCTCGAGGGCAAGGTGGGCCCGGCCGCAGAGCGGCTGATCACCGAGGCGGCCATCCACCCCAGGGGACGTAGCCTGGAAGCGAGCCTTGACGCCTTCGCGAAGCTGGCGGCCGAGCGCAGGCAGCGGCTCGTCGCCGTGGTGCGGGTGGCGTCCGCGCTCACCAAGCGGCAGCAGGACCGGCTGACAGCCGCGCTCGCTGCCCTCTACGGGCACGAGGTACATCTCAACATCGTGCTGGATCCGCAGGTCCTGGGCGGCATGTCGGTCCAGGTCGGTGACGAGATCATCGACGCGAGCGTGGCCAGCCGGCTGGCTGACCTGCGGCGCAGGCTGGCGGGCTGAACCGTGACCAAGACCACTACGGCACCATGACGCGAGGGACTTCAGGAAGATGACGGAGCTGACAATCCGGCCCGACGAGATCCGCGACGCGCTCGCGCGCTTCGTCGATGAGTACCAGCCGGGCGCGCCGGCCAGGGATGAGATCGGCACGGTCACCGAGTGCGGGGACGGCATCGCCCGCGTCGAGGGCCTGCCGTCGGCCATGTCCAACGAGCTGCTCGAGTTCCCCGACGGCACCCGCGGCCTCGCGCTCAACCTGGACGTCCGCGAGATCGGCGTGGTCATCCTCGGTGACTTCAGCAAGATCGAGGAGGGCCAGCAGGTCCGCCGCACCGGCGAGGTGCTGTCGGTTCCCGTCGGCGACGGCTTCCTCGGCCGGGTCGTGGATCCGCTCGGCATCCCGCTGGACGGAAAGGGCGAGATCGCCGGCACCGAGCTGCGCCAGCTCGAGGTGCAGGCGCCGTCGGTGGTGCAGCGCAAGAAGGTGCACGAGCCGCTGCAGACCGGCATCAAGGCGATCGACGCGATCACTCCCATCGGCCGCGGGCAGCGCGAGCTGATCATCGGCGACCGGCAGACCGGCAAGACGGCGATCGGCATCGACACGATCATCAACCAGCGGGCGAACTGGGAATCCGGCGACCCGGCCCGACAGGTCAAGTGCATCTACGTGGCGATCGGCCAGAAGGGCACCACGACCGCGCAGGTGCGCCAGGACCTCGAGGACAACGGCGCGATGGAGTACACGGTGATCGTGGCCGCGCCGGCGTCTGACCCGGCCGGATTCAAGTACATCGCGCCCTACACCGGGTCCGCGATCGGCCAGCACTGGATGTACCAGGGCCAGCACGTCCTCATCGTCTTCGACGACCTGTCCAAGCAGGCCGAGGCGTACCGCGCGGTCTCGCTGCTGCTGCGCCGCCCGCCCGGCCGCGAGGCATACCCCGGCGACGTGTTCTACCTGCACTCCCGGCTGCTCGAGCGGTGCGCCAAGCTGTCCGACGAGATGGGGGCCGGCTCGATGACCGGCCTGCCGGTGATCGAGACCAAGGCCAACGACATCTCGGCGTACATCCCGACCAACGTCATCTCGATCACCGACGGCCAGATCTTCCTGGAGACCGACCTGTTCAACTCCGGTGTCCGGCCGGCCATCAACGTCGGCCGGTCGGTGTCCAGGGTGGGCGGCGACGCGCAGATCAAGGCGATGAAGAAGGTGGCCGGCGGCCTCAAGCTGGCCCTGTCCCAGTATCGCGACCTGGAGGCGTTTGCCTCCTTCGCGTCCGACCTCGACGCCGCGTCCCGCGCCCAGCTGGACCGCGGCGGCCGCCTCGTCGAGCTGCTCAAGCAGCCGCAGTACAGCCCGTACCCGGTGGAGCGGCAGGTCGTCTCGATCTGGGCTGGCACCAGCGGGTACCTCGACGAGGTGCCGGTGGAGGATGTCGGGCGGTTCGAGCAGGAGTTCCTCGAGCACGTGCACGTCACCAGGCAGGGAATCCTGGACGCGATCAGGGAGACCGGCGAGCTGTCCGACGACACGGTCACGGCGCTCAAGGACGCGATCGAGGACTTCTCGAAGACCTTCGAGACCAGCTCCGGCGAGCTGCTGGTGAAGGAGGAGCCCGCGGAACCGCTGGCCGACGGCGAGGTCGGCCAGGACACGGTCGCCCGGCGCAAGCGGGAGCCGGAGAAGCCGGCATCGGACGGTAAGGCATCGGACGGTAAGTGAGCGAGCGGCAGGGGCTGAGGTAACAGGGCATGGGAGCACAGCTTCGCGCGGTCAGGCGGCGGATCCGGACGGTCCAGTCCACCGCCAAGATCACTCGCGCCCAGGAGCTGATCGCCTCGTCGCGGATCATCAGGGCCCAGCAGCGGGTGCGCGACGCGGCGCCGTACACGCGCGAGCTCACCCGTGCCGTCGAGGCGGTGGTCAGCGGTTCGCCGCAGATCACCCATCCGCTGGTCACCGAGCCGGAGGACCCGGCCCGGGCGGCGGTGGTCATCATCACCAGCGACCGCGGCTTCGCCGGCGGGTACAACTCCAACGTGCTGCGCGAGGCCCAGTCGCTCAATGCGATGCTGACCGAGCGCGGTGTTGAGCCGCTGCCGTTCGTGGCCGGCCGCAAGGGCATCGCCTGGCACCGGTTCCGGCAGCGCGAGATCGCCGCGGAGTGGAGCGGCTTCTCCGAGCAACCGGCGTTCTCCGACGCCAGCGAGATGGCCGAGCGGCTGCTCCACGAGTACACCGCCACCGACGGCGGGGTGGACGAGATCTACCTCGTGCACACCGAGTTCATCTCCATGCTCACCCAGCGCCCGGTCGCCCGCCGGATCCTGCCGCTGCAGGTCGAGGACACGTCCGAGCCGTCACCCGAGGGCCCGCTGCCGCTGTATGAGTTCGAGCCGTCTGCCGAGGAGGTGCTGGACGCGCTGCTGCCCTGGTACATCGAGAACAGGCTCTACCAGGCGCTGCTCGAATCCGCCGCCGCCGAGATCGCGTCCAGGCGCCGCGCGATGAAGTCCGCGACCGACAACGCCAGAGACCTGATCGACGCGCTGACGCTGGAAGCCAACAAGGCACGTCAGGCCGAGATCACCCAGGAAATCAGCGAGATCGTCGGCGGCGCCAACGCGCTCGCCGATCAGATCGCCGGAAGTGAGTGAGAGACATCATGACCGCAACTACGCATCCCGCCGCCCCCGACGCGGCCGCCGCCCAGGGCGCTGCCGGCCGCGTCGCCCGGGTGATCGGCCCGGTCGTGGACGTCGAGTTCTCCGCCGACACGATGCCCGACATCTACAACGCGCTGCACGTAGACATCACCCTGGACAACGAGGTCAGCACGCTGACCCTGGAGGTCGCCCAGCACGTCGGCGACAACGTCGTCCGGGCGATCTCGATGCAGCAGACCGACGGCCTGGTCCGCGGCGCCGTCGTCACCGACACCGGCGAGGCGATCTCGGTCCCGGTCGGGGACGTGACCAAGGGGCACGTGTTCAACGTGCTCGGCGAGACGCTGGACGTGCCGACCGCCTCGCTGGAGGTGACCGAGCGCTGGCCGATCCACCGGGATCCGCCGCCGTTCGACCAGCTGGAGCCCAGGACGGAGATCCTGGAAACGGGCATCAAGGTGCTCGACCTGCTCACCCCGTACGTGAAGGGCGGGAAGATCGGCCTGTTCGGGGGCGCCGGCGTCGGCAAGACCGTGCTCATCCAGGAGATGATCACCCGCGTCGCCAAGAACTTCAGCGGCGTGTCGGTGTTCGCCGGCGTGGGCGAGCGGACCCGGGAGGGGAACGACCTGTTCCTCGAGATGACCGAGTCCGGCGTCATCAACGACACCGCGCTGGTCTTCGGCCAGATGGACGAGCCGCCGGGCACCAGGCTCCGGGTCGGCCTGGCCGCGCTCACCATGGCGGAGTACTTCCGCGACGTGCAGCAGCAGGACGTGCTGCTGTTCATCGATAACATCTTCCGGTTCGAGCAGGCGGGCAGCGAGGTTTCCACGCTGCTCGGCCGGATGCCCTCGGCCGTGGGCTACCAGCCCACGCTGGCCGACGAGATGGGCCAGCTGCAGGAGCGGATCACCTCCACCCGTGGCCACTCGATCACCTCGATGCAGGCGATCTTCGTGCCCGCCGACGACATCACCGACCCGGCGCCGCACACCGTGTTCGCGCACCTGGACGCCACCACCACGCTGTCCCGGGCCATCACCGAGAAGGGCATCTTCCCGGCGGTGGACCCGCTCGACTCCACCTCGCGGATCCTGGACCCCAAGTACATCGGCCAGGAGCACTACGACGTGGCCCGGGAGGTCATACGCATCCTGCAGCGGTACAACGAGCTGCAGGACATCATCGCTCTGCTCGGCATCGACGAGCTGTCCGAGGAGGACAAGGTCGCGGTGCAGCGGGCGCGCCGGATCGAGCGCTTCCTCTCGCACCCGATGTTCGTCGCCGAGCAGTTCACCGGGCAGCCGGGTGTCTTCGTCCCGCTCAGCGAGACGATCTCCTCGTTCAAGGCCATCACCGAGGGCAAGTACGACCACCTTCCCGAGCAGGCGTTCTTCATGTGCGGCGGCATCGAGGACGTGGAGCGGAAGGCGGCGGAGCTTGAGCGATCCTGATCCGTCCCGGCCATCGTTCCGGCTATCGTTCCGGCCATACTGGAGGGAATGCCGTTGACGCTGCACGTGGAGCTGGTCGTCCCCGACCGTGAGGTCTGGTCGGGTTCGGCCAGGATGGTCGTCGCCAAGACGCTCGACGGCGACATAGGAGTGCTGCAGTCCCACCCGCCGGTGCTCGGCATCCTCGCCGAGGGAAGCGTGGTGAGGATCCTGGACCCGGAGTCCTCGGACGACGGCGGCGGGTCAGCGGAACTGGCAGCGGCGGTGAGCAGCGGATTCCTGTCCGTAGCCGATGACCGGGTATCCATCCTGGCGAGGAACGCCGAGCTCGGCCGGGACGTCAACAAGGCCGCGGCGCGGGCGCAACTCGAGGAGGCGTCGGCGAACGCGCCGGCGGGCGGTGACGAGCCGCCCGAGGCCCGCTATGCAAGGGCGCGGTTGCGCGCCGCGGGCGAGCAGGCCTGACGAAGGCCGCGGGGCACGGGAGTGGGCGGATCGTCGGCGGTCGATGCCGGCTGGCTCATCGCCCTGGTCCTGGTCTTCCTGGCGCTCGCGGCCGTGGCCGTGGCCACCCGGCGCGCACTCATCGAGCGCGGCGGCGGCACGGTGGAGTGCGGGCTGCGGCGTCCCGGCGCGGACCATCCGTGGCGGCTCGGCGTCGCCTCGTACCACCAGCCCGATGAGCTGCGCTGGCATCAGGTCTTCGGCTTCTGGCTGCGCCCCGACGAAATCTTTCCGCGCAGGACGCTCACCGTCGTCTCCCGGCGGCCGCCGGACTCGGCCGAGACGACCAGCCTGGGCCCGGGCATGGTCGTGGTCGAATGCCGCGCCGGCGAGCCCGAGGAGGCAATGGAACTGGCCATGAGCGAGTCCGCCCTGACCGGTTTCCTCGCCTGGCTGGAAGCGGCACCGCCGGCGTCACATCTGGGCTAGCGGTCGCCGCCGGGTACCCACAGCACGTCGCCGCCGGCCCCGTTCGCCTCCCGCGACAGGATGAAGAGCAGGTCGGACAGCCGGTTGAGGTAGCGCGCCGTGAGCGGGTTGACGGTGCCGCCATCGGCCTCGATCGCCGCCCAGGTGCTGCGCTCCGCGCGCCGGACCACGGTCCGCGCCACGTGCAGCAGCGCGGCGCCGGCGGTCCCCCCGGGCAGGATGAAGCTGCGCAGCGTTGCCAGGCCCGCGTTGTGCTCGTCGCAGGCCTGCTCGAGCGCCTCGACGTAGTCCCCGGTGATCCGCAGCGCGGACCGTCCCGAATCCGCCGCCAACGGGGTGCACAGGTCCGCTCCCACGTCGAAGAGCTCATTCTGGATCCGGGCGAGCAGGTCCGCGAGCGCCGGCGCGAGGCCGCCGAGCGCGAGGGCGACCCCGATCGCGCAGTTGGCCTCGTCCACGTCGGCGTAGGCGGCCAGCCGCGGATCCGTCTTCTGCGCCCGGGAGCCGTCACCGAGCGCGGTCGTGCCGTCGTCGCCGGTCCGCGTGTAGATGCGGGACAGCACAACCGGGTCTTGCCTGCGATCAGCGGTCATGCCTCTCACCGTATCTTCCCCCGCGGGCAGCCGCCCGCTCCCCGCCCGCTACCCGCCCGCGGCTCCCGCAGGCAGGCGACCCGGGTCCATGATCAGATTGCCGGTCCCCGGGTATTCACAACGCGATCACGATGTGGCATCGTATGAATGCGTAGAGTAATCGGGGGACGATCCCGGGGGGCATCCGGGCGCAGGTTCAGGCCGCTGTCACGCGGCCGGCCTGCCAGACCGCGCCCCGCCGGACGGGTCGTTGCCCGGTACCAGGTGCCGCGGCCAGCTGGCCAGGTGGCACCCGGTACCCGGCGGAATCTCGGGGGCCCGCCGGGTACTAGCACAAGGGGAGCCGCGCTCCCGGCTCAGCAGCCGGGAGCGCGGCTGCCATTTTGCGGACAAGGAACCGGCCCGCACCTCCCGCTCCGCAGACCGCGGGCTCTTCGCCGGCGGCGAAATCCTGAGTAGGGTGAGTCCGAACCGGGTCCGGGAGGCATTCGTGTACGACTACGTCATTATCGGGGCCGGGAGTGCTGGGTGCGTCCTGGCGGCCCGGCTGACCGAAGATCCATCCCTGCGGGTGCTGCTCCTCGAGGCGGGACCGCCCGACGACGCGGACGAGATCCACATCCCCGCCGCTCTCAGCCTGCTGTGGAAGGGCCCGTACGACTGGGATTACACCACGGTCCCGCAGGGCAAGGCGGCCAGCCGCGGCATCTACTGGCCCCGCGGCAAGACCCTCGGCGGCTCCTCCTCGCTCAACGCGATGATCTACATCAGGGGCAACCGGTACGACTACGACACCTGGCGGGACGAATACGGCTGCGCCGGGTGGGGCTACGCCGACCTGCTCCCCTATTTCATCCGGGCCGAGGACAACTCGCGCGGCGCCTCGGCCTATCACGGCGCCGGCGGCCCGCTGCGGGTGCAGGACGCACAGCACAAGTCGCCGCTGACCAAGGCGTTCGTCGAATCGGCCCGGGCCAGCGGCCTGGCCGCCAACGACGACTTCAACGGCCCGGCGCAGGACGGGGTCGGCTTCTACCAGGTCACCCAGCGCGGCGGCCGCCGCTGCTCGACCGCGGACGCGTACCTGCGGCCCGCGATGGCCCGGCCGAACCTCACCGTGCAGACCGACGCGCTGGTCACCCGGATCGCGACCGAAGGCAGCCGCGCCACGGTCGTCCACTACCGCCGCGGCGGAGCGGAGGCCACGGCCCGGGCGGAGCGGGAGATCCTGCTGGCCGGCGGCGCGGTGAACAGCCCGCAGCTGCTCCTGCTGTCCGGCATCGGCCCGGCCGACCACTTGCGCGAGCTCGGCATCGACGTGGTCGCCGACAGCCCGGGGGTCGGTGCCAACCTGCAGGACCACCCGATCGTCACCGCGATGTGGCACACCCCGAAGGTGCGCAACGCCTGGGAGAGGCCGGCCCGCGCAACCTGCTGCGCTGGCAACTGGTCCACAACGGCCCGCTCGTCACGAACGTGGCGGAGTCGGGCGGCTTCAGCCGTTCGGATCCTGGATTGCCAGCGCCCGACCTGCAGTGGCACGCGATACCGTCGCCCTACGAGAATCAGGGCCTCACCGACCCGGCGCGACGGGCGCTGTCGCTGCTGGTCACGCTCGTCTCGGTGCGCAGCCGCGGCCGGATCACGCTGCGCAGCGCCGATCCCCGGCACAAGCCGGCCATCGACGCCGGCTACCTCGTCGAGGACTCAGACATCGAGCCGCTGGTCGCCGGGTTGCAGATGGCGCGGCAGTTCGCGGCCGCCGGGCCGATGGCCAGGGTCTGCGCGAGCGAGCTCGCCCCCGGCCCGGACGTGCGCACCGACGCGGACCTGCGCGAGTTCATCCGGCACGACCTCGCCACGCTCTACCACCCGGTCGGCAGCTGCGCCATGGGCGGTGACTCGCGGCTGGCCGCCAGCAGGCTGACCAGCGTGGTCAACCCGGAGCTGCGGGTGCGCGGGGTGACCGGGCTGCGCGTGGTGGACGCGTCGGTGATGCCCGCCGTGCCGCGCGGCAATACCAACGCGCCGGTGATCGCCATCGCCGAGCGTGCCGCCGATCTCATCGCGGGCCGCGCGCCGCTCGCCGCCGCCGACCCCGAGCAGGCGCCCGCGCTGGTGTCCTGACCGCCGGCCTCACCTCAGCCCGTCGTCGGTGATGGCGAAGCATGGGGGCGGCTCCCGCACGGCTCCCGCATGCCTGACGCTTCGCGCTAACCTCGATTCCCGGGAGACGGTGCATGGTCCGTCTCCCGCCAGCGCCCGAGCGCGTTTCTGATGGTAGGTGACGTTTCCCTGCCCCTCTCCGCCCTTACCTCAACGAGTTGACCTGAACTATAGCAGGGTAAATGCCCCGACACGGAAATCGGACATGCCTGGCTGGCCCACTGCTGTGACCGGCGTGTTGCCGTGCACAGCGCTAGATACAGCTCTACTGTAGAGGAGAGATATTCAGCGAGACATGTTGAGGAAATTAGTGAGAGAAGGCGCGGAGTACTTCACCGAGCCGGCCGGCGCGGCGCAGCGCCGGTATGAGGCGCTGCGCACCTACTTCCTGGACGGTATGCCCGCCGCCGAGGTCGCCGACCGGTTCGGTTACTCCACCGCCAGCGTCCACCAGATGGCCACGCTGCTGCGCAAGGGCCGGCTGAACCTGTTCGCCGAGGCCAGGCCCGGCCCGAAGGGGCCGCGTAAGGCCACCGGGGCGCTGCGCGCCCGGGTGCTGGAGCTGCGAGCGGCCGGGCACAGCGTCACCGAGATCGCCGCCGCGCTCACCCGGGAGGGGATGCCCGTCTCAGCGCAAACCTGCTGGCAGATCCTGGATGCCGAGGGGCTGCCGCGGCTGCCCCGCCGCGATGACGGCCGCCGCGGCCCGCCGGCCCGGCTGGAGCCGGTCAAGGCCGCCGCGCTGCCCGGCTGGTCGGCCGCGCCGGTGTCGCTGCCGTGCGATCACGCCGGGCTGCTGCTCCTGCTGCCGGCCATCTGCGACACCGGTCTGCCGGACCTGGTCGCCCAGGCCGGCTACCCCTCTACCAAGGAGCTGCCGGCCTGGCAGTCGATCGGCACGCTGCTGCTGGCCAAGTGCGCCCGCAAGCCCCGCCTCTCCCACGCCGGGACATTGGCCGATGACCAGGGCCTGGCGTTCGCCCTCGGCCTGACCGCCTTGCCCAAGACCACGCACCTGGGCACCTACTCCTGGCGGGTCCGCCGCGAGGCCAACCAGAAACTTCTGGTCGGCCTGGTCGTCGCGCTGCGGCCGCTCGGCCTGGCCACCGGGGAAGCCGGGTTCAACTGCGACTTCCACGCCATCCGCCACCACGGCGACCAAGCCGTCCTGGAAAACCACTACGTGCCCCGCCGCTCCCAGCGCACCCGCGCCGTGCTCACGTTCTTCGCCCAGGACCACGCCACCTCAGACATGGTGTACTCCAACGCCGACATCACCAAAGCCGAGCAGGCCAGGGAGATCATCGCGTTCGCGGACTACTGGCAACAGGCCACCGGATCAGACCCGGGGCTGCTGGTCTTCGACTCCCAGCTGACCGCCTACAAGATCCTTGATGAGCTGTCCGGCCGCGGCATCCGCTGGCTGACCCTGCGCCAGCGCGGCAAGACCGAACTTGCCCGGCTGGACGACCTGCCCGCCCGGGACTGGACGACAGCCACCATCACCCGGTCCGGCCGCTACCGGCGGCCCCGCCTGCACGAAGACATGATCAAGCTCACCGGCATCAGCTCCCAGGTACGCCAGATCGCGATCAAAAACATCGGCCGCGACGAGCCCACCCTGATCATCACCAACGACCTCACCAGCCCCGGCAAGAACCTGTTCGCCCGCTACGCCGAGCGGATGATGATCGAAAACGAGCTCGACGCCTACATCAGCGGGTTCCACCTCGACGCCCTCACCAGCGGCGTCTCTCTCAACGTCGACCTCGACACCACCCTGACCGTCGTCGCCGGGAACCTGTACCGGCTGCTGGCGCTCAAACTCAGCCGGTACGAGCACGCCACCCCCGGAACCCTCTGGCGCGACTTCCTCGACGCCACCGGCACCCTGCACATCGACGACACCGGGGTCACCTGCGCGCTGAACCTGCGCAGCCACCACCCCGCCCTCATCGACGCCGGCTTCGCCGACCTGCAAACCCCGATCCCCTGGTGGGACGGCCGTACCCTGCGGTTCCGGTTCCCGCCGCGGTAACCACCAAGCCGCCGGGAACCTCAACTCAATTATCTGACCGGGAATCGAGCTAAGCGGCAGGGCGCGCGAGCGACGCCTTTTCCTGTGGCCGGTTCCAGGCGGCGTGGACGGCGGCCCGCAGCCGGCCGATTTCCCCGAGGTTCTGGCCGGCTTCGCCGTACAGCTGCCATGCGATGGCTGCGATTGACTCGGCATCGCCATCTGCGGTGGCGTCGTGCAGTTCGGCCGCCAGTTGCAGCATCTCCCGTGATGTCAGCATCATCGGCCTCCCGGTATCGACGGTGAGGTTGTGTGAGCGGTGTCCGCCGTGCTTACACAACTGGCACGATCTGCTCGCACGGCGCGGTTCGGCCTGGCCGCCGCATGTTTGCTGCGGGTTTGCCGAGGGTTAGCCGAAGGCCCGGCTGCGGCGCGGCGCGGCCCGTAGGCCCGGTTCTGGGAGTGCTTGGCTCAAGCATGTCCGCGCTCCAACCGAGCTGTAGACAATGGCCCGGTTTGCTGATAAATGTCCAAAGGGGGTGCTGACGTTTCGGGGGCACAGGGGGTTCAGCGGCGGGCGCCAGCTGCTGGCGCCGCAGGCAAGGAGGGCGACAATGGGCGCGCGCAAGGCCAGCTCAGGGCGGAATCGGCGGTGGCGGATCCTCGGCGGGGCGGCTGCCTGCGCGCTGCTCGCGATGCTGCTGCAGGCCGGTGGCGCGGCGTCTGGCGCGGCCGCCGCGCCGGGCGCGGCCCTGGCCGGGCTGAGCGGGCCGCGCGTGTTCGGCGGCGGGTTCACCTTTCCTGGTGCTGTCTCCTCCGACGGCACCCACGTGTGGGTGGCCAACTCAGGGCAACTCCCAGCAGGCCGGGGCTCGGTGACCGAGCTGAACGCGGTCACCGGCGCGGTGAAGGTCATCAGCCGCAGCGCCATCGACTTCCCGCAGGGCATCTGCTCCGACGGCACCCACGTGTGGGTGACCAACTTTCCCAACCATGCGAGCAATGGCTGGGTCACCGAGCTGAACGCGGCCACCGGCGGCTTCGTGCGCCAGAATCTCCGGCGCCAGCTACGGGTTCCTCAACCCGGTTGCCGTCTCCTGCGACGGCACCCACGTGTGGGTGGCCAACAGCGTCGCCAACTCGGGTAACAACTCGGTGACCGAGCTGGACGCCGCCACCGGCGCCCTGGTCCAGGTGATCTCCGGCGCCAGCGACGGGTTCAGCGATCCTCAAGACGTCTCCTCCGACGGCACCCACGTGTGGGTGACCAACTCGGGTAACAACTCGGTGACCGAGCTGGACGCCGCCACCGGCGCCCTGGTCCAGGTGATCTCCGGCGCCAGCTACGGGTTCCACACTCCCCTTGGCATCTGCTCCGACGGCACCCACGTGTGGGTGGCCAACGGAACTGGCAAGTCGGTGACCGAGCTGAACGCCGCCACCGGCGCCCTGATCCAGGTGATCTCCGGCGCCAGCTACGGGTTCAACACTCCCCTTGGCATCTCCTCCGACGCCACCCACGTCTGGGTGGACAACTCGGGTGATAACTCGGTCACCGAGCTGGACGCCGCGACCGGCGCCCTGGTCCAGGTGATCTCCAGCTCGCGCTACAGGTTCAGCCTTCCTGGCGCTGTCTCCTCGGACGGCACCCACGTCTGGGTGAGCAACTTGCATGGCAACTCGGTGACCGAGCTGGACGCCGCGACCGGCGCCCTGGCCCGGGTGATCAAAGGCTCCCGCTACAGATTCAGCAATCCTTCTGCCATCTCCTCCGACGCCACGCACGTCTGGGTGACCAACTCGGGTAACAACTCGGTGACCGAGCTGGACGCCGCCACCGGCGCCCTGGTCCAGGTGATCTCCGGCGCCAGCGACGGGTTCAACACTCCCCGTGGCATCTCCTCCGACGGCACCCACGTGTGGGTGGCCAACTCGGGCGGCAACTCGGTCACCGAGCTGAACGCCGCCACGGGCGCCCTGGTCCAGGTGATCTCCGGCGCCAGCGACGGGTTCAACACTCCCCGTGGCATCTCCTCCGACGGCACCCACGTGTGGGTGGCCAACTCGGGCGGCAACTCGGTCACCGAGCTGAACGCCGCCACGGGCGCCCTGGTCCAGGTGATCTCAGCCTCCAGCTACGGGTTCAGCGATCCTGACGGCATCTCCTCCGACGGCACCCACGTGTGGGTGGCCAACGCCGTCATCAACTCGGTCACCGAGCTGGACGCCGCGACCGGCGCCCTGGTCCAGGTGATCTCCAGCTCCAGCGACGGGTTCAGCGATCCTGACGCCGTCTCCGCCCACGGCACCCACGTGTGGGTGGCCAACGGTGGGAGCCACTTGGCGCCCAGCTCGGTGACCGAACTGGACGCCGCGACCGGCGCCCTGGTCCAGGTGATCTCAGCGTCCGCCGACAAGTTCAAGACGCCTACCGGGATCTCCTCCGACGGCACCCACGTCTGGGTGGCCAACTCGAACGGCTACTACGTCACCGAGCTGAACGCTGCCACCGGCGCCCTGGTCCAGGCGATCACCGGCCCCCGCTACGGGTTCAACCTGCCGGCCGCGGTGTCCTCCGACGGTACCGGCGTGTGGGTGACCAATCCGGGAGACGAGTCGGTCACCGGGTTTCCCGCTCCCGGCGGCTGACCTTTCCGTGCCGCCTGGAGTCACAGTGGCCAGCGGGCCGCCACGCCCAGCGGCCGATCCGGCTGGTAGGTCAGCTGGTGATGTCGGCCGAGGTGAGCCGGGCCCAGGCGATCGAGCCGAAGATCAGCGGGTACACCCCGAACGACAACAGCCCATGGCTGAGTTCCGTGGTGTCGATCGGCGTGCGGAGGATCGAGTCGAACGACAGCCACCAGTGTGAGGGCAGGGAGGCCCGATGGCCGCGAACTGCGGGATGTTGTCGGCCACCTCGCTGGACACGGCGAGGATCATGATGGTGGCGATCGCCGCGATCGGGTGCTCGGTGAGGCTGGAGATGGCCAGCCCGATGGCGCCGAGCGTGGCCATGGCCGCCGTCACGTACAGCACCACGAGCAGCAGCCGCAGCAGCCCGTCGCTCAGCGGCACGGTGTTGCCGGACAGCAGCGTGACCGGGCCGACCGGGAACAGGGCCACGCCCATGATCAGCGCCGAGGCGGCCACCAGCAGGCAGGCGACCAGGGCGAAGATCACCACGGCGACGTACTTGACGCTGAGCAGCCGGGCCCGCCCGGCCGGCACGGCCAGCAGGTAGCGCAGCGTGCCCGCGCTCGCCTCACCGGCCAGGGACTCGCCCGAGACCACCGCCACCACCAGCGGCAGCACCAGCGTCAGCATGATGGTGAGCGACAGGAACGACAGGAACACCCCGTCGCCGGCCACCTGGCTGAGGAAGGCCGCTGCGGGCCCGTTCCCGCCGCCGGGCCCGCCGTTTCCCGGCGGCACGGCGATCCGCAGCGCGGTGCCGAGCAGGATCGGGATCGCGACGACCACGGCGAGCAGGGCTCGGTTGCGCCACCGGCGGAACATGAGCCCCAGCTCCGAGCGCAGCAGCCGCAGCCACGGCCGGACGAGGCCGCGCCGGGACGCCGTGGCGGTGAGCGCGCCGCCGCCCGTGGCGGGCCCGTGGACTGGCGGTGCCTCAGCCGTCGACATCGAAGCCCTCCCCGGTGAGTTCCACGAACAGGTCCTCCAGGTTGGGCCGCGGCGTGTCGAAGGCCGTCACGGGCACACCGGCCATGACCAGTTCCCGGCACACGGACTCCGGGGCGTTCTCCCCGATCTGCGCGCTGACCTCACCATCGCTGGAGCGGATGATGATCGAAAACGAGCTCGACGCCTACATCAGCGGGTCCCACCTCGACGCCCTCACCAGCGGCGTCTCTCTCAACGTCGACCTCGACACCACCCTGACCGTCGTCGCCGGGAACCTGTACCGGCTGCTGGCGCTCAAACTCAGCCGGTACGAGCACGCCACCCCCGGAACCCTCTGGCGCGACTTCCTCGACGCCACCGGCACCCTGCACATCGACGACACCGGGGTCACCTGCGCGCTGAACCTGCGCAGCCACCACCCCGCCCTCATCGACGCCGGCTTCGCCGACCTGCAAACCCCGATCCCCTGGTGGGACGGCCGTACCCTGCGGTTCCGGTTCCCGCCGCGGTAACCACCAAGCCGCCGGGAACCTCAACTCAATTATCTGACCGGGAATCGAGGCTAACCGGCCGCGTGGCCGACGTCCACCGGCGGCAAGTCCTGTACCTCCTGCTTGGTGATGTTGAGCTTGATGCCGTCCTCATCCACCCCGGTCACCGCGCCGATCGGGATAGCCACCTCCTTGCGGTCCCACAGATGGCCCTCCTGGAGGAGCACGTGGGTCACGCGGTGGCTGCGAGTGTCGATGGCCAGCCCCTGAACCCGCCCGATGTCACCGTCGGTGGCGTGGACGCGCTCGCCGCGGCGCACGGTGACCTCGCCGAGCGGGACGGAGTCGTAGGTGACGGTTTGCGGCACGTCCCCGCCGCCGAACCCCAGCCCCAAGTCGTCGTCCCCGATGCCCCCCTTATCTTCGCCCGCGGCCACCCCGTAATAGGGCAAGGTGAGCACGTCTTGCGGGCCATAGGCGGCGTAGCCGTCGGTCCCGGGGAGGAAGTGAGTCTCCTCGGCCAGGTCGAGCGTGTCGAACTCCGCCATCGTGCACCGCAGCCGGATCCCGCCCGTCGTGGCGTCGACCAGGCTGAGCGGGACCAGCCGGCCGAGACCTCGCCGGTCCTTCGGCTCGATCACGAGATGGGTGACCGCCCGGGCGACCGGGTTGACGACCACCCGGCTTACCGCGCCGCAGACGCCGTCACTGCAGCTGGCCTCGGCCCCGATCGTGAACTGCGTCGTGTCTGCCATGACCGTCCTCCGTCTCGTCGGCCGGGTGGCGCCCCGCACGTTCTGGAAACCGGCCGGGAGCGCAACTTACCGTAGCGCCGGTTGCCGGTAGCGCCGGTTACCGGTAGCGCCGGCCGTGCAGCAGCGTGACCAGGCCCATGATCTTGTCCAGGTCCTTGTCGGTGCGCGAGAACGAGGTCAGGTTCACCAGCGGCTTCATCCGCTGCCTGGTGATGGCCTTGGCCCGGGCGAACTCCCGCAGGCCATCCGCCCCGTGGATGCGGCCGAAGCCGGAATCGCCTACCCCGCCGAACGGCAGCGACGGCACGGCCGCGAACGCGATGACCGCGTTGATCGCGGTCATCCCGGTACGCAGCGCCCGCGCGGTCTCCATCGCCCGCTTCCGGTTCTTGGTGAACACCGCCGAGCCCAGCCCGTACCGCCCGCCGTTGGCCAGCCTGATCCCCTCGTCGAGGTCGGCGACCTTAGTCACCGTCACGGTCGGCCCGAACGTCTCCTCGCTGACCGCCCGGCTCTCCTCGGGCACGCCGGTCAGGATGATCGGCTCCACGTACGCGCCGCGGATGCTGTCCAGCCCGCCGGTGACCGGCCGGCCGTCCCTGGCCAGCGCGTCGGCGACGTGCCCCTCGATGACGTCGATCTGCGAGGCCATGGTCATCGGCCCGTAGTCGGCCTCCCGGTCCTCACCCGGCCGGATCGCGGACACCTTCTCCTGCAGCTTCTCCAGGAACGAGTGATACACGTCGCCGACGACGTACACCCGCTCGATCCCGACGCAGGTCTGGCCGGCGTTCGACATGGCGCCCCAGGCCGCCGCGTCGGCCGCCGCGTCCAGGTCGGCGTCGGCGTCCACCAGCATGGCGTCCTTGCCGCCGCACTCGGCCACGATGGGCGTGAGGTTCTCCGCCGCCGCGGCCATGACCTTCCGCGCGGTGGCCGCGGAGCCGGTAAACGCGATCTTGTCCACGCCGCTGCGCGCGAGTGCCGAGCCGGTCTCGCCCATCCCGGTGACCAGCTGCAGCACCGGATGCCCGGGGACAGCCTCGTTCATGGAGTTGACCAGCCACTCGCCCACCGCCGGGGTGAGCTCGCTCGGCTTGAAGATGACCGCGTTGCCGGCCGCCAGCGCGTACGCGATCGACCCCATCGGGGTGAAGACCGGATAGTTCCACGGCCCGATCACGGCGACCACGCCGAGCGGCTGGTACTCCAGGATGGCCGCCTGGTTGAGCGAGACCATGCCGCTGCGCACCCGGTGCGGGCCGAGCACCCGCCCGGCGTGCTTCGCCGCCCAGTCCAGGTGCAGGATCGCCAGCAGGATTTCCAGCTTGGCGTCGGCCAGCGGCTTGCCCGTCTCCTCGTGCACGAGCTCGGCGAGTCTGCCCATGTACCTGGTGATGTACGACTTCCAGGCGAGCAGCCGGAGCCGCCGCCCCTTCCAGCCCAGGCCGCCCCACCAGGTGGCGGCCTCCCGGGCCCGCTGCACGGCAGCCTCGACGTCGGTAATCCCGCACACGGGGAAGATGGCGATCACCTCGCCGGTCGCGGGGTTCACCGTGTCGAACGTCGCCGCTGTCTGCTGCCTGGGGGCTATCGTGACCATCTGACCTCACTACCGTCGCCGCACGTCGATGCTGCCAAGTAAATCACCGGCCTGCCCGGGAAGATACCGTTGAGTAGCCACCGGTCCCGCTGGCCCAGACACTGGAGTCCTGCCCGTGCATGAGCGTCCGTACCTGCTGGTCAGCTGCGCCATGTCGGTCGACGGATACATCGATGACGCCAGTCCCGACAGGCTGATCCTGTCCAGCGACGCGGACGTCAACCGGGTGGACGAGGTGCGGGCCAGCTGCGACGCGATCCTGGTCGGGGCCGGCACCATCCGCAGCGACGACCCCCGCCTGGTCATCCGGTCGGCCGAGCGCCGGGCGCGCCGGCTGGCACGGGGCGCCGAGGAGGACCCGGTCAAGGTGACGATCACCGCGACCGGCAACCTGGATCCGGCCGCACGGTTCTTCACCACCGGCAGCGCGGCCAGGCTCGTCTACTGCGCGCGGCCGGCGCTCGCAATCGCCCGCGCGCGGCTGTCCGGGGTGGCTGAGGTCATCGACGCAGGTGACTCGCCGTCGCCAGTGCTGGTTCTTTGTGATCTTGCCGAACGGGGAGTCGCCAGCGTCCTGCTCGAAGGCGGAGGCCAGCTGGCGGCGGAGTTTCTCGCTGCCGACCTGGCTGACGAGCTACACCTGGTAGTGGCGCCGTTCTTCATCGGCGACGCGGCCGCGCCGAGGTTCGCCGTGCCGGGCGGCTACCCGCACCGCCCGGCCAACCGCATGAAGCTTGCCGAGGTCCGCCAGCTCGGCGATGTCGTCCTGCTGCGCTACCTGCTCGGGACCCGGCCGGATCCGCGGCCGCCGGCCGAGCAGGCAAGCCAGCCCGCCCACGGATCGGATCCCGGCGAAGCGACAGCCGCGCAAGCACCCAGCCTCGCCACCGCGCCCGATCCCGGCGGCCCGCCCGCCGCGGCAGAGTCCAGCCCGGTCACCGCCTCCGGGCCCGGCGGCTCTCCCGCCGCGCACGTGCCCCGCCCGGCCCGCTCTCCCGAGCCGGCCAGCCCGCGCGCCGACGACCTCCGCTGGCTGCGCGAGACCATCGAGCTGCTCAGCGCGGAAGACCCCGAGCCGCCGCGCCCCCACACCGACCAGCTCCACGCCGACCAGCTCCACGCCGGCCAGCCCTACGGCGACCAGCCCTCTCGCGACCAGGGCGCTGGCGAGCAGTCCTACGGTGATCAGCCGTACGGTGAGCGTTCTTCCCGCAGCCAGCGCGCCGTCGAGCAGCCCCATGCCAACCAGCCCTACGGCGACCAGCCCTCCCGCGACCAGGGCGCTGGCGAGCAGTCCTACGGTGATCAGCCGTACGGTGAGCGTTCTTCCCGCAGCCAGCGCGCCGTCGAGCAGCCCCACGCCAACCAGCCCTACGGCGACCAGCCCTCCCGCGGCCAGCCCGGCAACGAGCGGCCCTACGGCGAGCAGTCGTCCCGCGAGCGGTCCTCTAACGACCAGCGCGTCGCCGAGGAGTCCTACGGTGAGCGGCCGTATGGCGAGCAGCCGTCCCGCGACCAGCGGCCGTACGGTGAGCGGCCCTACGGCGAGCGTCGCTCACGTGGCCAGAGCTCGGGCGAGCGGCCCTACGGCGAGCAGTCGTATGGCGTGCAGCCGTCCCGCGACCGGCGTGCCCGGCGGGCAGCCGTACGGTGGCCGGCCGTCTCCCGGCCAGCGCGCCGCCGAGCGGCCCTACGGCGGGCAGGCGGCCGCCACGGACCTGTACTGGCTGCGCGAGACGATCGAACTGTCTAAGCGCTGCCCGCCGTCCCAGACGGCGTTCTCTGTCGGCGCGATCATCGTCGGTGCCGACGGCGCGCCGATCGCGTCCGGGTTCTCCCGGGAGGCGGATCCCCGTGATCACGCGGAGGAGGCGGCTCTCGGCAAGCTGCGGCCAGGCGACCCCCGGCTCACCGGGGCAACCCTCTACAGCTCGCTCGAGCCCTGCGGCGCCCGCGCGTCCCGGCCGCACCCGTGCGCGGAACTGATCATCGCCGCGGGCCTGCGCCGGGTCGTGTACGCCTGGCGAGAGCCGCCGCTGCTCGCTACCGGTGGCGGCGACGGCATTCTCCGCGCGGCCGGCGTCAGCGTCACCGAGGTCCTAGAGCTCGCCGCCGAAGCTCGCCAGGTCAACGCCCACCTCACCAACCCCACGCGCCACTCCAGCACCTGACCTCCTGCACCCCCGCCGCTAGCCGCTGCGGCGCCGTCTCCGCCACGACGCCCCTTCAGCCCCTGATGCCTCTCCGGCCCCGGCCACGAGCTTCTGCGCCATGATCGAAGTGACTCTGCCTACCACCGGTGGTCGGTAACTCCGCATTCATCCGTCGGCCGGGTCGGCGTCGAGGCAGACCAGGCCCCAGGGCTGGTCACTTACCCGCGTCATCACGAGGGTGGCCCGCCGGGAGCCGGACAGCCTGAGCTGCCGGTGCAGCGCCTCGACGTCGCCGGCCAGGCCGCGGCGGCGGATGTCGACCGCGCCGATGTCGAGCGCCCGCAGCCGCTCCGGGAGGCGTTTCTGGTTCCACGGCGCCGAATCGATCACGCGGAGGGCGCGGGCGAATGGGGTGTGCGGGACGGCGGCATCGGTCGAACAGGAAGGCGATCTGCTCGTCGATCTTCCACGCGCCGAGCATCCGGGCAAGTTCCTGCACCAGGCCGGCCCGGGTGACCGCCGGATTGGGGTCGTACAGGAACTCCCCGGGCGCCCGCACCTCCACCTCCACCGCCCCCTCGCCCGCCGCCCCGGTGCCGACCAGCTCAGCCGCTCCCGCGGCCGCCGCTCCCGCGGCCGCCGCTCCCGTGGTCGCCGCTCCCGTGGTCGCCGCCCCGGTGCCCGCCAGCTCGGCCGCCGCCCCTCCCGCGCCCGCTGCCCCGGTGTGAACCAGCCCCGGCCCTGCCGCACGGTGCATCGCCTGCCCGCCCGGTGCCCGGGCGCGCGCGTGCGCCCCCGGCAGGATGGTCGCCCGCCTCGCGGCGCTCGCCTGCGCCGGGGACCAGGCGACCGCCTCTTTCAGCTCCCGGCCCACGGCCACGAATTCCAGCTCCCAGCCGGGCGGGATGGCCTCATGCGGGAGCCCGGGCGCAGCCTTGATCCCCACTCGGCTGACTCTGTCAGCCAGGCGCACGCACCAGTCGAGCGGCGGCTCGCTGTCCCCGGCGCGCAGCCGCCGCCGGTCCGTTCGCCGGGCCGGGTCGACGAACACCGCGTCGACGCCATCCAGATCGGCGTCCCGCACGTCGACCGTCACCGTGGTGACGCGCGCTGCCACCCCGTGCACCTCGGCGTTTGCCCGGGCCATACGCAGGTGCAGCGCATCACGGTCCACGCCGAGCACCGGGTGGCCCGCGGCCAGGGCGATGAGGTCCCCGCCGATCCCGCAGCACAGGTCCGCCACCTGCCGCGCGCCGTCATAGCGGCGGGCGCGGTGCCCGGCTACCAGCTCGGACGAGGCCTGTTCCAGGCCCGCGCGGGTGAAGAACATGTCCGCGGCCCGGCCGAACTTCGCCTCCGCCCGCATCCGCAGCTCGTGCAGCGCCAGCGCGTCCCGGACCAGCTCGGCCGGGTATTCGGCCCGCAACCGCGTGCTGATTCGCAGCGCGGTCTCCGGCGTGACCGCCTCCTGCCTGAGCCGGCCGAGCAGCTGCCGGCCGCGTGGAGAGAGCAGTATCTCCAGGCGCGCCCCGGCATCAGCGGCGTCAGCCATGTTCCCGTCAGAATAGGGTGTTCTCGGGCTCAACGCTGCGCAGCGCGTCGCAGTCAAGGATCACGCAGCCGATGCCGCGGTCTTCGGCCAGTGTGCGTGCCTGAGTCTTGATCTCCGGCGCCGCGAACACCCCGCGCACCGGGGCGAGCAGCGGATCGCGGTTGAGCAGCTCGAGGTAGCGGGTCAGCTGCTCTGCCCCGGCCCGGTAGCACACCTCTGTTGATCTTGGTCCCGGTGCCTACCGATCCGGCAGGCTGAGGTGGCCAGCCCGACGGTTCGGGTTCGCCGAGGACTACCTTGGTCCTGATTAGAGCCCCTATGCCGCCATCCTGCAGCTCGACATCGTCAAAGTCGTTACAACACGCCGCACCAAATGCTATAGAGTGTGATGAAAGTCCATTAAAATTCATACCTATGGAGACAACATCGCGATATGCAAGCAGGGTTGAAAGCGATGGGAATGGTGCGGTTGTCCGCGTCGCTATCTATGCCCGCCTGAGCAGGAACCCCGGCGGGCTAAGTGCGAACACCTCCATACAAGTTGTCGAATGTCTTGAAGAAGTCAAGCATTACGGCCGAGAGCATGGCCTGCGGGTCGAGAACATTGTCATCTTCGAAGAGAATGACATCAGCGCATCTCAATACTCAAAGAAAAAGCGTCCTGATTTCCAGAGCCTGATTGAACTCATAAAGGAAAACAAGGTCGATGTTATCTTCGCGACGGAGGTGGAGCGCCTTGTACGGCAGCCAGCCGAAGCTGAGCAACTGATCGACCTCGCATGTGCCACCAATCTCCGAGAGGTCCATTTGACCTCGGATGAGGCTACGACCTGTCAACGCCGGATGGGGTCTACCGGATAAGGCAAGCCGTCAACCTGGCAGAGCGAGAGTCACGCAAGACTAGCGAGCGCCTCAAGCGCAAGCTGGCAGACCGAGCCCGCAGCGGCCAAACGCATGGCAGTCGTCGGTGCTTTGGCTACAAGACTGGCAACATGGAAATAGACGAAGCCGAGGCTTCCGTCCTGCGTGAGATGGGTGCCAAGCTTCTTGCTAACTACTCGTTCAAAGAGATTGCTTACTGGGCCAACGAGCAGGGATACAAGACCGCCGAGGGCAAGTTGTGGTACCCGATAACGATCAGGAACACCCTGCGGCGAGTTCGGTATGCCGGTATTCGTGAGCATCGCGGGGCGCAATTCCCGGCAGTCTGGCCAGCAGTCTTCGATGCTCCAGCCTGGGAGCAGATGCAGCTAAGGATCAAGCGCAGCGCTGACAGGTTTGCTGACCGACCGAAGGCCCGGAAGTACCTACTGACTGGTCGTGTCTACTGCGGGAAGTGTGGTTCCTCTCTAAATGGCGAGACGAAGCGCGACCACCCTGGGAGGCCGCTACGTCCTGTCTATCACTGTCGCGTACAGGGCGACGCGCAGCGACAAGGCGGCTGTGGCGGCGTAACAATTAACGCCGATGCCCTCAACTGGTACATCCGTGAGTCTGTCTTTGACCGCCTGGACCCAGAGAAGGTCGTTGAGCTACTCAGGGGTAGCGAGCCAAGCGACGGCAAGCTGAAGCAACTTCTTGACCAGCGTGCCGCGCAGCAGCTCAGGCTGGATGGCTTGATCGATGACTATGCAAGTGGTCTCTTGGACCGCGCAGAGCTGGCGAGGGCCAAGACAAAGGCTCAAGCCAAGCTATCAACTATCAACACCGAGATCGAGTTGCTGAGAACCCGTATGCGCCAGACAGGGCCACTTACAGTTCGGGACTCGCTTCGGCAAGCTTGGCAAGCAAACGAGGACATCGGTTGGCGTGGTGCGCTCATCGACATGGTTGTCGAGCGAATCGATGTATTCCCGGGTATCGGGAAGCCGTTCGTCGACGTGGATGGCGTAACTATGCGGTTCGACAAAGACCGTGTGCTGATCACTTGGCGCAAGATCGATACGTTGGCCGCTTAGCGTTATGGTGCTACTGAATCGCCGTCCAGTCGTTTGCAGTAGACCTCAAGGGTTCCGCCGGTCAGCAGTGAGTACGTGATCGTGCCGGTCGCGTTCAGCTTACGTTTTTCACCGGGCACCCACCAGGTGCCTTTGGTCGTGAATGGCTCCCACTCTTTCCCGTTTCGTATCTCGGAGAGTCGATGCTGGGTCAGAACAGCGTGTTCTCGGGCTCGACGCCACGCAGGGCATCGTAGTCCAGAACCACGCAGCGGATGCCTCTATCCTCCGCAAGCACCCGGGCCTGCGGCTTGATCGTGAGCGCCGCCAGTACTCCTTTTACTGGCGTAAGCAACGGATCGCGGTTCAGCAGCTCCAGGTAGCGGGTCAATTGCTCTACGGCGTCGATACCAGCGACGCGCTTGACCTCCACCGCCACGTAGGAACCTTCGCGCGTGGCGGTACCTTCGCTAGAATTCGACCTGTCAATCTCGCCTCGCCTCTTGATCTCGACCGCCACGCTGACGCCCTCGCCGTCCCGGCACATCAGGTCGACCGGCCCGATCGGCGTCGGGTACTCGCGCCGGACGAGCCGCCAGCCCTCGCCGAGCACGCCGAGCTGCTCGGCGAGCTTCTGCTGCAGCTGCGACTCGACCCCGTCCTTCTGCAGGCCGGGATCGACGCCCAGGTCGTAGGAGGTGTCGCTGACGACCTCCTCGATCGAGATCGTGAGGATCTCGCCGGACTTGTTGGTCACCGTCCAGTGATCTGGCTGCTCGATCAGCCTGCACGGCGGGGACATCCAGTTCAGCGGCTTGTACGACCCGCCGTCCGAGTGGACGAGCACCGAGCCGTCGGCCTTGACGATCAGCAGCCGGAGCGCCGACGGCAGGTAGGCGGTGAGCCTGCCCGCGTAGTCCACGCTGCACCGGGCGATGACGATGCGCACAGCAGCCCACCCTAGCGAGGATCAGCCAGCACCGCCCCGGCGAAACGGGTGGCTCTCGTCCGGCTACCTGTCAACACCGGCCGCTTCCGGCGGATCGCGGTCAGGATTCGATGAGCTTCCCTACCGTCCCAGAATTGGTGACCTTGACACCGCCAACGGCCGCCGATATGGTCCGACCCCGGTCAATGCGCCCCCGCCGTGAAAAGGGAGACGGCTCATGCGGACGTCCAGATCACTGAGATTCATGGGGCTGGCGGGGCTGGCCAGCGCTCTTGCGGTAACCCTCACTACCTCGGCGCAGGCTGCATCCTCCCGCAGCGGGGGAGCAGCGATCCCGGTGGTGTCCGGCGCCTCGCACAGCGCCGCTACGAGCCCCAGTTTCGCCGGCTACCGAGTGCTTGCGAGGGACGGATTCTGGAGTGTCACGGCAAGTTTCACGGTACCGACGGTCCGCTGCGGCACCGCGGCCCGTGCGGTAGTGGCAAGTGCCGGCCTGCAAGAGATCAACGGTACGGTTTCGTCAGCCAGCCTGGTGCTTGGCTGCAATGGGGGTGCGGCGGTTTTCTTTCCCTCGCTCGTGGTGAACGGCAAGGTCACGAATTACAAGGCGGCCAAAATTTCCCCCGGGAACACGATCATTCTCACCGCCAGCAGCAGCGCCGCGCAGAACTACGTCCAGGTGGTCAATCAGACAACGAAGGGTGCCGCGAGGCTGACGGGCACGTTCGCGCCGAGCGTTCCCTGGATCGGTGACAATGGCTGGACCGTCAACGGTCATCTTCTCCGCGTGCCGGACTTCGGATCCCTCACTTACTACAATTGCTCAGTCGACGGCAGCCCGATCACTTCAGGCACCTGGCGTGCCTACAACCGGGTGGACTCCCTGGGCATCACGGAGATTTCCACTGGTCCCATTGGCTCTGCGAACGGCTCAGGCTTCACCACCACCTTCAAGTTCCCCTGACGGATCTGCCGGCATGGCCGGGCCCTGGGTGACATAGGGTGACCGCCGTGAGCCCGCGCCGAGCCCGCCGCCTTCCCGACAGCGTTCCCCGCAAGGGGCGCCCGGGAGCGAGCACGGCGCCGGCGGCGGGCCGGGACGCGGAATCAGCAGGACCGGGGCTGCCCGCCCGGGGAGCGGATCTTCCGGGCGGTCCGGAGCACACGGAGTCGGGGCCGGACGGTGACTGGGTGGTCCGCCTCGTGCCGGGCGCCTCGGCGGGCAAGGCCTATCGTTGTCCTGGCTGCGACCAGGAAATCCCGGCGGGCACCCCGCACCTGGTCGCGTGGCCCGCCCTGACGCCGGGGCTGGACATGCGCAGGCACTGGCACCGGGCATGCTGGCGGCAGCGGCTGCATCGCAGGCCGGGGCCGCGGCGGCCACGGTAGGCGCGCCGCAGCCCCGCAGCACAGCGCCGCAGCCCCTGAGCACAGCGGAGAGGACCGGGTGAGAAGGACGTGACCGAGATCAGGGCCTCGACCATCCTGCCGGCCAGGCGCACGCCGGTGACCCTGCGCACCGCCGACGGCCTGCACCTGGTCGGCGAGCTCGCGCTGCCGCAGGACCGCGATCCGGTCGCGACTCTGCTCTGCCTGCACCCGCTGCCCACGCACGGCGGGATGATGGACAGCCACATCCTGCGCAAGGCCTCCTACCGGCTGCCCGCGCTGGCCGACCTGGCGGTGCTGCGGTTCAACACCCGCGGCGCGTCGTCGGATCACGGGACGAGCGAGGGCGAGTTCGGCGGCGGCGAGACCGAACGCCACGACGTGCAGGCAGCGATCGCCTACTGCGTCACCGCGGGACTGCCCCGAATCTGGCTGGTGGGCTGGTCGTTCGGCACCGAGCTGGCGCTCGCCTGGGGCAACGACCCGGCGGTGGCGGGAGCCATCCTGCTCTCGCCCCCGCTCCGCCGGGTGGGCGACGCGGAGCTGGACGCGTGGGCGGCCTCCGGCCGGCCGCTGACGGCCCTGGTGCCCGAGCTCGACGACTACCTGCGGCCGGAGGAGGCCAGGCTCAGGTTCGCCCGGGTGCCGCAGGCGGAGGTCGTCGGGGTGGACCGCGCCAAGCACCTGTGGGTGGGCGAGCCGTACGTGCGTATTGTGCTCAACGAGATCGTGCGCAGAGTCAACCCGGCCGCCTGGCCGCTGCCGACCGAGTGGAAGGATCCCGATGAACGCTGACCCCTTCGACCTGACCGGTAAGACCGCCTTCGTCACCGGCGCCTCGCGGGGGATAGGCCGCGCGATAGCCGTCGCCCTCGCCGCCGCGGGAGCCGACCTCGCGCTGGTCGCCCGCAGCGAGGAAGGCCTGGCCGAGACGGCCCGCGCGGCCGGCGAGCAGGGCAGGAAGGCGTTCGTGATCCCCGCCGACGTGACCAGTCAGGAGTCGGTCGAAAGCGCCGTGGCCGCGGCGATCGAGCGGCTCGGTCACATCGACATCGTGGTCAACAACGCCGGCGGTACCAACTTCATGGTGCCGTTCGCCGAGATGCGGCTCACGGGCTGGGACAAGATCATGAAACTGAACGCGGGCTCGACGGTGTACGTCTGCCACGCGGTCGCCGGGCACCTGCTGGAGCGCGGCACGGGCTCGGTCATCAACGTCGCATCGGTGGGCGGGCTGCTCGCGGCGCCGCTGATCTCCCCGTACGGCGCGGCCAAGGCCGCGGTGGTCTCGCTCACCAAGTCGCTGGCCGTCGAGTGGGCGGCGCGCGGGGTCCGGGTGAACGCGCTCTGCCCCGGCTGGACTGCCACCGAGCTCAACCGCAACCTGTGGGGAGACGAGACCGCCGGCCCGGCGACGGTGGCTACGGTGCCCATGCGCCGGTGGGCCCGGGCGGAAGAGATGGCCGGTCCGGCCGTGTTCCTGGCGAGCGACGCATCCTCGTACATGACCGGGCAGACTCTCGTGGTCAACGGCGGCCAGACGATCACGCCCTGACACCTCGCTCACCCGCGCCCCGGCCACCTGCGCCGTCTCACATTCCGAGACGCGCGTGCCGGCAGGTGGCCAGCCCGGTTACCGCGCGGTATGGTTGATGACGACATGCGGTGCTACGTATTCATCCTTAGCAGCCGTAGCGGGGCCTGATCAGGGCAGGCCAGCGACCCGCTACGGGTGAACGCGCTGGCCTACAGACCCGTCAGGAACTGAACACCCGCATCAGGAGACAGCACCGTGTACGACATGTACTCATGGGATCAGCCTGTGAGCCCGGCAGACGAGACCGCCGAAGCTGGCCCCGCGCCGCGGGACGCCGCGCGCCCCGCGGTGCCCGCCCCGGCCGCATCCAGCGGGACGCAGCCAGCATCCGCCGCCGAGGCTCGTGCCGCCCGCGCCGTCCAGGTCGCCCTGGACCGGCGCGATAACGGAGGCGACGCGGGCCCGGGCCGGCCCCGGTAGGGTTTCCGACATGGCCGAACGCAGCATCAGGCTCGCCGTGATCGGCGGCGACGGGATAGGTCCGGAAGTCGTGGCGGAGGCCCTCAAGGTCCTGCGCGCGGCGGCGCCGGAGGTCGTGATCGAGGAGACGAGCTACGACCTCGGCGCGAAGCGCTGGCACGCCACCGGCGAGGTGCTTCCGGACTCGGTGCTCGACGAGCTGCGCGAGCACGACGCGATCCTGCTCGGCGCGATCGGCGACCCGAGCGTGCCGAGCGGCGTGCTGGAGCGCGGGCTGCTGCTGCGGCTGCGGTTCGAGCTTGACCAGTACGTCAACCTGCGCCCGGTGCGGCTCTACCCGGGCGTGGCGACGCCGCTCGCGAACGTCCGGCCGGAGTCGCTCGACATCGTGGTGGTGCGAGAGGGGACCGAGGGTCCCTACACCGGCATCGGCGGGGTCATGCGCCGCGGCACGCCGGGCGAGATCGCCACCCAGGAGAGCGTCAACACCGCGTTCGGGGTGACCAGGGTGGTCAGGTACGCGTTCGAGCGGGCGGCGCGGCGGCCGCGCCAGAAGCTGACCCTCGTGCACAAGACGAACGTGCTCACCTACGCGGGCGACCTGTGGCAGCGGACCGTGCACGAGATCGGCAGCCAGTTCCCCGGCGTGACCGCTGACTACTGTCACGTCGACGCGGCCTCGATGTATTTCGTCACCGACCCCGAGCGCTTCGACGTCATCGTCACCGACAACCTGTTCGGTGACATCCTCACCGACCTCGGCGCCGCGGTGACCGGCGGCATCGGCCTCGCGGCCAGCGCCAACATCAACCCCGAGCAGACGGCGCCGAGCATGTTCGAACCGGTGCACGGCAGCGCGCCGGACATCGCGGGCAGGCACAAGGCAGACCCCACCGCCGCGATCCTGTCCGCCGCCATGGCATGCCAGCATCTCGGCCTCACCGCCGAGGCCGCCCGCATCGAGCAGGCGGTGGCGGAGGACCTGCTGGAACGCCAGGGCGCCTGGGCGGCCCGGTCCACCTGGGAGGCCGGCGACGACATCGCGGAGCGAGTAGCCAGCTAGCCGGATCCCGTCAGGGACCCGGCAGACGGCAAGATGGGAGAACTGACGGAAGGATCCAGGCAGATGGCCAGCACAACGACTACCGAGCTCACCTTTGACGTCCAGCCCTCGGCCCGCCCGGTGCCGGCGGCGGAGCGGGATCCGATGCTGGTGGACCCGGTCTTCGGCCAGGTGTTCACCGATCACATGATCACCATCCGGTGGACGGCCGGCCGCGGCTGGTACGACGCCCGCCTCGAGCCCTACGGGCCGCTGACCCTGGATCCGGCGACCGCCGTCTTCCACTACGCCCAGGAATTCTTCGAGGGACTGAAGGCGTACCGGCAGGCGGACGGGTCGGTGGCGGCCTTCCGGCCGTGGGCGAACGCCGCCAGGTTCAACGGGTCGGCGCGGCGGCTGGTGATGCCCGAGCTGCCCGAGGACGCCTTCGTGCGCGCCATCGAGCTTCTCGTCACCCAGGACCGCGACTGGGTGCCCGCCGCCGCCGACCACAGCCTCTACCTGCGGCCCTTCATGATCGCGACGGAGCGGGCGATCGGCATCAGCAAGCCGTCGCAGTCCTGCATGTTCATGGTCATCGCCTCGCCGGCCGGCCGGTACTTCACCGGCGGGATCAAGCCGGTGTCGGTCTGGCTGTCCGAGGACTACACCCGTGCCGCTCCCGGCGGCACCGGTGCGACCAAGTGCGGCGGCAACTACGCCGGCGGTTTCATCGGCCAGCAGGAGGCGCTCGAGCACGGCTGCGACCAGGTGGTCTGGCTGGACTCGGGCGAGCGCAGCTGGGTCGAGGAAATGGGCGGGATGAACATGTTCTTCGTCTACGGCTCCGGCCCCCGGGCGAAGATCGTGACGCCCTCCCTGACGGGCGGCACCATCCTGGCGGGCGTCACCAGGGACGCGCTGCTCACGCTGTCCCCCGACCTCGCCATCCCCGCATCGGAGGGCCGGATCTCGGTGGAGGAGTGGCAGGCCGACTGCGCGTCCGGCGCGATCACCGAGGTCTTCGCCTGCGGCACCGCCGCGGCGATCTCCCCGATCGGCCAGGTCAAGGGCAGCAGCGGCGGCTGGACGATCGGCAACGGCGAGCCCGGCCCGGTCACGCTCAGGCTGCGCGAGGAACTGCTCGGCATCCAGTACGGCCATCGCCCCGACCCGTACGGCTGGATGCACAAGAATCTGCTGAGCCCGGAGCGGCCGGCGCCAGGGCGGACGCGCTGCGGAACCAGAATCCTGTCCGGGCTGCGCACCGCGGCCTGACCGGGATGAGCCGCCCGGGATCTCGCATGCTGAGACCGATGTGGTCATCAGGCACCGAGTGTGCCAGGCTGCTGTCATGACCTCCGGCCGGATCATTATCGGCAGGCGCGTCGGCACCTGATCAGAACTGATCTCCGCCGACGCGCAGACCTCTCGCATGCAGCGAGGGGTCTTTTGCTTTGCGGGGGCCAGCCCACCAACCGAAACGGAAAACCCGATGACCGACGACTCGTTCCACGTCTACGACACCACGCTGCGCGACGGCGCCCAGCAGGAGGGCCTGCACCTCACGGTCGCCGACAAGCTGGCGATCGCGGCCAGGCTGGACGAGCTCGGCGTCGGCTTCATCGAGGGGGGCTGGCCGGGCGCCATCCCCCGGGACACCGAGTTCTTCCGGCTCGCCACCACTGAGCTGGAACTCAAGCATGCGCAGCTCGCCGCGTTCGGCGCGACCCGCCGGCCCGGCGCGAAGGCGGCCGATGACCCTCAGGTCGCCGCACTGCGCGAGTCGGGTGCGCCGGTCGTGACGCTTGTCGCCAAGAGTCACGACCGGCACGTCCGGCTGGCCCTGCGCACGACCCTGGCGGAGAACCTCGCCATGGTCAGTGACACCGTCGCCCACCTCCGTTCGGAAGGAAAGCGGGTATTCCTGGACGCGGAGCATTTCTTCGACGGGTACGCATCGGACCCCGGCTACGCGCTCGAGGTGGTGCGCGCCGCCGCCGAGGCGGGCGCCGACGTGGTGACCCTCTGCGATACCAACGGCGGCATGCTCCCGGGCCAGCTTTCCGACGTAGTCCACGAGGTTTTTTCCCGAACGGGGACACGCCTAGGCATTCACTGCCATGACGACACTGCGTGCGGGGTGGCCAACACGCTGGCGGCCGTGGACGCGGGCGTGAGCCACGTGCAGGGCACGGCGAACGGCTACGGCGAGCGGGCAGGCAACGCGAACCTGTTCAGCGTGGTGGCCGGGCTGCAGCTGAAGAAGGGCAGGAAGGTGCTGCCGGACGGCTGCCTGCCCGAGATGAGCCGCATCGCGCACGCGATCAGCGAGGTCACCAACGTGGCGCCGGCCACTCACCAGCCGTACGTCGGGTATTCGGCGTTCGCGCACAAGGCGGGGCTGCACGCTTCGGCGGTGAAGGTGGACCCGATGCTGTACCAGCACATCGACCCCGCGGCGGTCGGCAACGACATGCGGATGCTCGTCTCGGACATGGCCGGCCGGGCGTCGGTGGAGATCAAGGGCGCGCAGCTCGGCTACGACCTGTCCGGCGACCGGGCGACGGCCGGTCGCGTGGTGGACCGGGTCAAGGAGCTCGAGGCGCGCGGGTACACGTTCGAGGCCGCGGACGCGTCGTTCGAGCTGCTGCTGCGGGACGAGCTGGCCGGCCGCGAGCTGCGGCACTTCGCCGTCGAGTCGTGGCGGGTCATCGTCGAGCAGCGGCCGGGCGGCGAGGTGGTCAGCGAGGCCACCGTGAAGCTGACCGCCAAGGGGGAGCGGATCGTCGCCACCGGCGAGGGCAACGGGCCGGTGAACGCGCTCGACACCGCGCTGCGGACGGCGCTCGGCCAGATTTACCCCGAGCTCGCCAGCCTCGAGCTGGTCAACTACAAGGTCCGGATCCTGGAGGGCTCGCACGGGACGGGCGCGGTGACCCGGGTGCTCATCACCTCGGGTGACGGGTCAGACGGTGACTGGAGCACGGTCGGCGTGCACGAGAACATCATCGCCGCGTCCTGGCGGGCGCTCGCCGAAGCCGTGACGTTCTGCCTGCTGAGGGCAGGCCGCCAGCCCGGCGACGAGGGGTAGGCCCGGCCCCTTAGCCGCGGAGCACGGCCATCGCGGCGTTCTGGCCGCCGATCCCGCTGACGCCGCCGCCCCGGCGGGCGCCGGCGCCGCAGATCAGGACCCGCGGATGGCCGGTCTCCACGCCCCACCGCCCGGCGTCCTCGGGATCCTCCGCGAACGGCCAGGACAGGTCGCCGTGGAAGATGTGGCCGCCGGGCAGGTAGGCGTCCGTCTCCAGGTCCACCGGGGTCTTGACCTCGAGGCACGGCAGGCCGTCGCTGTCGTGCAGCAGGCAGTCCTCGATCGGCTCGGCGAGCACGGCGTTGACCGACCGCAGCGCCGACCGGAGCGCCTGGTCCCTGGCGGCGGCGGGGTCGGCGCGGAACAGCGAGGCTGGCATGTGCAGCCCGAACACGGTGAGCGTGTGCGCGCCGGAGGCGCGCAGCCCCGGGCCGAGGATCGAGTCGTCGGTGAGCGAATGGCAGTACGCCTCGCACGGCGCCACCGCGGGGATCTCGCCCCGCGCTGCCTCGTCGTAGGCGGCATCGAGCGCCGCGTAGCCCTCGCCCGCGTGGAACGTGCCGCAGAACGCGTCGGCCGGCGCGACCGAATCGTCACGCAGCCGCGGCAGCCGGGACAGCACCATGTTGATCTTCAGCTGGGACCCCTCGGGCACCGCCGTGCCCGGGCCGCCGAGCAGCCGGTCGAGGATAACCGGGGCGACGTTGGCCAGGATGTGCCCGGCACCCACCTCGTACTCGCCGTCGCCCTCGCGGACGGTGACGGCCCCGCCGGGGTCGATGCCGGTCACCTCGGCTCCCGTCCGGATGTGCGCCCCGGCGGCGAGCGCCGCCTGGGCGAGCGCGGCCGTTACCGCCCCCATCCCGCCCACCGGGACGTTCCACGCCCCGGTCCCGTTGCCGATCACGTGGTAGAGGAAGCAGCGATTCTGCAGCAGGCTGGTCTCGGTGGCCCGGGCGAACGTGCCCACCACGGCGTCGGTCAGCACCACCCCGCGGACGGTGTCGGAGCCGAACTCCTCCTCCAGCGTCTCGCCGAGCGGCCGCTTGGTGATCATGTCCCAGGCCGCGCTGTCGCCGACGGCCTCGCTCATCTCGGCGTGGCTGAGCAGCGGCTCGGTCAGGGTGGGCGCCAGCCGCGCGGCCAGCAGCCCGGTCATGGCGCGCAGCCGCTCCCAGGCGCGCCAGTCGGCCGCGCCGCCGGTGACCGCGGCGAAGGAGGCAGCGGTCCTGGCCGGGTCGGTGTTGTCCACCAGCAGGCCGCTCTCGCCGTCCGGGGTGTAGGACCCGATCCGCCGCGGCCGCAGCTCAATGGGCAGGCCCAGGTCGCGGATGATGCTGGAGGGCAGCAGGCTCACCAGGTAGGAGTACCTGGACAGCCGGACGTCCACGCCCGGGAACGGGGCGGTGGAGACGGCCGCGCCGCCCAGGTGTGACTGCCGCTCGAGCAGCAGGACCGACCGGCCGGCCCGGGCGAGGTAGGCGGCCGCGGTCAGCCCATTGTGGCCGCCGCCGACCACCACGGCGTCATAACGGGACGGGTTCATGACATCTCCTCCAGCCGGCCCGGTAGCCAACGGGGCCTGGGCAACCAGGCTAGGCCGTCAGCATGAGTGCCGCGTTTCCCCCCGCCTCGACAGGCGCGCCGGCCAAACCAGCGCAAAAGTTACTGTCTGTTTGTTGCGAACGACAACCGGAAGGACGACGATTACACCGGAGGCGCAACCGATTACTGGCTCGCGATCACCGAGCCGCGGATGAGGGGCGGAACCAGTGAACGACGACACCGCGAGCAGCCAGCCAGCAAGCGACATGCCCCCGAGCAGCCAGCCGGGGACCAGCGGCCCGGAGTGGACCAGGCGGAACTTCGTCTACGGATCGGCTGCAGTGGCTGCCGCTATGGCCTTCCTGCGGGGCGCCGGAGGGGCCCGGCCAGCGGGACGGCAACTGCCTGCCGGCCTGGCAACCCGCGCCAGGAACGTCCGGCCGTTGCAGGCCAGCGGCCCGTACCTGATCGGCACGAACGCGCAAAGCGGCTCTCCCGTCAGCGTCACTGTCACGACGTCAACGACCGTTGGAGATGGCATCGTGGTCTGCATCTCGAGCAACGCTAACAACTCGGTGCAGAGCGTCACCGACAGCGCCGGGAATTCTTACTCCCCGGTCACGGCGGAGTTGAATGCTCCCACGACGATTGACGGCTGGATCTACGCGTGCGCGAAGAGCACCAAGCAACTGGTCAAAAAGACGCCTACGGCACCGGCTAGTACGATTACCGTGAATTTCACCGGAAGCGCCGCGCACACGGTGAGCGTGATCGGAGTTCCCGGGTCAACCGGGATCGACACCTCGGCGCACGCCTACGGGACGTCAGCCACGCCGAGCGTGACAACCGTCTCGCTCGCCCAGGCGAACGAGACGCTGGTCGCGATGGAGGTCAACGGCAGCAATTCGGGAGTGATTTCCTGGAGCAACACTCCTTTCACGCCCATACAAATCTACGGCGGCGGCACCATCACCATGCTCGCGCTGTCCGGTGACAGCAACGGCAAGACCCCGGCTGGCCTCATGGCGGCCGGCGGCGACGTCGAAGGCTACTTCACGACGAACAACAGCAACAGCGATAACGCCTACGGAGATAACTGGTCCATTGCGAACGCCTCGCTGTACGGGAAGTACTGGCGCGACTGCGCTTGCATCGCCTGGAGTCAGCTTGAGGCGAACACCATCTATTCTTGCTGCGGAGACGCCCTGCGGGGCGGCGGCGGGTTCCTGGCCTCCACCGACAAGGGGAGTACCTGGACGCTGCGGTCGGGAGCGAGCGGCGAGCAGCCGCAGTTCTCCGGCAACCACGGAGCCAGCCCTATGCCAAACGGCGGCTGGCCGCGTTCGACCGGAAACCTGCTCGCCCAGTATGCCAACCCCAATCAGGGTGGCACGAGTTACATGTATGCAGGTAGCTACTCCGCCGGGCCGTACGTGTGTAATTCGCCTACCGGTGGATGGGGCAGCACCTGGTCCCCGATGTTTCCGACGAGCGGTGGCGTGCCGGTTCTGCCCAACGGGAATGGCCACACTCCCTACTGCCGGAGCCTGGCGCTCGACCCCAGCGACCCGACCACCCTGTTCGTTGCCACCTCCCCGTACAGCTATGACGTCAACGGCAACTACGGGTATGTGAAAGCCAACGGCTACGTATGGGTGACCAGCGGAGCGACCGGGGCGCAGTCCGGCTCGCCGACATGGACGCAGCTCACCGGCTTGCCGTCCGTCGTCGAGGAGTTGTTCGTCACCAAGACGAACGTGTACGCCGCGTGCGGATACTACGGGATCTACTTCCTCCCGCTGGCGAAGCTGGCGACCGCCCTCGCGAATCCATCGTATGCATGGACTTCACTCAACAACAGCGGCAATTTCCTCAATGCGATCTCGTCCAGCCTCGCACCGCCGGCTCCCGGCACCTCAAGCGCCTCCTACTGGATGACCCTGGCGGTCTATACCAATTCGTCTGGCATCGACGTGGTCATCGCATTCTGTGATAACCCAGCCGGACCGGAAACCGGTGGCGGCTTCCGGAACATGGTGCAGATTGCCAATCCTGGTAACCCTGTCTTCACGGACCTTACCAGCAACACCGCGGCCAACAACGTCTCCTCCTTCCCGCTGGGCAATGGCCAGTTCCAGAATTGGTGGCACGCCGGGGCTAACTACGATAACTGGGTAGGCGGCGCCGCGTTTACGAACGCGCACATCACCATCGACCAGTCCAAATCGAAGGATTCCCCGTTCATCTATGCATCCGGGGACAACGGCTTCTACCGGTATGACCCGAACGGCAATCCTTACAAGTGGCAGCTCGCGATCAACGGGCTCGCCGTGTTCTCTGGCAGGTCGGTAGCAGTCGATCCGGGCAGTACCCAGGACAGCACTGCCGGTATCGACTCCACCAAGCACGTCATCTTCGGCGACAGCGACTGGTGCAACTGGGACATCCAGGATGGCATCGGCGTCAACGCCCGCCCCTCGGAGCCGGTGGCCCATCAGGCCCTGGAGGGATTTGCGCTGGCGTTCGACTCGGCAAGCAGCGTATATCTCTCAGCCGGGACGAAGTACCAGAATACGGGAGGAGATGTCTTTACTCACGCCGCTAGCAAGACGCCGTTTACCTGGACCTCTACCGGCCTGGCCACCGCGATCTCTAATTATGACAGCGCGCTCGCGGGTTCGGTGGCTCGCGGGCTGGCTGCTGTGAAAGATAGCGGCACGAGCATCCAGTATGTCCTAGCCGCAGTGGAGACTGTCGGGCTCTTCGTGATGAGGAATGGTGTCTGGGACAAAGCGCCGGCGAGTACGGTCATCGCCCACAATACTCAGTCCACCACGTACGTGCCGTTCGCCACGCTGCCTGGGTACGCCAACGCGTATGTGCTCGACCGGACGGTCGGGGTGTTCCGCGGTAGCGGTTTCGGGACAAGCTGGACCGCAAGCCCGATCTTCAGCTGTAACACCAACAGCGACGGCCGGACCGGGTTCCTCGCCCTCAATCCGAATTCGACGCAGCCGGGTAACACCGATGAGCTGTGGGTCTCGACCATTGGCCAGCTGTACAAGATAACAAATGCTAATGGTGCCAACGGAGGATCGCCTAATCCGATCCCGATAACCCCCAAAACCGCTAGCGGCGGGACCGCCTTCAGCAACCCGGGGGCACTCGCCTTCACCCCGGACGGAACGCTGTACTGCATTGCGCTGGGCTCGTCCAGCAATCCGAACACGGAACTGTGGCGATCCACGGACGGCGGCACCACGTGGGAGAACGTCAGCGGTCCCGGCACGGCGCTGGCGGCGAACGCGTCTAGCCCGCAGAACATCGCCATCTCGCCCGACGGCGTCGTGTACATCGCGAGCGGCGGCAACGTGCTCGCGTACGGGACTCCGGCTGCTGGCTGGACCGAGCGGCAGGGCGGGGACCTTCAGGTCCCACCGAACCAGCACGCAGGCGCGGCTACCCAGGTGGTCACCTCCACCGCTCCGGTCACCGCTACCGGCACGATCACGAGCGGAGCCTGGCTGATGTGCGTCGTGGCGCTGAAGACCTGACGGCCGGGTTCACGGGAGTTGCACCGCCGCTACCTCGTACGGTAGGGACATGGATGACAAGCAGATCCTCGCGCACATCGACGAGCTGATACAGACCGAGCACGAGCTCCGCCAGAAGGTGGCGGAGGGCGCGCTGTCCACGGACGCCGAGCACGAGCAGCTGCGCTCGGTGGAGGAGGCGCTCGACCAGTGCTGGGACCTGCTCCGCCAGCGCCGCGCGCGCAAGGAATTCGGGGAGAGTCCCGACGAGGCGGTCGAGCGTCCTGCTCAAGAGGTCGAGGGCTACCTGCAATAGACCGCCGATGTCCCTGGTCAGCCTCGAAGAGGGGGCGCATCCCGGCGTCCGCGTGCTCACCCTGAGCGATCCGGACCGCCGCAACGCGATCGGCCCGCAGATGCAGGCCGAACTTGTCGCTGCCGTGGCTGCCGTGGCCGGCGACCCCGCCGCCCGCGCGCTCGTGGTGACGGGGCCGGCACGGCATTCTGCGCAGGCGCCGACCTCCGGGCGGTATTCCGCGGCGAGGACCGGCCGGTGGCCGAGATCCGCCGTCAGCTCCGTGTCCTGTACGACTGCTTCCTCCGGCTGCGCACGCTGGCCATACCGACGATCGCCGCGATCCAGGGACCGGCCGTCGGGGCCGGGGCCAACCTCGCGCTGTGCTGCGACCTGCGGATCGCCGGTCCCCGGGCCTCGTTCGGATTCACGTTCACGCGGCTGGGCCTGCATCCCGGCGGCGGGGCAAGCTATTTCCTCGTACGCGCCATGGGTGCCCAGCGGGCGCTGGCCACGCTGCTGGACGGCGCCGTGCTGGATGCTGCCCAGGCGCTGGCGGGCGGCCTGGTGCTGCGCATAGAAGACGATCCGGCCGAACACGCCCGCCAGCTCGCAGAGCGCTACGCGCAGCTCGACCCGGATCTGGTGCTGGATATCAAGCACGCGGTGCAGATCGCGGACACCGGCGGGCTGGAGGCGGTGCTGGACTTCGAGTCGTGGGCGCAGGCGTCGTCGGCCACCAGACCGCAGCTCCGGGCGACCGTAGACCGGCTCGCCGACGGTCGCTGAGGGTCGCTGACGGTCGCTGAGGGTCGCTGAGGGTCAGCCGCTGTCAGGGGCAGGGCAGCGGGCCGGGGCGCGGGGCAGCGCCTAATCTGGTCAATGACAGCCAACGGCTGTCCATGGCAGGACCGCGGGCCGATCCGGGGCGCCAGGCGGCGCCGCAGGTCAGCGATCTTGTCGTGGAACTTCTTGCAGTAACCTGGCGGCGCTGATCGTCAGGGCTGCTTCGTTGCGAGGGTGACGTGCGTATCGCGAGGTTTGCCAGCGGCGGCGAGGTCGCCTACGGCATCGTCGAGGACCAGGGCAATGGCGCTTCCGGCGGCACGGGTGCGGTCGTAGCCGAGCTGCACGGGCACCCGTTCGGCGCCGACCCGGGCAGCCTGCGCTTCACCGGCGCGCGCTACCCCCTCGCCGAGGTGCGGCTGCTCGCGCCGGTGCTGCCCAGCAAGGTGATCGCGGTGGACGGCAACTACACCGGGCTGTCCGACGCCGGCCGCGAGCAGGGGTCGGGCGAGCCCGTCCTGTTCCTCAAGCCGTCCACCGCGGTGGCCGGCCCGCAGGACCCGATCGCGTACCCGGTGAAGCTCACCGAGCGGATCGAGCACGAGGGAGAACTGGCGGTCATCATCGGCAGGCTCTGCCGGGACGTACCCGTGCACCGTGCCGCGGAGGTCATCTTCGGTTACGCCTGTGCCAACGACGTGACCGCCCGTGACCTGCAGGAACGGGACGGGCAGTGGACGCGGGCGAAGGGATTCGACACGTTCTGCCCGCTCGGCCCCTGGATCGAGACGGACGCGGATCCTGCCGACCTCGAGCTCGTCACGCTGGTGAACGGCGATGTCCGGCAGCGGGCGCGGACGTCGCAGCTGCACTACGGCGTGCCGGCGCTGATCGCCTACGTCAGCCAGGTCATGACCTTGCTGCCCGGCGACGTGCTGCTCACCGGGACACCGGCGGGGGCGGGCCCGCTGACAGACGGCGACGAGGTGTCGGTGACCATCGAAGGCATCGGCACGCTGACCAACAGGGTGGTAGCGCGTGACTGATGACCTCCGGCCCGACGGACCCGTGCGGGTCAGGTTCGCCCCGTCCCCGAGCGGCGACCTGCACGTGGGCAACGTCCGGACCGCGCTGTACGACTGGGCGTTCGCCCGCCGGACGGGCGGCACGTTCGTGCTGCGCATCGAGGACACCGACCGGGCCAGGGTCCGGCAGGAGTACATCGACTCGGCGATGGACACGCTGCGCTGGCTCGGGCTCGACTGGGACGAGGGACCCGACGCCGGCGGCCCGTACGGCCCATACCTGCAGAGCGAGCGGCTGGACATCTACGCGGAGTGGGCGGGGCGGTTCCTCGCCTCCGGTGCCGCCTACCACTGCTATTGCACCCAGGAGGAGCTCGAGGAGCGGCGTAAGGCCGCGCGGGAGGCCGGCGGCCCGAGCGGCTACGACGGGCACTGCCGCACGCTGACCGCCGCTCAGGTGGCCGCGTACGAGGCGGAGGGCAGGCGCCCCGTGGTCAGGATGCGGATGCCCGACGGGCAGACCACGATCACCGATCTCGTCCGCGGCGAGGTCACGTGGAGGCATGAGCACGTTCCCGACTTCGTGATCGTCCGCGCGGACGGCAGCCCGCTCTACACGCTCGCGGTCGCGGTCAACGACGTGCTCATGAAGATCACTCATGTGGTGCGCGGCGAGGACCTGCTGTCGTCCACACCGCGCCAGATCGCGGTCTACCGCGCGATGGGCGTGCCCGGGGGCGAGTTCCCCGTCTTCGCCCACCTCCCGTTCGTGCTCGGGCCGAACGGCCAGCGCCTTTCCAAGCGGAACGGCGTGGTCTCGGTCAACTGGTACCGGGCCGAAGGTTTCCTGCCGGAGACGATCTGCAACTACCTGGCCCTGCTCGGCTGGTCGCCGGGCGAGGACAGGGAGTCGTTCACGCTCGCCGAGATGGCCGCCGAGTTCGATCTCGCCCGGGTCAACAGGAACCCGGCACAGTTCGACGTGCGCAAGCTCGAGGCGATGAACGGCGACAAGATCCGCGCGCTCGACCCCGCCGACTTCGTCGCCAGGATCACGCCCTTCCTGCAGCGGGCGCACCTGGTGGAGGACCCGCCGAGCACCGAGGAGGCGCGCCTGGTCGCCGCCGCGGCCCCGCTCGTCCAGGAGCGGATCTCGAGGCTGACCCAGGCCGTCAACATGCTGAGGTTCCTCTTCGTCGGTGAGGAGGGGTTCGTCATCGATCCGAAGGACGCCGAGCAGATGCTCGGGCCGGAGTCCCGGGACACCCTGCAGGCCGCGGAGGCGGCGCTGAAGAACGTCGGCGCGTGGGAGAGGGCCGCGATCGAGGAGGCGCTGCGCGCCGCGCTGATCGACGGGCTGGGGCTGAAGCCGCGGCAGGCGTTCGGCCCGGTGTTCGTCGCGGTGACCGGCCGCCGGGTCGCGCCGCCGCTGTTCCAGTCGATCGAGCTGCTCGGCCGGGAGCGCACCCTCGCCCGCCTGGCCCGGGCGCTCGGGGCGCTGCCCGGCTGAGCCCCGCTTCCGCGGAAGCGCGGCGCCGGGCCGTCCCGCGTTTCCGCGGAAACGCGAGGGACCGGGATCGGGCCTGTGACCAGGGACGTAATCCGTCACACGAGATCACTTTGGCCGCCGCGCCCGGGTTCGGCTACACTGCACAGGCGCGAGCGAGCCCGGCGGCTCGCTGCCGTGGGGTATGGGGTAATTGGCAGCCCGACGGGTTCTGGCCCCGTTAGTCTAGGTTCGAGTCCTGGTACCCCAGCGGGTTCTGCGGCTGCCGGCCTCACCCGGCAGTTTGCGGAGCTTCACCGCTGGTCACGGCCAGCAAGCAGTACGCACGGCCCCGTCGTCTAGTGGCCTAGGACACCGCCCTCTCAAGGCGGCGACGGCGGTTCAAATCCGCTCGGGGCTACGAGACTCGGGCGATCCCTGCGCTTGCGCGCCGGGGTCGTCTCGTCATTTATCCCAGGGGGGCGACCCCCTGGAACCCCCGCGGGACTCTGGGCGACCCCTGTGCCTAACGGCACCGGGGTCGCTCCGCTATTTATCCCAGGGGGCCACCCCCCTGGAACCCCCGGGAGGCTCCGACCCGAGCCTTGCGGTTGCGCGCCGGGGTCGTCTCGTCATTTATCCCAAGTGAGCCCGTACCGTCGGCGTGCCGCCGGTGCTCTTTTCCCCCGATCAAGCAGTAATCCCCGAACGGCTCCGATGCCAGCCGTGCTTTCCGCTGAGCAGCCGCGCATTGGCCTGGCCGGCAGGTGCAGTCATGGTGCGGATACCCCCGCCGGGGGCTGGCTCCGCAAGATGGCGATATGGACACGACCCACGAAGGGATTACGGAGATGAACGTTCGACCGAACATCGTGCTTGTACACGGCGCGTGGGCTGACGGCTCCAGCTGGAGCGGGGTCATCGAGCGGCTGCAGGCCGGCGGCTACCGGGTCACCGCGCCGCAGTTCCCGCTGACCTCGCTGGCCGATGACGTCGCCCGGCTGCGCCAGGTGCTGGACCTGCAGGACGGCCCCACGATCGTCGCCGGGCACTCCTACGGCGGCCAGGTCATGACCGCTCTCGGCACGGACGCGCCGAACGTCGCCGGCCTGGTCTACATCGCCGCGTTCGGCCTTGATCAGGGCGAATCACTCGGCGGGCTGCTGTCCCAGGGACCGGTGACGCCGGCGCTGGCGCACCTGATGACCGACAAGCAGGGCTTCGGCTGGCTGTCCGAGGACGACTTCGTCAGCCACTTCGCCGCCGACGTCGAGCCGGCCAAGGCCAAGGTGATGTACGCCGTGCAGCAGCCACTGGCCACGTCCGCGTTCGCCGACGTGATGGGCGTCCCGGCCTGGAAGTCGCTGCCGTCCTGGTACCTGGTCGCCGCGGACGACGAGGCGCTCCCGCCCGCGGCTGAGCGCCAGTTCGCCGCTCGCATGGGCGCCACCACCGTCGAGATCCCGTCCAGCCACGTCGCGATGGTCTCCCACCCCGACGAGGTGGCCCGGCTCATCCTGGCGGCGGCCGAAGCCGTCCCCGCGATGAGCTAGTCAGCCGGCCCGGGACAGGCCAGCACTGGCCAGTGGCACTGTGCTCTGGCGGATGTGAGCGCGGCCCACCGCGCGTGACAATCGCAGGAGCCAGCGACCAGCACACACCCGGAAAGCGACCGGGAGGCCGGGGTGCGCACTAGGGATCCCACGGAAGCGAACGCGGTCATCGCGGGCAGAGGGTAGTGACATGAACGATCCGCCTGTCGGCGTGTCTCCCGAGGACGCGGCTGCTGTGTTCCGTACCCTGCACGCCGTGGACCTCGTTCAGGAAGCCAGCGCGGCCCGGGAGGCTGACCGGATGCGGGCGGCCCTGCTGGCCGCGGTCAGTCATGACCTGCGGTCGCCGCTGCTCGCGGCGACGGCGGCGGTCAGCTGCCTGCGCTCGGCTGACCTGCAGCTCACCGCCGCCGACCAGGACGAGCTGCTGGTCACAGCGGCGGAATCGCTGGACCTGCTGTCCCGGCTGGCCGCCAGCCTGCTGGACGTCACCCGGCTGCAGGCCGGGACGAGGTCGGTGTTTCCGCGCCCGGCCGACCTGGAGGAGATCGTCACGTGCTCGCTGGCCGGCCTGGGGCCGCAGGCCCGAGCGGTCCGGGTGGACCTGCCGCTGGGACTGCCCGAGGTGATGGCCGACCCCCCGGTGCTGGAACGGGTGATCGCGAACCTGACGGCCAACGCGCTGCGCTACTCTCCCGCCGGGTCACCGCCGCTGCTGACCGCCCGGGCCCGCGGCGGCCGGGTCGAGCTGCTGGTGGCCGACCGCGGACCGGGTGTCCCGGCAGCGGACCGGGACAAGATGTTCGCCCCGTTCCAGCGGCTCGGTGACACCGACCCGGGCACCGGCGTCGGGCTCGGCCTCGCGGTGTCCCGCGGCCTGACCGAGGCGATGCGCGGCACGCTGCACCCCGGCCAGACCCCCGGCGGGGGCCTGACCGTGACGCTGTCACTGCCCGCGGCGCCCAGGCCGCCCCTGGCCCATACGCCCGGCTGCAGGCCTCAGGAGGCTGGATCGTGAGACACGTTACGGCCGCGTCACATGACGGGGAATCCGTCCGGCCCCCGGATCGGGCACTAGGGGCCGAGGTCGCCCGGGAGGCGCGATGCGCTGATGGCACCCTGGATCCCGACGAGTGGTTCCCGACCAGCATCGAGACCGCGGCCGCCCGCCGCGAGGCGGCCGGCGCGATCGCCGTCTGCGGCGACTGCCCCGTGCGCGGCGCCTGCCTGGAGCTGGCGCTGCGGCACTGGACAATCGGCCAGCACGGCGTCTGGGGCGGCCTGGTCGCGGCCGAACGTGTCGCGTTGCGCCGCCAATGGCTCGCCGCTGCGCCCGGTTATGACCCCGCCCTGTTCCTGGCCCGGGACGCCGGCTAGGGATCCGGCGGCGGCGGGCCCGCGGGCCGCCGCCAGTACCGGCTAGCAGGAACCCCCGGTGGCCGGTGGCCGCGATGCCGGGCGACCGCGTAGGCGAAAGAATCTGGGTACCACGGAGGGTCGCGGGGGGCGGGAACGGATAGCCGGCGGGATGACGCAGATAGGCGGCGATCGTGCGCAAGGTTTCACTGGGTGAGCTCACCGTCTCGGCGCAGGGCCTGGGCTGCATGGGCATGAGCGAGTGGTACGGCCACGCCGACTGGGACGAGTCGGTCGCGACGATCCACCGGGCGCTCGAGCTCGGGGTGACGTTCATCGACACCGCCGACGTCTACGGCGCCGGCCACAACGAGGTCCTCGTCGGCCGCGCGATCAGCGGGCGCCGCGACGAGGTGCAGCTGGCGACGAAGTTCGGCATCGACCGGTCCGGCGGCGACGACCAGCGGGTGATACGCGGCGAGCGCGGTTACGTCAGGCGGTCGTGCGAGTCGTCGCTGACGCGGCTGGGCGTGGACGTCATCGACTTGTACTACCTGCACCGGCCGCCGCAGACGGCGGAGATCGAGGAGACCGTGGGCGCGATGGCCGAGCTGGTCGCCGAGGGCAAGGTGCGCCACCTCGGCCTGTCCGAGGTCGACGGCGGCCTGCTTCGCCGAGCTCATGCCGTGCACCCGATCACGGCGGTGCAGAGCGAGTACTCGCTGTGGGCCCGTGACCCGGAAACGACCGTGCTGGACGCGCTGCGCGAACTCGGCGTCGGGCTGGTGCCGTACTCACCGCTCGGCCGCGGCTTCCTGACCGGCACGGTGGATATGAGCATGCTGGACGCGAACGACTTCCGGACCCGCAACCCGCGCTTCACCGGTGACGCGGCCGCGGCCAACCAGGCCATCGCCGACGCGGTGCGCAGCGTCGCCGAGGCCAGGGGCGTGGCGCCGGCCCAGGTGGCGCTCGCCTGGGTGCACGGGCAGGGCGAGCGGCTCGGCATCCCGCTCGCCCCGATCCCCGGCACTAAGCGGGTCAAGTGGCTCGAGCAGAACGTCGCGGCGCTCGACATCACGCTCACCGCTGGCGAGCTCGCCGTGCTCGACCCGCTGGGCGACAGGGTCGTCGGCGCCCGCTACTGAGCTCCCGGCCGGCCGTGGCCCCGGCCGGCCGGGGCCCGCGCCCCGCCTGTCCTGACAACCTCTGGCCGCCGGGGCTTCCGGTGACCCACACGCCTCGTCAGACTGGGAGGCGTGGATGACTGCGACCTGCTAGTGATCGGCTCCGGCCCGGGCGGCCAGAAGGCCGCGATCGCCGCGGCCAAGCTGGAGCGCCGGGTCGTCATGGTCGAGCGGCCGGACATGATCGGCGGGGTGTGCTTGAACACCGGCACGATCCCGTCCAAGACGCTCAGGGAAGCGGTCCTTTACCTCACCGGCGTCGATCAGCGTGAGATGTACGGGCAGGCCTACCGGGTTAAGGACGAGATCACCATCGCCGACCTCACCGCCCGCACCCAGCACGTGGTCGGCCGGGAGATCGACGTCGTGCGCAGCCAGCTCAGCCGTAACCGGGTATCGATCCTCGCCGGAACGGCGCGCTTCACCGACCCGCACGCGGTCGAGGTGACCGACAGCAACGACCGGTCCCGCAGCATCACGGCCAAGAACATCGTGATCGCAACCGGTACCAAGCCCGCGCGGCCGGACAGTGTCGCCTTCGATGACCGCACCGTAATCGACTCCGACGGTGTGCTGCGGCTGGAACACGTGCCGCGGTCGATGGTGGTGTGCGGCGCCGGGGTGATCGGTATCGAGTACGCCTCCATGTTCGCGGCGCTCGGCACCAAGGTCACGGTCGTCGAGCAGCGCGACAGGATGCTGGAGTTCTGTGACCTTGAGGTCGTCGAGGCGCTCAAGTATCACTTGCGCGACCTGGCCGTGACGTTCAGGTTCGGCGAGACCGTGGACTCGGTCGAGGCACGGGGCGAGGGCGCCATCGCGAACCTGCGCAGCGGCAAGAAGATTCCCGCCGACACGGTCATGTACTCGGCCGGGCGGCAGGGCTCGACCAGCGAGCTCGACCTGGCGGCGGCCGGCCTCACAGCCGACAAGCGCGGCCGGATCAGCGTCGACGAGTTCTTCCGCACCGAGGTGCCGCACATCTACGCGGTGGGCGACGTGATCGGCTTCCCGGCGCTGGCGGCCACCTCGATGGAGCAGGGCCGGCTGGCCGCGCTGCACGCCTGCGGCGAGCCGGTGCACACCGCGGAGCTGCTGCAGCCGATCGGGATCTACAGCATCCCCGAGATCAGCTTCATCGGCCGGACGGAGGATCAGCTGACCGCCGACTGCGTGCCGTTCGAGGTCGGCGTGTCCCGCTACCGGGAGCTGGCCAGGGGCCAGATCATCGGCGACTCTTACGGCGTGCTCAAGCTGCTCGTCTCACCGGAGGATCGCTCCCTGCTCGGCGTGCACGTGTTCGGCACCAACGCGACCGAGCTCGTGCACATCGGGCAGGCGGTGATGGGCTGTGGCGGCACCATCGACTATCTGGTCAACGCGGTCTTCAACTATCCGACGCTCGCCGAGTCCTACAAGGTCGCGGCGCTCGACGCGACCAACAAGATGCGCCAGGTCGAGCGGCTGGCCCATCTGACCGCCCCGCAGGAGTGACGGGAGTGAGAGGTTGCCGCATGAGCGCGCGCACGGTGCTGACCTTTCACGCCAACGAGGATCGGCGCCGAACGCTGAGTGAGATCCTGGCACCGTTCGGCGGAATCGCCTTTCTCGCCGATGCCGGGGAGGATCCGGGCGCACGAGCGGCCATGCTGGGGCCCGCGGAGGCGGTCATCACCTGGATCCCCGGCCACGAGCTCAGCCCGGCTGACATCAGCGCGCTCGGCAAGGCCGGCCTAATCCAGCTGCTGACCGCGGGTGCTGATCACGTCAACTTCGCCGCCCTGCCGCCGCAGGCGAAGGTCGCGGCCAACGTGGGCGCCTACGCCGGCCCGATGGCCGAGCACGTGCTCGCGATGGCGCTGGCGCTGGCCAAGCGGCTGCCGCGCAACCACGCCAGGCTGGCCGCGGGCACGTTCGACCTGGCGCAGACGCTGCGGCTGCGCGGCGGCTTGGCCGGCATTCTCGGCTACGGCGGCATTGGCAGCGCGTCCGCCCGGCTACTGCGCGCCCTCGGCATGCGCATCTACGCGATCAACACCAGCGGCCGGGCCGACGGGGCCGATCAGGCGGGCACGCTCGCCGACCTGCGCGACATGCTGGCCGCGGCCGACGTCGTCGTGGTGGCGCTGCCGCTGACCAGGGCCACCCGCGGCCTGATCGGGGCGGCCGAGCTCGCCGGGATGAAGCCGGACGCGATCCTGGTCAACGTGGCCCGCGGCGCGATCGTGGACGAGGATGCCCTGTTCGAGCACCTGCGGGCGCACCCGGACTTCTGCGCCGGGATCGACACCTGGTGGGACGAACCGGGGTACGGCCAGCCTTTCCATCCCCGGCTGCCGTTCCTCAGCCTGCCGAACGTGCTCGGCTCGCCGCACAACTCCGGGCTCGTGCCGGGGATGGTCTCGGAGTCGATGGCCGCCGCCGCCCGGAACGTCGCCGCCTTCCTGGCCGGCGAGCGGCCCGCGGTCTCCAGGACCCGGCCGACTACGCGGCCGAGGCTCAGCCCACGTAGGCCTTGACGGCGCTGGTGAGCTCGGCGAGCGCGGTCTTCGCGTCGGCGAAGTACATGCTGGTCTTGGGATCGGTGTACAGCTCGTTGTCGATGCCGGCGTACCCGGAGGCCATCGACCGCTTGATCACGATGATGCTCTTGGCGTGGTCCACGTCGAGGATCGGCATCCCGGAGATCGCCGTGCCCGGCCGCCGGGCCGCCGGGTTGGTCACGTCGTTGGCGCCGATCACCAGCGCCACGTCGGCCCGGGGGAACTCCGGGTTGATCTCCTCCATTTCCTTGAGCTGCGGGTACGGCACGTTCGCTTCGGCGAGCAGCACGTTCATGTGCCCGGGCATCCGGCCGGCCACCGGGTGGATGGCGTAGCTGACCTCGACGCCGCGCTCCTCGAGCAGGCTGGCGAGCTCGGCCACCGCGTGCTGCGCCTGGGCCGCCGCGAGCCCGTAGCCGGGCACGATGATGACCTTGGCCGCGTAGGCGAGCTGGATGGCCGCGTCGTCGCTGGTGATCGAGCGCACCCCCTCGCCGCCGGCCGCCACCGCCGCGACCGCGCTGTCGCCGGTCCCGAATCCGCCGATCATGATGTTGGCCAGCGACCGGTTCATCGCGTCGGCCATCAGCTTGGTCAGGATGCCGCCGGACGCGCCGACCAGGGCGCCCGCGATGATCAGCGCGACGTTCCCGATCACGAAGCCCGCCATCGCCACGGCGGTGCCGGTGAACGCGTTCAGCAGCGAGATCACCACCGGCATGTCGGCGCCGCCGATGGGCAGCACCATCGTCACCCCGAACGCCAGCGCCGCGACGATCACGACGATCAGCCCGGCGACGCTCGCGGTGGAGATCAGGTACGCCGACATGCCGACCGCCACCACCGCGATCGCGATGTTGACCAGGCGCGACCCGGGAAAGGTGATCGGCTGCCCGGGGATCACGCCCTGCAGCTTGCCGGCCGCGATGATCGACCCGGAGAACGTCACCGAGCCGATGATCACGTCGAGCAAGGTGGTGATCGTGGTGGACGCGGGCACGCCACCGATCGCGCCCGCGAGCCGGGTGTAGTCGTGGATCGCGATCAGCGCGGCCGCACCGCCGCCGACCGCGTTGAAGATGGAGACCAGCTGCGGCATCGCCGTCATCTGCACGGTCCGCGCCGAGTACAGGCCCGCGCCGGCGCCCAGCAGCGCGCCGGCCAGTAGCACGATCCACCCGGTCACGGTGACCGTGCCGTCGTGCGCGATCAGCGCGAGCGTCGCCGCGATCGCGACCGCCATCCCCGCGCCGGACGCGAAGTTCCCGTGCCGCGCGGTGGCCGGATTGTTCATCAGGTGCAGGCCGAGGACGAAGGATGCCGCGGACGCCAGGTAAATAAGCTGAATTACCGTCCCGAACGCGCCCATCAGCCCCCCTCTCCCGGACCCTGGACCTCCGGGGGGGAAGGGGCGGCCGGGACGGGGCGCCGCCGGAACATCTTCAGCATGCGCCCGGTCACCACGTAGCCGCCGACCACGTTCATCGCGGCGAAGAACGCGGCCACGAACGCCAGGATGTAGCCCAGCGCGTTGTTCGCGGTGACCCCGATCACCATGGCTCCGGCCAGCACGATGCCGTGGATCGAGTTGGCGGCCGACATCAGCGGCGTGTGCAGGGTCGCGGGCACCTTGCTGATGACCTCGATCCCGACCAGCAGGCTCAGCACGAAGATGATCAGGTCAGTCAGTCCGCTCGACACGGGCGCCACCTTCCTCCTGGTTGTCGCCGCTGTTGTCGGCGGTGCTGTCGCCGGTCAGCGCGGCGGTGCCGGGATGGATCACCCGGCCGTCGTGGCTGATGACCACGCCGGCCTGGATCTCGTCCGCTGGGTCGATGGCCAGGGCGCCCTCGCTGGTCATGTGCAGCAGCAGGGCGGTCATGTTGCGCGAGAAGGCGTTGGACGCCGCGGCCGGCACGGTGGCGGGCAGGTTGGGCGCGCCGATGAGCGTGACCCCGTTCTCGGTCACGATCTCCTCGCCGGGCACCGACCCGGCGACGTTGCCGCCCAGCGCGCTGGCCGCCATATCCACGATCACCGAGCCGGCCGCCATCGCTTTCACCGTGTCTTCGGTGACCAGCAGCGGCGGCCTGCGGCCCGGCACCTGGGCCGTGGTGATCACCACGTCGTGCGCCGCGATGTGGCCGCTGAGCTCGGCCTGCTGGGCGCGCCGCTCCTCTTCGGTGAGCTCGCGGGCGTAGCCGCCCTCACCCGCCCCGGAGGTGACCGACGTGAGCTCCACGAAACTGGCGCCCAGCGACTCGACCTCCCCCTTGGAGCTGGGCCTGACGTCGTACCCGCTGACCACCGCGCCGAGCCTGCGCGCGGTGCCGATCGCCTGCAGCCCCGCCACGCCGGCGCCCAGGACGAGCACCTTGGCCAGCCGGGCGGTGCCCGCCGCCGTGATGAGCAGCGGGAAGAACCGGCCGTACGCGGTCGCCGCGACGAGCACCGCCTTGTAGCCCGCGACGTTCGACTGCGAGGTGAGCGCGTCCATCTGCTGGGCGCGCGACAGCGTGCGCGGCAGGCCGTCCAGGCTGACCGCGGTCACGCCGCTGGCGGCCAGGGCGGCGGCGAGCTCCGGGTCAGTGAGCGGGGCCAGCATGCCGAACACCGCCTGGCCGCTGCGCAGCCCCTGCCGCAGGCCGGCGTCGGGCTTGCCGACCGTCACGATCGCGTCGGCGTCGGCCAGCAGTTCGTCCCTGGACACGATGGCCGCGCCGGCCTCCGCGTAGGCGCTGTCGCCGAACCAGGCACCGTCGCCGGCGCCCGATTCGACGAGCACGTCGATGCCGGCCGGGCTCAGCCGGGCGACGGCGTCGGGCGTCAGCGCCACCCGCCGCTCGCCCGGGGCGGTTTCCCTGACGACGGCGACCTTCATGGGCGCGCTCTCGCAGCAGTTACCTTCATAGGTGCGACCTCGCGGTGGTTGCCTGGTGGATCCCGGCGGTCGTGGTCAGCCTGGCGCCTCGCAGCGGCGCGAGGCACCGGCCGGGTTCCCGACCCTATCCATCATGCCGTCCGACGGAAAGTGTGCTACCGGCGGCCCGCTCGTGATCGGGGGCGATTCGCCCTGCGTGCCGCGCCCGGACCAGATAATGGCTGGCGCGGACGGCCGGGTCAGGCTTTCCTGGACGGATGCACATCGAGGAATTCGACCCGGCGGCGGACGCCGCAAAGGTCCGGGCCTGGTACCAGCTGTACGCCGCGACCGAGCCGGTGGACGCCCCCGGCGGCCCGGTACGGTCGGAGCACTCCTTCTGCGCCGCGATGCGGCTGGGCTGGGCGGGGTTCCGGCGGGAGGCCGCGCTGGCGGCCGGGGACGACGGCGGCTGGGCGGGCGGATACGTGCTCATGCTGCCCGAGAAGGAGAACCGGCACCTGGCCTGGCTGACGCTGCTGGTCGAACCCGGCCGGCGGCGGGCCGGGCTCGGCACCACGCTGCTGCGAGACGCGGCCAGGCGCGCGGCCGGCCATGGCAGGGGCGGGCTGACCGCGGAAACCCGCAAGGGCATGGCCGGCTCGGCTTTCGCCGCCGCTACCGGCGCGCGGCCGGGGCTGGTCGAGGTCAGGCGGGTGCTGGATACCGCCGACGCGCCGGCCGGGAAGCTGGCCGCGCTCCGCGGCACGGCCGAGGCGGCGTCGCGGGGCTACTCACTGGTCTGCTGGCAGGGCCCGACACCAGACGAGTACCTGGACCAGGCGGTGGCCGTCGCGAACGCCATGGCCGACGCGCCGCGCAACCCCGGAGAGGAGCCGGAGGCCGAGGACGCGGAGAGGTTCAGGCATTACGAGCGCAGTGCCGCGGAGCAGGGCCTGCACATGTACTCGGTGGGCGCCAGGTGCGACCGGACCGGGGAGCTGGCCGGGCTGACCGTCCTCACCGTGGACCCGCTGAACCCCTCCTGGGGACACCAGCAGCTCACCGCCGTGAGCCGGGCGCACCGGGGTCACCGGCTCGGGCTGCTGGTCAAAACCGTGATGCTGCAGCAGCTGGCGCAGGCGGAGCCGGGACTGCGCCGCATCGTGACCGGGAACGCGGGCACCAACCAGCACATGATCGCCATCAACGCCCAGCTCGGGTTCCGGGTACTCGACGAGTGGCAGTCCTGGGAACTCGACGTGGCGGCGGTGCCGACCGCGGCGTCGGCCTAGCCGCCGCGCGTCAGCCGGCCCGGCGGAGCAGGTCGCTGATCTTCTCGCCGGCCCTGGCCACGACGGGGGCGTGCAGCCGGCCGGGGGAGCGGGTCAGCCGCTCGATCGGCCCGGAGACCGACACCGCGGCGACCACCCGGCCGCCCGGGCCGCGCACCGGCGCCGACACGGACGCGACGCCGGCCTCGCGCTCGGCCACGCTGGCCGCCCAGCCGCGGCGCCGCACCTGGGACAGCGTCGCGGCGGTGAACTTGGCTCCGGCCAGCCCGCGGCGGGCGCGGTCCGGCTCGTCCCAGGCGAGCAGCACCTGCGCGGCGGACCCGGCCGTCATCGGCAGCGCCGCGCCGACCGGCACCGTGTCGCGCAGCCCCGTCGCCCGCTCGGCCGCGGCCACGCACACCCGGGTGTCCGCCTGCCGGCGGTACAGTTGCGCGCTCTCCCCGGTCACGTCCCTGAGCTGGTTCAGCACCGGCTGGGCCACCGCCAGCAGGCGGTCCTCGCCTGCCGCCGCGGCCAGCTCGGCCAGCCGCGGGCCGAGGACGAACCGGCCGCGGGCGTCGCGGCCGAGCAGCCGGTGCCGCTCCAGGGCGACGGCGATACGATGCACCGTCGGCCGGGCCAGCCCGGTGGCCGCGACGAGCTGAGCGAGCGAGGCCGGCCCGGGCTCGAGCGCGTTCAGCACGGAAACCGTCTTGTCCAGAACGCCGACTCCGCTAGAGTTGTCCATACACCGATATTGGCGTCTCGCTATTCGAGACGCAAGCCACACAGTGAAAACGGTGAAAGGGGCGCGAACCGATGGGCCGGACGCTGGCCGAGAAAATCTGGGACTCCCACGTCGTGCACGCGGCGGAGGGAGAGCCCGACCTCCTCTATGTTGACCTGCACCTGGTGCACGAGGTGACGAGCCCGCAGGCCTTCGACGGGCTCAGGCTGGCGCAGCGCGGGGTCAGGCGGCCGGAATCTCACGATCGCGACCGAGGACCACAACGTGCCGACGACCGGGATCACCGGCCCGGGCGTCCCGCTGGCCGGCCCGGGCAGCCCGGTCACCGACCCGGTGTCGCGGACCCAGGTCGAGACGCTGCGCAAGAACTGCGCCGAGTTCGGCGTGCGGCTCTACCCCATGGGCGACGCCGGGCAGGGGATCGTGCACGTCATCGGCCCGCAGCTCGGGCTCAGCCAGCCGGGGATGACGATCGTCTGCGGTGACTCGCACACGAGCACGCACGGGGCGCTCGGCGCGCTGGCGTTCGGCATCGGCACCAGCGAGGTCGAGCACGTGCTCGCCACCCAGACGCTGCCGCAGCAGCGGCCTGCCACGATGGCGGTCACGGTGCGGGGCAGCCTGCCCGACGGGGTCACGGCCAAGGATCTGATTCTCGCCATCGTGGCCCGGATCGGCACCGGCGGCGGCCAGGGCTACGTGCTCGAGTACCGGGGCGAAGCCGTTCGGGATCTATCGATGGAAGGCCGCCTGACGGTGTGCAACATGTCCATCGAGGCCGGCGCGCGGGCAGGCCTGGTCGCGCCGGACGACACGACGTTCGCCTACCTGGAGGGGCGGCCGCACGCGCCGAAGGGCGCCGCCTGGGAGGCCGCGCTGGATCACTGGCGGTCGCTGCCGACCGACGACGACGCGACGTTCGACCACGAGGTCGTGATCAACGCCGGCACGCTGTCCCCGTACGTGACCTGGGGCACCAACCCGGGCCAGGCGTTGCCGCTGACCTCGGCCGTGCCCGACCCCGGCTCGCTCGACGACCCGGGGGAGCGGGCCGCCGCCGAGCGCGCGCTCGCGTACATGGACCTGTCGCCGGGCACGCCGCTGCGGGACATCGCGGTGGACACGGTGTTCGTCGGGTCCTGCACCAACGGCCGGATGGAGGACCTGCGCGCCGCGGCCGGCGTGCTGCGCGGCCGGAAGGTCGCCGACGGGATCCGCATGCTGGTCGTGCCCGGCTCGATGGCGGTGAGGGCACAGGCCCAGGCCGAGGGCCTCGACGCGGTGTTCACCGCGGCGGGCGCCGAGTGGCGGTCGGCCGGCTGCTCCATGTGCCTGGGCATGAACCCGGACACGCTGTCTCCCGGCGAGCGCAGCGCGTCCACGTCCAACCGCAACTTCGAGGGACGGCAGGGCAAGGGCGGGCGCACCCACCTGGTCTCGCCCGCCGTTGCCGCCGCCACGGCCGTCACCGGCCGTCTCACGTCCCCGTCCGACCTGTGACCCGGGAGCCAGACTGATGGAACCGTTTACCAGCCACACCGGCCGCGGCATGCCGCTGCGGCGCAGCAACGTGGACACCGACCAGATCATCCCGGCCGAGTACCTCAAGCGGGTGAGCCGCACCGGGTTCGGCGACGGCCTGTTCGCCGCGTGGCGCGAGGATCCGGATTTCGTGCTCAACCAGACCGCCTACGCGGGCGCGACCATCCTGATCGCGGGCACCGACTTCGGCATCGGGTCGTCGCGGGAGCACGCGGTCTGGGCGCTCGCCGACTTCGGGTTCCGGGTCGTCATCTCGCCGCGGTTCGGCGACATCTTCCGCAACAACGCGACGAAGGCCGGGCTGCTCCCGGTCCGGCTGCCCGCCGGCGTGGTGGCCGCGCTGCAGGACGCGGTGGAGGCCGACCCGGCCGCGGAGATCACCGTGGACCTAGGCGGCCGCGCGGTCCGCTGCCCGGCTGCTGCGGCAGCCGGCAGGGCCAGCGCAGCCGGCGGAGCCGCGGGCAGCGGCGGGCTGACCGCGCCGTTCGAGATCGACGACTACACCCGGTGGCGGCTGATGGAGGGCCTCGACGACATCGGTCTCACGCTCCGTCACGCCGACGCGATCGCCGAGTTCGAGCGGCACCGTGAGTCGTGGCTGCCTGTAACCGGGTGACCAGGGCAGTGCCCGGTTTGTGGGTATTTGACCTGCTCGATGTCACCCTCAGGTGCCGACACGCCTTATTTTCTCGCCAATAACGTTGTGCAACGCCGCTGGATCGCCTACTTTCAGGCAGGTCAGAGGTCGCGACCCAGGTGCCCATTCCGCGCGACCTCCCGTGGGGGAACCGCAGGAGTGATTCATGAACAAGCGTGACCTGATCGATGCGATCTCGGACCGGTTGGGGAGCAAGTCGGCCGCGACCGATGCCGTGAACGCCATGCTGGACACCATTCAGTCGGCAGTGGCCAAGGGGGACAAGGTCGCGATCACTGGCTTCGGCGTCTTCGAGAAGTCCGACCGCCCGGCGCGCACCGCGCGCAACCCTGCCACCGGCGCGGCCATCAAGGTGCCGGCGTCATCGGTGCCCAAGTTCCGTGCGGGCGCGGACTTCAAGGCCGCCGTCAACGGCGAGAAGAAAGCCGCACCGGCGAAGGCCAAGAAGTAGCTCTCTGCTCTTCGCGCGACCATCGAGCGGCATCCGGGCAGGCCCCGGGTGCCGCTCGCTGTCGTCTGCACCACGGAGGCCGCGGCGACGGAGGCGCCTCAGCGCAGGCCGCGCCGCTTGCGCAGCGCGGTCTGGAGGATCCGGTCCACCAGTTGCGGCAGCGGCAGGCCGCTGGCCGCCCACATCACCGGGAACGCCGATGACGACGTCATCCCGGGCATCGTGTTGATCTCGTTGACCAGGATCCGGCCGTCCGGCGCGTAGAAGAAGTCCACCCGGGCGAGCCCCTCGCAGGACAGCGCCTCGAAGGCGGCGCAGGCGAGCTGCCGGATCTGCTCCGCGTGCTCGGCGGGAATCGGCGGCGGGATGGCCAGGCCCGTGTCGGCCTCCAGGTACTTGGCCTGGAAATCGTAGAAGTCCGCGCCGCCGCCGACGAGCACCTGCGCCGGAACGCTCGCGTCGGGCGGCCCGCCGTCGATCCCCTCGAGCACGGCGCACTCGATCTCCATGCCGTCGACGGCCGCCTCCACCAGCACCTTGGGGTCGTGCTCGCGGGCAGCCTCGATGGCCTCCTCGAGCCCGGCCTGGTCGCTGGCGCGGGTGATGCCGATGCTGGACCCGCCGCGCGCGGGCTTCACGAACAGCGGCCAGCCGAGCTCGCCGATCTCGTCGAGCACGCGCTTGCGCTCGGTCACGCCGTGCGGCTGCGGCTGCGCCGCATCCGCCGCGCGGTCCCGCCAGTCGCGGTCGCGCACGACCACGTACCGGCCCACCGGCAGCCCGCGCGCGGCAAAGATCAGCTTCATGTACTCCTTGTCCATGCCGGCCGCGCTGGCGAGCACCCCGGCGCCCGCGTAGCACGTGCCGGTCATCTCCAGCAGGCCCTGCAGCGTGCCGTCCTCGCCGTAGGCGCCGTGCAGCAGCGGCAGCACCACGTCCACCTCGCCGAGGCTGCGCGGCACCTCGCCGGCGCCGGTGACCACCAGCCCGCGGGCGCCGCGGTCGAGCCGCGCGGCGATCTCGGTGCCGGGGGTCGCCACCGACTCGACCGAGGGCAGCTCGCCGCCGCAGATGGCCAGCCGCCCCGGGTCGTCCGAGGTCAGGACCCAGCGGCCGTCGCGGGTGATGCCTACCGGCAGCACCTCGTAACGGTCCCGGTCGATCGCGGCGAGGATGTGGCCGGCGCCCAGGCAGGACACGGCGTGCTCCGTGCTGCGGCCGCCGAACACCACGGCCACCCTGATCTTGCGTTGGCTGCTCACGCTTCCTCCGTGTTCAGGGAATCGAGGGACAGCCGAGCGTCCTCGATGAGATCCTCCGCGTCCTCCAGGCCGATCGAGAACCGCACCGCCCCCGGGTCGATCCCGGCCGCCGCGAGCGCGGCCGGGTCCAGCTGCCGGTGCGTGGTGGACGCCGCGTGGCTGACCTTGGTGTGCGTCCCGCCGAGCGACGTGGCCACCTGGGCGATGCGCAGCCGGTCGGCGAACGCCATGCCTGCCTCGCGCCCGCCGCGAGGGGTGATGGTCACGATCGCGCCGAACCTGGTGCCCTCCGGCCCGGCGTCGAACAGTCGCCTGGCCACCTCGTGGCCGGGATGGCAGGCCAGCCCCGGGTAATCCACCCGGGCCACCGCCGGGTGCCTGGCCAGCGTCGCGGCGAACACCATGGCGGTCGAGCACTGCCTGCGCATCCGGACCGGCAGAGTCTCCAGCCCGCGGCGGAGCAGGAACGCCTCGTCCGGCGCGAGCGAGCCGCCGGTGTCGATGCGCACCGCCCGGATCCGGCTGGTCAGCTCGGGCCGCCCGGTCACCACGCCGCCGGTGACGTCGGAATGGCCGCCGATGTACTTCGTCGCCGAATGCAGCACCAGGTCGGCCCCGTGCTCGAGCGGCAGGCACACGACCGGCGGCGCCAGCGTGGAGTCCACCACGAGCAGCGCCCCCGCCCCGCCGGCGATCCGGGCCAGGGCGGGCAGGTCGGCGACGGCGGTGGTCGGGTTGGCGATCGTCTCGGCGTACACGATCGCGGTGGCCGGGCGCACCGCGGCCCGCACCTGGCGCAGGTCGGTCACGTCCACGAAGTCGGTCTCCACCCCGAACCTCGCCGCGACGTTGCGCAGGAACCCGTAGCTGCCGCCGTAGAGCGCGGCGGAGGCGACCACGTGCGCGCCGGCCCGGGCGAAGGCCCAGAACACGCCGCTGACGGCGGCCATGCCGGACGCGAATGCCTGCGCGGTGACCTGCTCCGGCAGGTTGGCGCCCTCCAGCGCCGCGACGGCCGCCGCGAACGCGTCCACGGTCGGGTTGTCGATCCGGCTGTAGGAATAGCCGGGGGCGGCATCGCCGAGCACCGCCGCGTACTCCGCGGACGACTCGAAGGCGAACGCCGCCGTGCGGTACACCGGCGTGCCGAGCGGCTGCTGCGAGGGCACCGGCGGCGGCGGCAGGTGAACGGCCCGGGTGTTCTCGCCCAGCCGCCGCGCCCCGGTGCCGTAGTCAGACCCCATAACGCTCCGGCCTAGGCGACCGCGACGTGAGCAGCTCCGCGGCCTGGGCCACAGACAACCCCTGGTGCAGGACCGCGGCCACGACCTCGGTGATCGGCATCTCCACGTCGTGCCTGCGGGCAAGCTCGAGCACCGACAGGGAGGACTTCACCCCTTCGGCGGTCTGCCTGGTTCCCGCCGTGACCTCGGCAAGCGTCGCGCCCCGGCCAAGATTTTCCCCGAACGTCCTGTTCCGGGACAACGGCGAACTGCAGGTAGCTACCAGATCACCCATCCCGGCGAGACCGGCGAAACTGTGCAGGTCGGCGCCCAGGGCCGCCCCGAGCCGGGCCGTCTCGGCGAGACCGCGGGTGATCAGCGTCGCCTTGGTGTTGTCGCCGAGACCCATCCCGACCGCCATGCCGACGGCCAGCGCGATGACGTTCTTCACCGCCCCGCCGAGTTCGCAGCCGATCACGTCGGGGTTGGTGTACGGGCGGAAGTACGGCGCGTGGCAGGCGCTCTGCAGCAGCTTGGCAGCGTCCTCGTCGGCGCACGCGACCACCGACGCCGCGTGCTGGCGCGCCGCGATCTCGCCGGACAGGTTGGGCCCCGAGATGACCGCGACGCGGTCGGGCCGGACGCCGAGTACCTCGGTGATGACCTCACTCATCCGGGCGCAGCTGCCCAGCTCGATGCCCTTGATCAGGCTGACGAGCAGCACGTCGGCCGGGAGCAGCGGGGCCCAGTCGGCCAGGTTCTGCCGCAGCGACTGGGCCGGGACCGCGAGCACGACCAGGTCGGCGCTGGCCAGCGCCTCGGCCGGGTCGCAGGTCGCCTCCAGTGTCTCGGGCAGCGCGATGCCCGGCAGGTAGTCGGGATTCTCGTGCCAGGCCGGAAATGGCATCGGTCACCGCCTGCCTGCGGCCCCACAGCGTGACAGGTGTGCCAGGCATCGCAGAGCACCTGCGCGAACGTGGTGCCCCACGATCCCGCGCCCATGACCGCTGCCTTCACCCCTGCTGCGCCTTCCGTGCCGCATCTGTCCCGCCCGCATCCGGCCCGACCGCTTTTTTCCCGGCCCGCGGGTCGTAGGGGACGGCGGGCGGCTCCTCGCCGCGCAGCCCGGCGAGCAGCCTGGTGACGTCGGCCATGATCGCGTTGGTGGCCTCGCGCAGGGTGGCAGCGGTCAGTGGCTTGCCCTGGTAGGCCGACAGGTCAACCGGCGGACCCGCGACGATCTTCACGGTCTTGCGCGGGAACAGCCTGGGCCGCTTGTCGCCGTAGGGCAGGATGGCCTGCGCACCCCAGCAGGCGACGGGTACCACCGGGACGCCGCTGGTGAGGGCCAGCCTGGCCACGCCGGTCCTGGCCACCATCGGCCACTGCTCCGGGTCCCGCGACGCGGTACCTTCGGGGTAGAAGATGACGCAGGCGCCGCGGGAGATACGCTGCTCAGCCTCGTTGAGCACGAGCGCCGCGTCCGCCCGGCCGCGGTACACCGGCAGCTGGCCGAACTTGCGCAGGAGCGTACCGATGATCTTGACATCGAACACCGGGGATTTGATGGTGAACACCGGGTAATGCCCTGCCCAGTTGCTGAACAGCGCCATCGCCGGCCAGTCCGCGTAGGACAGGTGGTTGCCCGCGACGATCATCCCGCCGCTGCGCGGGAAGTTCTCCTTGCCGCCGGTGTCCAGCTTCATCAAGCTGCGGATCAGGGGCGGCAGGATGATCTTGGTAAAGAGCCGCCAGCCCGGCGAGTAATCCCGCTCCGCCCGCTTAGCCATCGTCGTGCCCGCTCATCGTCGGCCTCCGCTGTTCTTCCTGGCCAGTCTTCCGGTTCGCGGCGCGCCATGTCGAGGCAGGAGAGCCACCGTGGCCGCTGACGCACCGGACACCTGGTCGGTGGTGATCCCCGTCAAGGTACTTGCCCGCGCCAAGTCCCGGCTGACTGGCCTGGCCGGAGCGCGCAGGCCCGAGCTCGCCCTCGCCCTGGCGGCCGACACCGTGGCCGCCGCCGTGGAGTGCCGGGAGGTGTCGGTGGTGATCGTGGTGAGCGACGACCAGGCGGCCGCTGCCGAGCTGGCCGCCCTGGGCGCCCTGGTCATCCCGGACGAGCCCGGTGACGGCCTGAACCCGGCGCTCGTGCACGGCGCCGCCGTGGCCGCCGCGCTCCGCCCGGCAGCGGCCACCGGAGCGCTCGCGGCAGACCTGCCGGCCCTGCGGCCTGCCGAGCTGGGACGGGCGCTGCGCGCCGCCGCCCGCTGGCCCGAGGCGTTCGTGCCCGACGCGGCCGGATCCGGGACGACGCTGTACACGGCGGCGCCAGGGAGCAGGTTCCAGCCCAGGTTCGGGCCGGGATCGAGGCAGCGGCACCGCCTGGCGGGCGTCCGTGAACTCGACCTCACCGGCATTGCCGGGCTGCGCCGGGACGTGGACACCCCGGCCGACCTGGATTCCGCGGCCGGGCTCGGGCTCGGGCCGCGCACCGCCGCGATCGCCCCGCAGCTCCTGCGCCCGGCCCGCCCGGTCAGAAGTGAACGACAGGGCAGGTGAGGGTGCGGGTTATCCCGTTGACCCCCTGGATCTGAGCCACGACGAGCCTGCCGAGGTCATCGACGTTCTCGGCCTCGGCGCGGACGATGACGTCGTAGGGGCCGGTCACGTCCTCCGCCTGGGTCACTCCCTTGATGTCGGAGATCCGGGCTGCTACCTCCGCAGCCTTGCCGACCTCCGTCTGGACGAGGATGTATGCGTGGACCACGACGTCCTCCCAGGGCGGGGCTACATCTGAGAATTAGCGGTATCAGGAATGGCCACGGTACCGTACCCGGGCGCGATCACGGGAGGCTGGCATCACCATCGGGGAGCTGGGCGAATTCGGGCTCATCGACGCCATCGCCGCCAGGATGCCCGCGGCGCCGGGCGCGGTCGTCGGGATCGGCGACGACGCGGCGGTGCTGCGGGTCGCCGACCCCCGGATCGTCGCCACCACCGACCTGCTGGTCGAGGGGCGGCATTTCAGGACCGACTGGTCAGGCCCCGCCGACATCGGCGGCAAGGCCGCCGCGCAGAACCTGGCCGACGTGGCGGCCATGGGTGCCGTGCCCGAGGCGCTGCTCGTCGGGCTCGCCGCGCCGTCCGGCCTGCCGGTGGCGTGGGCCACCGAGCTGGCCGCCGGGCTGGCCGATGAGGCCGCTCGCGCGGGTGCGCACGTGATCGGCGGGGACGTGTCGGAGGCTGGCCTGATCATGGTCGCGGTCACGGCCATCGGCACCATGGCGGGCAGGGAACCGGTCACCAGGAGCGGGGCACGGCCGCTCGACGTGGTGGCGGTCGCGGGCCGGCTGGGACAGTCAGCGGCCGGCCTCGCCCTGCTGCAGGCCGGCCTGACCCGCCGGCCGCCGCCGTGGCCGCGCACCGGCGCCCCCGGCCGCCCTATGCCGCGGGACCGGAGGCGGCTGCGCTCGGAGCCACCTCGATGATCGACATCAGCGATGGCCTGCTCGCCGACCTGGGCCACGTCGCGGCGGCGAGCGGGGTGCTCATCGACGTCGAGACGGCGCGGCTGGAGCCCGCGGACCCGCTGCCGCAGGCGGCGGCGGTGCTGGGCGTTGCGCCCCTGGACTGGATGCTGTCCGGCGGTGAGGATCACGCATTGGCCGCGACCTTTCCGCCAGATGCCGTGCTTCCGCCGCACTGGGTAGTCATCGGGCGTGTGCGCGAAGGGCACGGCGTGCGGGTCGACGGGGCTAATTATCGGGGTCAATCCGGCTGGCAGCACTTCTCCTGACCAGCTAATTATCACCTGAGGTAATTAAGCCACTACAATTCGATATCTAGCAGAAAGTAACGGCCCTTGATATAAATCGCACCGATGCCAAAACGCCGCCGCGTCGTTGCGGGCGGGCCCGGGGGGACGGAGCCTGCCAGCCAGCACGGCACATCATCCCCCGATGCCCAGCCATCGCCGGCGCGGGCGCGCCGGTCACTGAGCCGGCTGATGATGACGCCTACCTTCTTCGCGGGCGCCTGCATTGTCGTCGCGGCTACCCTCGCCTACAGCACCACCCAGACGCATCTTGTCTTCCGGGGCACGGGCCCGGCCTGCGCGGCGGCAAGCTGCTCGGCCGCGGGCCAGGGCAAGACCCCCGGCGTCCAGCTCGGGACCTCGACGCCGGGGGTCCGCGGTGCCCGGGCAACCGCGTCGGGCGGCCCGGCCAGCCACGCCGGGCCCGGCGGCACGAGCGTGCACGCCGACGGGCGCGCCGGATCGACTCGGGGCCGGCTCGGGTCCGGGCGCGGACCCGGCAACAGGCGGCCTGCGTGCCGATAACCTGTCCCGCGCCTATCCGGCACACGTGCGGGTGATCATTACTTACCGGACGGTCCGCAGCTGGCCGGGCGCCTTTGTCGGCGCGATGACGATCACCAACCGCACCAGGTCAGCCATCCCGAACTGGCTGCTGTGGATGCGCTACCGGCGGGCCCAGATGCATCAGGTGTGGGGAGCCCGCTGGTATCCGGTCGGCTCGCGGGCACCGGGTGCCGGGGTGGTGTCCCCGGGGCGGGGCCAGCAGGTGCTGGGGGCCAGGGCGAGCGTCCGGTTCATCTTCTGGGCCAGCGGGCACGCCGGGCCCCCGGACGGCTGCTTCTTCGACACGTCGCTGGCGAGATTCGGCCGGCCCGGTCACTGAGCATCAGCTGCGGGATCTCGATTCCGCCGGCGGCGCCGGGAATGCGGTCGGCCTGAAACAATGCTCGCCCCCCGGCGCGCACGAAATGCGCGTGATCCGCGCGGTAACGCAAAATCCGACCGGCGTCCCGGGGCCATTGGGGAACTCCGGCGCGCGTGAATTAAGTGACCGGAGCGGTCAGCGGCTGACCTTGCCGGCCTTGATGCACGAGGTGCAGACGTTGAGCCGCTTCGGCGTCCGTCCGACGACGGCCCGCACGGTCTGGATGTTGGGGTTCCAGCGGCGGCGGGTGCGGCGGTGCGAGTGCGAGATTCTGTTGCCGAAACCCGGCTGCTTGCCGCAGACGTCGCAAACGGAAGCCACGGGATCGCTCCATTGGGTGCGTGGGATGGTCGGTAACCCCGGGCGCGGCCACGGGGCTCGCCAGGGCAGTCGTCGAAGGATATCCGACCTGGCTGCCCGGACGCGAACTGGCGCCCTCCGGCCCGGCCGAGCCGCCCCGGTACCGACGGTGCCACCGCCTATCCTGCCCCTATGGTGACCCTGCGCGACCCGGCGGACCGGATACTCGGGCCGAAGGCGGGCAAGACGTTCGCCGAGGCGTTCGAGGTCGCGACCGTCGGCGACCTGCTGCGGCACTACCCGCGCCGGTACCACCAGCGCGGCGAGCTCACCGACCTCGGATCGCTGCGGGACGGTGAGCACGTCACGGTGCTGGCGCAGGTGGTCAGATTCCGCTCGTTCCGGATGACCCGCCGCCGCGGCGATGTCATCGAGATCACCGTCACCGACGGCATGCACGAGCTGGTCCTGACCTTTTTCGCCACGACCACGCGGGGAAGCTACTCCTGGCAGCGCCGGCTGCAGCCGGGGACATACGGCCTGTTCTCCGGGGAGGTGTCCACCTTCAGGAACAAGCGCCAGCTCGTCCATCCGGACTGCGAGGTGATCACCGCCGACGAGGCGGGCACCGAGCTCGCCGCCGAGTACGCCGCGACGGTCATCCCGGTCTACCCGGCCACCAGGAAGCTGGCATCGTGGAAGATCGCCAAGTGCATCCGCACCGTCCTTGACGTGCTGGACATCGGCGAGGATCCGGTGCCAGCCGACCTGCGCGAGCGCCGCGGGCTCGCCGGGCTGGCCGAGGCGATCCGGGCCGTCCACGTGCCGCTGGACGACGAGGACTGGAAGCGGGCCAGGGAGCGGCTGAAGTGGGACGAGGCGTTCGTCCTGCAGGCGGCGCTGGCCCAGCGGCGGCGCGCGGCCGCCGCGCTGCCCGCCATGCCCCGCCCCGCGGAGCCCGATGGCCTCGCCGCGGCCTTCGACGAGCGGCTGCCGTTCACGCTGACCGAGGGTCAGCGGGCCTCAGGCGCCACGATCGCGGCCGATCTCGCCTGCGCCCATCCGATGCACCGGCTGCTGCAGGGTGAGGTCGGCTCCGGCAAGACCGTCATCGCGGTCCGCGCCATGCTGCAGGTGGTGGACGCGGGCGGCCAGGCCGCCATGCTGGCCCCGACCGAGGTGCTCGCCCAGCAGCATTACCGCTCGGTCACCGAGCTGCTCGGGCCGCTGGGCCAGGCGGGCAGGCTCGGCGCCGCGGACAAGGCCACCAGGGTCGCCCTGCTCACCGGCGCTCAGGGAGCCGCGCGCCGCCGCGAGGCGCTGCTCGACGCCGCGTCCGGGGCGGCCGGGATCGTCATCGGCACGCACGCGCTGCTGCAGGAGGGGGTGCAGTTCGCCGATCTCGGCCTGGTGGTGATCGACGAGCAGCACAGGTTCGGCGTCGAGCAGCGCGACGTGCTGCGGGAGAAGGCGCAGGACGGCCGGCCGCACGTGCTCGTCATGACCGCGACGCCGATCCCGCGCACCGTGGCGATGACCGTCTACGGCGACCTCGACGTCTCCACCCTGAGCGAGCTCCCCGCGGGCCGGTCCCCGATCGCCACCCACGTGGTGCCGGCCGCGGACAAGCCGAGATACCTGGAGCGGGCCTGGGATCGGGTGCGCGAGGAGGTGGAGCGCGGCCGCCAGGCGTACGTGGTCTGCCCGCGCATCGGCGGCGACGAGAGCCCCGGCAGCGAACCGGACGGTGACGGCACCGAGCCGGACGGTGACGGCACTGAGCCGTACGGCGACGGCACCGAGCCCGGCGAGCCAGACGGCAGCGGTGTGTCCGGCCCGCCCCGCCCCGCCGGCCGCCCGCCGCTGGCCGTGCTGGACCTGGCGCCCGCGCTCGAGCAGGGACCGCTCAAGGGGCTGCGGCTGGGCGTGCTGCACGGGCGGCTGCGGCCTGAGGACAAGGACCAGGTCATGCGGGGCTTCGCCGCCGGCGCCATCGACGTGCTGGTGGCGACCACGGTCATCGAGGTGGGCGTGGACGTGCCGAACGCCACCGCCATGGTCGTCATGGACGCCGAGCGGTTCGGCGTGTCCCAGCTGCACCAGCTGCGCGGCCGGGTCGGCCGCGGCGCAGAGCCGGGCCTGTGCCTGCTGGTCACCGAAATGCCAGCCGAAAGCAAGTCACGCGAGCGGCTGGAGGCGGTGGCCGCGACGCTGGACGGATTCAAGCTGTCCAGGCTCGACCTGGAGCAGCGCAGGGAAGGCGACGTGCTCGGCGCCGCTCAGGCCGGCCGCAAGTCCAGCCTGCGGCTGCTCACGCTGCTCCGCGACGAGGCGCTGATCGGCGAGGCCCGCGAGGAGGCGACCGCCCTGGTGGACGCCGACCCCGAGCTGGACCGCCATCCCGCCCTGGCCGCGGCGATCAGCGACCTGCTCGGTCCCGACCAGGCGGAGTACCTGGAGAAGGCCTGATCACCCCCGGCCAGTCCGTGGCCTCCCTCCTCGCCCTCTGGCCCGTCCCCTCCTTCCTCACCTCCGGCCAGCTGCGGCGCGTCGCGGTCGCACCCTAGTCCGCCTCGCCCGACGGCCCGTTTCAAGATCGACGGAAGATTGGTGTCGTCAGGTGAACACCAACGGGACATCCTCTAGGCGGAACAGGATTCCGCCTAGAGGAACGCCCAGGTCAACGGGCTGGAGGGTCGGCCGAGGGGAGACCGGCGAGACGCGGCGTAGCGGGCGGCTACCCTTCGGGCATGACCCGGGTCATCGCGGGGACGGCGGGCGGCCGCCGGCTGTCCGTCCCCGCCGGCCGCGACACCAGGCCCACGAGCGACCGGGCCCGGGAGGGGCTGTTCGCGACGGTGCAGGCGATCCGCGGCCCGCTGGCCGGGGCGAGCGTGCTGGACCTGTACGCGGGCTCGGGCGCGGTGGGCCTGGAGGCACTGTCCCGCGGCGCGGCCCGCGCGCTGCTGGCCGAGTCCGACCCGCGCGCGGTCCGGGTGATCCGGGCCAACATCGCCGCCCTGGGCCTAGCCGGTGCGTCCGTCGCCGCGGACCGGGTGGAGCGCGTGCTGGCCCGCGGGCCGGCCGCCCAGCAGGCGCCGGCCGCCCAGCAGGCCGGCGGCGGCGACGGCCGGTTCGATGTCGCGTTCGCCGATCCGCCCTACGTGCTGGCGGGCGAGGCGGTCACCGCGATGCTCGCCTCGCTTCTCCAGGCGGGCTGGCTGGTGCCGGGAGCCCTGGTCGTGGTGGAGCGAAGCACCAGGTCAGGACATGTGCACTGGCCGGAGGGCTATGCAGAGGACAGGGCGCGCAGATACGGCGAGGCGACCCTCTGGTACGGTCTCGCATCGGGTGCGCTGCTGGCATGACATGGCCGTCGATCTGCCCCAGAGGGGTGTGAGCGCGTGCGTCGCGTCGTCTGTCCTGGTTCCTTCGATCCCGTCACGAACGGGCACCTCGACATCATCGGGCGGGCTGCCCGCCTCTACGACGAGGTGGTCGTCGCGGTGCTGACCAACATCTCCAAGCAGGCGCTCTTCACGACCGATGAGCGGGTGGAGATGCTCACCGAGGTCACGGCCGGCGACGAGAACGTCCGGGTGACCAGGTTCCACGGCCTGATCGTCGACTTCTGCAAGGCCAACGACATCTCCGCGATCGTCAAGGGGCTCCGCGCGGTCAGCGACTTCGAGTACGAGCAGATGATGTCCCAGATGAACTACCGCCTGGCCGGGGTGGAGACGCTGTTCATGACGACCAACCCGCTGTACGCGTTCCTGCGGTCCAGCCTGGTCAAGGAAATCGCCCGCTACGGCGGCGACGTCGGCGGCCTTGTTCCCGAGATCGTCCTCGCCCGGCTGCGGGACCGGCTGGGCCTGCCGCAGTCGGCCGACGGGCCCGGCGGCGTGCTCTGAAAGACTTGAACAAGCCTTTGAGTTGGGCTTTACCGGGGGCCGCAGGTAGGCTAACCCTTCGGTTCCAGCCCACATAAATATTTGCCATGCCATACGTACCCAGCAAGCCGATCACGCACCCCAGTCCACGCAGCCCGCTAGTGTTCGATACCCGGACGCTGGGCCGCCAGCCGGGATCAGCGCGAAGCGAGACACGCATCGTGCCGGCCCCGGCGGATCTGCAGGTTGCGCTGGCCAGCGTGCCCGCAGGTGCCGACGTCAAGCTGACCGTCTTGCTGGAGGCGGTGTCCGAAGGCGTGCTGGTCACGGCGGAGGCGGCGGGGCCGGTGACCGGCGAGTGTGCCCGGTGCCTGGAAGCGGTGGCTTCATCGGTCGATGTCGCCTTCCGTGAGCTGTACGAGCCGGACGACGCGCGGTACGCGGAGGTCGGCGACGACTCGGACCGGCGCTTCCTGTCCGGGGAGCTGCTCGACCTCGAGCCGGCCTTCAGGGACGCCGTGGTGCTCGCCCTGCCGCTGGCGCCGCTGTGCCGGGCGGATTGCGCGGGCCTGTGCGCGGAGTGCGGAGTGCGCCTCGCGGACGCCGGCCCGGGCACGACCATGACAGCGCACCCGACCCGAGGTGGGCGCGATTGCGCCAGCTGGACATGGGAAGAGAACGTCAGAACGGCGCGAGCGCCGGAGAGGGACAGGAGGGCTGAGGTGGCAGTACCGAAGCGGAGGATGTCGAGGAGCAACACGAGGTCGCGCCGCGCGCAGTGGCGGGCCACCGCTCCCACGCTGACGCGCTGCCCGCAGTGCCGCAGCCCCAAGCTGCCGCACGTGGCGTGCCCGACCTGCGGCACTTACAAGCGCCGCCAGGTCATCACCCCGCCCTGACAACTGAAAGCGCATGCCGGGGAGGAGGGAATCCGTGGGCGCAGGGAGCGCGCCGCCGGTCGAAGGCGGAGCCGAGCGTGACCGCGCGCAGCTGCTTGCCGCCCTGGATATCCCGATTAGCCCTGATCTGCTCGAGCGCGCGCTGACGCACCGGTCCTACGCCTACGAGAACGGCGGCCTGCCCACCAACGAGCGGCTGGAGTTCCTCGGCGACTCCGTGCTCGGGCTGATCGTCACCGACACGCTGTTCCGTGAGCACCCCGACCTGCCCGAGGGGCAGCTCGCCAAGCTGCGCGCCGCAGTGGTCCAGATGCGGGCGCTGGCCGGCGTCGCGCGCGAGCTCCGGCTCGGCGCCTACATCAGGCTCGGCAGGGGCGAGGAGGGCACCGGGGGCAGGGACAAGCCGTCCATCCTCGCTGACACCCTGGAGGCGGTGATCGGCGCGGTGTACACCGATCGCGGCCTGGACGCGGCCGGCCAGCTCGTGCACCGGCTGTTCGACCCCGTCATCGCCAACTCGGCGCAGCTCGGCGCCGGCCTGGACTGGAAGACCTCGCTGCAGGAGCTCACCGCCGCCGAGTTCCTGGGCGTGCCCGAGTACCGGGTCGAGGAGAGCGGGCCCGACCATCAGAAGTCGTTCCGCGCCACCGTGCGGGTGGCCGGCCGCGCGTTCGGCTCCGGCGAGGGCAAATCCAAGAAGGAGGCGGAGCAGCAGGCCGCCGAGGCGGCCTACACCGCCATCAAGAACGGCACCGGATCCGAGATAGACCCGCTGCGGAACGCGAACCGCACCACCGCCGGTGCCTGAGCTTCCCGAGGTCGAGACCGTCCGCCGCGGCCTCGAGCGTCACGTCGCCGGCCGCAGCGTGGCCGGCGCGGCGGTCCTGCACCCGCGGGCGGTGCGCCGGTACCTCCCCGGCCCCGGCGACTTCGAGGCGGCGATGGCGGGACGCGTGTTCACCGCCGCCCGGCGGCGGGGCAAGTACCTGTGGCTGTCGGTGGGGGAGGACGCGCTGCTCGCGCACCTCGGCATGAGCGGCCAGTTCCTCGTCGGCGACCCGGACCGGCCGGTCGGCCCGCACGTCCGGGCCCGCTTCACGTTCGCCGACGCCGGCCCCGACCTGCGCTTCACCGACCAGCGGACGTTCGGTCACCTGGCCCTCGTGCCCGGCGGTCACGAGCTGCCCGCGCCGATCGCGCACATCGCGCCCGATCCGCTGGAGCCCGCCTTCGACCCCGCGGCACTGGCCGCGCGGCTGCACGCGCGTCATACCGGGATCAAGCGGGCACTGCTTGACCAGTCGCTGGTCAGCGGGATCGGGAACATCTACGCCGACGAGGCGCTGTGGCGGGCGCGGCTGCACTGGGCCCGGCCGACGGAGACGCTGAGCAGGCCGGAGATCGCCCGGCTGCTGGCCGCGGTGAGGGAGGTCCTCACCGAGGCGCTGCAGGCTGGCGGCACCTCGTTCGACGCTCTCTACATCAACGTCAACGGCGAGAGCGGTTACTTCGACCGGTCGCTTGCCGTCTACGGCCGGGAGGACAAGCCGTGCCCCCGGTGCGGCACCCCGGTGCGCCGGGACAAGTTCATGAACAGGTCCGCCTTCAGCTGCCCGCGGTGCCAGCCGCGGCCGCGGCGCGGCCGGTGGTGACGGTGCGCGCTGATACGGCGCCCGCCGGTAACGCCCGCGGCGCACGGCTGACCGCCTGGGTGGACGGGCTGGTGCAGGGCGTCGGCTTCCGCTGGTGGGTGCGGTCGCAGGCGCTCAGGCTCGGGCTGCGCGGGACGGCGGCGAACCTGCCTGACGGCCGGGTGGAAGTGGTGGCCGAGGGCGGGCGGCACGCCTGCAGCGAGCTGCTTGCCCTGCTGGGCGGTCCCTCGGCGCCCGGCAGGGTGACCGCCGTGACCCACGAGTGGGGCCAGCCGCGCGGAGATCTTTCCGGATTTACCGGGCTATAACGCCCCGGCCGCGGGAGTAACCCGGCCGGACGGGGCCGCTCAACTTGACCTCGCCCCCGCGGGGTGGGACCCTATTACCAATGTTAGCTGCGCGCATCCATGCCCATCGTCGCGTGCGTGCGTGCCCACTCTGGTCACTCAGTGTGGAGGACCTTTTACAATGGCGAAGGCTCTACTCGGCCACGTCGGCGGGCCCGATCTCCGCATGGTCAACGAGATGCGTCGCCTCCAGCAGCGCGTTCGCGATCTTGAAGCTGAGCTAGTCCGGCTTCAGGAGGAGAAGGACGCGCTTGCCGTGGAGGTCGACCATGACCTGCTGGTTCGACCCCGCGAGCCGGCACTTACCTGACCGGCGCCCGCCTGCCGGCGGGAAACGACGAATGAGGGACGCCTGTTCCTGGCGTCCCTATTCGTCTGTCCCGGGGCGATGCTGCCCCGCATCATTGCTGTGCCAGGAGGGCGATCCCGCCTGCGCCGGTCCGGCGTGAATTGTCACGGTCCGTCGCCGGGCGGACCGGGCAACCGGCGTGAATCCCGGGAACTGAGGGCAGCGCGCGGTAAGGTGCGGACAAGCTGCGCACGTCTCAAGCGCGACCAAGGAGGAGATCCCGCGGGTGCACCTGAAGACGCTCGCCCTGCGCGGGTTCAAGTCCTTCGCCTCGCTGAGCACGCTGCGCTTCGAGCCGGGGATCACCTGCGTCGTCGGGCCGAACGGGTCGGGCAAGTCCAACGTCGTGGACGCCCTGTCCTGGGTGATGGGGGAGCAGGGCGTCAAGTCCCTGCGCGGCGGCAAGATGGAGGACGTCGTCTTCGCCGGGACCACGTCCCGCCCGGCGCTCGGCCGCGCCGAGGTCACGCTCACCATCGACAACAGCGACGGCGCGCTGCCGATCGAGTACGCCGAGGTGACGATCAGCCGCCTGCTGTTCAGGTCCGGCCAGAGCGAGTACTCGCTCAACGGTGATCACTGCCGGCTGCTCGACATCCAGGAGCTGCTCTCGGACTCGGGGCTGGGCCGGGAGATGCACGTTATCGTCGGCCAGGGCCAGCTCGACGAGGTGCTGCACGCGGGACCCGACGCCAGGCGCGCGCTGATCGAGGAGGCGGCCGGCGTACTCAAGCACCGCAAGCGCAAGGAAAAAGCGCTGCGCAAGCTCGATGCCATGCAGGTCAACCTGACCCGGCTGGTGGACCTCACCACGGAGCTCGGCCGCAGGCTCAAGCCGCTCGGCCGCCAGGCCGAGATCGCCAGGAAAGCCGCGGTCATCCAGGCCGACCTGCGCGATGCGCGGCTGCGCCTGCTCGCCGACGACTACGTCACGCTGGCCGCCGAGCTCGAGCAGGAGACGGCTGGCGAGGCGATCGTGACGGCCCGGCGCGCCGAGCTCGACACCGAGCTGGCCGGCGCCAGGGCCAGGGAGGCCGAGCTGGAAGACGCGGCGCGCGAGCACGCGCCCAGGCTCGCCCGGGCCCAGGAGACGTGGTTCGCCCTGTCCTCGCTGGCCGAGCGGTTCCGCGCCGTGGCAGGCCTCGCCGCCGAGCGCCATCATCACCTGTCCGCCGAGCCCGAGCCGGTCGGCCCGGGCCGCGACCCGGACGCGCTGGACGCGGAGGCGGCCACCCTGCGCGAGGAGGAGGCCGCGCTCACCCAGCGGCTCGTGGTCTGCCGCGACCGGCTGGCCGTGGCGGTACGGGCCCGCGAGACCGCCGAGTCAGCGCTCGCCGCGGTGGAACGCCAGCTCGCCAGCCGCGCCCGCGAGGAAGCGGCGCGAGCCGAGCGGATGGCCAAGCTCCGCGGGCAGGTCGGCGCCGCGCGCAGCCGGGGGCTTGCCGCCGGGGAGGAGATCGAGCGGCTGACTGCCGCCCAGGCGCAGGCGGCCGAGCGCGCCGCCCGCGCCGAGCGGGAGCACGAGAGCGTCGCCGACCTCACGGCAGGCCGCGAGGATGGCCGGGCGGAGCTCGCCGCCGCCCGCGAGCAGGCGGCGGCCGCGGTCAGCCGCGCGGCCGAGCGGGTGACCGCGCTGCGCGCGGCCGAGCGCCAGGCGGGCGCCGAGCGGGCGGCGCTCCGCGCCCGCAAGGAGGCGCTCGAAGAGGCATTCAGCACCGGCGGCGACGCCTCGGAGATCCTGCTCGGCGAGCCGGGCAGGTTCGGAGGCGTACTGGGCGCGTTCGCCGGGATGCTCACGGTTGACGAGGGAGCGCGGCAGGCGATCGCGGCCGCGCTGGGGGCGGCGGCGGACGCCGTGGCCGTGGCCGGCGTTGACGCGGCCGTGACCATTCTCGGCGCGCTGCGCGGCGAGGGCGCGGGCAGCGCGGGCCTGGTCATCGCCGGCCCGGCGGACGCGGCCGGGGACGGCGCCCCGCGGGGCACGGCCGCAGGCGCCATCGCGCTGCCTTCCGGCTCCCGCCCCGCGCTCGACCTGGTGCACGCCCCCGCGGCAGCGGCGGGCGCGCTGGCCGGGCTGCTCGGGGACGTCGTCGTCGCCGAGAACCTCAGCCAGGCCGGGGACCTCGTCCGGGCCCACCCCGCCCTGCGCGTGGTCACCCGCGACGGCGACCTGCTCGGCGCGCACTGGGCCCGGGGGGGATCGGCCAAGGCGCCGAGCCTGCTGGAGACGCGCGCCGCGGCCGACGAGGCGGCGGCGGGGCTGGCCGCGGCGGAGCAGCGCTGCGAGCGCGCCGAGCGCGAGCTGGACGCCGCCGCGGCCGACGAGGAACGCGCCCGGCACGCCCTGGCCCAGGTGCTCGCCGGGCTGCAGGAGGCCGATGGCGCCGCGGCCGAGATCGCCGGACGGCTCGGCATGCTGGCCGGCGCCGCGCGTGCCGCCAGGGAAGAGGCGCAGCGCCTGGCCGCCGCGGTCGCGTCCGCGCAGCGGGCGCGGGAAGCAGACATCGCCCGCTTCGAGGATTCGGAGCGCCGGCTGGCCAAGGCGGAGGCCGAGGAGGGTGACGCGGCCGCCGTCCCGGCCGGCCCGGATGCCGCCGCGCAGGACGTCGGCCTGCTCGGCCAGCGGTGCAGCGCCGCCCGCACCGCAGAGATGGAGGCACGGCTCGAGGTGCGGACGGTCGAGGAGCGGGTGCGGGCGATCAGCGGCCGGGGGGACGCGCTCGCGGCGGCCGCCACCGCCGAGCGCCACGCCCGCGAGCGGGCGACCGCCCGGCTGGCCAGGCGCAGGCGCGACGCTGCCATCGCCCGGGCCGTGGCCGACGGTGCGGGCACGGCCCTCGCCCGGATCCAGGCCTCCATCGAGCTGGCGCAGGCGCAGCGGCAGGCGGCCGAGCAGGCGACCGCGGGACACGCGCAGGAGCTGGCTCAGCTGCGCGCCCGCGTCACCGCGATGACGGCCGAGCTCGACGCGCTCACCGGCCGCGCGCACAGCGTGGAACTGGTGGCCGCCGAGCACCGGATGCGCCTGCACCAGATCGCCAGCCGCGTCGCGGAGGAGTACGGCATCGAGGCCGACGTGCTGGTGGCCGAGTACGGGCCGGATACGGCGCCTGTCCCCGCCGACGGGGAATCCCCGGCCGAGCAGCGCGCCCGGCCGCCGGTATTCGACCGCGCCGACGCCGGACGCCGGGTCCAGGTGGCAGAGCGTCAGCTCGCCCAGCTCGGCAAAGTCAACCCGCTGGCCCTGGAGGAGTTCACCGCCCTGCAGGAGCGGCACGCGTTTCTCGGCACGCAGCTCGAGGACCTGAAGAAGACCCGCCGCGACCTGCTCACCGTGGTCAAGGAGGTGGACGACCGGGTCCAGCAGGTCTTCGAGGCGGCCTTCGAGGACACCGCGCGCGAGTTCGAGCACATCTTCTCGAGGCTGTTCCCCGGCGGTGAGGGGAGGCTGGTGCTGACCGAGCCCGACGACATGCTGACCACCGGGATCGAGGTGGAGGCCAGGCCGCCGGGCAAGAAGGTCAAGCGGCTGTCGCTGCTGTCCGGCGGCGAGCGGTCGCTGACCGCGATCGCCTTCCTGCTGGCGATCTTCAAGGCGCGGCCGTCGCCCTTCTACGTGCTCGACGAAGTCGAGGCCGCGCTGGACGACACGAACCTGCAGCGGCTGCTGCACATACTCGACGAGCTGCGGGAGACATCCCAGCTGATCATCGTCACCCACCAGAAGCGGACGATGGAGGTCGCCGACTCGCTGTACGGGATCAGCATGCGCGGCGACGGCGTCTCCGCCGTGGTGAGCCAGCGGCTGCGCGAGCGCGAGCGGGTCTGAAGCGCCGCCGGCTCGCGCACCATGACCCGTCTGCGAGACTGGTTGGGCCATGGCATACGTGATTCTCATCATCGTCATCGCGGTTCTCGCCGCTGTCGCCGGCAGCTGGCTGCTGCTCGTGCGTCCCCGGCGCCGCGCGATCAGCCGTCCCGCGCCGCCTGCCGCCCCCCCGGCCGGGGAACCGCCCGGCACCGAGGCCCGGACCGGGACCGCGGTCGCCGACCGGGCCGAGGCGCCCCCTGCGCCGCCCCGCGAGGAGTTGCCGCCCGAGCCCGTCATCGAGCGGCCGCCGCCGTCGGCCGGCCGCTCGCCTCGCTGCGCGGCCGGCTGGCCAGGTCGCAGTCGGGGCTCGGCTCGGTCCTGCTCGGCCTGCTGTCCCGCGACCGCCTGGACGAGGAGACCTGGGAGGAGATCGAGGACGCCCTGATCACCGCGGATGTGGGCGTCGTCCCGGCCCAGCAGATCACCGAGGAGCTGCGCACCCAGGTCAAGGTGGCAGGCAGCCGCAGCGCCGACGAGGTCAGGGCGCTGCTGCGCGCCGAGCTGCTCGCCCAGGTCGGCCCGGATGACGACCGGTCGCTGCGCACCGCGCCGCACGCCGGCCACCCGGCCGTGGTGCTCATCGTCGGAGTCAACGGCACGGGCAAGACCACCGCCGCGGGCAAGCTCGCGCGCGCGCTCGTCGGCGACGGCCGCACCGTGCTGCTCGCCGCCGCCGACACGTTCCGCGCGGCGGCGGCCGACCAGCTGCAGACCTGGGGCAACCGGGTGGGCGCCCGGGTGATCCGGTCCGACCGGGAGGGCGCCGACCCGGCCAGCGTCGCCTTCGAGGCGGCCAGGACCGGCATCGACGAGCACGTGGACACCGTCATCGTCGACACGGCCGGCGGCTGCACACCAAGACCGGGCTGATGGACGAGCTGGGCAAGATCAAGCGGGTCATCGAGAAGAGCACGACAGTGGACGAGGTGCTGCTCGTCCTCGACGCGACCACCGGGCAGAACGGGCTTCGCCAGGCCCGGGTTTTCGCCGAGGCCGTGAACATCACCGGCATCGTGCTGACCAAGCTGGACGGCACCGCCAAGGGCGGCATCGTGATCGCCGTGCAGCGTGAGCTCGGCGTCCCGGTCAAGCTGGTCGGCCTGGGCGAGGGGCCCGACGACCTGGCACCCTTCGAGCCTGAGACGTTCGTGGACGCGATCATCGGCCAGCCCCAGTAGCGCCGGGCGCCGGAAACATCTCCGTAACACCTGGCACCGGCGTTTCACATCGCGGAAACACCCGGACGTACCGCGCGAAACGGCGCAGGCGCAGGGTCGGTACTAGGGCGGATGGAGCATCAGGCCAGGCGAGGCTGAAGAGGTGGTCGCGTGAAGCTCATCACGGCTGTCATCAAGCCGTTCAAGCTCGATGACGTGAAGGGCGCGCTGCAGGCGTTCGGCGTGCACGGCATGACCGTGACGGAAGCGACCGGGTACGGCAGGCAGCGCGGGCACACCGAGGTCTACCGCGGCGCCGAGTACCAGATCGACCTGGTGCCCAAGACCAGGATCGAGGTGCTCTGCGATGACGAGGACGCCGAGGACCTTATCGGGGTGATCGTCAAGGCAGCCCAGTCGGGCCGGATCGGAGACGGCAAGGTCTGGCTGGTGCCGGTCGAGACCGTCGTCAGAGTCCGCACCGGAGAACGCGGCTCCGACGCCCTCTGAGCCTCCGGGCCGGGGGGATGGGGCGTTGACCATGGTCACGTCGTTCGCGGCCGACCGGGCACGGAGATCGGCTGAGGCCGACCGCTGGCTGGCCGGCCTGCTGGCCGCCGAGCCCGGCGTCGCGCTGGTCGCCGTGGGCGGATACGGGCGGCGCGAGCAGCTGCCGGGCAGCGACCTGGACGTGCTCCTGCTGCACGAGGGCATCGGCGGCATCGCCGCGATCGCGGACCGGATCTGGTACCCGGTCTGGGACTCCGGCGCCCGGCTCGACCACTCGGTGCGCACGCTGGCGGAGGCGCGCAGGGCCGCGGCCGACGACCTCAAGGTGGCGCTCGGGCTGATCTACGCGCGGCACATCGCCGGCGACGCCACGCTCTCGGCCCGGCTGCGCGAGCGGACGCTCAAGGACTGGCGGGCCGCCGCGGGCCGCAGGCTGGCTGAGCTGCGGGAGATGCACGCCGAACGCGAACGGCAGTTCGGCGAGCTGGCCTTCCTGCTCGAGCCCGACCTGAAGGAAGCCAAGGGCGGGCTGCGCGACGTGCACGCGATGCAGGCGGTGGCGGCCGCCTGGGTGGCCCCGACCCCAGGCCCGCGGGTGCGCGCGGCCTACGAGACGATCCTCGATATCAGGCACGCCCTGCACGAGGTCACCGGCAGGTCAGCCGACCGGCTGGTGTTCCAGGAGCAGGACGAGGTCGCGAAGGTGGCCGGGCTGCTGGACGGCGACGCGCTGCTGCGCGTGCTGGCCGGCGCCGCCAGGACCGTGGCCTACGCGAGCGACCACACGTTCCGCCAGGCGGACCGGCTGACCTCGCGCTCCGGCCGCAAGCGGCAGTCCGAGCGGCGGCCGCTCGCCGACGGCGTGGTCGAGCAGGACGGCGAGGTCGTGCTCGCCAGGTCCGCCGACCCGCAGGGCGATCCCGTGCTGGTGCTCCGGGCCGCGGCCGCCGCCGCGCAGGCCGGGCTGCCGCTCGCGCCCCGCACCCTGGGCCGGATCGCCTGCTGCCCGCCGCTTCCGGTGCCCTGGCCGGCCGAGGCGCGGGACGCCCTGCTCGCGCTGCTCGGCGCCGGGCAGGCGGCGGTCGGTGTCTGGGAGGCGCTGGACCAGGAGGGCCTGGTGGCTGCGCTGCTGCCCGACTGGGAGCGGGTGCGCAACAGGCCGCAGCGCAACCCGCTGCACACCTACACCGTGGACCGGCACCTGGTGGAGACCGCGGCCAGGGCCGCCGCGCTCACCCGTGAGGTGGCCCGCCCCGACTTGCTGCTGCTCACCGCGTTCCTGCACGACGTGGGCAAGGGCTGGCCGGGCGACCACAGCGTCTGCGGCGAGGTGGTAGCCCGCGACGTGGCCGCCCGCATCGGGTTCAGCGCTGCCGACGCGGTGCTCGTGGCCGCAGCCGTTCGGCTTCATCTTCTTCTGCCCCAGGCCGCTACCAGGCGGGACCTGGACGACCCGGTGACGGTGGCGCAGGTCGCCGCCGCCGTCGGCGGCAGGGGGCTGCTCGAGCTGCTGCACGCGCTGGCGATCGCCGACGGCCAGGCGACCGGCCCGGCCGCCTGGAGCGACTGGAAGGCAGGCCTCATCGCGGACCTGGTGCAGCGAGTGTCGGCCGAGCTGGCGGGCGAGCCGCCGCCGATGCCGCCGCGACCGCGGCCGGATCAGCTCGCGCTCGCCGTCGGCGGCGGCCCGGCGGCCCTGGTGAACGGCGACGAGGTCACCGTGGTCGCCGCCGACCGGCCGGGACTGCTGTGGCAGGCGGCCGGGGTGCTCGCCAGCCACCGGCTGGTAGTCAGGTCGGCGAACGTAAGCGTGCATGACGGCACCGCGCTGACCGTGCTGCGGGTCGCCCCCGAGTTCGGCGACCCGCCGGAGCCCGACGCCGTGGCGAGCGACCTGCGCCGGATGCTGGCCGGGCGGCTGGACGTGGCCGACCGGCTGCGGCGCAGGACCCGAACGCCGGCCGCCCGCGTGCCCGGCCTGCCGCCGCCGAAGGTCACGCTGGTGGACGACGCGTCCCGGACGGCCACCGTGGTCGAGATCCGGGCGCACGACGAGCCGGGCCTGCTGTGGCGCATCGGCCGCGCACTCGGCGAGTGCGGCCTGGACGTGCGCGCGGCTCGGGTAGAAACCCTGGGCGCGGAGGCCGTGGACGTGTTTTACGTGGTGGACGGCTCGGGCAGCCCGGTTAAGGACCTGCACTTGCGGGGGTTGATCGCGGCGCGGGTACTAGAGGCGCTGACCGGATAGCCTGGAAGCGTGTTCGAGACTCTCTCCGACCGGCTGACACAGGTTTTCTCATCGCTCCGCAGCAGGGGACGGCTGTCTGACGCCGACATCGACGCGACCGCCCGCGAGATCCGCATCGCCCTGCTCGAGGCGGACGTTGCCCTGCCCGTGGTCAGGGAGTTCATCGCCCGGGTGCGCGAGCGCGCGCGGGGTGAGGAGGTGTCCGGGGCGCTGAACCCCGCGCAGCAGGTCATCAAGATCGTGCACGACGAGCTGATCACCATCCTGGGCGGGGAGGTGCGCAGGCTCCGGTTCGCCAAGACGCCGCCCACCGTGATCATGCTGGCCGGCCTGCAGGGTTCGGGTAAGACGACGCTGGCCGCCAAGCTGGCGCTGTGGCTGCGCGGGCAGGGCAACACGCCGATGCTCGTCGCCGCCGACCTGCAGCGGCCGAACGCGGTGCAGCAGCTCGAGGTGCTGGGCGAGCGGGCCGGGGTGCCGGTGTTCGCGCCCGAGCCGGGCAACGGGACCGGCGACCCGGTCAACGTCGCGCGGCGCTCGATCGACGAGGCGCGCCGCAGCCAGCACAACGTGGTCATCATCGACACGGCCGGCCGCCTCGGCGTGGACGCGGAGATGATGCAGCAGGCCGCCTCGATCAGGGACGTCACCGACCCGGACGAGATCCTGTTCGTGGTGGACGCGATGATCGGCCAGGACGCCGTGGTCACCGCCCAGGCATTCCTCGACGGCGTCGGCTATGACGCCGTGGTGCTCACCAAGCTCGACGGGGACGCGCGCGGCGGCGCGGCGCTGTCCATCGCCCAGCTGACCGGGCGGCCGGTGATGTTCGCCTCTTCCGGCGAGAAGCTCGAGGACTTCGACCTGTTCCACCCGGACCGGATGGCGTCCCGGATCCTCGACATGGGCGACATGCTCACGCTGATCGAGCAGGCGGAACGGACCTTCGACCAGCAGCAGGCCGCGGACATGGCCGGCAAGCTGGTGTCCGGGGACGGGTTCACCCTCGAGGACTTCGTCAACCAGCTGAACATGGTCCGCAAGCTGGGCCCGATCGGGAACCTGCTCGGCATGCTCCCGGGCGCGGCGCAGAACCGCGAGCTCCTCAGCCAGGTGTCCGACAAGGATCTGGACCGGGCGGCCGCCATCGTGAGCTCGATGACCCCGACCGAGCGGCGCAACCCCAAGATCATCAACGGCTCCCGGCGGGCCCGCATCGCGGCCGGCTCGGGCGTCACCGTGGGCGAGGTCAACTCGCTGGTGACGAAGTTCTTCGAGGGCCAGAAGATGATGCGCCAGATGCTCGGCGGCGGCGGGATACCCGGCATGCCGCCGATCCCGGGCATGCGCCGCGCCACGGCCAAGGCGGTGAAGGGCAAGAAGGGGAAGAAGAAGCCCAAGGGCGGCAGGCCGGGCGCGAGCCCCGGCCGCCAGGCCAGCAGCGAACCCGGCCAGGACGCCCCTGGCAGCATGCCAGGGGCGATCCCCGGCAGCGTCCCCGGGCTGCCGGCCAACATCTCGTCCGCGGAGCTGCTGCGCGGCCTGAAGCTGCCCGCCGGGCCGGACGCGGCCGCCCCTGCCGGGCCGCCAGGGAACGTGCCCGCGGCCTTCCGTCGGCACGCGTCCAAACGCGGCGACAAGCGCTAACCGCGCGTGATTACGTGTCAGCCCCCATGGTCTGGCACAATGTGAGCGCGACTGCACGGCTTCGCGGGGCCCTCTCTCCCTCGCCAGGCCCGACCAGCGAGCGGCCAGCCGGACCCCACCCGGCCTGTCGGCCGCCGCCCACACCGAGTTATCTGGGAGAAGACCTCACCCGTGGCTGTCAAGATCAAGCTCAAGCGCATGGGCAAGATCCATGCGCCGTTCTACCGCATCGTCGTCGCCGACGCCCGCACCAAGAGGGACGGGCGCGCGATCGAGGAAATCGGTAAGTACCACCCGAAGTCGGAGCCGTCGTTCATCGAAGTGTCGTCCGAACGGGCCCAGTACTGGCTTTCGGTAGGCGCCCAGCCGACCCAGCCGGTGCGCCGCATTCTGGAGATCACCGGCGACTGGCAGAAGTTCCGCGGCGAGCCCGGCGCGGAGGGAACGCTGCGTACGGCAGCTCCCAAGACGGCCAAGGCCGAGCGCTTCGCCGAGGCGGTCGGCGCCCGGCCCTCCGGCGGCGAGACCACGCCGAAGGGCGGCGGACGCGCGCGCAAGCCCGACACCGAGGCCAAGCAGGACAAGGCCGACGGCTCCGCCAGGCGCAAGCCGGCCGCCAAGGCGGCCAAGCCGGCCGACCAGGCCGGCAAGCAGGCCGACCAGGCGCCCAAGGCTGACGCGCAGGCCGAGGCACCGCAGGCCGGGGCGCCGCAGGCGGAGGCGGCGCAGGTCGAGGCGCCGCAGGCGGAGGCGCCGCAGGCGGAGGCGCCGCAGGCGGAGGCGGCAGCCACCGAGCCGGCAGCCACCGAGCCGGCCGAGGCTGCCGAGCCGGGGAGCGGAGGCTGAGGTGCTCGAGGAAGCCCTCGAACACCTGGTCAAGGGGATCGTCGAGCACCCGGACGACGTCAACGTGGCGACCCGCGGGCTGCGCCGCGGGCACGTGCTCGAGGTCCGGGTGCACCCGGACGACCTGGGCAAGGTCATCGGCCGCGGCGGCCGGACCGCCCGGGCGCTGCGGACGGTGATCGGCTCGCTGGCGGGCCGCCAGTACGTCCGCGTTGACCTGGTGGACTCCACCGAGGCCCGTTAAAGGCCGTCATGCAACTGGTCGTCGGCCGGATCAGGCGGCCGCACGGGATCCGCGGCGAGCTGTCCGTCGAGGTACGCACGGATGACCCGGAAGACAGGTTCGCCGCGGGCCGCGCGCTGCGCACGGATCCGGCCGAGCGCGGCCCGCTGACGATCAGGTCCAGGCGCTGGCACTCCGGCAGCCTCCTCCTCGCGTTCGATGAGGTCGGCGACCGGGACGCCGCCGAGGAACTGCGCGGGACCTGGCTGGTCGTGGACTCCAGCGAGGTCGGCCCGACCGGCGACCCGGACGAGTTTCACGACCACGAGCTCGTCGGGCTCGCCGCCGTCACCGTCGGCGGCGAGCCGGTGGGCGTGGTGACAGACGTGCGTCATCACGGGCAGGATCTGCTGGTGATCGAGCCGGCCGCGGGCGGCCGCGACGACCTGCTCGTCCCGTTCGTGGCGGCCATCGTGCCGGAGGTGGACGTGACGGCAGGCCGTCTCGTGATCGACCCGCCGCCGGGCCTGCTCGAGCCCTGAGCGGAGCGAGGCAGGTCAGGCATGCGCATCGACATCATCACGATCTTTCCCGGCTACTTCGGGCCGCTCGGCATGTCGCTCATCGGCAAGGCGGCCGGGCGCGGCGACATCGAGTTCGCCATCCACGACCTGCGGGCGTGGGCGCGTGACGTTCACCACACCGTCGACGACTCTCCCTACGGCGGCGGCCCGGGGATGGTGATGAAGCCCGAGCCGTGGGGGGAGGCGCTCGACGCCGTGCTCCCGGCAGCCGGGCCGGCCAGGCTGCTGGTCCCGGCGCCGAGCGGCAGGCCGTTCACCCAGGACCTGGCCGTCGAGTACGCCAGGGCGGACCGTCTCGTCTTCGCCTGCGGGCGGTACGAGGGAATCGACACCAGGGTGATCGAGGAGGCGCGGACGCGCATGCCGGTTGACGAGGTGAGCATCGGCGACTATGTGCTGGCCGGCGGCGAGCCCGCGGTGCTGGTCATGGTCGAGGCGATCTGCCGGCTGCTGCCCGGTGTCCTGGGCAATACCGAGTCCGCGGCCGACGACTCGTTCGGCGGCGGCCCCGGCACCGGTATGGCCGGGCTGCTCGAGGGCCCGGTCTACACCAGGCCACGGATCTGGCGCGATCGCGAGGTCCCGCCGGTGCTGCTGTCGGGGGACCACGCGGCCATCGCGCGCTGGCGGCGTGACGCCGCGCTGCGCAGGACGGCGGAAAACCGCCCGGACCTGGCGGCCCGGCTGCAGCCGCTTGATTCGCGGGACCGGCAGGTGCTGTCCGACGCTGGCTTTCCCGTTAACGGCGAGGATATGGCACACTGAACACGGCCCCCTGGCCAGCTAGTCGTGCCGGGGGCGCATGCTGGGGCACGAGTCCCGGCCCCGATACGACCGTTGCAAAACGCGGTACGCCCGCGCACGCTCACCTATCAGCGAGGAACCTTTGGTCATGGACACCGCGATCGCCGACCTCGAGCTGGCTCAGGTCCGCCAGGACATTCCGGCATTCCGCCCGGGTGACACGCTGAAGGTGCACGTCCGGGTGAAGGAAGGCAACCGCTCGAGGATCCAGGTCTTCCAGGGCGTGGCCATCCGCCGCCAGGGCGGCAGCGTGCGCGAGACGTTCACCGTGCGCAAGATCAGTTACGGCGTCGGCGTGGAGCGCACCTTCCCCGTGCACAGCCCGTCGATCGACAAGATCGAGGTCGTCACGCACGGGAAGGTCCGCCGCGCCAAGCTCTACTACTTGCGCGACCTGCGCGGTAAGGCAGCACGGATCAAGGAGCGCCGCGTCGGCACCCGGTAGTCCCGGACACGCCCCGGTAACCTGGCTGGTGCGCCGGGCGCGGGCGCGTCGCCGCACGACTACCGGGCATCTCGTCCCAGATAGCGGTGGAACATGAGGGCATGGGGGCGGACCGAACGGGCCGGCCAGGGCAGTTGCGGGCAATCCGGCCGGCGGCCTGCGCTAGGCTCGCATCGATGATGGGCGAAGAAGAGCGCGCGCTTGGGCATGCGCTCCCCGGGACCGACGGGGGCGAGCTCCCGGCACCCGGCACCGGCCCGGCACCGGGTAACAGCCCGGCACCGGCTAACGGCCCGGCACCCGGCAACGGCCAGGCACCCGGCAACGGCCAGGCGCCTTCCGACGCGCCGGTGCCGACGGACGGGCACGGCCCAGGTGAGTCCGCGGGCGGCGGTACGCCTGGCGCGGGCGGGCCGGACGGCGGGAAGCCCGGCGCGGGCGGCAAGGCCGAGCCCAAGCGCAGGAAGCGCGGATCGTTCCTGCGTGAGCTGCCGATCCTGGTCGTGATCGCGCTCGCCCTCGCGCTGGTCATCAAGACCTACGCGTTCCAGGCGTACTTCATCCCGTCCGGCTCCATGCAGAACACCCTGGCGATCGGCGACAAGGTCCTGGTCAACAAAATCGTCTATCACCTCCGGGCCATCCACCGGGGTGACATCGTCGTGTTCAACGGCCAGGGCTCATGGAACCCCGGGCCGGCACCGACGACGCCCAACCCGCTGGACCGGCTCTACCACGCGGTGATCGGCCTGTTCGGCGCCGCGCCCGGCCAGACGGACTACATCAAGCGCGTCATCGGCCAGCCAGGGGACCGTGTGGCCTGCTGCAACGCCCACGGCCAGATGACGGTCAACGGGATACCGCTCAGCGAGAGCTCGTACCTGTATCCGGGCAATGCGCCGTCGGTCCAGCGCTTCAGCATCACCGTGCCGGCCTGGCTGTGGGTGATGGGTGACCACCGGGCGGTCTCCGACGACTCCCGGGATCACGTCGGCTACCCCGGCGCCGGGACGATCCCCGAGAACCAGGTCGTCGGCCGCGCGTTCTGGATCGTCTGGCCGCCGAGCAGGTGGCGGGTGCTGCCGATTCCGGCGACCTTCCAGCAGCCCGCCCTGAACAGCCCGGCCAAGGCCGCCGCGGCTGCGGCCGCCGGGTCGCAGCTGATCTCGGCGCCGGTGGTCCCGGCGGCGCCGGCCGTCCCCCTCGCGGCCGGCTTCATAGGCGCCATCCCGCTGACCTTGGCCCAGCGGCGGCTGCGCCGCCCCGCGCGGCGGCTGCTCGCCCGGCGGCTGCTCGCCCGTCGCCTGCCCGGGCGCCGGTGACCCAGGGCGCCCCGCCCTGGCTGGGAGACCCAGAACCCGCCTACCTCCGAAAGTGCCATGACGAAAGTCCTCCCCGACGCCCTGGCCGGCCTTAGCCCCTGGCCCCGGCTGCCCCGGGGGCGGCATCCCGGGTACACGCCACGCACCTCCGCCGGGCTGGCGGCGTATGAGCGCGTCCTCATCCGGGCCGGCCTGGCGCCGGTGGCAGGCGTCGACGAGGCAGGCCGCGGGGCCTGCGCGGGCCCGCTGGTGATCGCCGCCGCCGTCATCTGCCCGGACGGGCGGACCACGGTACCCGGCCTGGCCGATTCGAAGGAACTGCAGCCGCCGGCCCGCGAAGAGGTCTACCGGCGGCTGGTCCGCACCGCGTTTGCCTGGCACGTGGTGGTCATCCCGCCCGAGGACATCGACCGGCTCGGCCTGCACGTCTGCAACGTCGCGGGCATGCGCCGCGCCCTGGCCGGCCTGCGCTGTCGGCCGGGATTCGTGCTGACCGACGGGTTCCCCGTACGGGGTCTCGGCGTCCCGTCGCTGGCCATGTGGAAGGGTGACCAGGTGGCCGCGTGCGTCGCCGCCGCCTCGATCCTCGCCAAGGTGACCAGGGACCGGATCATGACGGACCTGGACGTGCGTCACCCGCAGTACGGCTTTGCCCGGCACAAGGGCTACTGCACGCCCGACCACGGGGAAGCCCTGATGGATCACGGTCCGTGCCGGTCACACCGGTACTCGTACGCGAACGTGATGGAGGCGGTCCGTGCTCGCGGCGGCGTACCGCCCGTACCAGGCCCGGCAGCGGCAGGCGATACTGAATCTGACGGCAATGCCGAGGCTGAGCTGCCGCCACGTGCGCTGGCCACCCCCGAGCCCGCAGGCGGGGGATTCCAGCCTCACGCTGAGAGGAGCGCGAGTTGAGGTTCGCGGACATCTCAGCGGCATTGCGCGGACACCACCGACACTCCAGGGAGGTGAAGCGGCGTTCCCTCCCCAGCCTGACGGCTGGAGTCTGCCCGCCGCGACTCCGATGAGCGCAGAGGATCTCGAGAAGTATGAGACCGAGATGGAACTGCAGCTGTACCGCGAGTACCGCGATGTCGTGGGGCTGTTCAGTCACGTGGTAGAGACCGAGCGCCGGTTCTACCTCACCAACCAGGTCGAGCTGAACGTCCGCACCGCCGAGAACGGCGAGGTGTTCTTCGAGGTCACCATGCAGGACGCCTGGGTCTGGGACATGTACCGGCCGGCCCGCTTCGTCAAGAACGTCCGCGTGGTCACGTTCAAGGACGTCAACATCGAGGAACTGGCCAAGAGCGACCTGGACCTGCCGGACAGCAAGCCCGGTTTCGCCCCCTGACCAGCCGCGTCGGCCGCGGTCCGGCCCGTCCGTAGCACCTGCCCACGACATCCTGGCCCGGTTATCCACATCCCCGGCCCTCCCCCGGGCACCCTCCACAGCCGGGCACGCCGCCCTGCGTGACCGCGGCCGGCCTCGCCATTCTCGATGGCGGAGGTGGTGGCGATGCACGCCAAGGATGCCCTCGGCAGGCGCGGCGAGCAGCTGGCGGCCGAGCATCTGGAAACCAGCGGCCTGCGGATCCTCGCCCGCAACTGGCGGTGCTCGGAGGGCGAGATCGACATCGTGGCCGCGGAGCGCAGGGTGCTCGTGGTGTGTGAGGTGAAGACCCGTTCCGGGGTGCGGTACGGGACGCCGCTGGAGGCGATCACCCGCGCGAAGCAGCGCAGGCTCCGGCGGCTGGCGGTCCGCTGGCTGGTCGCGAACGGCGTGCTGTTCGACGAGGTGCGGATCGACGTGATCGGCCTCACCCGCGATCAGGCGGACGGCTTCACCATCGAGCACGTCCGCGGGGTCGGCTGATGGCGCTGGCCCGCACCCACGCGGTGGCCCTGGTCGGGGTGGAGGGACATCCGGTCGAGATAGAGGCCGACATCGAGAACGGCCTGGTCGGGCTGCTCCTCGTCGGACTGCCGGACACGGCGCTGCGCGAGGCGAGGGACCGGATCCGCGCCGCGATCATCAACAGCGGCGAGGCGTGGCCGCAGCGCAGGATCACCGTGGGGCTGTCCCCGGCCAGCCTGCCCAAGCGCGGCAGCAGCTTCGACCTGGGCATGGCCGTGGCGATCCTGGCTGCAGCAGGCGTAGCGCCCGTGACGATGCTGGACGACACAGCCTTCCTCGGCGAGCTGGGGCTGGACGGGCGACTGCGTCCGGTCCGTGGCGTCCTGCCTTCTGTTGTCGCCGCAGCGGCCGCAGGTTTCGGTGAGGTGATGGTCTCATCCGCCAATGCGCCTGAGGCGGCTCTCGTTCCCGGCTTGCGGGTCATCGCTGCCCCCAGCCTGTCGGCCGCGCTCCGCTGGATCCGCGGAGACAGGTCAGCGACCGGCCCGGACGCGGCGGAGATTTTCGAGGGCGACCGCAAGCCGCCGAGCGATTCCGCCCCGGCCAGGGTCGGAGACCGTCCTACGACTCTTGACCTCGCCGATGTGCTCGGTCAGCCACTGGCCAGGCGAGCAGCCGAGATTTGCGCAGCGGGCGGCCATCACCTGATGCTGCATGGTCCGCCTGGGACGGGCAAGACAATGCTCGCCGAGCGCATCCCGACCATCCTGCCGCCCCTAGAGCCTGCTGCGGCGCTCGAGGTGACCTCCATCCACTCGATCGCAGGGACGCTGCCTCCGGGCAGCCCGCTGATCAAGGAACCGCCATTCTGCGGCCCGCACCACACGGCCACCAAGGCGGCAATTGTGGGCGGAGGCAGCGGCGTCATTCACCCGGGGGCCGCTTCCCTGGCTCACATGGGCATCCTGCTTCTGGATGAAGCACCGGAATTCGACCGCGACGTGCTTGACGCACTTCGCCAGCCTCTTGAGTCCGGGCAGGTCGTGATCGCCCGACTCGGGCTCACCGCGCGCTTCCCGGCCAGATTCACCCTGGTGCTCGCCGCGAATCCCTGCCCGTGCGCCCGCTTCGGTGATTCCCGCAGCACATGCACGTGCACTCCGGTGGCCAGGCGCCGGTACCTGGGAAGACTGTCTGGTCCACTACTCGACCGGGTAGACGTGAAAGTCGAGGTCCTCCCTGTCGGACGGGCCGAGTTGCTTAGCGACGGCAGATCCTCCGAGCCAAGTTCCGTGGTGGCGGGGAGGGTCGTGGCCGCCCGCCATCGCGCCCTGCGTCGCCTAGCGGGCACCCCATGGCGACTGAACGCGGAGGTACCGGGTAGCGAGCTGAGGCGCCGCTTCGTGCCGGCTCCTGGAGCGCTGGCGCCTCTCGACCGTGCAATGGAGCTTGGCGAGATTAGCGCACGCGGGTTGGACCGCATCCTGCGGGTCTCGTGGACCCTCGCCGACCTGGCAGGCAAGCAGCGGCCCGGCGCGGACGAGACCTGCTATGCGCTCGGGCTATGGCTCGGGGTGGGGATGTGACCGTGGATGAGCCGCGGCAGCGCGTAGCCCGTGCCACGCTGACCTGCCTGGTCGAGCCCGGCGATCGTCTCCTTGGTGCCCTGCTGCGCGATCGAGAGCCTGCCGAGGTGGTCGCGGCCATAGCCGCCGGGCGACTTCCCTCCGCGACTGAAAACGGCGTACCAGATCACGACCCCCGGGCTGTGGCTCGCACACTGCGGCGCTGGGCGGCCCGGTCCGCGGCAATTCCATCCCGGTCGGACCTTGCCAGGTGGCACAGGCAGGGCATCCGCTTGATCTGTCCCGGCGAGCCCGAGTGGCCGACTCAGCTCGAAGCGCTCGCCGACGCCAGCCCCTGTGCCTTGTGGCTGCGCGGGACCGCGGACCTGCGATATTGCCTTCTGAGCTCGGTATCTGTGGTGGGATCCCGAGCCGCGACCGCCTACGGCGCACATGTGAGCACCGAGATGGCAGCCGCGCTCGGCCAGCGCGGCTGGACGGTCGTCTCCGGCGGAGCCTACGGAATCGATGACAGAGCCCACCGGGGTGCGCTGGCCGCTCAAGGACCCACCATCGCAGTGCTCGCCTGCGGCGTTGACTGGCCCTACCCCGCCGGGCACGCGGAGCTCTTCGATGCCATTGCCGCCTGCGGCGCCCTGGTCAGCGAGTGGCCGCCGGGCCGGAGGCCGACCAGGCACGGCTTCCTGATAAGGAACCGGGTGATCGCCGCGCTGACCCGGGGGACCGTGGTGGTCGAGGCCGGGCTGCGCAGCGGGGCGCTCAGCACGGCCCGGCATGCCCGCGACCTGTGCCGCCCGCTGATGGCGGTCCCCGGCCCGGTGACCTCCGCCGCCTCGGCAGGCTGCCACGAGATCATCAGGGAATGGGGAGCAGTGTGCGTTACCAGCGCCGAGCAGGTGCTTGAACAGGTAGGCGTCGTAGGTGAGCATCTTCCGGAACGCGGCCGCGGTCCGGTGCTCCGGCATGACGCGCTGGACGAGGTGACGGCGTCGGTGCTCGACGCCGTCCCTGCCCGCGTGGGAGCAGGGCCCACCGCCATCGCGGCAACGGCAGGCGTTGACGTGGACACCGCGGTCCGCTGCCTCGGGGCTCTGGCCGCCGGCGGATTCGTGGATCGCTGCGACACCGGCTGGCGGGTCCGCCCGCGGCGGACCACTCGCCCCCCGGCCTGACCCGGATACCTCAGAGGTCGGCGGGCAGCACCGTGAACACCCCGCCCTGCGGCGGTTTTACCGCCCGGAAGTGCTTGTGATCGAAGGTAAGAACGCGCGTCGTGCCGTAGCGATCGGGGGCGGCGAGGATCATTGTGTGCGCGTCCGGGATGCCGAGTCTCAGGTCCTCGTATTGTTCCGCGAGACGCGCCACGCGTTCCGCATCCTGGCTGGTGAACGCGGCCACCTGGTACACGCCGTCGGCAAGATCCTCGAGCAAGGTCAATTCCGCGCGAATCCCGGCCCTGCTCAGCAGCATGTAGTCGAGCTCAGCGAGCACGAACGGGGAAACGACGAGCGCACCTGCCTCGGCATCCACCAACTCCCGGATTGCGGGGCCGTCAGGCTCTTGTTCGTCGTACGCGGCAAGCAGGCCGCTCGTGTCGCAGATGATCACAGCTCGCCGAAGCCCTCAGCAAGCACCTCGTCCACCTTGCGGGCAAGGCCCGGCTCCCTGAACGTGATCGTCCCCCACCGGCCCCGCCTGCGGGGGAGGACCGCCTCTGTTCGCTCCTCGATGGCCATGCGAATGAACTCGGCTTCGGACTGGCCTGCTCGTCGGGCTGCCTCAGCGACCCGTCGCTTGGTGTTCTCCGGAAGGTAGACAGTCGTCTTTACCATACGTAGATGGTACCAGCGATAGCTAGCAAAGTTCCGCATGGCCGGCCCGCCGGGTTCCTGCGCGACTCCGGCGGCTAGGAAGCGCCACACTGGAGGGGTGAGCCAGGCGAGCGATCCCGAGGAGATTCCCGCCGCGCTGCAGCGGGCGCTGGCGGACTTCGAGCGCCACCTCGCGGCCGAGCGCGGGCTGTCGGCGCACACGGTCCGGGCTTACCTGGGCGATGTCCGCTCCCTGCTGGAGCACGCCCAGCTTTGCGGGATCACCGAGCCCGCGGAGCTGGACATCGGGCTGCTGCGCAGCTGGCTCGCCCGGCAGCGCGCGCTCGGCCAGGCCAGGTCCTCCCTAGCCCGCCGCGGGGCGGCGGCTAGGACGTTCACCGCCTTCGCGCATTCCCGCGGCTGGCTGGCCCGCGATCCCGGCCCGCTGCTCGGGACGGCCAGGCCGCACCGGACCCTCCCGCAGGTGCTGCGGCAGCAGGAAATGTCGGCCGTCCTCGACACCGCAGCCGCAGCCACAGCCGCAGACGCCCGCCACGCCGTCCCCCGCGACGCCCGCGAGGACGCCGTCGCGCTGCGCGACGCGGCGATCATGGAGCTGCTCTACGCGAGCGGCATCCGGGTCAGCGAGCTGTGCGGCCTCGACGCCGGCGACGTCGATCACGAGCGCCGCTGCGTCCGCGTCCTGGGCAAGGGCGGCCGCGAGCGCACCGTCCCGATGGGGCTGCCCGCGGCCCGCGCGCTGGACCGCTGGCAGCGAGACGGCCGCCCCGTCCTGGCGGCAGGCCCGAGCGGGCACGCGCTTTTCCTCGGCGCGCGCGGCGGGCGGCTCGATCCGCGAACGGCACGGCGGGTCGTGCACCAGCGCCTGGCCGCCGTGGCGGGCGGTCCGGACACGGGGCCGCACGGGCTCCGGCACACCGCCGCCACCCATCTGCTGGAGGGCGGCGCCGACCTGCGGAGCGTGCAGGAGATCCTGGGGCACGCCTCCCTGGCGACCACGCAGATCTACACCCACGTGTCCATCGAGCGGCTGCGGTCCAGCTACCGGCAGGCTCACCCGAGAGCTTGACGGCCTTCGGGGCGGCCAGGGGCGCGGCGGCGGGTAGACTACAGGACGGCCATCAATGGGCTCACGCGGCTGCGCCGCGCAGGGTCCGCTGGTCAAAAAATTCGCGCGCCCGCTCGCCGACCCGGGAACCCGGTTTGGCTCCTGGCGGGGCGCACCCTTCGGTCCGCGGGCACAACGGCCCGCTGCGGGTGTGCACGGGCGCCAGGCGACAACCGAGGCGTCTGCCCGGATGCGGGTGGCGCAGGAAAGGAAGGGACAACCGCCATGACTGCGGTCGTCACCATGAAGCAGCTCCTGGAGAGCGGCGTTCACTTCGGGCACCAGACCCGGCGCTGGAACCCGAAGATGAAGCGGTTCATCTTTACCGAGCGCAACGGCATCTACATCATCGACCTCCAGCAGTCGCTGGACTACATCGACCGCGCCTACGACTTCATCAAGGAGACCGTCGCCCACGGCGGGACGATCTTGTACGTGGGCACCAAGAAGCAGGCCCAGGAGGCCATCGCCGAGCAGGCGCGTCGCGTCGGGATGCCGTTCGTGAACCAGCGCTGGCTGGGCGGCATGCTGACGAACTTCGGCACGGTGTTCAAGCGGCTGCAGCGGCTCAAGGAGCTGGAAGAGGTCGACTTCGACGATGTGGCAGGCTCCACCCTGACCAAGAAGGAGCTGCTTCACCTCAAGCGCGAGCGCGACAAGCTCGACCGCTCGCTCGGCGGGATCCGGCACATGACCCGGGTGCCCAGCGCGGTGTGGATCGTCGACACCAAGAAGGAGCACATCGCCGTTGCCGAGGCGCGCAAGCTCAACATCCCGGTGATCGCGATACTGGACACCAACTGCGACCCCGACGAGGTCACCTACCCGATCCCGGGGAATGACGACGCCATCCGCAGCGTTTCCCTGCTGACCAGGGTGATAGCCGACGCGGTGGCCGACGGCCTGATCGCCAGGGCCGGCGCGGCAGACGGCGAGGAGAAGCCGGCGACCGCGGACGGGGTGGAGCTCGCCACGGCCGAGCCGCTGGCCGAGTGGGAGCGGGAGCTGGTCGCCGGCCTGCTGGCAGGCGAAACTGCTGCCGCGCCGAACGGCGTGGACGTCACGACCGCCAACGGCGTCGATGTCACCGCGAACGGCGCCGCCGAAGTCACGGCGAACGGCAACGGCGCAGCGGCGAACGGCACCGCGCAGACAGAGGCGACCGCCCAGGCCGTCGAGGCGGCAGCGGCGAGCGAGATGCCGCCGCCGGCACCGGAGGCGCCCGCCGCGGAGGCACCGGCCACCGGGGCACCGGCCACCGAGGCGCCTGCCACCCAGGCGCCGGAGACGGCGGCCACCGAGACGCCGGAGGCGTCACCAGAAGCATGAGCAGGCCGCCCGCCCGATCCGGGCGGGCCGCCTGCCGGGATATTCAGACGAGAGATGGGGAAATGGCGAACGTCACGGCTGCGGATGTCAAGCGGCTCCGCGAGCAGACCGGGGCAGGGATCCTCGATTGCAAGAAGGCGCTCGAGGGGGCGAACGGCGACTTCGCCGCCGCCGAGGAGGCGCTGCGGATCAAGGGCGTCAAGGACATGGGCAAGCGGGCCGACCGGACGGCCGCGAACGGCCTGGTGGCCGCGGTCCTGGACGGGACCGAGTCGGGCATGCTCTTCGAGCTGAACTGCGAGACCGACTTCGTGGCCAAGACCGACCTGTTCCGGCAGCTGGCGGCTGACATCTCGGCCGCGGCCGCGGCGGTCCAGCCCGCCGACCGGCTGGCCCTGCTGTCGGCCGAGGTCCGGCCGGGCACCACGGTGCAGCAGCTCATCGAGGAGGCGGCGGTTTCGCTCAAGGAGAAGCTTGAGCTCGGCAGGTTCGCCCGGTTCGACGGCGGCTACCTCGCCGTCTACCTGCACAAGAGCGACCCGGCACTGCCGCCCACCAAGGGCGCGCTCGTGCAGTTCGACACCGACGGCGGCGACGTGACCAAGGAGGTCGCGCAGCAGATCGTCGCGATGAGGCCCAAGTACCTGCGGCGCGAGGACGTGCCCGCCGACGTCGTCGAGCGGGAGCGCCGGATCGCCGAGCAGATCACCCGGGACGAGGGCAAGCCGGAGAAGATCATCCCGAAGATCGTCGACGGCCGGCTGAACCGGTTCTACGCGGATGTCGTGCTCCTCGAGCAGGCCTTCGTCAAGGAGCCCAAGAAGACGGTCCAGCAGGTACTCGACGAGAACGGCGTGGCCGTCCGCGGCTTCGCGCACTTCCAGGTGGGCCAGGCCTGACGGCTCCCGGCCCGGCTGGACGGCTCTGCCACCGCGCCCCCGCGGCGGCCGTGCAGGAGGGAGACCGCTCAGTGGGAGACCGTGCCGAGCAGGACAGACAGGAGGCGGCCGTGCAACCAGACCTGGGGGCCCGGCCGCTTCCTGACCGGGGACCGGTGCACCGGGTCTGGCACCGCGTGGTGCTGAAGCTTTCCGGCGCGGCCTTCTCCGGCGACGAGCCGCTGGGCATCTCTCCCGACGTCGTGGCGCACATCGCGGAGCAGATCGTCGCTGCGGTCAGCGAGGGCACCCAGGTCGCCGTGGTGGTGGGCGGCGGCAACATGTTCCGCGGCAAGGCGCTGTCCGAGCGGGGCATCGACCGGGCCCGCGCCGACTACATGGGCATGCTCGGCACTGTGATCAACAGCCTGGCACTGCAGGACGTGCTGGAGAAGCTGGGCGTGGACACCCGCGTGCAGACCGCCATCACCATGGGCCAGGTCGCCGAGCCCTACATCCCGCGGCGGGCCATCCGGCACCTGGAGAAGGGCCGCGTGGTCATCTTCGGGGCCGGGCTGGGCGCGCCGTTCTTCTCCACCGACACCTGCGCCGCCCAGCGGGCGCTGGAGATCGGCGCCGAGGCGGTGCTCAAGGGCACTCAGGTGGACGGCGTGTACGACGCCGACCCGCGCACGATGCCGGACGCGGTCATGTACCGGCAGCTCGACTACTCGGAGGTACTCAGCCGCGGGCTGAAATTCATGGACGCGACCGCGGTGAGCCTGTGCATGGACAACGGCCTGCCGATCGTGGTGTTCGCGCTCATGGCCCCCGGTAACGTGGTCCGGGCCATCCGGGGTGAGAGGATCGGGACACTCGTGAGCAAGTCCGGGACCTCCGAAACGTGACGACCGGGAGCCGAAGTGATTGAGGAAGAGCTCTTCGAGGCCGAAGAGAAGATGGAGAAGGCCGTCGTGGTCGCGAAGGAAGAATTCGCGGGCATCCGCACCGGCCGCGCTCACCCGGCAATGTTCGCCAAGATCACCGCGGAGTATTACGGCACGCAGACGCCGGTGAACCAGCTCGCCTCGTTTCACATTCCCGAGCCGCGCATGGTCGTCATCCAGCCCTTCGACAAGTCGTCGCTGGGCGCGATCGAGAGGGCAATCCGCAACAGCGATCTGGGCGTGAACCCGTCAAACGACGGCGCTATTATCCGGGTGAACTTCCCTGAGCTCTCCGAGGAGCGCAGGCGCGAGTACGTGAAGATCGCGCGGCACAAGGCGGAGGACGGCAGGGTTGCCATCCGCAACATCCGGCGGCACTCGAAGGACGCGCTCGACAAGCTCGCCAAGAACGGCGACGCGGGGGAGGACGACGTGCGCAGGGCCGAGCGCGAGCTCGACGAGCTGACGCACAGGTACGTCACCCAGGTAGACGAGCTGCTCAAGCACAAGGAAGCCGAGCTCCTCGAGGTCTAGCTTGGACCTCCACGACCCCGCACCAGAAGTTTCCAGCGTCCCGCAGCCTCGGAGCTCCAGGACCGGCCGCAACCTCCCGGTAGCCGCGGGGGTGGGCCTGGGCCTGGGCGGCCTGGTCATCCTCACCCTGTTCACCGTCAAGTCCACCTTCCTCGTCCTCATGGGCGTCATGGTCGCGATCGCGATGTGGGAGCTGGGCAGGGCGCTGCGGTCGCGTGAGATCACGATCCCGCTGGTCCCCATCTACGCTGGCGGCGCCGCGGTCTACACGTGCGCATACTGGCTCGGCTACCGGCCCATGCTCGCCGCGCTGGCCCTGACGATGATCGGCGTGCTCGCCTGGCGGCTGTCCGGTGCGGCCGCCGGATTCCTGCGCGACGTCACCGCCGGGATGTTCGCCGTCGTGTACCTGCCGCTGGCAGGCGCGTTCGTTTCACTCATGCTCGCCGCGCCGGACGGAGCCCACCGGACCTTCCTGTTCATCGTGCTCACGGTCTGCAGTGACGTCGGCGGCTACTTCACCGGCATCCTGTTCGGCAAGCATCCGCTCGTCCCCCGGATCAGCCCGCACAAGACCTGGGAGGGACTGGCCGGCTCGGTGCTCGCCTGCCTGGCGGCCGGCGGGGCGCTGCTGCCCGTCCTGCTGCACGGGCACGCCTGGCAGGGACTCATCCTCGGCGCCGCCGCGGCCGCGGTCGCGGCCATGGGGGACCTGGTGGAGTCGATGATGAAGCGGGATCTGGGGATCAAGGACATGGGGTCGCTGCTGCCCGGGCACGGCGGGGCGCTGGACCGGATCGACGCGATGCTGCTCAGCGCGCCGGTGACCTGGCTGCTGCTGACGGTCTTTATAAAGAGCTGATGACCCAGCTGCGCCGCTGCGCCGCGAGCTCGTTGACCAGGCTGGCGGACCCGCGTTCCTTGGCCAGCAGCCGCTCCCGCTCGGTGATCGGGACTACCCACAGCCAGCGGACCGGGTCACCGCCGAACGAGAAACCGGATAGATCCGGCACGTCGGGCCCGACCAGCCCGCTGGGGTCGTCCAGCAGCAGCACCGCCTCGTTGCCGCCGCCAAGCGGGAAGGTGGCCGGCTTGTGATACCAGCGGACGCTGTGCCCCGGGCCGAACCACGTGACCGCGCGCCACGGGTACTGCGCGAGCCACAGGAAGATCCGCGCCGCCTGCGTGCTGGCCATGGACGTCGCCATGGCCAGCTCGATCCTCGTGTACTCGTTCGGCTCCTCGACGAACTGCTCGACCACGGGCATCCGCTGGCAGCTCATCCCCACCGTGGACAGCACCGTGTAGGGCCGCCCCGGGGTAGCCGGGCGCTCGGAAACGCCCACCACCGGCTGCTTACCCGCGGCCGCGTCCCAGTAATTGGCGCCGGGCCCGAGCCTGGTCAGCAGGTGACCGAGGACCGCTTGCTGAAAACCGCCCCAGGAGCCGGAGGAATCGCGCCACTTCCAGAACGCGCTGGCCTGCTCCGTGCGCGGGGTAAGTCCCTCGAGCGCGTCGTCCAGCGACCATCCGAACGGCGTCTGCCCGATGATGTCGCGGCTATATCCGGGCATTCCCTTGGTCATGTCGGACCAGCCGGGGATCACCGCCAGCAGCTGGCCATTCTCGAGCACGGCGGCGCCGTCGCCTTCCTCGAACCAGAGGACGGCGAGGCTGCCGGGATCCAGCGGGGGGCGGCCGCCTGGATGCTTGGTGTGGGCGACCGGCATGACCGGAGCCCGGCCCGCGTTCAGCCTGCCCAGGTCGGTTGTCGGCGGGGCCGGCCGGTGATTGGCGATCCAGGTCGCGGCGATCGAGTTTGCCTCGTCGTTCAAGTACGCTGCCGTAGTGGTCCCGTCGTACTCGACGAGTATGCGGCGGCTCTCGTAGGGGCTGGTGCTCTCCACAAGGATTTCGGGCTCCGGCTGTCCGGGCCGCGCGCGCATCTTCGGCATGGAAGGAAATCTACAACGGCTTATCATCAGATTGATCAACCCCCGCAGAATGGAGCAAATGTGCAGCGCCCGCTACCGCTGGCGCCGGGCCGCGGCACCTCAATCAGAAAGCCGCCGCGTCACCTTGCCGACCTCGATCCGCCCGCCCGGCGTGCTGCCGTGGCGGAGCTTGGCGAACCGCCATTCCGGGGTGACCAGCTGTCCCGGCACTATTTCGCCCGGCTGACCGACGAACCGGATCAGATGACCGACCTGCCGGCCGCGTCCCGGGAGGCGCTGGCGGCCGAACTGCTGCCCCGGCTGCTGACCAGCGGCCGCGAGCTCAGCTGCGACGAGGGCATGACCCGCAAGACGCTGTGGCGCACGTTCGACGGCGCCCGGCTGGAGTCGGTGGTCATGCGCTACCCGGACCGCGCGACCGTGTGCGTGTCCTCGCAGGCGGGCTGCGGGATGGGCTGCCCGTTCTGTGCGACCGGGCAGGCCGGCCTGACCCGCAACCTGTCGGCCGGCGAGATCGTCGAGCAGGTGATCGCCGCGGCCCGGGTGCTGGCGAGCGGGGCTGCGGGCGGCAGCCGGTGCCGGCTGTCCAACGTCGTGTTCATGGGGATGGGCGAGCCGCTCGCCAACTACCGCAGCGTGCTGTCGGCGGTCCGCCGCATCACCGACCCGCAGCCGCACGGCCTCGGCCTGTCCCAGCGGCACGTCACCGTCTCCACGGTCGGACTCGTCCCGGCGATCCGCCGGCTGACCGGTGAGGGGCTGGCCGTGACGCTCGCGGTGTCGCTGCACGCGCCGGACGACGAGCTGCGGGACGAGCTGGTACCGGTGAACCGCAGGTGGCCGGTTGCCGAGGTACTGGACGCCGCGTGGGGATACGCGGCGGCGACCGGGCGCCGGGTGTCGATCGAGTACGCGCTGATCCGTGACATCAACGACCAGCCGTGGCGGGCGGACGCGCTGGGCGCGCTGCTGTCCGGCAGGCTCGCGCACGTCAACCTGATCCCGCTCAACCCCACGCCGGGCTCGAAGTGGACCGCGTCCGAGCCGGGGACGATGGACGCGTTCGTCCGCCGGCTCGAGTGCCATGGCGTCCCGGTCACCGTCAGGGACACCAGGGGCAGCGAGATCGACGGCGCCTGCGGCCAGCTAGCCGCCTCAGGTTAATAACTCCCGGGCCGGTACCGTTGTCGGCCATGACGTGGAGGTCTGCGCTCACCCGCCGCTACCGGCGCGCCCTGTCGCTCCTGGTACACCGGCTGTGGCGGGCGGTGCAGAAAGCCGGGGTGGTGACCGCCGACACCCCGGCCGGGGACAGGTTCGCCGCGTTCGGGCGGGGCTCGATGCTGGCCTTTCCCGCCGGGGCCGTCTACGGCGAGCGGTGGATCACGGTCGGCGAGGACACGCTGATCGGCACGCACGTGACGATCTGCGCGGGCATGGTCCCCGGCCAGGATCTGGGACCGGTTCCGGTGCTGCGGATCGGCGACCGCTGCGTGATCGGGCGGGGCAGCCACGTCGTCGCCCATCACTCGATCCAAATCGGGGACGACGTGTTCACCGGTCCGTACGTCTACATCACCGACCAGAATCACGGCTACACCGACCCGGAGATGCCGATCGGGCGTCAGCTGCCGCGCAACACGGCGGTGTCGATCGGCTCGGGTACCTGGCTGGGGGCGGGCGCGATCATCCTTCCCGGTGCCTGTATAGGCAGGAACGTGGTGGTCGCCGCCGGCTCGGTGGTGCGCGGGGAGATCCCGGACCGGTGCGTCGTGGCGGGGGTGCCGGCGAAGGTGGTGCGGGAGTACGTGACGGGCGACGGCTGGTCGCCGCCGCTGGTCAGGTGACGCGGGCGAACCTTCCAGTGCGCTTCGTAAGAAACTCGTGCGAAATGGAAAACACGGGGCAGTCAGAGTCGGCAATAAGCGGCGGATGCACGTGGGTGAAGTTCGGCTGATCCTGTACATCCGCGCGATTTCCCTCCCCGCGATTTCTCTGAGTACGCTGTGGCCATGCCGACGTGGCAGGCGATTGAGCAGGCAGAACCAGAGTTCGCTGGGCGGGTGCGGCGGCTGTTCGAGGCCGGTCGCCATAAGACAATCGCGACGCTGCGCGCCGACGGCTCGCCACGCATCTCGGGCATCGAGTGCGAGTTCGCGGACGGCGATCTCCGCTTCGGTTCGATGACCGGCGCGCGTAAGGGCGCGGACCTCAACCGGGATCCCCGCTTCGCCCTGCACGGCCCGACCTTCCACCCGGAGGAGGGCAAGGAGCGGGACTGGCCGGGCGAGGCGAAGATCGCCGGACGAGCTGTCCCCGCTGGCCCGGTGGCCACGGACGAGGCGAACGAGCAGCCGGACGGGCAGATGTTCGTCGCCGACATCACCGAGGTCGTCATCACCGGACTCAACGCCGAAGCTACAAAACTCGTCGTTGAGTCCTGGACGCCTGAGCGAGGACTACGAAGGGTCGAGCGGGACTAGCAGACGGATCCGCCCCCCAATCGGATCGTTGCAGCCGCCGCCCCGGAATTGTCGTACCCGGGAACTAACATCAAATACATGTTCGATCAACCTAGCACTCCCCAACCAACCACCCACGGCGCCTCCCCAACCTCGCCAGAGGGTGCCGTGGCCGGCACGTCGGCTCCAGGCCTGGCCGGCACCGTCGCGGCCTCGCCAGCGGGGGCGGCGCCTGGTACCCCCGCCGCAGTGCCGCCCAGCGCGGGAGCGTCACCTGCCGGTGCTGCTGCCAGCACCCGTATCCCGGGCCCGCAGAGTACTGCTGCAGGCCCGCAGGACAGCGTGGCGGCCGGCACGTCGGCTCCGGGCCTGCACAGCGGCGCGGCAGGCTCGCCGGAGGGTGCGGCTGTTGGCCGGCCGTTGGAGGTGCTGGAGTCGGAGATTCGTGAGCTGGCCGGGCACCTGGCGGCGGCGACCTGCCGGTTCCTGGTGCTGCTGGCCGAGTTCGACGGCCGCCGTGGCTGGGCTGAGTGGGACATGCCGTCGTGCGCGGCGTGGCTGTCGTGGAAGTGCCAGCTGTCGTCGGGTACCGCCCGTGAGCATGTCCGGGTGGCCCGGGCGCTCGGGTCGCTGCCGGTGATCGGGGGCGAGTTCGCCGCCGGGCGGCTGTCGTTTGCGAAGGTGCGGGCGCTGACCCGGATCGCCGGCCCGGACTCGGATGCGGATCTGGCCGAGATGGCGGGGCCGATGACGGCCAACCAGCTGGAGCGGTTCGCCCGGGCGCACCGCACCGTGACCCGCAATATGGAGGAGCAGGCGCGGCTGCGGCGGCGGCTGACCTGGCGGCTGGACGAGGACGGGTCGCTGTCGCTGTCGGTGCGGCTGCCGCCGGAGGACGGCGCGGCGGTGCTGACGGCGCTGCGCGCCGTCACCCAGGACACCGCTCCCGACCATGATGATCATGACGGTGCTTCCGCGGAAGCGCCGCCGGGTGAGGCCTCCGCCCCGGCGGCGGGCACGGCCGGCGTTTCCGCGGAAACGCGGGCCGGCGCGGGCCGGCCGGGCCGGGACCCGGAGCCGGCGTTTCCGCGGAAACGCGGCCGACCTCGACCAGCCTGGCGGACGCGCTGGTGCAGATCGCCGAGGCCTACATCGCGGGCAAGACCCGCACCGCGCAGAACCCGGACGTCTACCAGGTCATCATCCACGCCACCCCCGACGCCCTCATCCCCGACGGCGCCCTCGACGGCCCCGCCGAACCCGCTGCCCCGGCCGCCGAGGCCGCCGCGGCCAGCAGCCGCGGACACTACCGGTGCCACGTCGAGGACGGCCCGGCGGTCAGCAAGGCCGCGCTGCAGCGGATCGCCTGCGACGCGGTCTGGTCCTGGATCAGCCACCACGCCAACGGCGACGTGCTCAACGTCGGCCGCCGCCGCCGCGAACCCACCCCCGCCATCCGCCGCGCCCTCCGCGACCGCGACAACTGCCGCTGCCGGTTCCCCGGCTGCCACCGCCGCGCCACCCAGGCGCACCACATCCGGTGGTGGATCTACGACGGCGAGACCAGCCTGGAGAATCTCATCAGCTTGTGTTCCTATCATCACGCGCTGATCCACCAGCACGGCTACCAGATCGGCACCCCAGCGCCCGGCGTGTTCACGTTCTACCGGCCCGACGGCAAACAGATACCGGACAGCCCCCCGCTGCCCGAACCGAACGGGCAGCTGCACGAGCAGCACGACGCCGAGATCACCCCGGACACGATCATCCCGCCCTGGTACGGGGAGCGGCTCGACCTTGACTACGCCATCGCCGTCCTGTTCGGCAACCAGAAAGGCCGCCAAGAGCGGCAAGAGCGCCAAGAGCGCCAAGAGCGCCAAGAGCGCCAGGAGCGCCAGGAGCGCCAGGAGCGCCAAGCAGCAGCACTCGCCGCCTGACCGGTCAACGGACGCGAACAGGGCTGACTGTCATGCCTGGGTGCCATGATCAGGTCATGGCAGGCGCACCAGACGAGGAGAAACGGCTCCTCTCGCACTTCCTCGCGTACCAGCGGGCTTCGGTGCTTTCTATCGTCGAGGGGCTCGACGAGGACGCGTGGCACACATCGGTCGTGCCGTCCGGCTGGACGCCAGCCGGCCTCGTCCAGCACCTGGGCGACGCGGAACGGCACTGGTTCCAGCAGGTCGTGACCGGCTCCGAGCCCGACCTGCCCTGGGACGAGGGCCGGCCTCCATACGACCCGGACGCCGCGTTCACCTGTGACCGGCCGGCCGCAGAAGTCGTCGCCTACTACCGCGAGCAGTGCGAGCGCTCCGACGAGGTGCTGGCCGCGACGCCCCTGTCGGCGCCACCACGTGGGAGACACAACGACCCGGAGGTGGCAGACGAGGTCACCAGCGTGCGCTGGGTCGTCCTGCACATGATCGAGGAGACGGCGTCCCACTCCGGTCACCTCGACATCGCCCGCGAACTGCTCGACGGCCGGACCAACCTGGGCCTGCGCTAGGGCGTCAGCCGCGCGGCCCCCGCCCTGGCCTCCTACCGGCTTTCGCCGCCGCCTACACGATCGTTCCGCGGCAGGTCATCACCAGCCCGTAAGACCGGGAGCCGAGCGCGCCTGCACCTGATGAGTCAGCTGCTCTGAGGGGCTAGCCGCCTACCCGGAGCGCGTCCAGCGCGTCCCTGAGCCTGCCGACCCGGTGCTCCAGCCGGGCCGTGCAGTCGGTCATGACCGGATCGCCGCCCGAGACGGCCTGTCCCGAGATCACCGCGACGAGGTCTTCCACGGCGGCGAGCCGGCCGGACAGCTCGGTCAGCAGTGGTTCGGCCGCGGCGCTACCTCCGGCAGCGGGGGTCCCGGTGGCCGGATCGGCGAGCAGGCTTGCCGCACCGCCGCCCTCGGCCAGCCCCGGGGCGCTGGCCAGCTGCGCGCGCAGCAGCTCAGCCTGCTCGCGCAGCTGCAGGTTCTTCGCGTAGAGCTCGACGAAGATGGACACCTTGGCGCGCAGCACCCAGGGGTCGAACGGCTTGGAGATGTAGTCGACCGCGCCGGCCGCGTATCCGCGGAATGCGTAGTCGGGCTCGGAGCTGGCCGCGGTCAGGAAGATGATCGGTATGTCCCGGGTCTTGGCCCGCCGCTTGATGTGGGACGCGGTCTCGAAACCGTCCATGCCGGGCATCACAACGTCGAGCAGGATCACGGCGAACTCGCCGGTGAGCAGCGCCTTGAGCGCGGCATCGCCGGAGCGGACAGGAACGAGCACCTGGTTCAGCGACGAGAGGATCGCCTCAAGCGCTGTCAGGTTCTCTGCCCGGTCGTCCACCAGCAGGATCCTGGGTTTCGTCGGCAAGTCACGAGCTCCCTTCGGCGTACGCGGTACGGTCACTCACCGCGCACCGGCGCGCAGCAGCCAGCTCCGCATGACGCCCAGCAGGTGCCCGGTGTCCACCGGCTTCGTGATGTAGTCGGATGCCCCGGCGGCGATGGTCTTCTCCCTGTCGCCCTTCATCGCCTTCGCGGTCACCGCGATGATCGGCAGGTCCGCGAACTGTGGCATCCGCCGTATCGCCTCCGTGGTCGCGTACCCGTCGAGCTCCGGCATCATAACGTCCATCAGGACGAGCGCGATGTCCTCGTTCCGCTCGAGCACGTCGATGCCCTCGCGGCCGTTCTCCGCGTACAGGACCTCCGCCCCGCACCGTTCGAAGACGCTGGTGAGGGCGAAGACGTTCCGCACGTCATCGTCCACGATCAGCACCTTGACTCCCCGCAGCGCGTCGTCGGGCACCGCGAGGGTGTCCGGCGGGGGCACGGCGGGGCCCGCGATGTCGTTCGGGTGACCCGCCGACGATCCTGAACGGCGCGTGGCGATCCCGGCGGGAACGCCACGGATGGGCATGTAGAGGGTGAACGTGCTGCCGTGGCCGGGGATGCTGTCGGCCCGGATCTCGCCGCCGAGCACCCGGGCGATGTCCCTGCTGATGGACAGCCCGAGCCCGGTGCCGCCATAACGGCGGCTGGTGGTCCCGTCCGCCTGCCGGAACGCGTCGAAGATGAGGCGGAGCTGGTCCTCCGCGATCCCGATGCCGGTGTCGCACACCGAGAACGCGATCACCTCCGGCTCGCTGCGCAGCGGCCCGGTGAACGCGATGCCCTCCGGCCGGGAGATCCGCAGCAGGACGCCGCCCGAGGAGGTGAACTTCACCGCGTTGGACAGCAGGTTGCGCAGGATCTGCTGCAGCCGCTGCTCGTCGGTGTACAGCAGCCCGGGCACGTCGGACGAGACCTCGACATCGAAGGTGAGCCCCTTGTCCGCCGCCATCGGCCGGAACGTCGCGTGCACGTACTCCACCAGGGTGCTGAGCGAGAGTTCCGTCGGCTGCACGTCCATCTTGCCCGCCTCGACCTTGGACAGGTCGAGGATGTCGTTGATCAGCTGCAGCAGGTCCGAGCCCGCCTCGTGCACCGTCCGGGCGAATTCCACCTGCTTGGGGGTGAGGTTCCCGTCCGGGTTCTCGGCGAGCAGCTTAGCCAGCACGAGCAGGCTGTTCAGCGGCGTACGCAGCTCATGCGACATGTTGGCGAGGAATTCCGACTTGTACCGCGACGACGTCGCGAGCTGCTGGGCCCGCTCCTCCAGCGTCCGGCGGGCCTGCTCGATCTGGAAGTTCTGCACCTCGATGGCACGGTTCTGCTTGGCCAGCAGCGCCGCCTTATCCTCCAGCTCGGCGTTGGACCTGCGCAGCTCGGCCTGCTGGCGCTGCAGCTCGTCGGAGCGCTCCTGCAGCTGGGTGGTGAGCCGCTGCGACTGGCCGAGCAGCGCCTCGGTGCGGGAGTTCGCCATGATCGTGTTGATCGTGACGCCGATTGTCGGGACGAACTGGTCGAAAAATGCCAGGTGAACGTCCTCGAAGTGGTGCAGCGACGCGAGCTCGAGAACGCCGAGCACCCGCCCCTCGAAGGAGATGGGCAGCACCACGACGCTGACCGGGCTCGCCTCGCCGAGCCCCGACCCGACGCTGAGGTAGCCGGCGGGCGCGTCCCGGATCAGGATCCGCTTGCGCTCGACGGCAGCCTGCCCGGCAAGTCCCTCGCCGATGGTGAAGTGGCTCACGCCGCCCCGGCGGAAGCCGTACGTGGCGATCCTGGTGAATTCCTGCTCTCCCTCGGTCGGCTCCTGGCCCGAGGACGTCGAGGGACCTTCGTGCTGGACGCCGTTGCCCGGCACCGCCCCGGGGATATCGGTCACCGGATGCGCCGACAGGTAGAAAGCGCCGTACTGAGCCGAGGTCAGCGGGGTCAGCTCGCTCATGATCAGCCGTGCCACCTGGAGCAGGTCGCGGTGGCCCTGCATCAGGCCCGAATCCTGGCCAGGTTCGTGTTCAGCCAGTCCTGCTGCCGGTTGGCCCGGGTGGTCTCGCGCAGGTTGGCCACCATCAGGTTGATGTTGTCCTTGAGCTCGGCAACCTCGCCGCGGGCCTTGACAGCGATCGACTGGGTCAGGTCGCCCTCGGCGACCGCGCTCGCCACCGCCGCGATGGCGCGGACCTGCGTGGTGAGGTTACTGGCCAGGCCGTTCACGCTCTCGGTCAGCCGCTGCCACGTTCCGGACACCCCGCTGACCTCGGCCTGGCCGCCGAGCCTGCCCTCGGTGCCGACCTCGCGGGCGACCCTGGTGACCTCGTCGGCGAACGCGGACAGCTGGTCCACCATCGTGTTGATGGTCGTCTTCAGCTCCAGGATCTCGCCGCGCGCGTCGACGTCGATCATCTTGCTCAGGTCGCCGCCGGCCACCGCGGTGGTGACCTGGGCGATGTTGCGGACCTGGCTGGTGAGGTTGCTGGCCATGAAGTTGACGTTGTCGGTGAGGTCTTTCCAGACCCCGGAGACCCCGTGCACGTGTGCCTGGCCGCCGAGCCTGCCCTCGGTGCCGACCTCGCGGGCGACCCTGGTCACCTCGTCGGCGAACGCGGACAGCTGGTCCACCATCGTGTTCACGGTCTGCTTCAGCTCGAGGACCTCGCCCTGCGCGTCCACCGTGATCTTCTTGCTCAGGTCGCCGCCGGCCACCGCGGTGGTGACCTGGGCGATGTTGCGGACCTGGCTGGTGAGGTTGCTGGCCATGAAGTTGACGTTGTCGGTGAGGTCTTTCCAGACTCCCGAGACGCCGCGGACGTGTGCCTGGCCGCCGAGCCTGCCCTCGGTGCCGACCTCGCGGGCGACCCTGGTCACCTCGTCGGCGAACGCGGACAGCTGGTCCACCATCGTGTTCACGGTCTGCTTCAGCTCGAGCATCTCGCCCTGCGCGTCCACCGTGACCTTGCGAGTGAGGTCGCCGCGGGCCACCGCGGTCGTCACCACCGCGATGTCGCGGACCTGCGTCGCCTTCTGCGTGACTTCCGAGTTCATCGATGCGAGCTGGGCCGCGACCTCATCGACCAGCGAGCCGATCTGCGCGAGCATGGCGCTCTCGCCATGCCGGAAGTCCTCGGCCCGCCGGGCCCGGGGCCGGAAGTTGCCGTCACTGAGGGCAGCGAGCGCGGCACGTACCGGTTCGAGATCGGCATCGGTGTACCGTGCTACCGGATGTGCCTGAGGTGCGGTGCTGACCATAGGGATCTCCGTCCTCGCAACCTGATCGCAGCCTTCGGGCTGGAACAGCTCCGCGGGCAGGTGTTCGTATCTAGGCTATGGATGTCACAAGTCTGTCACGATGGAAGCGCCAGTCATGACCGAAAGCGACCATTCCGAAGGGCTCGGGGTCGCCGGCAGCGCCTGGGCCACGCGGTTTCTCGCGCGCCTCCGGACAAGCCGTGAACCGAAGTCCCACGAGGGGGCACGTGCAGGAATCCGACGAACTGGTAACCACCGCCGCATATGAGCCGGAGCCCTCGACCGCCGCGGAGGCCCGACGCTTCGTGCGCGAGACGTTGCGGTCGTGGGGCGTGCCGGGACCTGCCGCCAGGGCCTCTGACCTGATCGATGACGTCGTGCTGCTGACGAGCGAGCTTGTCACCAATGCCGTGGTGCACGCCGGCACGGAGGTCCAGGTCACCTGCCGGATGACCAGCAGCGCGGTGGAGGTGGCCGTGCGGGACCGGCATCCGGCCCGCGCGCTCGGCGTGCCGCCCCGGGTGGCCGACGATCCGGCGGGCCGCACCAGCGGGAGAGGGCTGCTGCTCCCGTCGGCGCTTGCCACCGCGTGGGGGGTAACCTACGCGCGGACCTCGAAGGCGGTGTGGTTCAGGATCGCGTTCTCCGATCGCCCGGTCGGCGAGATCCTGGCCAGTGACGGCCCGGCGGCGGTCGCCTTGTCGGCCGGAAGCAACGGCGCCTCGAGCAGCCCGGCCGACCTGTTCTATGACGGGGTCGCGCCGTTCGACAGCGAGCCCGCCGCCCCCCGGCTGGACCTGGGCAGGCTCGGCTACGACGAGCTGCTGCGGCACACGGTCGAGACGGCGCGGGACGCGGTCGACGCGGACGCCTCTTACGCGCTCGTCGCCGACGAGGACGGCGAACTGCGGATGCGCGCGGCCGCCGGGCTCGGCCCCCCGGCCGTGCTCGACGCGCTCGCCGGCTCCGGGAGCCAGGCGCGCAGCATCGCGTCGCGATCGGTCATGACCGTCCCGTTCCTGGTGGAGGGCAGGGTCACCGGGATTCTCGCCGTCGCCTCGGCCGAGCCGGACCGTTTCGAAGAAGAGGACTCGGCGCGGCTGCAGCGGGTTGCCGACCGGATGGCGCTCTCGCTGGAGCGGGCCAGGCTGGGCGAGCTGGAGCGGGCCAGGCGCGGCCGGGTCAGTTTCCTCGCCGAGGCGAGCGACCTGCTGGCGGGCACGCTCGACCAGGAGAAGATCATCGCCCTGGCCGCGCAGCTTGTCGTTCCCCGGCTGGCGGCGTGGTGCGCCGTGCTGCTCAACGACGACACCGGGACTCCCCGCCCCGCCTATGTCTGGCACGCCGACGAATCCCGGCTGGACGCGCTGGCGCGGCTGCTGGAGATCGTGCCAGTGCCGGAGGTACCCAGCCGCGGTGGCGGCCGCAGCTGGTCGCTAGCGCTCGAGGACCCTGACGGGCTGCCGCCCGACGCGGTGGAGCTGGCCTCCGATGCCGCCTGGTGCTTCCCGCTGGCCGCCCGCGGCCGCAGCCTCGGCCTGCTCACGATCGGCCGGACCCGCGGCGCCAGCCTGCCGCGGGAGGTGACCGAGCTCGCCGAGGACCTGGCCCGGCGCACCTCGCTGGCGGTCAACAACGCCCAGCTCTATGAGCGGCAGCAGGAGACCAGCCGGGCGCTGCAGCGGAGCCTGCTGCCGCCCGAGGTGCCGCAGAATCCCCGGCCTCGACCTCGCCGTGGCGCACGAGGTGGCCGGTGAGGGCAACGAGGTCGGCGGCGACTTCTACGACGTTTTCGCGGTAGGCGAGGGCCGCTGGCGGTTCACCATCGGCGACGTGTGCGGCACCGGCCCGGCCGCCGCCGCCGTGACCGGCCTCGCCCGGCACACCCTGCGCATCCTGGCCGGGGAAGGCTACGGGATCGCCGCGGTGCTCGACAGGCTCAACCGGCTGCTGCTGGACGAGGGCGGCGGGGCGACGTTCATCACGCTCATCCACGGCGAGATTTACACCGCGGCCGGCGAGTCCGCCACCCCGGCTCCCGGCGCGCCCGGAGTCCGGCTGTCGATGGTGTGCGCCGGGCATCCGCTGCCGCTCCTGCTGCGGTCCGCCGGCGGCGCCGCGTCGGCCGGCGGCGCCGCGCCCGCCCCGGCCCAGCCCGCCGCGGAGCCGCAGCCGCTGCTGGGGGTGATCGACCAGCTCACCTTCTGCGCGCAGGACGTCTTCCTGTTCCCCGGCGACCTGGTGCTCTGCGTCACCGACGGGGTGACCGAACGCAGGGAGCACGGCCGCCTGCTCGACGACGAGGACGGGCTGGCGGAGCTGCTCGGCGACTGCGCCGGGCTCAGCGCGGGCGCGGTCGCGGCCCGGATCCAGCGGGCCGTCAGCGAGTTCGGCGACGGCCCGGCTGCCGACGACATGGCGCTGCTGGTGCTGCGCGCGCTCTAGGTCAGCGCCCGTCGAGCCCCGGCCGGAAGGTCTCGCCGCGCAGCGCCCGTTCCAGCACCTCCACCGACCGGGACGCGGCCACCAGCCGGTGGCCTTCCCGCCGGTATGCGGTGAGCACCGCATCCACCGCGTGCGGCGGGAGCGTCTGCGTCAGCTCGGTTCTCGCCATCCGGTACCCCTGGCGCGCGCCCTGCACGGCCGCGGCCAGGTGGTGGCGGGCCATCGTGGCGAGCGCCACCGGATGCCTGCGCAGCACCCCGTACAGACGGTAATCGGGCGGGACCACGTCGAGCAGCCAGGCTACCGCGGTCGTCTCGAACGCGTCACTGCCCGGCGGATGCACCCCGGCCGGCCAGCCAGGCGGAAGGTGTGCGGGCATTGGCACAGGATAGCGTGGTATCGAATGAATATTCTAGTAAGCTCGCGGCTTGCTGTGCTACTCTGCGTGACGGACGGGGCCTCATCATGCGTGCGATGACTACCTTCTTTCCTTCCGAACGGCTGCCGGTGGCAATCAAGCGTGTCACCCGGCATAATGACCACGGAACGTGGTCAAAGCGTGGCGGTACGGGCAGGAGGATGTGGCGGGCCAGTTGCAGGTTGTTACAGCCACGCGCACCGGACCTTTGGCAAGATAGGTTCGCATAACGCCCACCCGGCCACCAGGGAGACGCGCAGCGATGTCAAGCGACCGGGGCACGATTCCACGCGGAACAGTTCCTGATCCGGGCGCGTGGCCGGCACCAACTGCTCCCAGCGGCCGGCGGCTGCCGAGCGCCCCGCGCGAGCGCAAGCCCGCGCTCGCCGCGCTGGCGGTGCTGCTCATCGTGGGCGGCGGCCTGGTGGCGGCGCTGCTGGTGCTCAAAGCCGGCAACAAGGTCGGCGCCATCGAGATCACCCAGCCGGTCGGGCAGGGGCAGCGGATACCGCTGAGCGCCATGCAGGAGGTCCAGGTGACCTCGGGCAGCGGCCTCAGCTACGTTCCGTGGAACGAGGCGAGTCAGGTGGCGCGCGCCTACGCCGCGTTCCAGATCGCGCCGAACACCCTGCTCACCCAGCAGATGACGGCCTCGAGCAGCAACCTGGCCGCGGGCAAGGACGTCCTCGGGCTCGCGCTGAAGGACGGTCAGCTGCCCAGCGGGCTGCAGGTCGGGGACCACATTGACGTGTTCGAGGTAAGCGCCTCGGGGCAGAGCTGTCCCGGCAGGCCAGGCGGCACGCTGACCACGAATGCGGTGGTGCTCAGCATCGGCCGCCCGGCGAGCAACACGGGTACGACCGTCAGCGATGTGCAGATCGCCGTGAACCCGCTTGACGCAGGCTCCGTGGCGTGCAGCGCCGCGAACGGCATCGTGGGCGTCGCGATCCTGCCGGCGTCGCCGTCGGCCGGAACAGGCTGACAGATGGCGCTGATCGCCGTTGCCGCGGACAAGGGGGCGCCGGGTGTCACCACCGCGTCGGTGGCGCTCGGCGCCGTCTGGCCACGGCCGGTGCTGCTCGCCGAGTGCGATCCGTCCGGCGGTGACCTGCTCTACCGGCTTCCGGCCGCCGCGGCGCCCGTCTCGACTCGCGCCGCGGGCTGCTCAGCCTGGCGGTGGCGGCGCGCAGGGGACTGCAGCCGGGCCAGGTGTGGGAGCACGCGCAGAAGCTGCACGGGGGACTGGACGTCCTGGTCGGCGTGGCCGCCGCCGAGCAGGGCGCGGGTCTTGAATTGCTGTGGGGCCCGGTGGGCAGGGTGCTGGCCGCCCTCCCGCAGGCTGACGTCATCGCCGACTGCGGACGGCTGGGCGTGGACGGCCCGGTCTATGACCTGCTCGCCCAGGCATCGTCGATCGTGCTGCTGTCCGGTGCCACCCTCGCGGAGGTGGTCCGCCTGCGCGAGCGGGCGGCCAGCGTGGCAGCAGCGCTCCAGCGGCGAGGCCGGGCCAGGGTCATCATCGACGTCGTGATCGTCGCGGACTACAAGGACTTCAGGACGGTCATCGCGGACGTGGGGCACGCCCTGGCGCAGAGCGGAGTGCCGGCCCGGGTCGTCGGCGGGATCGCCTTCGAGCCGAAGAGCGCCGAGCAGCTTCGCGGCGAGTGGAGCGGCAGGCTGGACAAGTCCATGTTCATCCGCACGGCCCGGGCCATCGCGGCCGACCTGGCGGCGAGCCTGCCGGTCCTTACCGCAGACGACGCCCCGGCGGTCGCCGCGCCTGCCCCCCCGCCGCCGGCGAGACCCGCGCCTGCCCCCCCGCCGCCCGGCGGGACCTGCAGTACGTCAGGCGCAGCCCTCCCCGGCTGCCGCCGGGGGCAGGCACGCCGGCGAGTTGCCCGAAACGGCGCCGGACGCCGCCCCCGGCTGGCCCGGGAGGCGGTGAGCGATGGATCACGGCGTCGTCAAGCGGCTGCGCGGTGATGTCGGCGACCGGCTGGCGCAGCAGCGCCGCCGCGATGCCGCCTCCGGCCTGCAGCCGATGTCCGGCGAGGACGAGCGCCAGTTCGCCCGCGCGCTCATCGCCCAGGCGCTCGAGGAGTACGCCCGCAGCGAGATCACCTTCGGCCGCCCGCCGCCCAACGCGGCCGAAGAGGAGGAGCTCGCCGCGGCGATTCACGCCGCCCTGTTCGGCGTGGGCAGGCTGCAGCCGCTGCTCGAGGACCAGCAGATCGAGAACATCGACATCAACGGCTGCGACCGGGTATTCCTCGGCTACGCCGACGGCCGCGAGGTCATCGGCGGGGCCGTCGCGGAGAACGACGCTGAGCTGATCGAGCTCATCCAGGTGCTCGCCGCTTATTCGGGGCTGTCCAGCCGCCCGTTCGACACCGCCAACCCGCAGCTCGACCTGCGGCTACCTGACGGTTCCCGGCTGTCGGCGGTGATGGACGTGACGCTGCGGCCCGCGGTCTCCATCCGCCGTGCCCGGATGGGCAAGGTATTCCTCGCCGACCTGGTCGGGAACGGCACGATGTCCCCCGAGGTCGGCTCGTTCCTCGCCGCCGCGGTCGCGGCGCGGAAGAACATCATGATCGCCGGGGCGACGAACGCCGGGAAGACCACGCTGCTCCGGGCGCTGGCCAACCAGATCCCGGCCGAGGAACGGCTCATCACCGTGGAGCGCGCGCTCGAGCTGGGCCTCGATCATTTTCCCGAGCTGCACCCGAACGTCATAGCGCTCGAGGAGCGGCTGCCCAACATGGAGGGGCACGGCGCCATCACGATGGCCGAGCTGGTGCGCCGCTCGCTGCGGATGAACCCCAGCCGGGTCATCGTCGGCGAGGTGCTCGGCGACGAGATCGTCACCATGCTGAACGCGATGTCGCAGGGCAACGACGGCTCGCTGTCCACCATCCACTCCAACTCCTCGCTCGAGGTGTTCAACCGGATAGCCACGTACGCGATCCAGTCGGCCGAGCGGCTTCCCGTCGAGGCGACGCACATGCTCATCGCCGGGGCGATCGATTTCGTGGTGTTCATCGAGAAGCGGAACGAGTTCGCCCGCGGCGGCAGGCTGCGCCGCTACGTCAGCAGCATCCGCGAGGTGACCGGCATCGACCAGCGGGTGCAGTCCAGCGAGGTCTTCAGCCCGGGACCGGACAAGTCCGCCCGGCCGCACGCTCCGGTCTCCTGCATGGATGAACTCGTCATGCACGGCTACGATCCCATGCCCGGGGGATGGCGATGACCACGTCGGCGGTCTCGCTGCTTGCCCTCGCGGTCGGTGCCCTGGCGGGGGGCGGGGCGTTCCTGCTCGTCATCGCGATCCGCGGGCTGCCGCCCCGGCGGCACAGCCAGGGGCCCAGCCGGCTGGAGCGGCAGCTGAGAGAACTGGCCGGCATCCGCGGAGCCATCGCGCTCGGCAGCGGCGCCCTCGTGCTGCTCGCCACCGGCTGGGTGGTGGCCGGTGCCGGGACCGCGCTGCTGGTGCTCGGCTGGCGAGGCATCGGCGGGGCGGCCGGCGAGCGCAAGGCCATGGCGCGGCTGGAAGGCCTGGCGATGTGGACGGAGTCGCTCCGCGACACCATCGCCGGCGCGGTCGGCCTCGAGCAGGCGATTCCCGCGTCGCTGCGGGCCGCGGCCCCCTCTATCTCCGGTCCGCTGGCGCGGCTGGTCAACCGCCTGCACACCCGGGTGGCGCTGCCGGAAGCACTGCACAGGTTCGCCGACGATCTCGACGACAGCAGCGCGGACATGATCATCGCTGCGCTCATCATCAACGCCAGGCTCCGCGGCCCCGGCCTGCGCGAGCTCCTGTCCGCCCTGGCCTCCTCGGTCCGCGAGGAACTCGACATGCGCAGGAAGGTGAACGCCGAGCGCCGGTCCACCAGGCGCAGCGTGCAGATCGTGGTCGCGGTCTCTGTCGGGCTCGCGCTGTTCATGGCGGTCTTCAACCGCGGCTACGTGCAGCCGTATGACACCCCGGTCGGGCAGGTCATCCTGGTCGTCGTGGTGGCGCTGTACGGCGCGGCCTTTCTCTGGCTCAGGCGGCTGGCGAGGTTCGACGCCCCCGAGCGGATCCTGATCCTGCCGTCGCCGGCCGTCCCGGAGCAGGCTCCCGAGGCCGTCGCGGCGTGGCGGGGAGGCGCGGAATGATAGCTGTGATCATCGGGGGCGCCATCTTCGGCGCCGGGGTGTTCCTGCTCGTGTTCGCGATGATCCCCCGGCGGCTCAGCCTGGCCCGTCAGCTGGCCGCGCTCGAGGCGCCCCGCGCGGCCACGTTCCCGTCCGCCGGCCCGGCGGACGGCAGCGAGAGCGAGTTCAGCAGGCGGCTCGGCTCCGGGCTCGCGAGGTTCTGCGCCGAGCAGGGCTGGGAGTTCCCGTCGCTGCGGGCCAATCTCTCGCTGGTCGGCAAGTCCCTCGAGAGCTACCTGGCCACCAAGGTGCTGCTCGGGTTCTTCGGGCTGCTGGTCGTGCCGGTCGGATTCGCCGGCCTGGGTGTCGCCGGGCTGCACGTGCCGGTCGTCATCCCGGTGTGGCTGGCTCTCGCGCTCGCCGTGGTCTTCTTCTTCCTGCCCGACCTTGAGCTCAAGCAGAAGGCGGAGGCGTACCGCAAGGACTTCCGGCACGGGGTGGGCGCGTTCCTGGACCTGGTGGCGATGAACCTGGCCGGCGGCCGGGGCGTTCCCGAGGCGCTCATGGCCGCCAGCGAGATCGGCGGCGGCTGGGCGCTGTGGCGGATCAGGGACGCCCTCGCGAACGCCCGGATCACCGGCCAGACGCCGTGGCAGGCGCTCGGCTCGCTGGGCGAGGAGGTGCGGGTGGACGAGCTGCGGGATCTGTCGGCCGCGCTGAGCCTGGTCTCCGAGGACGGCGCCAAGGTCCGCGAGTCCCTCACCGCGCGGGCCGCCAGCCTGCGCCGCCGGGAGATCGCCGAGCTGGAGGGGCAGGCGGGGGAGCGCTCGCAGTCCATGCTCGTCGCGCAGATGGTCATGTGCGCCGGATTCATGGTGTTCCTCATCTTCCCGGCAGTGATCGCATTGCTCGGCAGCTCGCTATGAAAGGAGTGACATGAACACGCTCAGAGGGCTCATGGACGGGCCGCTAGGGGTTTATGCCCGGGCGGTTCTCGCGGTCAGGCTCGGCGAACTGCGGCGGAAGGTCAGCCAGCGCGACGCCGGCGCGTCGGCGATCGAGCTGGCGATCATCACAGCGATCATCGGTCTGGTCGCTCTCGGCCTGGCCATCCTCATCCAGCATGTGGTGGCGACCAAGAAAGCCACCATCGGCGGCCTGTAAGAGCTTGCGAGGACATTCCCCGTGACGGCGCGCAGACTCCTGGGCGATCGCGGGTCGAGCGCGATCGAGCTTGCGATCCTGGCACCGGTGCTGCTGATCCTCAGCATGCTCGCGGTCCAGTGGACGCTGTGGTTCCAGGCCCGCCAGGTGGCACTGAACGCCGCGCAGGCGGGGGCGCGGATCGCCAGGGCGCAGCAGCCGGGGTGGCCGGGCCAGTCGGTCAGCGGGGCGCTGAGTTTCTACAACCAGGTAGGCACGAAGCTGCTGGGGGGCCCGGCCGCCTCGGTGAATCCTTCCGGCGGGCGGCCCAGCCAGGTGTTCGTCACCGTGACCGGAACCGTGCCGACCCTCATCCCGCTGATACCCGCGCTGCGCGTGAGCCAGACAGCGGGCGGCGCCGTGGAATGCTTCCGCCCGGCGCAGACCGGAGGGCAGCAGTGCTGACGCGGCGGGACCGCGGTTCCATGGCCGTCGAGTTCGCGATCCTGGCCCCCATGTTCATCGTGCTGGTGCTCCTGCTCGTCGTCGGCGGCCGCATCGTGGAAGCCCAGGGCCAGGTTGACGGGGCGGCGCGGGACGCCGCCCGGGCCGCTTCGGTGCAGGTGTACGGCAACCAGGTGCAGGCCGCCGTGCAGAGCGCCGCCGGCTCGGACCTCAGTCCGCCCGGCCGCAACGGGTGCCCCGGCGGCATGCCCGCCCCCAAGTGGACCGGCGGGAGCGCGGCGGGGTCTGTCACCGTCACCGTGCAGTGCACGATCAATCTCGGCTTCTTCCCCGGCCTCGGCGCGCTGACGATGACCGGTCACGCCACCGCCCCGCTGGACGCCTTCTCGCAGCGGGACTGGTGAGGCCCGTGCGCGGCGACCGCGGCTCCATCTCCCTGTACCTGGCCATTTTCGGGATCGCCGCGTTCGCGCTGCTCGCCCTGCTCGTGGACGGCGGGACCGCGATCAACGCGAAGGAGCGCGCCGCCGACATCGCCGAGCAGGCCGCCCGCGCCGCGGCGGACCAGATCTCCGTTACCGGGCTGCGGGCCGCCAACCCGGTCGTGCAACTCGGGCCCGGAGCCTGCCAGGCGGCGGCCACCCTCGTCGGCCGGTACCAGGTGGGCAGCCGAACGACCGCCACCATGACGAGCTGTAACGCGCCCGCCGGGTCCACGCTGGCCACGGTGGCGGTGACGGTGACCACCCGTCCCGTTTTCCCGTTCTTCTTCAGCAACTTCACGATGACGTCCACCGCGACCGCCACCCCGGTATGCGGGATCACCCAGGGAGGACAGTGCTGATGGCACCGCCGATTCCAGGGCTCAGGCGGCCGGTGACCGTGCGCCGCCGCTCCCACGGCGACATCGCCGCGGGGATTCTGGCGATCCTCGCCCTCGTCGTGCTGACCGCGGGCGTGCCGGTGGCGCTGATCACCGTGCTCGGCCTGCCGATCCCGCACAGCAAGCCGACGCTAGGCCTGCTGACCCACCAGCTCGGCACCCTGACCATCATCCGGATCCTGTCGGTCATCGTCTGGCTGGCCTGGCTGCAACTGGTCTTCTGCGTGTTCGCCGAGATCAGGGCCGCGATCAGGAACGTCGGGGTGCCAGCCAGGATCCCGCTGTCCGGCGGGATCCAGGCGCTCGCGCACCGGCTGGTCACCGCCACCCTGCTGCTGGTCAGCGCCTCCGCGGCGCTGTCGCCCGCGTTCGCGCGCGGCGGCCCGGGGGCGCGTCCCGCCCATACCGTGTCGGCGATCGCCAAGCCGGGCAGCGAGGCCGACCCGCAGGCACAGGCGGCCGGACACGAGGCGGCGGCGCTGCACGCGGCGCAGGCCGCCGCGGCAGCCGCGGTGCCCGCGCCGCACGCCGAGAAGATCTACATCGTCAAGCCGCCGGTCGGGCGCTACCACGAGAGCCTGTGGGAGATCGCCCAGAACCACCTCGGCAACGGCCTGCGCTACCGCGAGATCTTCGAGCTGAACAAGGACCACCCGCAGCCCGACGGGACCATGCTGACCATGGCCAGCCTGATCAGGCCCGGCTGGGTACTCCGGATGCCGCGGGACGCGTACGGCCCTGGCGTCGAGATCGTGGCACACGGCACGCCGGGCGGCCCGGCGGGTGCCGCCGAGGCAGCCAGCGCCCGCCAGGCCATGAAGGCGACCCAGGCAGCGGCCGCCGCGCCAGGCACCCGGTCCGGAGCCGCCCAGGACCCCACCGCCCTGCAGGGCGCCCCTGGCGGCGGTGCCCCGGGTAGTCCCGGCGCCGGGATCCATGCCGCCTTCGCCCCGGCCCAGGGCCTGGCCGGCGGTGCGCTGGCCTCCTTCCCGTACGAGCTCTCGGCCGCATCGCTGCTCGCCGCCGGCGTCCTCGCCGCGCTCGGCCGGCGCAGGCGCGAGCAGTTGTGGGAGCGCGCGTTCGGAAAAAGGGTTGTCATGCCTGAAGGGAACGCGGCACTGGCCGAGGCGGCACTGCGGCTCGGCGCGGCCGAGCCCTCGGTCCGGCTGCTCGACACCGGGCTGCGCAGCATGTCGCAGGAACTCGCCGCGCAGGGCAGGACGCCGCCGACGGTGTTCGCCGCGCACCTCGGGCAGGCCAGCCTCGACCTGTGGATCGGGCAGGCCGACGAGAACCCGCCCCGGCCGTGGCAGTCCGTGGACGAGGGCCAGGTGTGGCGGCTGCCGCTGGCCGCGGTGGCCGGCCTCGACCCGGATGAGGCGGGCGCCGCGCTCGCCCCCTACCCGGGGCTGGTCTCGATCGGCACCAGCGACACCGGCCGGATGCTCATCGACCTCGAGGTCGTGCACGGGCTGATCGCCGTCCGCGGCCCGCGCAGCATGGTGCAGTCGGTGCTCGCCGCGATGGCCGCGGAGCTGGCGACCAGCCGCTGGTCGGACCGGATGCAGATCACGCTGGTCGGTTTCGGTCCCGAGCTGGCCATGCTTGCTCCCGAACGCATAACTGTCGTCCCGGCACTCGAAGAGGCGATGCCGGCGCTGGAAGCCAGGTCCGCCGAGATCGAGCACGCGCTGGCGTCGCTGCGTGCCGATTCGGTGCTCACCGGGCGCTCGGCCGGCCTGCACCCGGACTCCTGGGCGCCGCATTACCTGATCATGGCCGTGCCGCCCGCGCCGCAGCAGCGGGAGCGGCTGCTGGCACTGGCCAACACCAGGCACCGGACGGCGATGGGCTACGTGGTCGCCGGCGACGTGCCGGGCGCGACCTGGTCGTGGGATGTCAGCGAGCAGGGACGGCTGCATGCCGGCGTGCTCGGTTTCGACCTGCAGGCACAGCTGCTGCCGGTGCAGCAGTACCGGGCCGTGGTGGAGCTGTTCCGCGCCGCCCGGGAGCCCGGCGGCGCGGAACTCGGCGACCCGCCGCCCGATGCGGCGCCACCCGAGCACGCTGCCGCGGGGGCGCAGATGTCCGTGGAGGTCACGCTGCTCGGCCAGGCGGCGGTGCAGGCGCCCGGCAGCATCGAGCCGGACCGGGTCGGCCTGGCGACCGAGATCGTCATGTACCTGGCGACCCATCCCGGCGGCGTCCACCGCACCGTGCTCACCGGTGCGGTATGGCCGCGAGGGGTCACGCCGGAGGTGCAGCAGGCGGCGCTCTCCCGGGTCGAGGCCTGGCTGGGCGCCGACAGCGCGGGCCGTCCCAACCTGGTCACCGACGCGGCCGGCCGGATCAGCCTGGGACCCCAGGTCCGGGTGGACTGGCAGGTGTTCCGCTCGCTGCTCGCGCAGGCGGCCCAGGCCACGCGGGCGGACGTGCCGCGGCCCGCGTACGAGGCGGCCGCCCTGTCCCGGGCGCTGGACCTGGTCCGGGGGCAGCTGCTCGACGGGCGCGACCCGCGCCGGTACGCCTGGCTGGCGGCCGACCCGCTCGAGTACGAAGCGACCGCCCGGGTCGCGGACGCCGGCCACCGGCTCGTCGGGCTGCGGCTGGCCGCGGGTGACGCCCAGGGCGCGATGGATGCGGCCAGGGCGGCGCTGCGGCTCGCGTTCAACGACGAGCTGCTCTGGCGCGACCTGCTCACCGCCGCGCACGCCACCGGCCAGGAGCACGTGCTGCGCGCGGTGGTCGGCGAGCTCTCCGCCCGGGTCTCGCTCGACGAGGTGCTGCCTAGGATGGCGCCGCAGACCGAGGCGCTCATCGACGAGCTGCTCCCGTCCTGGCGCTCGTCGGTTGCCTGACACTCGCGGCGTGCCGTCCGCCCCGGTGCAAGCGTTTCCGCGGAAACGCCTCCGCCCCCGGGGCGATCCGGTGTGGCGAAACGTTAGTACTGCTATCACATACCTAAGTCTTCGCGATCATGGGCCGCAACCGTGAGGCCGCTCCTGATCGCCCTTCTGGCGGTGGCCGGGCTCGTGATCGGCCCGGTGTTGCGCGTCCTGATCGTCCGTCTCTCGGTGCCGTCCGGCCAGCCCTGGCGCCGCTCCTGCCCGGCCTGCGGAAGTCCGCTGCCGCCCGTCCAGGGCGGCGCCGAGCGGGCGTCCGCGCTTGCGACACTTCCGCCGCGGACTGGCCTGGCCGCGATGGCCTGGCTGCCCGTGCTGCCGCCGACCGGGCGGTGCCCCGCCTGCCGCGCCCGGCTCGGGCCGCCTGCGCTGACGGTCGAGGTCACCGCGGCCGTGGTGCTCGGCCTGCTGGCGGCCAGGATTCACCCGGGGCTCGTGCTGGCCGCCATGTGCTGGCTGACTGTCTGCGCGGTCCCGCTGGCCTACATCGACGCGGCCACCCGCCGCCTGCCCGATCTGCTCACCGCCCCGGCCGTTGCCGGCACCGCGGCGTTGCTGCTGGCTGTCGCGGCCGCTGGCGGGCACTGGCCAACTCTGGGCCGGGCGCTGCTGGGAGGCGTGGCTTTCGCCGCCTTCTGCCTGCTCCTGCTGCTCATCAGCCCCTCCGGGATGGGTCCCGGCGACGTCAAGCTGGCGGCCAGCCTGGGCATCGCGCTGGCCTGGCTGGGGTGGGGCACCCTGATCGCGGGCGCGCTGGCCGGCTTCCTGCTCGGCGCCCTCTACGGCGTGGCCCTGCTGGCCAGCGGCCGGGCCAGCCGCAAGACCCAGGTGCCCTTCGGCCCGTTCCTGATCGCGGGCACATTCCTGGTGCTGGTGACCGCCGGGCTCGGGTAACTCCGCCATCATGCCAAGAACCGCGAAGCCGGCGACGCCACCGGGATCGGGGCTTTCCCAGAGCCGCTCGCCGAGCCCGGCGCCGTCCGGCGCCGCCCCGGGGACTGGCGCCACCGGCAGGAACCGGCCGCGGATGAGGGCTCCGGCGGTTCGCGCGGCGATCGCGACGATGAAGCTGGTGATGGACGCGAGCACTGCCCACGTCCACGCCGGGCCGCCGGCCGGATGCTCGTGGCTGATCCAGTGCAGCGCGAGCGTTGCCAGGGCAGCGTAAGAGAACGTGAACGACCAGTATCCGGGGCCGAACCGCACCCGGTGGTACACCGGGATGAGGCGCAGCTGGACCAGGACCATCAGGACCGCATAGCCGGCCAGTGCCCAGGCGACCGCACCGTAGCTGCCGCCGCTCACTGGGACGTAGGCGCTGCCGGCCACCGCCGGGGGAGCGACGAGGATGGCCAGCAGCGGGGACAGCTGCGGCGATAGCGGCGGCCGGACGAACAGCCGCATGAGGATGACCGAGCCGAGCAGGAGCCAGCAGGTCAGGCCGATGCCGAACAGCCCGTCGGCCAGCCCGCGCCAGCCCACCGTGGCCGCGCCCTGCGCGGCAAGCAGGCTGCCGGTGACGACAGGCAGCACGTAGCCGGGGTGCACCGCCGCCAGGCCGGGCGGGTCGGCGATCCACTGCCCGGTCAGCCACCCGCCCAGCAGCAGCGTCGCCGCCGCGAACACGCCGAAGCCGATGCGCCCGGCGGCAGGGGCAAACGGATAGAGCTGGAGGGCCAGCAGCATTCCGACGATGGGGACGAGGGATACGAACGGCCCGAGGACCGGATCGTGCAGCTCACTGGCGAGGGCGGTGCCGCGACGCGTCAGCTGAGCCGTCCACGCCGCCGCGACCAGCAGCCAGCATCCGGCGGCGCCGGCCGAGAGGGCCACGGCGACCCAGGCGGGCGCGCCGATCGTCTGGCTGGCCAGCCGCCAGCACCCGGCGAGGCCTGCCAGGCCGAAGCTGGCGGCGAACAGGTTCGCGGGGATGATGGCCGGCAGCCGCCGGCGGATCGGTGCCGTGCTCTTCACGGTCATGTCACCGATTGTCCGCCGACGGCTTCCTCGTGGCTACCCGGCGTGCCTGGCCGCGGCCTGCTTGGCTGACGCGTGACCAGCGGTCCAGCGGGTGCGCAGCGACGTGCCTGGCCGGGCCGTCGCCTTCGCGAGATTCCGGCGGTCGCGCCGGGCGCGGCGGGCCAGCTTGGCGCGTTCCGAGGCGATTGCCTCGTTCCGCAAGTCCCTGACTCGCTCGGCGGCCAGCGTCTCCGTGAATAGCGGATGCATGGCTTCCTCCTTGCCGAGGGGCCGTACTGCCGGCCCGACATACTTGAGGTTCGTCGTAAGGCCCCGCCGCCGGCATCGGGCGGATGCCCTATCTTGCCGCCGGGCAGCGTCTTACCAGGCAGGACGCCGGCGGCCCATGCCTTAGAGAGCCGGAGACGCCATAGACTGGTAGGGCCGCGATCGCGGCAGCTCACCGTGACGACCCAAGCGAGACCGACGCATGCCCGTAAGCCAGCCCACCGTTACCGCAGGTCAGCTAGCCACGCGCGACGACCTGCGCAACGTCGCGATTGTCGCGCACGTGGACCACGGCAAGACCACGCTGGTGGACGCGATGCTCTGGCAGTCCGGGGCGTTCCGCGCGAACGCGCATGTCGCCGACCGGGTGCTCGATTCGGGTGACCTGGAGCGGGAAAAGGGCATCACGATCCTGGCCAAGAACACCGCGGTCCGCCACGGCGGGATCACCATCAACATCGTGGACACGCCGGGGCACTCGGACTTCGGCGGCGAGGTAGAGCGCGGCCTGTCCATGGTGGACGGCGTGCTGCTGCTGGTCGACGCCAGCGAGGGGCCGCTGCCGCAGACCAGGTTCGTGCTCCGCAAGACGCTTGAGGCGAAACTGCCGGTCATCCTGGTGATCAACAAGGTGGACCGGCCGGACGCGCGCATCGCCGAGGTCGTGGACGCTTGCTACGAGCTGTTCCTTGACCTGGACGCCACCGAGGAGCAGATCGAGTTCCCGATCGTGTACGCCTCCGCGCGGGCCGGTCGGGCGTCGCTGACCAGGCCGGCCGACGGCGAGATGCCCGACTCGCCCGATCTCGAGCCGCTCTTCGCCGTGCTGCGCGAGGCGGTCCCGGCCCCCAGCTACGACCCCGCGGCGCCGCTGCAGGCCCATGTGGCCAACCTGGACGCCTCGGCCTACCTGGGTCGGATCGCGCTCTGCCGGGTGCATAACGGCACGATCTCCAGGAGCCAGCAGGCCGCCTGGTGCCGCCGGGACGGCAGCATCGAGCGGGTCAAGATCGCCGAGCTCTACCTGACCGAGGCGCTGGACCGGGTGCCAGTGGACACCGCCGGGCCCGGGGACATCATCGCGATCGCCGGGATCGACGACATCATGATCGGCGAGACCCTGGCCGACCCGGAGGATCCCCGGCCACTCCCGCTGATCACGGTGGACGAGCCCGCCATCTCGATGACGATCGGGGTGAACAACTCGCCCCTGGTCGGCAGGCCGACCACCGGCCCGGGCGGGACCGCCACCAGCGCGGCACGTGACAAGACCAAGATCACCGCCCGGCTGGTGCGGGACCGGCTGGACCGCGAGCTCGTCGGCAACGTGTCGATCCGGGTGCTGCCGACCGAGCGGCCCGATACCTGGGAGGTCCAGGGCCGCGGCGAGCTGGCACTGGCCGTCCTCGTGGAGACCATGCGGCGCGAGGGCTACGAGCTGACCGTGGGCCGCCCGACGGTGGTGACCCGCGAGGTGGACGGCGCTGTGCACGAGCCGACGGAGCGGCTCAGCGTGGACGTGCCGGAGGAGTACCTGGGCGCGGTCACCTCGCTGCTCGCCGTGCGCAAGGGCAGGCTCGAGAACATGATCAACCATGGCACCGGCTGGGTGCGGCTGGAGTACATCGTGCCCGCCCGGGGGCTGATCGGGTTCCGGACCCAGTTCCTCACCGACACCCGGGGGACCGGCATCGCGCACCACGTGTTCGAGGGTTACGAGCCGTGGGCCGGGGCGATGCGCGCCCGGCCCACCGGGTCCCTCGTCGCCGACCGCTCCGGCGCGGTGACCGCCTACGCCATGTACGGGCTGCAGGAGCGCGGCTCACTGTTCGTGACCCCGGGCACCGAGGTGTACGAGGGCATGATCGTGGGCGAGAACTCCCGGTCCGACGACATGGACGTCAACATCACCAGGGAGCGTAAGCTCACCAACGTCCGCCAGTCCACCGGGGAGGAACTCGAGCGGCTGGTCCCGCCGCGGGTGCTGAGCCTGGAGCAGGCGCTGGAGTTCTGCTCCGGGGACGAGTGCGTAGAGGTCACGCCGTCCGCGGTCCGGTTGCGCAAGACCGTGCTCGACGCGAAGGAGCGTGGCCGCACCCGCGCCCGGCTCGCTCGCGAGCGCGCCTGACATTCCCCGCATCGCCCTGGCCTGCGCAGATGCATGAGCTGATCCGTGTAGGGTAATCCCCGACTACACACGGTGATTGCCGAGTCACGGATTGGGGATCCGTCGCGGCGTCATCGCCGAGGGGGGAACATGACTCACACACTGGCGTCCGTGAGCGTCAGCCAGAGTGTCCAGAACCTGCTGAACACGGTCGCCCATTCACTGCCCAAGATCGCCGTCTTCCTGCTGGTCATGGTGGTCGGCTGGATCATCGCCACCGTCGTCAGGCGGGTGGTTCAGGCGCTCCTGCACAAGCTGAACTTCGATCGGGTCGCCGAGCGCGGCGCGATCGGGCAGGCGCTGACCAGCCGGGGCTACAGCGCCTCCAGCCTGCTGGCCAGGCTGGTCTACTACGCGGTGCTGCTGGTGACCCTGCAGCTCGCGTTCGGCGTGTTCGGGCCCAACCCGGTTTCCACCATGCTGAACGGGATGGTGTCCTGGCTGCCCAAGGCGTTCGTGGCGATCATTCTCGTGGTCATCGCCTCGGCAATCGCCAAGGTCGTCAAGGACTTGCTCGGCGCGGCGCTCGGCGGCCTGTCCTACGGGCGGTTCGTGGCCAGCACGGCGTCCGTCGTCATCATCGCGCTCGGCGTGATCGCCGCGCTCAACCAGATCGACGTCGCGGCGAGCGTCACGACGCCGGTACTGATCGCCGTGCTCGCCACCACGGGCGCGATTCTCGCCATCGGCGTCGGCGGCGGCATGGTCCGCCCGATGGAGCAGCGGTGGGAGCGCATGCTCAGCGCGGCCGAGCGGGACACGAGCAGCCTGACCGCCTACCAGCGCGGCCGCCAGGACGCGCTCAGCTCCCCCGCGACGCTCGCCGGCCCGGACACCGGCCGCGAGCCCGGGGTGTACGCGGCTCACAGCGGGTACGCGAGCGCGCAGGCAGGCGGTTATGCAGGCCCGGAGACGGGCGGATACGCGGGCCCGGAGACGGGCGGATACGCGGGCCCCGAGCCTGCCGGGTATGGGGGCCTGGAGCCAGGCGGGTACGCCGGGCCGGACCCGCATGGGCAGCAGCCGTACCCGCCGCAGGGACCCGGGATGCCGCCTCCGCCGCAGCACCACGGGATGCCCGACCCGCAGTAACCGGCCCGGGCTCACGCCCGCCGGACGGTACGTGCCCCGGTGAGGGCGGTGATCACCGCCCTCACCGGGGCATTACCGTGCCGGGGCGCCGTGCCGGGGCATTACCGTGCCGGGCCAGCTGCGGTGTCGGGGGAGCTGCGGTGTCGGGACTGCCTTGCCGCGACTGCCTTGCCGCGACTGCCGGGACTGGCAGGAGTGCCTTGCTGACGTCCCGGTATCGCGCGAAGTTAGCGGTTGGCGTGCGTCATCAGCTGGCACACGGCGGCGAGCCGGAGTGACTCCCAGTCGTCGGCGTGGCCTGGCGGCGGTGACCAGCCGCGGCCGACCGCCGCCTCGATGAAGCCGTGCGCATAAGCCAGCAGTGCCGACGGCGCCGGACCCCGGCCAGCATCCTGCCGGGTCCGATCCATGCGCGCTCGGACGGCGAGCGCGCCTCGCGCCTTACCGGCGCGGCCGCCCACGGCGAGGGCGTCCCGTACCTCGGCGGCGTGCTGGTCCACCGCTGCGAGCAGGCCCGGTACCCGGGTTGCCAGCGTCAGTCCGGCGGCCCCCACCGCGCCGGCCATGCGCAGGGTGATTTCGGACAGATCGGCAGTCACATGGACAACAATACTCAGACAGGAATCAAGCGTCACGGGTGAGAGGGCCGAGTTGGAGGGTCACCCGTCAACGTGGAGCAATAACGCTGTTATCACCACGAGGCGGGCTGCTGGCATGCGGCCGCCCGCGGGGGCGCATCTGTCCTGCATGTGCGGGCAGCCGGCCTGCTTCGGCCAGTGCCCGGTGCAGCAGGAACCCGATCTGGGCGTTGGTGCTGCGCAGTTCATCGTTAGCCCAGCGGGCCAGGGCGTCATGCACGGCGGGATCCAGCCGCAGCAGTACGCTCTTGCGGTCGCTCACCGCGTTCCCCCCGTGCCTGCCGTATTGCGTAGCCCGCGGTCACTGGTAGAGCGTGCCGGTGTTGACGACGGGCTGGGTCGCCTGCTCGCTGCACAGGACCACGAGCAGCCTGGGATGCCATCTGACCCACCACCGCCGCTTGACGTGCCTGATACCACAGGCTTAGCATAATGATATCAATTTCAGTAAGCAACGACATCCGGCGTGGCGGGAAGCACACAGCGCACCGGGACAGGCGGCCGGCGATACGCCACCACAGGCCGCGTCACCGTCTGATCCGAACCGACCGAGGGAGTCATGGTGGATTCGTTTGCGGGGAAGCTCGCGGTGGTGACGGGCGGTGGCTCGGGGATGGGCCGCGAGCTCGTCATCCGGGCCAGATGCTCGCCCGGGCGAACACGGACTTCCGGGACAAGGCGCCGCTCAGCGCGGCGCAGGCGGTGACCATCATCCTGGACGGGGTGCGATCGGGGGCCTGGCGGATCCTGGTCGGCGAGGACGCCAAGATGATCGACGCCGCTGTGCGCGCCAAACCTGAGGCCGCCTACGACTACGCCGAGCTGTTCAGCGAGACGGCAGAAGAGCCAGCGGCAGAAACACCTGAGCGGTAGCAGCACGCGGACAAGGAGGCAGTCATGGATGTACCGGGAAGCGTCCCTGCCGGAAGGCGTCCCGTCCGGGGCCGCCGACTGCAGGCCGTAGCCGGAGCGGCGTGCTCCAGTTGCACGGCGCACGGAATGCAAGCGTCAGAGCCGTTTCCGCGATGAGTAAGAGAGGGAGCGGCGGCGGCACCCGCTGGCGGCCCACCGTTGCCGGTGTGACCCTGCTGGCTGCCGCGGGCCTGGCTGCCGCTGGCTGCAGCACAAGCAGCGGCAGCAGTTCGAGTGTGACGGGCTGTTTGGCTAAGCACGCGGCGGCGGGCACGGCAGCCAGCCCGCCGGGCGCCTCGGCTCATCCGGCGGTGGCGGCGGGCTGGACGCTGCCGGGCGGCAACCTCGCGAACACGCGGGACGTCGCGAGCGCGATCACCAGCTCGAATGTCTCGACGCTGGGAGTGGCGTGGTGCGTGCGGGTCCAGTCAACGGGTACACGTGGCGCCGCCGGGTTGTCGGATGGTTACGCGACGACGCCGGTCGTGGTGAACGGCGTGGTGTACATGCAGGACCTTGAGTCGAACGTGATGGCGATCAGGCTCGCCACCGGCAAGGTGCTGTGGACCCGCGCCTACAACTCGCTCAACGGCGGCCCCGACGGTGTCAACGTGGTCAACGGGGTGGTGTACGCGGCGACGGACAAAGCCGCGGTCGCCCTGTCGGCGGCCACCGGCCGCCAGCTGTGGAGCCGGACCCTGATCGGCAACGACCGCGAGGGCATCGACATGGCCCCCGGGTACAACGACGGGACCGTGTACGTGTCAACCGTGCCGGTCAACCCGAACAAGGGCGAGTACCTGGGCGGCGCCAAGGCGACCTTGTGGGCGCTGAACGCCGCCACCGGCGCGCCGGAATGGTCGTGGGACGAGGTGCAGAACCTGTGGGGCAACCCGGCCGTCAACTCCGGCGGCGGCCTGTGGGAGCCGCCGTCGTTCGACAGCCAGGGCAACATCTACATCGGCGTGGCCAACCCCGGCCCGATCGGCCAGACCGGGTGGCCTAAGGGCTATCCGTGGGGGACCAGCCGGCCGGGCCCGGACCTGTACACCGACTCGGTCGTCAAGCTCAGCCCGGCCGGCAAGCTGCTGTGGTACTACCAGCTCACCCCGCACGACCTGTACGACTGGGACCTGCAGGACTCACCGGTGCTCACCACCGCGAACGGCCAGCAGGTGGTGATCGACGGCGGCAAGGCCGGCATCCTGATCGAGCTCAGCGCGCAGACTGGCAAGCTGCTGTGGAAGCTCCCGGTCGGCGTCCACTCCGGGCACGACAACGACGGGCTGCTCACCGAGAACGCCACGCCGACCAGCCACATCGCACTGCCCGCCAAGTTCGCCCTCGAGCCCGGCGTGTTCGGCGGCATCGAGTCCCCGCTGGCGACCAACGGGACGACGATCTTCGCCGCTGTCAACAACCTGGCTGTGCCGCTGACGGTGAAAGGCGTGGCGGAGAGCTCCAAGGCGTTCGAAGCCTCAATCGCCAAGGCAACCGGCGAGATGGTCGCGGTCAACCAGGACACCGGGAAAGTCGGGTGGGGCGACAAGCTTCCCTCCTCGCCCTACGGCGCCGCTGCCGTCACCAACAACGTCGTGTTCACCACGACCTACAACGGTGACCTGTACGCCTTCAACGCGGCCACCGGCGCGGTCCTGCTGAAAACGCCCCTGTCGGCCGGGACGAACGCGCCTGTCACCATCGCCGGTGACTACGTCATCGTGGGAGCAGCTAACAAGCTGTCGAGCGGGCAGCAGCCGCTGATCATCGCTTACAAGCTCGGAGCCAGGGGCGGCAAGCTCCCTGACACCGTCGGCCCGTAGCCGATCGCCAGGGGCATCGTGATGGATCAGCTGAACGGCTGCTGAGGAGGCAGAGATGGGTGAGCCAGCCATCGAGGTGCGCGGGCTGCGCAAGAGTTTCGGCGAGAAGGAGGCGGTGGCCGGGGTCGATCTGGAGATCGCGGCCGGCTCGCTTGCCGGGCTGGTCGGGCCGAACGGGGCCGGGAAGACCACGTCGCTGTCGATGATGACCGGGCTGCTGCGGCCCGATGTCGGCCAGGTTGTCGTCAACGGGCTGGATGTGTGGGCGGACCCGGTTGCCGTCAAGGCGGTCATCGGGGTGGTTCCGGCCGAGGCCAGGCTGTTCGAGCGGCTGAGTGGTGCCGAGATGCTGGAATACGCCGGGCGGCTGCGCGGCCTGCCCGTCGCCGAGGCGCGCTCACGGGCGGCGCAGCTGCTGGACGTGCTGGACCTGGCCGCCGATGCCAGGCGGCTGGTCGCTGACTATTCCACCGGGATGCGCAAGAAGGCGGCGCTGGGCTGCGCCCTTATCCACAACCCGCCGGTGCTGTTCCTGGACGAGCCGCTGGAGGGCGTGGATCCGGTCTCCGCCGACGTGATCCGCCGGCTGCTGACGCGGCTGGCCGGCTCCGGCTCGACGGTGCTGTTCTCCAGCCATGTCATGGAGCTGGTCGAGCAGGTCTGCGATCACGTGTCGATCATCGACAAGGGCAAGATCGTGGCCACCGGCACCACCGAGGCGGTGCGGGGCGGCAAGACCCTGCAGCGGGCGTTCATCGACCTGGTCGGCCCGCGGGCGAGCGATGAGGAGGTGCTGTCATGGCTCGGGTCCTCGTCCGGCTGAAGCTCCGGCTGGTGGTCAACGCGCTGCGCTCGTCGACGGCAGCGAAGACATCATTCATCCTCAGTGCCTTCTTCGCCGTCGTGGTGGGCGGTCGGCGGCTTTTATGTCCTGTCCCTGTTCCGCGGCCTGAGCGCCTCGGTGGACCTGACCACGGTCATCTTCTGCGCGTTCGCGCTCAACTGGCTGATCCTGCCGATCTTCGCGTTCGGCCTGGACGGAACCCTCGACCCCGCCACGCTGCAGCTGTACCCGCTGCGGACCCGGCCGCTCGCGGTCGGGCTGCTCGCGGCATCGGCCGCTGGCGCCTGGCCGGCGGCCAACCTCATCGCCCTGCTGGGGGTGACCGTGGGGCTGGCCAGCGGCCCGCTAGGCCTCCTCGTCGCGGTGATCGCGGTGGCGCTGCAGGTGCTGTTCTGTATCACCCTGGCCCGGCTGGTGACCACCAGCATGGCTGGGCTGTTGCGCTCCCGCCGCGGCAAGGACCTCGCGGCATTCCTGTTCATCCCGATCTTCGCCCTGATCGAGCTGCTGGGCCAGGTGATACCTTATGCAGCGGCACACGGCGGGATCACCGCGGCCAGCTTCGCCGGCGTTAACGCCTGGCTACGCTGGCTGCCGCCTGGCCTGGCCGCGCACGCCATCCAGGACGCCTCGCACGGCCATCCCGGCACCGCGCTGGCGCGGCTGGCGCTGCTGGCCGCCATCATCATCATGCTGGGCTGGGGCTGGATACGCTCGCTGAGCCGCGCCCTGGTCACTGCCGACACCTCCACCGGGTCCTCGCAGCTACGCGGCACGGCGCTGCCGCTGGCCCGCTACGGACTGCGCGGCGCCGTAGCCGCCCGGTTCTGGATCTACCAGCGCCGCGAGCCCACATCACTGATCTACTGGGCAATGACCGCGATCATCATGGTCGTCGTCTCCGCCAGTACCATCTTTGGCCCGCACCAGCATCCCGCCGTCGTGATCGCCAGCGCCGTCATCGGCGCCGGGCTCGTCGGCAACTTCCACGCCAACTCCGTCGGCCTGACCGGCCCGCCGTTCGTCATCGAGGCACTCGCGCTGACCAGCCGGCGCTCCCTGCGGGCCTACTTCTCCGGCCAGAACATCGCGCTCGCCGTGATCGCCGTGCCGCTGCTCACCGCGATCTGCTTCGGCCTGGCCGCCGCGGTCAGGCATCCAAACGAGGCAGTACCGGCCACCGCGGTGGCCCTGGCCGGCCTCGGCGCAGCCCTCGGCCTGAGCAACATCCTCACCGTCACCCTTGCCTACCCGATGGTCACGCGAACCGGCAGCCCCATGCGCCAGCCCGCCCAGGGATACGGGTCCTACACCTTCGGCGGCTGCCTCGCCAGCCTGGCCGGCGTCGCCGTCACGGTCACCCCGGTCATCCTCGTGGCCGCGGTCACCAGCACCGCCCCGGCGACGGCCCGGACACCGGCGCTCATCATCTGCTCCGCCGCTTACGGCCTCGCGCTGGCCTGGGCCGGCGTGCAGATCGCGGCCCGCGAGGCCGAGAACAGGCTGCCAGAGCTGTGCCAGATCGCCGTCCGCAGCACGGTATAGACGGAACAGTGGCGAAGAACCGGTGCGGAAACCGCGTTAGGGGACAGCCACACCGACGGGGGTCGTCCCGACCGCGAAGGTGGCGGTGACGGTGTTTGTGGCGGTCTTGATCACCGAGACCGAGCTTGCGCCGGCGTTGGTGACGTACACCCGGGTACCTGCCGGGTTGATGGCCACCTTGCTCGGGTTGGCTCCGACGGGAATAGTCGCGATGACGGTGTTGGTGGCAGTGGAGATCACCGAGACCGTTCCCGTGCCGCCGTTGGCGACGTACAGATGGGTGCCGTCCGGGGTCAGTTTGATGCCTTGCGGGCTTGAACCTACGAGCACGGAACCGGTGACCTTGCTGGTGGCGACATCGACGATCGCCACTGTGTCGCTGTTGGCGTTGGTGACGTAGCCGGTGGTCCCGCCGGAGGAGAAGGCGATTCCTTCGGTGCAGTTGAACCCGGTGATCGTATGAATGACCTTGTCGGTGGTGGCGTTAATAACCGACACCGTGCTGGAGGGGTCCTGCGGGAAGGCGCAGTTGGCCACCCATAGCGATTTCCCGTTAGGACTGAGGGCGAGCGCGTAGGGTTCGACGCCGACCTTGACCGAGCCTGTCACCTTGTTGGTGGCGGTGTTGATGACCGACACGGTGTTGAAACCGGCGTTGGCCACGAAGGCCCGGGTTCCGTCCTTGCTGAAGACCAGGCCTGGCAGGGGGAGAGAGTTATCTGGGGGTTGCGGGGGCTGGCAGCACGTGTTCGAGGACGAGGTCAGCGACTCGCGCTACGGGTACCGTCGTGACCACTTCCAGCGTGGCCGTCGCCTTGAGCAGCGGCTCGACCGTCTGCTGGTAGTGGAGTGTCTCGGCGATTTCGGCCGGATCTTTCCCGTAGGGGTTGGTGGCGCGCGCGGTGAGCCGCTGGACCAGGATCTCGGCGGGTGCGCTGAGGAGGATGATGTGGTCGAACCGGGGGTAGAAGAGGACCTGGTTCCGGGTTGTGCCTTGCACGAACAGCACGCCTGGCGTCTCATCCGGTGCGCTGGCCAGCAGCGCCCCGATCCGGTCCTCGCGCCAGAGCCTTTCTCCGTCGACGGTCTCGAAGTAGTCGCCGTAGTCGGTATCGACGGTCCGGTAGCCGCGTGCGGCAAGCTCGTCCAGCAGCGAGCTCTTGCCTGTGCCTGACATCCCGGTTATCAGCACGCGCTTCACGTGGCCGGTCGCCGTCAGCGCACGTTGAGGTAAATCGCGCTGCCCAGACCGGCCAGCAGGCAGTAGAAGGCGAACGGGTAGAGCGTGCGGGTCTGGAAGTACCTCATCAGGAAGCGCACCGACAGGTAGGCGCCGACAGCGGAGAGCACGCTCCCCGCCAGGATCTGGCCGCGGATGCCGTTGCCGAGCGGGCCTAGCAGATCCGGGATCTGAGGGCGCCGGCGGCCAGGATGACCGGGGCGGACAGCAGGAACGAGAACCGCGCGGCGTCCTCACGGGACAGGCCGCGGAACATGCCGGTCACCATCGCGACACCGTCGCGGCTGATGCCGGCGAACAGGGCGAGAACCTGCGAGGTGCCGATGATCAGGGCCTGCCTGAACCCCGCCTTGGACAACCGCACGTCCGCCTGGACCGCCGCCGCGAGTTCCTGTTGCCGGACGGCCTGATGGCCGGAGGCGTGCCGGCCGGCCACCCGGCTGGGCGGCACGGTGGCGAATTCCCGTTCGGTGGCGACCGCGCGCTCCCCCTCGTGCTCCCGTTCCGCGGCGACCTGCTCATCCGCGAGCCTGGAGGACCGCGGCCGCCAGCGCTCGCCGACGTAGAGGATCACCCCGTTGGCCATGAGGAAGTACGCGGCGATGATCGCCTTGCCGAAGATCACCCGGAACGTGTGCTCGGCGAGCAGTCCGACGATGCCCACCGGGATGGTGGCAATGATGATCATCCAGGCGAGACGCTGATCGGGCGTGGTTACCGCGCGGTCGCGCAGGGAGGTGAAGAAGCCCCCGATGATCCGGAGCCAGTCCCGCCAGAAGTAGGCGATCATCCCGATCGCGGTGGCGACGTGCAGTCCCACGATGAACGCCAGGTACGGGGACTCAGCCTTGGAGACGTTCAGGTCCCGGGCCCACGATCCGCCCACCAGTGCCGGTATCAGGACATTGTGACCGAGGCTGGAGACCGGGAAGAGCTCGGTAATTCCCTGGACGGCTCCGACGACGATGGCCTCGGCAAAGGTCAGGTGCGACACGGGTTCCCCTCAGCGCGGTAGGGCAGCAGCCAGGGACATTATCGCAGCGGCACCGCGCGTGACGTGCGGGAAAGTTACCTCTTGCCGGGGACCTTGGGGGTGTCGCTCGGCTGCCTGCGGCCGATCTTCGAGCCGAGCCAGACCAGCGGGTCATACTTGCGGCCGACCACGCGCTCCTTCAGCGGGATGAGCGCGTTGTCGGTGATCTTGATGTTTTCCGGGCAGACCTCGGTGCAGCACTTGGTGATATTGCAGTAGCCGAGCCCGAAGTCGTCCTGCGCGATCTCGCGCCGGTCCTCGGTGTCGGCCGGGTGCATCTCGAGCTCGGCGACCCGCATCAGGAAGCGCGGCCCGGCGAACGCCGCCTCGTTTTCCTCGTGGTCGCGAATGACGTGGCAGGTGTTCTGGCACAGGAAGCACTCGATGCACTTCCTGAATTCCTGCGGCCGGTTCACGTCCACCTGCTGCATCCGGAACTCGCCCAGCTTGACCGACGGGTCCGGCGTGAACGACGGGATCTCGCGCGCCTTCTCGTAATTGAAGGAGACGTCGGTGACCAGAATCCCTGATGACCGGGAAGGTGCGCATCGGGGTAATGGTCAGAACCTCTTCTTCCCCGAACGTTGACATTCGGGTCATGCACGCGAGCCGGGGGCGCCCGTTGATCTCCATCGAGCACGACCCGCACTTGCCGGCCTTGCAGTTCCACCGGATCGCCAGGTCACCCGCCTCGGTGGCCTGCAGCCGGTGCAGCACGTCGAGGACGACTTCGCCCTCGTTGACGTCCACCTTGTAGTCAATGAGGGCCCCGCTGCCGGCATCGCCACGCCAAATCCGGAGCTGAGCCACGTAAGCCATCAGTGCGCCTCCTCGGGCGTGACGGGCTCGGGCTCGGTGAGCGGGGGGAGCTCGTCTTCGGTCAGGTACTTCTTCAGCTCGCCGCGGTCGAAGAGGGCGAGCAGGTCAGGCCGCATCGGCGCCACCGGCTGGCGGGTCAGGCGCACCCCGTCGCCGTCCAGCGTGCAGATCAGGTTGACCTTGCGCCATTCCGGTGACATGCCGGGGAAGTCGTCGCGGGTGTGGCCGCCGCGGCTCTCCTGCCGTTCCAGCGCGGCCTGCGCCACGCACTCCGCCATCAGCATGATGTTGCGCAGATCCAGGGCCAGATGCCAGCCGGGGTTGTACGCGCTGCCGCCGGCGGCCCTGACCTGGGCCGCGCGCTCGCGCAGCTTGTCCAGGTCGGCGATCGCGGTCTTGATCTCGTCCTCGCGCCGGATGATGCCGACCAGGTCGCTCATGGTCTGCTGGACGTCGGCGTGCACGGCGTAGGGATTCTCGCCGTCGGCCCGGTCCAGCGGCGCCTGCGCCTCCGCGTGCGCCGCGCTCACCTCGTCCTCGTCGGTGGCCAGGCCTGCCGAGGCCGTCCAGGTATGCCGCCGCTCCCATGCCCGCCCGGCGGCCGAAGACCAGCAGGTCGGACAGCGAGTTGCCGCCCAGCCGGTTGGAGCCGTGCATGCCGCCGGATACCTCGCCCGCCGCGAACAGGCCGGGGACGGCCGCCGCCGCCGTGTCCGGGTCCACCTCGACGCCGCCCATGACGTAATGCTGCGCCGGGCCGACCTCCATCGGCTCCTTGGTGATGTCCACGTCAGCCAGCTCCTTGAACTGGTGGTACATGGACGGCAGCCAGGCGCAGGATCTCCTCGGCGGGCAGCCGGGACGCGATGTCCAGGAACACCCCGCCGTGCGGCGATCCGCGCCCGGCCTTGACCTCGGCGTTGTTGGCGCGGGCCACCTCGTCGCGGGGCAGCAGCTCGGGCGGCCGCCGGTTGTGGTCAGGGTCGCTATACCAGCGGTCCGCCTCCTCCTCGGTCTCCGCGTACTGGGCGCGGAAGACGTCCGGCACGTAGCCGAACATGAACCGCTTGCCCTCGGAGTTGCGCAGCACGCCGCCGTCGCCACGCACCGACTCGGTGACCAGCAGGCCGCGCACCGATATCGGCCAGACCATGTGCGTCGGGTGGAACTGGACGAACTCCATGTTCATGAGCTTGGCGCCGGCCAGCAGGGCGAGCGCGTGGCCGTCGCCGGTGTACTCCCAGGAGTTGGAGCTGACCTTGAACGTCTTCCCGATGCCGCCGGTGGCCAGGATCACCGCGGGCGCCTCGAAGACGACGAATTGCCCGGTCTCCCTGATATAGCCGAACGCCCCGGCGATCCGCGAGCCGGCGGGATCCTTGAGCAGCCGGGTGATCGTGGTCTCGGCGAAGACCTTGATCATGGCCTCCGGATCGCCGTGCTCCCTGGCGTCCTCTTGCTGCAGCGCCACCACCCGCTGCTGCAGGGTGCGGATCATCTCCAGGCCGGTGCGGTCGCCGACGTGCGCCAGCCGCGGGTACTCGTGGCCGCCGAAGTTCCGCTGGCTGATCTTGCCGTCCTTGGTCCGGTCGAACAGTGCGCCCCAGGCCTCGAGCTCCCAGACCCGCTCCGGTGCCTCCTTGGCGTGCAGCTCGGCCATCCGCCAATTGTTCAGGAACTTGCCGCCGCGCATCGTGTCGCGGAAGTGCACCTGCCAGTTGTCGTTCGGGTTCGCGTTGCCCATCGCCGCGGCGCACCCGCCCTCGGCCATGACCGTGTGCGCCTTGCCGAACAGGGACTTGGAGATGACCGCGGTCTTCTTGCCTGCCGCCCTGGCCTCGATGGCCGCGCGCAGCCCCGAGCCGCCCGCGCCGACCACCACGACGTCGTAGGTGAGTCGCTGGATGTCGTCCGTCATGCCGTGCCTGCCCTAGTTGAAAATCCGCGGATCACTGAACACGCCGGCGGACACCAGCCATATGTACAGGTCCGCCAGCATCAGCGTGCCGAGCGTCAGCCACGCGAGCTGCATGTGCCGCGCGTTCAGCTTGGAGATCTGCGTCCACATCCAGTATCGGGCCGGATGGGAGGAGAAGTTCTTCAGCCTGCCGCCGGTGATGTGCCGGCACGAGTGGCAGGACAGCGTGTACGCCCACAGCCCCACGACGTTGACCAGCATGATCAGCGAGCCGAGGCCGATCCCGAAGTTCCCGTCCGGCCCGCGGAACGCCTGCGCCAGGTCGTAGGCGTTGAGTATCGAGATCAGGATGACCATGTAGAAGAAGTAGCGGTGCAGGTTCTGCATGATGAGCGGGAACCTGGTCTCGCCGGTGTAGCGGGCGTGCGGCTCGCGTACGGCGCAGGCGGCGGGCGCCCGCCAGAACGCCCGGTAGTACGCCCGCCGGTAGTAGTAGCAGCTGAGCCGGAAGCCGAGCACGAACGGCAGCGACACCAGCGCATACGGGATGATCGGCGGGATCGCGGGCAGCCACCGGCCGAGGGTGGCCGAGCCCGGCGCGCACTCGCCGCTGATGCACGGCGAATAGAACGGCGTCAGGTAGTGGTACTTGGGCACGTAGTACCAGTGGCCCAGGAACACGTGCACCGTCGCGTACGTTACCCAGATGGTCAGCAGGATGGCCGTGACGGCAGGTGCCCGCCACCACGGGTCCTTGCGCAGTGTCCGGTCCGGAATCTGCGCTCGTGTCCTGGATGACGAAACCGTTGCCTGCGTCATTGCTCGACGTCCTTGTACTCTGCGCGTACGCTGCTGCCCGGCTCTGCGCGGGCTGCCGATCAACCTATTCCAGTCCACATCAACCTGCGCCGTTGGGTGGCCTTTCTGGGGTGTGAGACTGGCTACACTCCGGCCGCATGATGGACCGCAGGCTGCTGCTCGTGCACGCGCACCCCGACGACGAGTCGATCGGCACCGGCGCGACGATGGCGAAGTACGCCGCGCAGGGAGCGCAGGTCACCCTCGTCACCTGCACGCTGGGCGAGCTGGGAGAGATCATCCCGGCTGACCTGGCGCACCTGGCGGCCGAGCGTGATGACCGGCTGGGGGAGTACCGCATCGGCGAGCTCGACGCCGCCTGCGCCGCGCTCGGCGTGACCGGTCACCGGTTTCTCGGCGGCGCCGGCCGGTGGCGCGACTCGGGGATGATGGGCACGCCGGGCAACGACGCGCCCGGGTGCTTCTGGCAGGCTGATCTCGGTGCGGCAACTGCCGCGCTGGCCGAGGTGATCCGTGCGGTCAGGCCGCAGGTGATGGTCAGCTACGACGAACACGGCGGCTACGGCCACCCGGACCACATCCAGGCCCACCGGGTGACCATGCGCGCGTTCCGGCTCGCGGCGGCCGGGCCGCAGCCGGTGGCGAAGCTCTACGCCACGGCCCGGCCGGATTCCGCGGAGGTGACCACCGAGATCGACGCCACGGAGTACCTGCCGGCGAAGCGGGCCGCGATGCGCGCGCACGCCACGCAGATCACGCTGCTGGACGAGGAGTCGTTCGCGCTGTCCAACAACGTCCGCCAGGCGCTGCGCGGCCGCGAGTATTACACCCTGCTGGCCGGGCCGCCCGGCCCGCCTGGCCCGCCCGGCCCGCCCGGCCAGCCCGGGGAGCCCGGCCGCGGGCGCGAGCGCGACCTGTTCGCCGGGATCGGCTAGCGGCTGGCCCGCGGGCAGCCGCGGGATACCCTGCTCCCCGTGGGAATCACGCAGCTGCCGCCGCCCGCCGCGCAGCGGTCCGTCAGCCATGCGGAGGCGTTCATCAGCGGCGGCGCCTACTCGCTGCTGTTCCTGCTCGGCGTCGCCGAAGGCGTGCTCGGCTCCTTCCAGCACAGCCGCGCCGTCGTCGGCGGCGTCCCGCTGGCCGCGATCGGCTTCGACCTCGCGATCTTCGGCACCTGCGCGCTGGCGGGGTGGGCGATGCGGTCCCTGCCGGGCGCGCTGTTCCCGGCGATCGGCTGGTTCATCGCCACGTTCGGGCTGGCCATGCCCAATACCGGCGGCAGCGTGATCATCGCGAACTCGAGCCCGGGCGAGTGGTACCTCTACGGGGGAGCGGTCTGCGCGCTGCTGGGCCTGGGTACCACGCTCGTGACCTCGGCCCGGCAGCGCGCATGACCGGGGTGGATCCCGCTGCCTTCAGGCTCGCCGCGGGACGGTTCCCCACCGGCATCCTGGTGGTCTCCACCAGCCTCGGCGGCGTCCCGCACAGCATGACCGTGAGCGCGTTCACCTCGGTATCCCTGGATCCGCTGCTGGTGCTGTTCTGCGCGGAGAAGATAGCCCGCTTCCACGACGCGGTGCTGGCCGCGGGCACGTGGGCGGTCAGCGTGCTCGACGAGGACTCGGAGAAGGTCTCCCGCTGGCTGGCCACCCGCGGCCGGCCGCTGACCGGCCAGCTCGAGGGGGTCGCTCATCACCCCGGCCCGCTGACCGGCGCGCCCATCCTGGACAACGCGCTGTCGGCGCTGGAGTGCCGGACCACCGCCGTGCACGACGGCGGCGACCACAGCATCGTCGTCGGCGAGGTCATCGGCGTCACGCTGTCCCGGGCGGAGGGCCTGCCGCTGCTCTACTACGCCGGCCGTTACCGCCGCCTCGACGACGACGACTGACCGGCCCGGGGTTAGCGGACTGCTTCCTCGATCCGGTCCAGCCCCCAGTCCAGGTCGTCCTCGCTGATCACCAGCGGCGGCGCCAGCCGGATCGCGGTGCCGTGCGTGTCCTTGGCCAGGACGCCGAGCCTGGCCAGCCGCTCGCAGGCCTCTCGGCCGGGCAGGGTCGCGAACTCCACGCCCGCCCACAGGCCGCGCCCGCGCACCAGGCGGACCACGTCGCGCGGCAGCCCCGCCAGCCGGTCGTGCATGTGCGCGCCCAGCTTCGCCGACCGCTCCTGGTACTCCCCGGTGGACAGCATCGCGATCACCTCACGGCCTACGGCGCAGGCCAGCGGGTTACCGCCGAACGTCAACCCGTGCTGGCCCGGGCGGAACACGCCGAGCACGTCACGGCGCGACACCACCGCGGACAGCGGGACGATGCCGCCGCCGAGCGCCTTGCCCAGCACGTACATGTCCGGCACCACGCCCTCGTGGTCGCACGCGAACGTGTCGCCGGTCCTGCCGAGCCCGGACTGGATCTCGTCGGCGATCATGAGCGCGCCGCGCGCCGAGCAGAGCTCGCGCACCCCGGTCAGGAAGCCAGGCGGCGGCACCAGCACGCCGGCCTCGCCCTGGATCGGCTCGACGAGGACGCCCACGACGTTGTCGTCGAACGCCTCCGCCAGCGCGGCCAGGTCGCCGTAGGGAACCAGCCGGAACCCAGGCGTGTAGGGCCCGAACGCGCCCCGCGCATCCTCGTCGGTAGAGAAGCTGATGATCGTCGTGGTGCGGCCATGGAAATTGCCGTCGAACGCGATGATCACCGCTTCGCCGGCCGGCACGCCCTTGACCTCGTACCCCCACTTCCGGGCGGTCTTGATCGCGGTCTCCACGGCTTCGGCGCCGGTGTTCATCGGCAGCACCATGTCCATGCCGGCCAGCGCCGCGAGCTCGGCGCAGAACGGCCCGAACTGGTCGTGGTCGAAGGCGCGGCTGACCAGCGTGACCCGGTCCAGCTGGTCGCGGGCGGCGGCCACCAGGCGAGGATGGCGGTGACCGAAGTTGATCGCCGAGTACGCGGCCAGCATGTCCAGGTACCGCCGGCCGCCGACGTCGGTCACCCAGGCGCCCTCCGCCTCGGAGATCACCACCGGCAGCGGATCGTAGTTGCGCGCGCTGTGCGCCAGCGTCTGCGCCCGGAGCTCGCCCGACGTGCGTGCCCCGCGTGACGCGCGTGCCGCGGCATCCGGGTAGATCCGCATGGTCATCACCGTTCCCCCTTTACTGCCTGAGCTCGAGGGTGCAGCACTTCGGGCCGCCGCCCGCCTTGCTGAACTCGGACATGTCGATAGGTATGGGCTCGAATCCCCTGGCCGCGATCTGGTCGGCCAGCCCGCGCGCCTGTACCGGCAGCACCACGTGCCTGCCGTCGCTGACCGCGTTCAGCCCGAGCACTTCCGCGTCCTCGTCCTTCGCCTCGATCAGCTCCGCGAACTGCGAGGCCAGCGCGGCCCGCGCGGCGTCGTCGAACGCGGCCGGGTAGTACGCCGCCGTGTCGGGGTCCAGCACGCACAGCGCGGTGTCCAGGTGGTAGTAGCGCGGATCCACCAGCCGCAGGCTCAGCACCGGGAGGCCGAACAGCTCCCGGATCTCGTCGCGGGCGGCGTGCTCGGTGCGGAAGCCGTAGCCGGCCAGCACCACCCGCCCGGCGTACACGATGTCGCCCTCGCCCTCGTTGACGCTCGCCGGCACGCGCACCACCCGGTAGCCGGCCCGCCGGAACCAGTCCAGGTACGCGGTGGCCTCCGCGGCGCGTTCCGCGTGCAGGAACCGGGAGCCGAGCACCTTGCCGTCGATCACGGTGGCGCCGTTGGCTGCGAACACCATGTCCGGCAGGCCGGGCACCGGGCCGATCACGTGCACCTCGTGGCCGAGCCGGAGGAACACCGCGCGGAGCTGCTCCCACTGGGTCATCGCGCGGGCCGCGTCCACCGGCCTGCCCGGGTTCATCCACGGGTTGATCGCGTAGCTGACGGCGAAGTGCCGCGGCGGGCACATCAGGTAGGTCTTGGCGGCGCTGGGCTGCGCAAACGCGTCGGATGTCGGCACGTTCACCCGGTCCTCTCTGGCCATTGTGATCGCTGGAGCTCAGGGGACCAGCCTACGGCCCGCGGCCGAGCAATGAGCACCTACTGCACGTGCGTCGAGCCGGAGATTCGTTGCGTATTTTCGCCAGTCATGTATCGATCATTGCGTAACATGGCCGTAACACGCACGTTTCAGGCGATGGCTCTAGGGTCTGGCGGGCTACCCGGCCTCGCGGACGGTCCAGGCCTGGCCGGATGGGGTGTCGGTGACCGCGACCCCGAGCGCCGCCAGCTCGTCGCGGAGCCGGTCCGCCACGGGCCAGTCGCCGGCCTCGCGTGCCCTGGCCCTGGCCTCCAGCCGGGCAGCCGCGCCGTCGGGCAGCCGCGGCGCCGGGTCGGGCTTGCCGATGTCGCGGGCGAGGTCGAGGCCGAGCAACTGGTCCAGGTGCGCGAACGCCTCGAACCTGGCGCCCGGCGGCACTGCCTCGTCCCGCTCGAGCGCGCGCAGCGCCCGCAGCCCGGCCGGCGTGTCCAGGTCGTCGTCGAACGCCGCGGTGACCGCGTCGGCATAGCTCCTCGGCATGGCCGCGCTGGGCGAGCGCGCCCAGGAGGCCACCCGCTCCCGCCACCGGCGCAGCGTCTTGTCCGCCGCCTCGAGCGTGTCCCAGCTGAGGTTCATCTGCTGCCGGTAGCGATGCTCGAGGAAGGCGAGCCGCAGCGCCAGCGGGTCGATCTCCCGGGCAGCCAGGTCGGACAGCAGCACGACGTTCTGCGTCGATTTCGCCATCTTGCGGCCCTCGAACAGCAGGTGCTCGCCGTGTACCCACTGCCGGACCACCTCGTGCCCGGTCACCGCGCCGGACTGTGCCCGCTCGTTCTCGTGATGCGGGAACCGCAGGTCGATGCCGCCGGTGTGGACGTCGATGTGCTCGCCCAGGTGGTGCAGCGACATCGCCGAGCACTCGGTGTGCCAGCCAGGGAAGCCCTCACCCCACGGTGCCTGCCAGGTCAGCTCGGCGCGCCCGGGTGCGGCCTTCCACAGCGCCCAGTCGGCGTGGAACCGCTTGCCCGCCTCCACGCTGCCGCCGGACCGGTAGCCGGGCTGGAGGTCGCCGAGCCGGTTGCCGGACAGCTCGCCGTAGCCGGGGAAGGACCGCGCGTCGAAGTACACCGAGCCGTCGGCGGCCCGGTAGGCGTGCCCGCCGTCGATCAGCCTGGCGATCAGGTCGATCATGAGCCCGATCGATTCCGAGGCCCGGGGCGACTGGTCGGCCGGGCGGATGTTCAGCGCGGCCAGGTCGGCGCGGAAGGCGTCCTCGTACTGCCTGGCGACCTCCAGCGCGGCCCTGCCCTCGGCGCGGGCCGCAGCGAGCATCTTGTCCTCGACGGCCGCGTCGCTCGCGGACTCGTCGGTCATGTGGCCGACGTCGGTGATGTTCTGGCAGACGGTGACCTGCAGCCCGTGGCGCTCGGCGCCCCGCCGGATCAGGTCCGACAGCAGGTAGGAGCGCAGGTTGCCCACGTGCGCGTACCGGTACACGGTCGGCCCGCAGGTGTACATCCGCAGCTCGCCCCGGTGCGCCCCGCGGACCGCCTCGACCTGCCGGCTCCGTGTGTCGTAAACCCTCAGCACCCGGCCAGCCTATGGGCCGCGCGGAGCTACAACGCGGACAGGCGGGCCGCGGCGGAACGGACCCGCTCGTCCGGGGCGGTGAGGGCGACCCGGATGTGGTTCGCGCCGGCTGGCCCGTAGAAGTCGCCGGGTGCGACCAGGATGCCGGCTTCGGCCAGCGCGGCGACCGAGGCCCAGCAGTCGTCGCCGGGCCGCGACGCCCACAGGTACAGCCCGGCCGCCGAGTGCTCGATCCGCCAGCCGGCCGCCTCGAGCCCGTCCCGGAGCAGGACGCGCCTGGCCGCGTACCTGTCCCGCTGCTCGGCTACGTGCTCGTCGTCGTCAAGGGCGGCGGTCATCGCCGCCTGGACCGGCGCCGGCACGATCATCCCCGCGTGCCGGCGGATCTCCAGCAGCTGGCCGATGATGTCCGGGTCGCCGGTCACGAACCCGGCCCGGTACCCGGCCAGGTTGGACCGCTTGGACAGCGAATACACGGCCAGCAGTCCCCGGTGCGACCCGCCGGAGGCCTCCGGGTGCAGGACGGACACCGCGCGCGCATCGAAGCCGAGGTCGATGTAGCACTCGTCCGAGGCGAGCACGCCGCCGCGCTCGCGTGCCCACCGCACCATGCCGGCCAGGTGCGAGGCGGGCAGCACCCGGCCGGTCGGGTTGGCTGGGGAGTTCACCCAGATCAGGCGCACCGCCGGGCCGGACGCGGCAACCCCGGCAACCCCGGCAACCCCGGCAACCCCGGCAACCCCGGCAACCCCGGCAACCCCGTCGGCGGCGAGCGACTCCGCGCCGGCCAGCCGCGCGCCGATGCCGTACGTCGGGTAGGCGAGCACAGGGTGCACCACGGTGTCGCCGGGCCCGCAGCCCAGCATCACGGGCAGCCAGGCGATGAATTCCTTGGTGCCGATCACCGGCAGCACCGCGTCCGGCGCAACGGTCACGCCGTGCGCCCGGGCCAGCCAGCCCGCCGCCGCCTCGCGCACCCGGCGGGTGCCGTGCGTCGCCGGGTAACCGGGGGAGTCGGCTGCGGCAGCCAGCGCAGCCTGGATGACCCGCGGTACCGGGTCCACCGGCGTGCCGACCGACAGATCCACGATCCCGGCCGGGTGCTCGCCCGCCTTCTCCCGGTACGGGGCGAGCAAATCCCAGCCGAACCGCGGCAGCCGGCAGGCGAGTGTCAGCTCTCGTCTCCCTGCGGCGGCAGAGCGGCCACGATCGGGTGGTCCTTGGGTATCTTCCCTACCTTCGATGCGCCGCCCGGCGAGCCGATGTCTTCGAAGAACTCGACGTTTGCCTTGTAGAAGTCCTTCCACTGCTCGGGAACGTCGTCCTCGTAGAAGATCGCCTCCACCGGGCAGACGGGCTCGCACGCACCGCAGTCCACGCACTCATCCGGGTGGATGTAAAGCATGCGCTCGCCCTCGTAGATGCAGTCCACGGGGCACTCTTCGATGCATGATTTGTCGAGCACATCGACGCAGGGCTGCGCGATGATGTACGTCACGTGTGAACTCCTCTTTCGTCCGGCCCTGGCCGGTAGGTTATCAGCGCAGTTCGACGCTACCGGAGGGCGCAGCGGGATCGCGTGTCCAGCCCCGGCTGCCTGCCGTCTCGCTCCATTGATAGCCGGCGTAGCGCACGTTGCTGATCCCGTACGCCGTGGCGTGCGTTACCAGCCAGCTTGCCACTGCCCAGCCCGCCGCGCGGTGACTGACGCGAACGGCCGCTGCCGGACCGGATGAGGCGGCCGTGTTCCCGCTGCCCGGCCGCCCGCCCTGCCGCGCGCTCAGCTGCGCGCTCAGCTGCGCGCCCAGCCGCACGTCCAGCCGCCCGAACGTGCGCAGCAGCTGCCGCCGCATCGGCCCCACGTCGGGTGACCGCGCGCTGCTGCCGGGAAACCAGCACCAGACCGCGTGCGGCCGGCCGCCGGTGAACGCCCGGGACATGCTGGCCGCCTGCACCTGGTAGTTCGTATAGGCGAAACCGTCCGCGCTGTGCTGCACGTCCTGCGCCGCCTGGTAGAGCGGAATCCGCAGGTAGCCGGGCACCTTGACGAGCGCGGCGAAGAACTTGCCGGTCGCGTACACGGGGTCGTGCAGCTGCCGCGGCCTGCCCCAGCCCTGCGACGGGCGCTGCTGGAACACGCCGACCGAGTCCAGGTCGCCGCCGGGCAGGTTGTGCATCTTTGACTCCTGCATGGCGGTCGCGTACGCGATGGTGACCGCCGCGGGGGGAAGCCTGCGGGAATGGGCGACCCCGGCGATGGTGGCCGCGATCGCTGCCTGTTCGGTGTCGAGCGCGACGGCGTGCCTGCCCGTGGCCTGGCAGCCGTTCTGCGCCACCACGACGTGGTGGTAGGCCAGGTACCCGCCGGCGACGGCCAGCAGCACCAGGACGGCAGCGATCGCCGTGATGCGCGGCAGCCGTGACGGTTTCTTCGGCACAGCATCAGACCGTACCGGTCCCGGCGGGCCAGATAGGCTGCGTCGCCATGAGCCAGTTGCAAGCCGCGCCAGCCGGATCGGGCGGTAGCGTGCTCTCGCCGCTGATCGACGAGCTGTGGGCGGCCCGCGCCGCGCTGAGCCCGGACGACTCCGCCGCGCGGGCCACGGTGACCGCCGCGGTGGACGCGCTAGACGAGGGCGCCGCCAGGGTGGCCTGGCCGGACCCGCACACCGGCGAGATCCTCGTGGACGAACGCGCCAAGCGGGCGATCCTGCTCGCCTTCAGGCTGCTCCCGATGGCCAGGTCGCAGGCCGGCGACTTCCGCTACCACGACCGGGTCCCGCTGAAGACCCGGCTGGACGGCGTCCGGGTGGTGCCCGGTGCCATCGCCCGGTGGGGCGCCTACATCGCGCCCGGGGTCGTGCTCATGCCCTCGTTCGTCAACATCGGCGGCTACGTGGACGCGGGCACGATGGTGGACACCTGGGCCACCGTCGGATCGTGCGCGCAGATAGGCAAGAACGTCCACCTGTCCGGCGGGGTGGGCATCGGCGGCGTGCTCGAGCCGCCGAACGCCGTCCCCGTGGTGATCGAGGACGAGGCGTTCATCGGATCCCGCAGCATGGTGGTCGAGGGGGCCAGGGTCCGGCGCGGCGCCAAGCTCGGCTCGGGCACGATCCTGACCAAGAGCACTCTCGTGATCGACGTGGAGACGGGCGAGGAGCTGGCCCGGGGGGAGGCGCCGCCGTGGTCAGTCTGCGTCGGCGGCACCCGGACGCGGAGCTTCCCCGGCGGCGACTTCGGCATGCCCTGCATGCTCGTGCTCAAGCGCCTGCCCGAGGGCAGCGTCCATGACAAGCTGGCGCTGAACGATATCCTTCGTGACCACGGAGTAAGCGGCTGACGAACCTTTCGCCCCAGGTCGCCCCGGGGCGCGCCGGAACGCAGCTCGCCGGGCCAGGTCACCGGCCCTGCCCGGTTACCGTGGGGGGACCATGAATTTCAACTCCGAGCCGCGGCGCCGGGCGCGCCGTCAGGGACCCGCCACGCTGCGCGGCAGGCACATACCGCAGACCACGACCGACCAGCGCCTGCTCGACCGCCGCGGCACCGCCGACTGGGTGCACACCGATCCCTGGCGGGTCATGCGGATCCAGGCCGAGTTCGTCGAGGGCTTCGGGCTGCTCGCCGAGCTGGGGCCTGCGGTTTCCGTTTTCGGCTCGGCCCGCGTCCTGCCTGGTTCCGCCGATTACGGCAAGGCCGAACGAATAGGCGCTGAACTCGCGCGAGCCGGATACGCCGTCATCACAGGGGGCGGCCCCGGCATCATGGAAGCGGCCAACAAGGGCGCGGCGGGCGCGGGCGGCGTGTCGGTGGGCCTGGGCATCGAGCTGCCCATGGAGATGGGGCTGAACGACTACGTCAACATAGGCATCGAGTTCCGCTATTTCTTCGTCCGCAAGACCATGTTCGTCAAGTACTCACAGGCGTTCGTGGTCCTGCCCGGCGGGTTCGGCACGCTGGACGAGCTGTTCGAGGCGGTGACCCTCGTGCAGACCGGGAAGATCACGAAGTTCCCGATCGTGCTCGTCGGCAGCGCGTACTGGGCCGGCCTGCTGTCCTGGATCAGGAACTCGCTGCTCGCCGAAGAGAAGATCTCCGCTGCGGACCCGGACCTGCTGCACGTCGTGGACGACCCGATCGAAGCGGCGGAGATCATCAAGGACGCGCACAACCATCAGGGACCGGGCCTGTTCCCCTGATCGGGCCTGAGCATGGCACGATGCCTCATGTGCCTGTGGTCATGCTGATCGCCGCCGCTGCGGTGCTGGCCGGAGTGGTCGTCGTCGCGCTCGGCCGCGGCGGCGAGCTGGCCGTCTTCCCGGCTGATTACGCCCCCATCAAGCTGGACGAGATATCGGCCACGGATGTCGTGCTGTTCCGCCCGCCGATGGCGCTGTGGGGATACAGCGCGCAGGCGACCGACGAGGCGCTCAACCGGATCGCCGACGCGCTGACCGAACGCGACATAGAGATCACCGCGCTGCGCCAGCAGGTCGCGGACCTGGAGGCGGCGTCGCCGGCGGCACGTCGGCGTGCCTACCTCGCCCCCGCCCGGCCTGCCCGCGCGGAGCCGCCGGAAGGTGAGCCGCCCGCACCCGGCCCGGCCGGCCCGGGGACCGCTCCGCAGCGCGCGGCCGCCGAGGAGGAGGACGGGTGACCGAATCCGGTCGCGGCCCGGTCCCCGGCCCGGACGGGCAGCTGCGCTGCCCGTGGGGCGTGAGCCCCCCCGAGTACCTCCCCTATCACGACGACGAGTGGGGACGGCCGGTCCGCGACGACGCCGGCATGTTCGAGCGGCTCAGCCTGGAGGCATTCCAGTCCGGCCTGTCGTGGATGACGATCCTGCGCAAGCGGGAGAACTTCCGCACCGCGTTCGGCGGCTTCCGGATCGAGACCGTCGCAGGGTACGGCCCTGACGACGTGGCGCGGCTGCTGGCCGACGACGGGATCGTGCGCAACCGGGCCAAGATCGAGGCGGCCATCCGCAACGCCCGCGCGGCGCTCGAGCTCCCCGCCGGGCTCGCGGCGCTGGTCTGGGGGTACGCGCAGCAGGCGCGGGACAGCAGGCCCCCCGCCAAGACGCTGGACGACGTGCCCGCCGCCACCGCGGAGTCGAAGGCGCTGGCACGCGAGCTCAAGCAGCGGGGATTCACGTTCACCGGGCCGGTCACGGTCTACTCGACGATGCAGGCGTGCGGCATCATCGACGATCACCTGGTCGGCTGCTTCCGGCACGGCGCCTACAGCTAGGCCTCTCCGGCCCGCAGGCAGCAGTCCACGAACCGGGACGCGGCCGGCAGCAGGCGGGCCGACTGGACGTGGAAGAAACCCGTCGCCTGCGTGCCCGGCCAGGGCTCGGGAAGCAGCTCGGCGGGCAGTCCGGGGTCGCGGAACAGGAACTTCCGCCATTCGTGCACCAGCCTGCTCCGCGCCGCGAAGACGGCCTCGTCGGGCGCGTCCGCGCCAACCGGCTCGACGAGTTCGCGTGCCTCGGCCAGCCAGCCCAGGTAGGCGCGGGACAGGCCGTCCAGAATCCCACGCCCTGGCCAGCAGGCCCCGCGGGTCCCCGTCATACCTGGCGGCGAACGGCTCCACCCGGATCCGCTCGGCCTCCCGCAGCGCCTGCAGCTCGGAGGAGGGCCGCGGGCTGAGCCAGGTCGTCTCGTCGAGCTGCGCGTACCCCAGGTACCGGAGGCTCGCCTGCACCCGCTCCCGGCGGGCCCGCTCGCGCACCCGCTCGACCACCACCAGGTGCCAGCCGCCGTCCCAGCCGTGGCTGCCGCGGCGGTAGATCCGTTCCGCGGCCTCGTCCAGCCTCCTGCTGGCCCGGGGGGTGAGCGCGTATCCAGGGCCGGCGGGCACCCGTACCGGCTCCAGCCAGCCCTGCCGGACCATCCGGGAGATGGCGGTGCGGACCGCCGGCGCGGTGATGCCGAGGCTCGCGAGCAGGCGCACCAGCGCGGCGACCGGTGCCCGGGCGCCCCGCGAGCGCAGGTGATCACCGTAGAGATCGAACAGAGCCGAGCGAGCGTCCACGACCCCAGTGTTGCCGGATCTTGGGCACTTTGGGGTTGCTACCGGCCCCTCTTGCTGGCAAAGCGGAGCTGATCGTTACCATTCAGTGCCCGGACACGGGATAATAGGCGGACTGATCAACACGGTTGTGGTTAGCCGGTCCCGTGGCCCGCGCCGGGCTGCCGCGGTCCGCGCTGGGACCCCGTTGCCGCGGACGCTTCGGTTCGCGCGGCCCGAGGCAGGAAGGGGATGAGAATGGCGGCGATGAAGCCGCGGACAGGTGACGGTCCGCTCGAGGTCACCAAGGAGGGGCGTGGCATCGTCATGCGCGTTCCTCTCGAGGGGGGCGGGCGGCTCGTGGTCGAGCTATCGGCAGATGAAGCGGCCAAGCTCAGCGATGCCCTCAAGTCCGCCGTTGGCTAGCCCGTGCCTGAACTACTCCCCGCGCTTCACCCCGGCCAGCAGGCCATCCCCGACGGGAAGAAGCAGCGGAACGAGGTGCTCTTCAGAATCTGAGGCGATCGCAGACTTCCCTGATCGCCGTCGTGTCCTCGTCCTGATAACCGGAATCGGCCACCCTGCCCTGCCATAGCGCGTTGTCGAAGGTCACGATGCCGCCGGGCCGGAGCAGGCGCAGGGCCGCCGACAGGTAGTCGGGGTACTCCTGCTTGTCACCGTCGCAGAACACCAGGTCGTACCCGCCGTCGGTGAGGCGCGGCAGCACGTCGAGCGCGCGGCCCCCGATCAGCCGGTAGCGGTTCGCGGCGAAGCCGGCCTCGCCGAACGCCTGCCGGGCCAGCTGCTGGTGCTCGGGCTCGACGTCGACGCTGGTGAGAACCCCGTCCGGCAGCATGCCGCGGAGCAGCCAGAGGCCGGAAACACCGCAGCCCGTGCCGATCTCCACCACCGCCCTGGCCCCGATCGCCGCGGCGAGGAAGCGCAGCGTGGCCCCGCCGGTCACCGCGATGGGCACGGCGCCGCCGACCTCCGCCGCATTCTGCCTGGCCCGCAGCAGCGGCTCGTCCTCGGGGAGGAACTCCTCGACGTAGGCCAGGGTGGCCTCGGTGCTCGTGATGACTGCCTCCCGTGGAGCCCGACCTTCGGCTGCCCCGCAGCCTAGCGCTCAGGGCCGGCGGTCGGGAACCAGAACGGCATGCGCGCGCGTTACCACAGGAAGCAGACGTATGGTTGTGAGGGGAGGCAACGGCGACGTGAGGGGGGAGGCCGTGGACGAGATCGAGCAGGTCGATGCCGCCGTGTCCCGGTGGACCCCGCCGACCTGGGAAGAGGTCGTCCGCGCCCACTCGGCCCGGGTGTACCGCCTCGCCTACCGGCTGACCGGCAACAAGCATGACGCGGAGGATCTGACCCAGGAGGTCTTCGTCCGCGTGTTCCGGTCGCTGTCGAGCTACACGCCGGGGACGTTCGAGGGCTGGCTGCACCGGATCACCACCAACCTCTTCCTCGACATGGCGCGCCGCCGGCAGCGGATCCGGTTCGAGGGACTCGGCGACGAGACCGCCCAGCGGCTGCCCAGCGGGCCCACCCCGGCGCAGGCATTCGACGAGCGTCACCTGGACAGTGACATCGCCGAGGCGCTCGAGGCGCTCGCGCCCGAGTACCGGGCGGCCGTGGTGCTGTGTGACATCGAGGGCCTGTCGTACGAGGAGATCGCGGTCACGCTCGGCGTGAAGCTCGGCACCGTGCGCAGCCGTATCCACCGCGGCCGCGCTCAGCTCCGGGCCGCCCTTGACCACCGCCGGCCGCGCCGGCCCGGTGAGACCGCCCGGCCGGGTGAGACCGCCAGGCCGGTCGCCGCCACCAGGCCGGTCGCCGCCGCCCGGCCGGCGGACGCCGCCCGGCCGCGCAGCCCGTCACTGCGGAGTGAGACCGCATGAGCCACCTCGGGCGGCGGCTGTCGGCTCTCATCGACGGGGAGCTCGGCGACACCGAACGCGACCAGGTCTACGCGCACCTGGTCAGCTGCGACGACTGCCGGGCCGAGGCCGTCGCGCTCCGGACCCTCAAGCGGCGGGTGCACGGGCTCGGCGAGACGCCGGCCGACGGCTCGCTGACCAGCCGCCTCATCGCCCTGGGCGGCCTGCCCGAACCTCCCCCGCCGCGCGACAGGCCGCACGGCGCGACCCGGGCCAGGGCCGCCTTCGCGGCCTTCTCCGGCGGCGCGGCAGCCAGGCCGCAGGACTGGGATGACGTCCAGGACTGGTTCTCCGGCGGGCTGGCCGAGCACCACCCGGGCCCGCTGGCCGCCGCCCCGCTCGGCGGGCATCCCGCGGCCAGCCGCGGTCGCGGGCATACCAGGTACATGGTGGCCGGCGCGGTCGCGGCGCTGGCAGTGGGCCTCGGTGCCGCCTCGTTCGCGGCGGGCGGCGGTGAGCACCTGCCCGCGCCGACCGTCACTCCCCAGGTCGATGTGTTCATGATGCAGCACGCGGCGACCAGCGGCTCGGTGCCGATGGTCGGGCAGCGCTTCGGCCCCGTGAGGCCGTGAACGTCGCTCTTCGTCTGGTGCGCGGCCCGGCGGGCCGCCGGGCTGTCATCGCCGCCGGGGTGATCGGCCTGCTGGTCTCGGGGCTGTCCGCGGCCGAAAGCGGGGCCGGGCAGGCCCGTCACCTGGTCCAGCGGTGGCCGGCCGGCCCGCCGGGAAAGCCGGCGGGAGCCGCGGCGGGCCGGGTCAGCAAGCGCGCGCTCGCCGCCGGGATACGCATGCTCGACCAGGCGGCCAGGGCCGCGGGCCGCACGTCCTACCAGGGTGTGCAGGTCATCTCCTGGCGGCAGCTGGGCGGCGGCGCCGGGTGGCTCGGCCCGGGGGTCAGCACGGTCACGGTTGACGTCTGGCACCGCCAGGATGTCGGCACCCTCACCCGGGTGACCGCGCCGCCGGGCGGCACCTGGTCCGACCTCACCGATGCCCCGGCCGGGCAGCCGGCGGACGGTCTGCTCGGCCTCACCCCGGCGCTGGTCGGCGTGCTCAGTGCGCACTACGCGGTGGCATGTACCGGGACGGGCACGGCCGGCGGCAGGCCAGCCATGATCGTCGAGGCGCTCCGCGGGGACGGCAGCGTCGCCGCCAGGTTCTGGCTGGACAAGGCGACCAGGCTGCCGCTGCGCCGTGAGCTCTTCGACTCCCGGGCGCACCTGATCAGCAGCGACGGCTTCGACCAGCTGACGCTGAGCACCCCGGCCGCCAAGCCGGCCGCCGGCCCGTTCCGGCCGTGGGCCGAGCAGCTCGGGCCGGCCCAGCTGGCCGGGCTGCGGGCCGGCGGCTGGCCGGTTCCCCGGCTGCTGCCCGGCGGCCTCACCCTGTTCGACGCCAGCCGCGCAGGCACGGCCGCCGGGAACGTCGTTGACCTCGCCTACTCCGACGGCCTGTCCGTGGTGTCCCTGTTCGTCCAGCGCGGCCAGCTGCCGGCGGCGCTCCCCGGCTGGCACCAGACCGGCCTGCGCGGGAACCGGCTGTACGTCAAGGATCTGGGCGAGCCGGATCTCACCTGGTCGGGCGGCGGTTTCGTCTTCACCGTGGTCGCCGCGGCGCCCGCGCCGACCGTGGCCGCCGCGGTGAACGCGCTGCCGCACCAGGCCGAGCCCGGCTTCTGGGGCCGGATGAAGCGCGGCGTATTGCGCCTGCTGTCCTGGGTCAATCCCTTCGGCTGAGCTCTGGCCCCGCCCGTTCGGCAAAATCAAGGCTTACAGTGGAGAAGTGTTCGACCTGTCCATCACCAAGTTGCTTGTGCTCGCGGTGCTGGCGCTGGTGATCTTCGGTCCCGACCAGCTGCCCAAGATGGCGTCGCAGCTGGGCCGCAGCCTCCGCGATCTGCGCCGGCTCGCCGACAAGGCCAAGGCCGACCTGACCGAGGGGCTCGGACCCGAGTTTGCCGACTTCGACGTCGCCGACCTGAACCCGCGCACGTTCGTGCGCAAGCATTTCCTCGACGAGCTCGACGGCATCGACGGGTCGGCCGCGGCCACGGCCGCCGCCGCAGCGTCAGCACGGGCACATCCGATGGACTCGGCCCGGCGGCCGCCGTTCGACACCGAGGCCACGTAGACCCGGACGGTTCCCGGCGGGTCAGGCGGGTGACAGCCCGAGCTGGAGGCCGGCCAGGCCACGGGGGCGGTTCAGGGTCTCGGCGATCGCAGAAAGCTGCTTCCCGGCCGCCGAATCGGGCGTGCTGAGCACCAGCGGCACCCCGGCGTCACCGCCCTCGCGCAGCCGCAGCTCGATCGGAATCTGGCCGAGCAGCGGCACCTCAGCGCCGGTGATGCGGGTCAGCGCCTCGGCTACCGCCGCGCCGCCGCCCGAGCCGAACACCTCCACCGCCTCGCCGCAGTGCGGGCAGGGCAGGTACGACATGTTCTCGATCACTCCGGCGATCCGCTGGTGCGTCTGCGTCGCGATCGCCCCGGCCCGCTCCGCGACCTCGGCGGCGGCCAGCTGCGGGGTCGTGACCACCAGCAGCTCCGCGGCGGGCAGCAGCTGGGCCACCGAGATCGCGATGTCGCCGGTGCCGGGGGGCAGGTCAATGAGCAGCACGTCCAGGTCGCCCCAGTAGACGTCGGCGAGGAACTGCTGCAGCGCGCGGTGCAGCATCGGGCCGCGCCACACCACCGGCGTGTTCCCCTTGGTGAACATGCCGATGGAGATGACCGTCACGCCGTGCGCCGACGGCGGCATGATCATCTGCTCGACCTGGGTGGGGCGGCCGGTCACCCCCAGCATCCGCGGCACCGAATGACCGTAGATGTCGGCGTCCACCACGCCCACCTTGTGCCCGGCGGCGGCCAGCGCGGCCGCCAGGTTCACCGTCACCGAGGACTTGCCCACGCCGCCCTTCCCGCTGGCCACGGCGAACACCCGGGTGAGCGAGCTGGGCTTGGCGAACGGGATCTCGGGCTCGGGCCTGCCGCCCCGCAGCTTGCCCTGCAGCGCCTTGCGCTGCTCCTCGCTCATCACGTCGAGCTCGACCCGCACCCGCGCGACCCCGGCCAGCTTGCTGACGGCGGCTGTGACGTCCTTGGTGATCTTGTCGCGCAGCGGGCAGCCCGCCACGGTCAGCCAGACGTCCACCCGGACCGTGCCGTCCGCCCCGATCTCGACGTTCTTGACCATGCCGAGGTCGGTGATCGGCTTGTGGATCTCGGGATCCTGGACCCCGTCCAGCGCGCTCATCACCTGGTCGGTGCTGGGCGGCTGGGAGTATGCGGCGGGAGCGGTGCTCATGCCCCCATCGTATGCGGGGCTCCCTTTCGGGCCGCCGGTCGCACCGCGTCACGCCGCGACCGGTTGGTAGCCTCCCGACCATGACCCGCGCGTACCGGCCCCGGCGGTCCTGCCTGGCCGTCCCCGGCAGTTCCAGCCGGTTCATCGACAAGGCCAGGAGCCTGCCCAGCGACGAGGTCTTCCTCGATCTGGAGGACGCGGTCGCGCCCGCGGCGAAGACCACCGCCCGCGCGAACGTGATCGAGGCGCTCAACTCGGGGGGCTGGGGGGAGCGGCTGCGCGCGGTCCGGGTCAACGACGCGACCACGCCGTGGGCCTACCGCGACGTGATCGACGTGGTCGAGGGCGCCGCGGCGAACCTGGACGCGATCGTGCTGCCCAAGGTCACCGGGCCGAGGGACGTCAGCTGGCTGGACCTGCTGCTCACCGGCCTGGAGAGCGCGCTGGGGCAGCCCGCGGGCCGGATCGCCATCGAGGCGCAGATCGAGGATGCCGGCGGGCTAGCGGCCGCGGACGCGATCGCCGGGGCATCGGATCGTCTCGAGGCGCTCGTCTTCGGCAGGCCGACTTCATGGCCAGCCTGGGCATGCGGTCGCTGGAGGTGGGTGTGCCGCCCGCCGGGTACGAGGGCGACGCCTTTCACTACCCGCTGATGCGGATCCTGGTCGCGGCGCGCAGCCACGGGCTGGCGGCCATCGACGGCCCGTACGCCAGGATCGCCGACCTGGCCGGCCTGGGCCGGTCCGCCGCCAGCGCGGCCGCGCTCGGCTACGACGGGAAGTGGGTCGTGCATCCCGGCCAGATCGACACCGTCAACGCGGCTTTCACCCCGGCCGCCGACGACTACGACCGCGCCGAGCTGATCCTGGACGCCTACGAGCACGTCACCGCGACGCAGCAGCGCGGCGCCGCCGTGCTGGACGGCGAGATGATCGACGAGGCGACCCGCAAGCTGGCGCTCGCCGTCGCGGTCAAGGGCCGCGCCGCCGGCCTGGTCCGCACCCGCCACTTCCAGCCCGACTAGGCAGGTCAGCCGAGCACGCCCCACTCGGTCAGCGCGCCCATCAGCCCGTCGGTCAGCGGCAGCGCGGCCAGTTCGGCCGGCCCGGCCCAGCGGGCGTCGTCGGCGTCGTCGCCCGCCGCCAGCGTTCCGCCGGTCACGGTCGCCGCGTAATCGCGGATGTCGAACACGGCCCCGCCGGGCGCCCCTCGCCGCACCGCGCCGATCAGCGGTCCCGGCGCCACCGCCAGCCCCGTCTCCTCCATGACTTCCCTGCTCAGTGCCTGCTCGTCGGTCTCGCCCGGCTCCACCCTGCCCCCGGGCAGCGACCAGAGCCCCTTGCCCGGCTCGTGCCCGCGCCGGATCAGCAGCAGCCGCCCGGCGGCGTCGGTGATGATGGCCCCGACGCAGGGGACCAGGCGGGCCGGGGGGACGGGCTGCGCGGTCACCCAGCCAGTATCTCCCGGGGCTTGACTCCCGCTCCGGAAAGCGTCACTGTCAGTAGTCATGAGGGCCCCGCCCACCTGCCCGCGGTGCGGAGCAGCGCTGCGGGCGCCCAGCGTCTGGTCCAGTGCGTGGCACTGCGACCAGCACGGCGCGGTGAGCCCGCTGGGTGCCGTGCACAGCCCGTCCCGGGACGGGCTGGACGGACTGCTGCGCACCGCCGGGGTGCCGGCCTGGCTGCCCTGGCCGTTGCCTGCCGGGTGGCTCGTGACCGGGTTCGCCGGCGCCGGCGACGAGCGCACCGGGATGCGCGGCTGCGTGGTCGCCCTCTCCGGCCCGAACCCGGTCGGCGGGCCCGCCGACCTCCTCATGGTCTCCGAAGAGCCCGGCGTGGGCCTGGGCGCCAGGTTCGCCGGCCTGGACAGCCCCGATCCGGGCGACGGCTTCGCCACCGGGCCGCCGCACGCGTTCGCCCGGTACGGCCACCACGAGATCCCGCTGTGGCACGTGGAGGCGCCGGAGCGCGCCGCCTTCGCGGGCGAGGTGATGGGGAACTGGCTCTGGCTGGTGCTGTGGCCGGACACGGCGGGGGTCCTGCTGATCGAGCCGATGACACTGCGTGATCTCCGCGATCCCGGCCAGGAACTGGACCTCCCGTTCGGCGCGCTGTCGCCGCGGCTGCCCGGGTGAGCCGCGGCCGGGTCACCTCGCCAGCAGCCGGGATCTGTCACTCACATAGCATTGATGATCGTGCGTATCGACTTGCACACCCACAGCAGCGTTTCCGACGGAACCGACCCGCCCGCGGCCGTGATGCGGCAGGCGCGGGCGGCGGGCCTGGACGTGGTCGCCCTCACCGATCACGACACGGTCGGCGGTCACGCTGAGGCGCTGCGGGAGCTGCCGCCGGGGCTGACCTTCGTCCCGGGGATGGAGCTGTCCTGCCGGCTGGACGGCCACAGCGTGCACCTGCTTGCCTACCTGTTCGACCCCGCCAGCGCCGAGCTGGCCGGGCAGTGCCAGCGCATCAGGGACGACCGGGTGCGCCGCGCCGAGGCCATGGTCGCCAGGCTGGCCGAGCTCGGCACGGGCGTCACCTGGGAAGGGGTGACCGCGATCGCCGACGGCGGGGTGGTCGGCCGGCCGCACATCGCCCGCGCCCTCGCGGCCGCAGGCGTGATCGACGAGCCGTCCCGGGCGTTCACCCAGGAGTGGATCGGGATGGGCGGCCGGGCGTACGTGGGCAGGTACGCACTGGAACCGGCCCGGGCCATCGGGCTGATCCGGGCAGCGGGCGGCGTGGCCGTGCTCGCCCACCCGCGGGCAGGCCGGGACAGCTGGATGGTCCCGGATGACGTGATTGCCCTGCTGGCCGGCCGTGGCCTGGACGGGATCGAAGTCTGGCACCCCGATCATGATTTTCCCGAACGCGCTCAGCTGCTCCATCTCGCACACGACCTCGGCCTCGTCGCGACGGGCGGAAGCGACGACCACGGGACGCTCACCGGGCACCGGATCGGCTGCGAATCGGTCGCCGCCGAGGCCTACCAACAGCTCCTCGAGCGGGCCACCGGCGCGGTCCCGGTCCAGGCGTAACCAGCAGTGGGAGTGCCGGCCAGCTTCGACGGCTACTTCACCGCGGCCGCGGCGGCCGCGGGAGTCCTCATCGGCCTGCTGTTCGTGGCCGTCTCGCTGCGGCCGGACACGATCTTCGGCGACGAGGCGTCCGCCGCCGGCCGGGCGCAGGCGGGCTCCGCGTTCACCTGCCTGGTCAACTGCTTCTTCGTGTCCCTGGTCGCGCTCATCCCGACGACCAGCCTCGGCGTGGTGTCCGTCGTCCTGGCCCTGACCAGCATCCTGGCCACGCTGCGGCTGCACCGCGAGGTCGCCAGGCATGAACTCCAGCTCTGGCTGCTGGTCCTCAGCATGGCCACGTACGTGTACCAGCTGGTCATCGGCATCGTGCTGCTCGTCCGCTCGGGGTACGGCCAGGATTTCAACGTGGCCTACCTGCAGATCGCGTTCTTCGCCATCGCGCTCCGCCGCGCCTGGTCCCTCGTGCAGGGAAAGCACCTGAGCCGTGAGGCTTCATAACCCGGCGTTCATGCTCCGTCCCCGCCTTGGCATCGATGCCTGCCCGCAGGGTGCTGCCCGATTTCCGTGTCACCCACACCATTGACGATCACGTGCGCTCGCGCCAGCCTGGTCTCAGCACTAACGGCGCTACGAGGGGGTAGCTATGACCTGGCGACTGGACGGGACGTACTTCGAATCGTGCTCGTGCGATGCGGTCTGCCCGTGCACCTGGTCGGCCTTAACGGCAAAGGCAACGCTGGACCGGTGCCGGGCGCTGCTGGCTTATCACGTCGAATCCGGCGAGATCGACGGCGTCAACGTCAGCGGCCTGAGCTTCGCCCTGTTCCTGGATACGCCGCCGGTGATGAGCGAGGGCAACTGGCGGGTCGGTGTTTACCTGGACGATGACGCGTCCGACCGCCAGGCCGAACAGCTCGGGGCCGTGCTGTCCGGGCAGCTCGGCGGCACGCCGGCGATGCTCGGGCCGCTGATCGGCGAGATGCTCGGGGTGGAGAAGGCCCGCATCATCTACACCGAGGACGGCCGCGGCCACCACGTGAGAATCGGGGAGGCCATCGACGTCGGCGTCGAGGACTTCGTCGCGATAGAAGGCCACGACCCGGTTCAGCTGACGAACGTGTTCCATCCGTCGAACACCACGCTGACGGTCGCGCCGGCGAACACCGCGCACCTGGCGACGTTCGGGATCGACTGGGGGCGCGACGGCCAGAGCGGCTTTTCCGCGCCGTTCTCCTGGGCCGGATGAGCAGCTCTCCCGGACTGGCCCGGCGCCAGCCGGGCCAGGCGATCCGCGAGGTCGCGTTCCTGCTCATCCTCGCGGCCGGCGCCTGGGCCGCGACCGTCGCGCTCGCCCGCGGGATGGCCGGGATGTCGGGCACGATGGGGCTGGGACTGGCCGCATTCGTGCCGGTGTGGACGCTGATGATGGCGGCCATGATGCTCCCCTCGGTCACGCCGACGGCCTCGCTGTACGCCAGGACCGTGCGAGCCAACCGGGCATGGCGGATGGCCGGGCTGGTGGTGGGCTATCTCGCTGTCTGGGCGGTGGCCGCCCTGCCCGCGTACGGGCTGGCGTGGCTGGCCGGCTGGCTGACCAGAATGCATCCCGGCGCGGCGCACATCCTGGCTGTGGCGGTCTTCGCCTTGGCCGGCGCGTACCAGCTGACCACCCTGAAAGACCGCTGTCTCGCCCACTGCCGGTCACCGCTCGGGTTGCTCTTGCACTATGGCTCGTACCGGGGCAGGTTCCGCGACCTGCGCGTCGGCGCCCATCACGGCGGTTACTGCCTGGGCTGCTGCTGGGGACTGATGGTGATCCTCATCGCGGTGGGCGTGATGAACGTGGCAGCGATGGTGGGCCTGGCGGCCCTCGTGCTGATCGAAAAGACCTGGAGACGGGGCCCTGCGGCGGCCGGCTCGCCGGTGCTGCCGCGATCGCCCTCGCCGTGGCCGCGATCTGGTTGCCCTGGCTCGCCCCGGGCCTGCACGCCGCGCCCCAGATGATGATGGGCTGATCACCACTCGACGCCGGGTTCATTCGCGAGATGGCTGAGCCGGTTGAACCAATCGCGGGTCCGCGCCGTTGTCAACGTGAATGTCGTCACGAACGGGGCGCGGGTTCATCCCCGCCTTGCTGCCAGAGCAGGAGTGACACCATGACCGAGCGGCCGCGCGGCAGGACGAGGACATTCGTTGCGGCAGTCGTGGCAGTGGCCACCGTGACCGGAATGGCCACGGCGCTGCCCGCGAGCACGACCGCGCTCGCGGCAACCCTGCGGGCAGGCGGGGCGGCTACCGCGGCCGGTACGTGGCGCGTCCAGCCGTCGCCCGGCATCACGCAACCGACCGGGGCATTAGCGTCGGTGTCATGCGCGACCGCCCGCGCGTGCACGGGTGTCGGCAGCTACGTCAACCCCGCGGGCCTGTTCGTCACGCTGGCCGAGGCGTGGAACGGGACGTCCTGGCGCAAGCAGCCCACGCCCAACCCCGCGGGCGGCAGCAATCTTCACCTGACCGGCGCGTCCTGCGTCTCGCCGGGTTCCTGCGAGGCGGTGGGAAGCTATCTCGTCCGCAACGGGGCCGCGAGGGTCGGTCTCGCCGAGCGGTGGAACGGGCGCACCTGGACCCTGCAGTCGCTGCCCATCCCCGCCGGTTCCTCCGACGTCAGCCGGCCGCCGTCTCGTGCGCCACGGCCACCTTCTGTGAGCTCGTCGGGAAGTACGTGAACGGCTCGGGTGCATTGGTTCCGCTGGCCGAGACGTGGAACGGGACGTCGTGGAACCCGCAGCCCGTCGCCGGCCCGGCCGGGTCGTCGCTGGCCGGGGTGTCGTGTCTGTCGGCGACGTTCTGCGAGGCGGTCGGCAGCAGCCCGTCCGGTCACGACGCCGCGGTATGGAACGGCCGGTCCTGGTCGGTCCAGTCCACCCCGGTGCCCGCTCACGCGGTCGGCATGGACCTGCAGGGGGTGTCCTGCGTGGCCGTGAACGTGTGCGAGGCCGTCGGCGACTGGCTCGCACCCGGCGGCGAGCTGCCGCGGGCAGTCACCCTGGCCGAGGCGTGGAACGGGACGGCCTGGGCCATCCAGCCCACCCCCAGCCCCCGGGCACTGCCCGACAGCGGCCTGGCCGGGGTGTCGTGCCCCTCGGCGCGCTTCTGCGTCGCGGTCGGCAACAACTTCGACACGGTCTCTGCCTCCAGCGCCACGCTGGCCGAGGCGTGGAACGGCACCTCGTGGCGCCTGGTGCCCACGCCCCGTACGGCCGCCTCCGGCTTCGCCGAACTCGGTAGCGTCTCGTGCACGGCCACGAGCGCCTGTGAGGCGGTCGGCCTCCTGCAGAAAGCCAGCGAGCAGGCGCTGGCCGAGGCGTGGAACGGCCGTTCCTGGACGATCCAGCGCGGAGCGGCGCCCGCCGGGGCCAGCAGCAACTTCCTCGGCGCGGTGTCCTGCGTGACGGCCCGCTTCTGCGAAGCGGTCGGGCAGGGCATGGACCCCGACGGCCGGAGCATCGGCCTCGCCGAGGCGTGGAACGGCGCCAGCTGGACGATCCAGCCCACGCCAGACCCGGCCAAGCCGGCCAACATCCGGGCGCTCCTGAGCGGGGTGTCGTGCGTGTCCGCGCGCTTCTGCGTGGCGGTGGGCCAGAGCAACGCGCTACCGGGCCTGTTCACCGAGATCTGGAACGGTACCTCCTGGACAATCAAGACCGGTCCGGGCAGCGGCGGCTTGGCGTCGGTATCGTGCCCGTCCGCGCACTTCTGCGCCGCGGTGGGCGGCACCGGCACGATCGCGGGCGCTAGCGCCGAGGTGGACCTGTGGAACGGCAGCTCCTGGTCGGCCGTGCCCCCGGCGCCGGGCTTCACGTCGCTCACGTCGGTGTCCTGCGTCTCGGCCAGCTTCTGCGAGGCAGTGGGCACGGGCAGCTCAGGCAGTGACGCGCAGGTGTGGAATGGTCACTCCTGGTCGGTCCAGTCCACCCCGCTGCCCGCGGGGGCGAACCCCCAGACCGTGAAGGTCAACGGCGTGTCATGCACGGCATCGCACGCGTGCGAGGCCGTCGGCGGCTACTCGACCGCTCCGCTGCAGTTCGTGACCCTCGCCGAGTCCTGGGACGGGACCGACTGGGTCATCCAGCACACTCCCAGCCCGATGCCCGCGCTCGGCCCCTCGCTGACGGCCGTGTCCTGCACTTCGGCGGCTTCCTGCACCGCCGTCGGTGTGATCGGCCAGTTCGGCACCTCGAGCAGCCACCTGACCCTGGCCGAGGCGTGGGACGGCAAGTCCTGGCAAGTGCAGCGAACGCCCACCCCCAACCCGGCCGCGGGCGGCGGCGCTCTGGCCGGCGTGTCCTGCGGCTCGGGCCCGACCTGCACAGCCGTCGGATTCGCCTACGACGCCGGCGGCACCCCGGCGACCCTGGTGGAGACGCGGAGCGCTGGCCGCTAGCTGCTACCTGCCTCCTCTTGATCGGGGGACCGGGCTCGCGGGCGGTGCAGCGCTGACGAACCGATGGCGAGGTCTCGCCGCAGGAGCCTGCCCGAGCGCCGTGCTGACCCGGGTCACCGTCACGACCACTGCCGTGGGCCGGGTGTTCTTGGGCTTTCGCTGAGACATAGTCGTCTCTCCCGCACCCCAGGTAAAGGTAGCCCCATGGCCACCTGAGGCGGACGCTAGCAGCGGCCGAGGGGAGAGATCAACGGGTGGCTTTTTTTACCAGTACCCATCGAAACCGCTGGGACGGTCACGCATTCTGCGGTCAGGAAACGGCTACCTGGTGACATGATCGTGGCCGTGCCCACCTGGCGGGCCAGAGCCGACGACGAGGGAAGTGCCCGGGATGTGCCCTCAGGTAGTGCGGATTGATGCGAGAAACCTGGTCAGAGGCGTGCCATGAGGTTCTTCTGGGAGGTATTCGTCACCCTGCTGGTGATCACCGACCCGCCGGGTACGGTGCCGGTGTTCCTCGGGCTGACCCGCGGCCTGTCCACCCGTGACCGGAGCAGGCTCGCCTGGCAGGCCGCGGTGGTCGCGTTCGGGGTGATCGTCGCCTTCGCGCTCTTCGGCCGGTCCGTCCTGACCTACCTGGGCGTGCAGATACCTGCCCTGCAGGCCGCCGGCGGCCTGCTCCTGCTGCTTGTCTCGCTCCAGCTGCTGACCGGCCAGGCGGCCGAGCCGACCGAACAGGAACGGGCCACCGTGAACGTCGCGTTCGTGCCGCTCGGCACCCCGCTGCTGGCCGGCCCGGGCGCCATCGTGGCGACGATGCTCTTCGTGCAGCGGGCCAACGGCACCAGCCAGGAGCTGGCCCTCGCGATCGCCATCGTGGCGGTTGCCGTCGCGGCCTGGCTGGCGATGCGGTTCGCCTTCGTCATTCACCGGGTGCTCACCGACAACGGGGTCGAGCTGCTGACCCGGATCGCCGGGATTCTTCTCTCGGCCATCGCGGTAGAGCTTGTCGCGCAAGCTGTGCGAGCATTCGTCAAGCAAGGCTGAACCAGGAAGATAGTGAACCAGGGACATGGAAGGCCGGAAGGAAGGTCGGGCCGGCGATGGACGCGCGGATCGATCAGGTGGTGACCTCCGGCGAGGTCACCGAGGACGGCATCCCCTACGAGATGGAGAACAACACCTGGATCATCGGCGACGACTCCGAGGTGATCGTCATCGATCCCGGCCATGACTCCGCGGCCGTGCTGGCCGCCGTGGACGAGCGTGAGGTGATCGCGGTCATCTGCACGCACGCTCATCCTGATCACATCGCGGCAGCGATCGATACTGCCGAACCGGACGAGGCACCCATCGCGCTGCACCCCAGGGATCTCCCGCTGTGGCGTGACTGCCACGACGACGAGCCGGATATCGAGATGGCCGACGGCGGGAGATTCGAGGTGGCCGACGTCATCCTCGAGGTGATCTTCTCGCCGGGTCATACGCCGGGCTCGGTGTGCCTGTACTGCGAGGACCTCGGCGTCGTCTTCTCCGGTGACGCGCTGCTGGCCAGCGGGCCCGCGCCGTACGCCGGGGAGTTCCCGGACTTTCCCGGCCAGGTGACCGCGATCGGCGAGTACCTGCTGACGCTGCCGCCGGAAACCCGGGTACTGCCCGGCCACGGGGAGGAGACCACCGTCGAGGCGGCGGAGAAGCGCTTCGACGGGTGGGTGACCGCGGGGCCGGACGCGGTCACCGAGGACGCCTGAAGCGTGGATCGCTCCGGCGGCGCCCCGGGCGGCGGAGTGCAGCTCGGCCTGGACGGGATGCCGCGGCGGCTGTACACCTGCACCCCCACGCGGCTGAGCACCTGGCTGGACTGCCCGCGCAGGTACCGGATGACCTACCTGGACCGTCCGCCGCCGCCGAAGGGGCCGCCCTGGGCGCACAACAGCGTCGGCGCCAGCGTGCACACCGCCCTCGCGGCCTGGTGGCGGCTGCCCTATGCCCGGCGGACCGTGACCGAGGCCGGTGACCTGCTGGAGCGCGGCTGGATCGACCTGGGCTTCGCCGACGCGGCACAGTCGCAGGCCTGGCGCGGCCGGGCGCGGCGGATGGTCGAGGGGTACGTGCGGCGGCTCGACCCCGCGGTCGAGCCGCTGGGCGTGGAGCGGACGGTCGCGACCCGCACCGAGCGGATCGCGGTGTCCGGCCGGATCGACCGGCTGGACGAGCGGCCGGCCGGCGGCGGCGCCGAGCTGGTGGTGGTGGACTACAAGACCGGCAGGCACGTGCTCACCACCGACGACGCGCGCGCCTCGCTGCCGCTCGCCTTGTACGCGCTCGCCGCGGAGCGGGTGATGCGCCGCCCCTGCCGCCGGGTCGAGCTGCATCACCTGCCGACTGGTGCCGTCCTCGCCTGGGAGCATACGGAGCAGACGCTGGCCCGCCAGCTCGGCCGCGCCGAAGACATCGCCGCCGAGTGCGCCGCCGCCGACGAGGACTACCGGGGCGGGCTGGGGCCAGCCGATACCGACCGCGTCTTCCCGCCGCGGCCGGGCTCATGGTGCGGCTGGTGCGACTACCGGCAGCACTGCCCGGACGGCTCGGCCGCCACCGGGCCGCGCAAGCCCTGGGACGGGCTGGAATCCTGAGGCCGGGCCCTTACCTGCTTCTGTCCTCCGCGGCGTTCCAGAACGCGTTGAGCGCGCTTGCGGTCGTCTCGGGGGCTTCTACGGCCGGGGAGTGCGTGGCTCCGGGGATACAGACGCGCTGAGCGCGGAGCCGTTCGGCCATATGCTCTTGAACCGGGGTTTCCCACTTGTCGTCGTACTCGCCGTACAGGACGAGAATGGGTGCCTTCGCCGCCGCGCCCAGGGCGGCGGTGCGGTCCGGGCAGGCCAGCAGGTGCTCGGCCATCGACGCGAGGCCGTCCGGGTGGCTGCCCAGCATCCGCCGCCGGAGGAATTCGAGGATCTGCGGCGGGGTGCCGTCCGCCCGCGCCTGCACCTCGAGCTGGAATTCCCACACCCGCTTGATCTCGGTCCGCAGCCGCTGTCCGGTCAGCTCCCGCAGCGGCGTGAGGATGGCCTGCAGAACGGCCGCGGCGGGGCCGGTGAGCTTTCCCGGGCCCGAGCTCATCAGGGTCAGCGAGCTGATGCGGGCGGACCCGGCGATGACCGTCTCCCTGGCCACCAGGCCGCCGAACGAATGGCCGAGGAGGTGCACGCCGGGCTCGCCGCGGGCCGGTGCGTGGCTCGGGCCTGCCGCGATCTCGGCAGCCACGGCGGTCACATCGGCGCCGAGCTCGTCGAGGCCGTAGGTGCTGCGGTCAGTCGTTCCCGGGGTCTGGAACTGCCCGCGCTGGTCGATGGCGACCACCCGGCGCCCGATCGCCGCCAGCTGGTGCAGGATCGGCAGGAAGTCCTCCTTGCTGCCGGTGAAGCCGGGCACCAGCAGCGCGGGACGGCGTTCGCACACTCCCGTGGCGGGCATTGCCTCATAGGCCGCGAACCGGCCGCGGGGGGTCTTCAGCGTGATCCGCCGCACGCCCGCGGGGACGTCGGTGGAGCGGGGTGTGCTCACGGGGGGCCACCCTACCGACAATGGGCCGCTGGGCAATCTGAGCCAGCCTCGGACCGGTTCCCGCCGCGCCTAGCCGGCCTGCTGCCGGCCACGGGAAACGTCCTCGCCGCGACGGGTGCGCCGCCGGTTCCCGCTCCTGCGGCCGCCGCCCGACCGGCCGGTGCCCTCGCCACCCTGACCCTGCCCGGCCTTGCCTTGCCCGGTGTTGCCCTGCCCGGAGCCGCCCTGTCCGGAGCCGCGCTGCCCGGTGTTGCCCTGTCCGGAGCCGCCCTGCCCAGAGCCGCGCTGAGCGGCCTTGCCGTCGGCGGCCTGCCGCGTCCTGACCGGCCGGTGCCGCGCGCCGCTCCTGCCCGCTCCCGCGGTGACCTGGTCCGCCCGGTCTCGCCGATGTCTTCGATGGCCTCGGCGCCGAGGCCTTCCCGTGCGCGCTGTGCGGCGGGCAGCGTTCCGGTGACGTTCGCGGGAATCCGCAGCGCGCTGAACAACTCGGGGGAGGTGGAATACGTTTCTGGCGGCTCGGGGCAGCCGAGGCCGAGGCTCTCGTCGATGAGCTTCCACCGGCGCATGTCCCGCCAGTCCACGAACGTGACGGCGATGCCTGTCCTGCCTGCACGCCCGGTCCGGCCGGTCCGGTGCAGGTACGCCTTGTCGTCTTCGGGGCACTCGTAGTTCACGACGTGCGTGACGTCGTCCACGTCGAGCCCGCGGGCGGCGACGTCGGTCGCGACGAGCACGTCCACCTTGCCGTTCCTGAACGCGCGCAGCGCGCGCTCCCGCTGGCCCTGGCCGAGGTCACCGTGCACGCTCGCGACCGCGAACCCGCGGGTGGACAGGGCCTCGGCGACCTGGTCGGCCATCCGCCTGGTCTGGCAGAAGACCATGGTCAGGCCGCGGTCTTCGGCCTGCAGCACCCGGGCCAGCACCTCGATCTTGTCCAGGTGGTGGATGCGGAACACGTGCTGCTCGGTGTCCGGGGCGTGCTCCGGCTCGTCGCTGCCCTCGGCGCGGACGTGCACCGGCCGGTTCAGGTGCCGGCGGGCGAGCGTGACGACCTCGAGTGGCATGGTGGCCGAGAACAGCATCGTCTGCCGGTCGTCCGGGACGAGCTTCAGGATGCGCTCCACGTCCGGCAGGAAGCCGAGGTCGAGCATCCGGTCCGCCTCGTCGAGCACGAGCGCGTGCACGCCGGACAAGTCAAGGTGACGCTGCCCGGCCAGGTCCAGGAGCCGTCCCGGCGTTCCGACGACGACGTCCACGCCCGCCTTGAGCGCGTCGATCTGCGGCTCGTAGGCGCGGCCGCCGTAGACCGTCAGCACGCGGGTGCCGAGCCTGGCGCTGGCGATCCGCAGGTCGTCGGCGACCTGGATCGCCAGTTCCCTGGTGGGCACGACGACCAGTGCCTGCGGGACGCTGTGGCCTTGTGCCAGGTGCTGCAGCAGCGGTATCCCGAACGCCAGCGTCTTGCCCGTCCCCGTCCGGGCCTGGCCGATGATGTCACTGCCGCCGAGCCCGATCGGCAGGGCAAGCGCCTGGATCGGGAAGGCGGTCCTGATGCCCATGTCCTCGAGAGCGGCGCAGATCTCGTCGTTGACGTTGAGCTCGCGGAACGCGACCGCCTCGGGCACGCTGGCCACCAGCCCGAGCGCTGCCTGGCCGGTGGGTTCCGCCTGGCCTGAGGGGTCGTTGCCCTCTTCCGGCATGGTCTGTTCCGTAAGTGTCTGGGTTGTCAGGGCGTTCAGCCTCCATCAAAGTGCCCGCGGGGAAGTTCACCGGAGTAGATGCGCAGGGTCCGGACATCAACAGCCGCTGTTAGGACCAACACAACCCGGCGCTACCACATTCCGGTCACGAGTCGCAGCAGAGTGTATCAGGATCACCCGAACGGGTCTGGAACCGGTGTGGCGGCTGCCCTGTATGCCCGCCCGGCCGTTGCTACGCTGCGGCTGTGACCGAGTCGCAGCACGATGGCCAGCGGGCCGGGGCAGCCGCCCCGGCGGGGTCTGAGGGCGTCATCGACCTGCTCGGCCTGCTGGCCTATGCCGAGCTCGACGCGTTCTTCCGGCTGTCCGAGGATGCGGCGCTGGCGCCGACGCTCGCCGACAAGGCCGCGCTGGGCGGGATGGCGGTGGCGGAGTTCTCGCACTTCGAGCGGATCCGGGCCGAGCTGGAGCGGCTCGGCGCCGATCCCGACCAGGCCATGCAGCCGTTCACTGCCCCGCTGGACGACTTCCATGTGCGGACGGCCCCGTCAGACTGGCTGGAGGGCCTGGTCAAGGCCTACGTCGGCGACGGCATGGCCGCCGACTTCTACCGTGCGGTCGCCGAGGTGCTGGACCCGGGCCCGCGGACACTCGTCCTCGAGGTGCTCGCCGACACCGGCCACGCGCAGTTCGCGGTCGAGCACGTGCGGGCGGCCATCGACGCCGATCCGAAGGTGGCTGGCCGGCTCGCCCTGTGGGCGCGCCGGCTGGTCGGGGAGGCGCTCGGCCAGGCGCAGCGCGTCGCCGCGCAGCGGCCGTCGCTCGCCTATCTCCTGGTCCCCGACACCAGCGCCGGGACCGGTACGGGCGGCGAGACCCGTAGCGGCGCCGAGTCCGGTGACAGCGCCGGGACTGGTACCAGCGCCGAGCCCGGTGACGGCGCCGAGCCCAGCGACGGAGCGGAGGCCTCGGGTGGCGCCAGCCAGCTAGGCGAGATCGGCCGGATGTTCGCGCGGCTCACCGACGCGCACGCCCAGCGGATGAGCGCGCTCGGCCTGTCGGTCTGACCGGCCTGTCATTCTGACCGGCCTGTCGGTCTGACGGGCCTGTCGGTCTGACGGGCCTGTCGGCCCGACCGCTAGCGTCCGTCAGAGGTTGCCGAAGCCGACGCGGCGCGGCTCTGAGCTTCCGAGTTCTACGTAGGCAATCTTGTCGGCCGGGATCAGGATTTTCCCGCCCTTCTCGTCAGGAAGCACGAATAGGCCGCCGTTGGCAAGCGCCGCCGAGAGCGCTCGCTCGACATCCTCGGCCGCGGTTTCGGTTTCCACGACGAGCTCACGCGGCGCAGACTGTATCCCGATCTTGATTTCCACGACCATCCTCTCGGTTAAGCTCCGGGTCAGCGTGCCATCGTTCATCGAGGCTAGCCTGCCCGGCGCCGGTGACGAGGCAGGCACAAACCCTGGGTAAAGCAGTTACCCCGTGAGCGGCCAGCCGCTGATGCCGCGCCAGGCCAGCCGGGACAGCAGCTGCTCGGCTGCGTCCTTGGGGATATCCCGGCCGCTGCTCATCCAGTACCGCGCGCTGACGTGGGCCATTCCGACGAGCCCCATCCCGAGCAGATGCGCCTCGTCGTCCCGTATCCCCGCGTCTTCCCTGATCACCCTGCTGATCATTTCCGCGCACTGATTCATGGTCGCATCCAGCCGTTCCCGGACGGCAGGTTCATTACCAAGATCCGACTCAAACACAAGACGGAATGCCTCGCCCGTGCCGCTCACGAAATCGAAGAAAGCGACAAAAGTGGCGGTAACCCGCTGCTTGTTGTCCGTGGTCGAGCTGAGTGCCGTGCGCACCGTGTCGATCAGCGCGTCCCTGCTCTCGTCGAGCAGGGCGAGGTAGAGCTCAAGCTTGCCGGGAAAGTGCTGGTAGAGCACTGGCTTGCTGACGCCGGCCCGCTCGGCGATCTCATCCATGGCGGCGGCGTGGTAGCCCTGGGAGACGAAAACCTTCTGCGCGGCCCCGAGCAGCTGGCGGCGCCTGGCCGGCCTCGGCAGCCGGGTGCTCCGCGGCCGCGCATCGGGGGTTGCGGTCAACAGGGTCTCCAGGGTCTGCCGCGGCGGTCGTTCCACCGCGTTTCAGTAATCCTACGACTCGGTAGTGCTTCCTGCCGAGGTCGCGGACGCGGGCGAGGATCAGCTGTACTCGTCATCGCCGAGGTCGACGACGCGTGCCTGCTCCTCCACATCCGCCTCGTTCGCCTCGAGCGGCGTCTCCTCGGGAAACTCCGCTGTCTCCTCGGCGTCGGGGAAGACGTCCTGGCTCTGGCTCTGCTCGGCCACGTCGTCCTCTGGCTCCTCGATGCTGTGTTCGGTCATCCGCTTGCTCTCCTCCGTCGCCTTGGAGGCTTTCCAGGCTAGTCCAGCCCGCGCCGCCGTCAGCGGCATCCGTGAGTGACAGCAGCGGGCGTCCGGCCAGGCCGTGGCCGGGCCGTCGGCTGAACGCCGGGTGAACGTCACGGGTCCGCGGGCGGGGTTAGGCTTGCCCGCATGTACACGTCATCGGCCGCTCGGGTGCGGCCCGCGTCGCCGATCCCGCACTGGCCCGGCCTCGTCACCGTCGGCGGAGCCGAGGTGTTCCTGCGCTCGGTGCCCGCCGAGCCCGGTGCCGAGCCAGGGCTGTGCGTGCACGGTCTCGGCGGGTCGTCCACCAACTGGACCGATCTGATGGACGTGCTGCGCCAGCCGTGGCCGCTATCAGGCGAGGACGAGCAGCACCGCCCCAACGCCCGCGAGGCCGGCTGGCCGGGATGGCCCGGGCAGCTGGTCGCCTGTGAGGCCCTGGACCTGCCCGGCAGCGGTCACTCGCCGCCCCCGCCGGACGGCGACTACACGGTGCGCGCCAAGGCCGACGTGGTGGCCAAGCTCATCGAGGAGCGCGGCCGCGGGCCGGTGCACCTGATCGGCAACTCACTGGGCGGCGCGGTGTGCACGCAGGTGGCCGCTCGCAGGCCCGAGCTGGTCAAGACGCTGACGCTCGTCTCGCCTGCGCTGCCGGATCTGCATCCGCGCCCGGTTCCCGCGCGCATCTCTACCCTGCAGATTCCCGGCTTCGGGCCCTGGCTGGTCCGCCGGGCGGCCAAGGTCCCGGCGCGGCAGCGGGTAGCGGTCACGCTCCGCGACGTCTACTTCGACCCGGGGGAGGTGCACCCGGACCGCGTCGCCCACGAGATCGCCGAGCTCGAGCGCCAGGACAGGCTCAGCTACGCGGGCGACGTGCTGCTCAGGTCGGCCAAGGGAGTGATCGCCGAGTACTTCCGCCGCGGCCCGGAGTCGCTCTGGCGTGACGCGGCCCAGGTGACGGCCGAAGTCCTGGCCATCTACGGCAGTCACGACCGGCTGGTGGACCCGAGGATGGCCGTCCGGGCCGCCCGCACGTTCCGGCACGTCCGGGTGGTGGTGCTGCCGCGCACGGGTCACGTCGCCCAGATGGAGCGGCCGGATGAGGTGGCCGCCGAGATGCGGATCATGATGCTGGCCGCGGCGGCGCGTGCCGCGAGGGAGAACTCTGCGAGGGAGAACTCTGCGAGGGAGAACTCCGGCCGATAGCCATGGCCGGCCCGCTGACGAGTGACCTGATCATCACGGCCGCGCGCCTGATACCTGCCACGGCGGGCTCGGGAGTCCTGTCCCCCGGATACGTCGTCATCTCGGGCGGCCGGGTGACCGAAGCCGGCGCGGGGCCGCCGCCCCGGCCCGCCGGCATCGAGCTGCCCCGGGGCCTGCTCGTCCCCGGCTTCGTCGATCTTCAGGTGAACGGCTACTACGGCGAGGAGTTCGCCACCGCCTGCCCGGCCGGCTGGGCCAAGGTCGTCACCCGGCTTCCCGAGACCGGGACGACCGCGTTCCTGCCCACGATCATCACCGCCCCGCCCGGCCGGCTCGCCGCCTCGCTCCGCGCGGCCGCGGCCCTGGCGCCCGGCCTGCCGCCCGGGGCCAGGATGCTGGGCATGCACGTGGAGGGGCCGTTCATCTCCCCGCGCCGCAAGGGCGCGCACAACGCCGAGTGGATCACCGATCCCGCCCCGGCCGCGGTCGAGGACCTGCTTTCGGCCGGATCCGGGCTGCTCCGGCTGGTCACCCTGGCCCCCGAACGCGACGGGGCCATCCCGGCGATCACCCGGCTCACCAAGGCCGGGGTGCTGGTCAGCGTGGGTCACAGCGACGCCACCGCCGCGCAGGTGGCGGCGGCGGCGGACGCGGGCGCCCGCATGGTCACCCACCTGTTCAACGGCCAGCGGCCGATGCACCACCGCGAGCCCGGAGTCCCCGGCCAGGCGCTGGCCGATGCGCGGCTGACCAGCGGCCTCATCGCTGACCTGCACCATGTGGCGGCGCAGGTGGCCGCGATCGCGTTCGCCGCGGCGCCCGGCCGGATCTGCCTGGTCACCGACGCGGCCGCGTGCGCCGGCATGCCGCCCGGGCGCTACCTGCTCGGCGGGGAGCCGATCACGCTGGCCGATGGTGACGGCGTCCCGCCGGTGCGGGCGGACGGGACGCTGGCCGGGTCGGCGCTGCGGATGGACGCCGCGGTGGCCAACATGGTGACCGCGGGTGCCGGGCTGGCCGACGCCGTAGCCGCCGCCAGCCGCGTACCCGCCGACCTGATCGGCCGCCCCGACCTGGGCCGGATCGGTCCCGGCGCGGCCGCCGACCTGGTCTGGCTCGATGACGACCTGCGCACCCTGGCGGCATGGGTGGAGGGCGACATGGTGTACTCGGCACCGGAAGTCACAGCCGGCGCGCAAAGCGGTTACCCCATGAATTCCCGAACGGACAGGAGCCGGACTTGATCACCCAGATGCGGACCGAGATCGGCGAGGAACCGGCTGCGCTGCGGGCCACCCTGGACGCGCTGCTGCCCCGGGCCGGCGAGGTGGCGGCGGTGGCGGCCGGCACCCGGCAGGTGCTGTTCATCGCGCGCGGGACCTCGGACAACGCAGCGGTCTACGGCAGCTACCTGCTGCAGGTGTACGCGGGCAGGCTCGCCACGCTGGCCTCGCCGTCGGTGGCCACCACCTACCGCAGCCGCGCCGACCTGTCCGGCGTGCTGGCGGTGGCGCTGTCACAGTCCGGCCGGACCGAAGAGATCGTCGAGACGCTCGACTGGGCACGCCAGTGCGGGGCCCGCACGATCGCGGTGACGAATTCGGCGGCATCCCCGCTCGCCGACACCGCCGAGCTGGCGCTGGTGACCGCCGCCGGGGCCGAACGCGCGGTGCCGGCCACCAAGACCTTCACCACCCAGCTCGCCGCGCTCGCGGTGCTGGGCATCGGCCTGGGCACCCGCGCCGACCCGGCCGAGCTGCTGGCGGTCCCCGATGAGATCGAGCGGCTGCTCGCCGAGCCCGGCGACGTCGAGGCGGCCGCCGCCGACCTGGCCGGCCGGTCCGGCCTCGTGGTCTCGGGCCGCGGCCTGGCCTACGCCGCCGCACTCGAGCTCGCGCTCAAGCTCAAGGAGGCGTGCTACCTGCACGCGATGGGCCTGTCCTACGCGGATTCTGCTGCACGGCCCGATCGCCGTGGTGGACGCGGCCACGCCGGCGATCATCGTGGCCGCTGACTCCGGCCCGGCCCTGGACGGCGCGGTCAAGCTGGCCAGGCGGGTCACCGCCGCGGGCGCGACGGCGCTGGCCATCGGCGGCGGCCCCGGCCTGGCGGCCGAAGTCAGCCGTGCGCTGCCCGGTCCCCGGCTGCCGGAGTGGCTGGCGCCGCTCGGGCTGATCGTGCCCGGGCAGCTGCTCACCGAGGCGCTCGCCCGCCAGCTCGGCCTCGACCCGGACAGCCCGCGCGGGCTGAGCAAAGTCACCCAGACCGCCTGATCATGGCGACCCTGGTGTCGTTCCACGCCCACCCCGACGACGAGTCCATCGCCTGCGGCGGGGTGATGCGCAAGGCGTTCGAGGAGGGCCACCGGGTGGTGCTCGTGGTGGCGACCCGTGGTGAGCAGGGCGAGGTGGACGAGGGCTTCCTCGGCGACGGCGAGCCGCTGTGGCAGCGCCGGGTGGCCGAGACGCAGGCGGCCGCCGCGATCCTCGGCGTGGCCCGGCTCGAGTTCCTCGGCTACGCCGATTCGGGCATGATGGGCACGCCGGCCAACCAGGCGCCCGGCTCGTTCTGGACCACTCCGGTCGACGACGCCGCCCAGAAGCTGGCCGCGATCCTGGAATCCGAACGCGCCGACGTGCTGACCTGCTACGACGACAACGGCGGCTACGGTCACCCCGACCACATCCAGGTGCACCGGGTAGGGATGCGCGCCGCCGCGCTGGCCGGCACCCCCCGCGTCTACCAGAGCACGATCAACCGCGACCAGATCATCCGCGGCAGGCTCCGGTTCGCCGAGCAGGCGGCCGCCACGGGCATCGAGATGCCCGATGTCACCGAGGACGAGCAGTTCGGCAAGCCCGAGGAAGTGATCACCGCCGCGGTGGACGTGTCGCCGTACCTGGAGCACAAGCGGCAGGCCATGCGGGCGCACGCGAGCCAGATCAGCGAGAACTCGTTCTTCCTGGGCATGCCGGACGAGGCGTTCAGGTACGCGTTCGGCACCGAGTGGTTCATCCGCGACGGCCAGGGCCCCGGCATCACCGAGACCGACCTCCTGGCCGGCCTCTGACCTGCCCGGACCGCCCCGCCGCCCACGCTCGCCAGATGAAAGTGGCGCTGCCTACCACCTGAGGTAGGTGATCTCACTTCGATCATGACGCAGGACGCTCGTGCAACCCGGGAGTTGCGCATCAGGCGACGACGTGCAACTATGGGGTTGCACGCAAGCGCGTGACGAGCCGACGGAGGTACGCATCGTGACCGAGGACCGGATCGAGCGGGAGATCGCCATCGCGGCGCCGGTGGAACGGGTGTGGGCGGTGCTGACGGAGCCCCAGCACGTCGGGAAGTGGTTCGGCCAGGGGCCGCCGGCCCCGATCGACCTGCGCCCCGGCGGCATCATGCAGCTGGACCACGGGCAGTACGGGCTGTTCCCGACGAGGATCGAGAAGGTCGATCCGCCGCACTACTTCGCCTACCGCTGGGCGAGCGGCTACCCGGGCGAGGAAGCCACTGAGCACAACTCCACGCTGGTGGAGTTCACCCTCACGAGCGACGGCGACGGCACGCTGCTGCGCGTGGTGGAGAGCGGGTTCGCCACCCTGGAGATCCCCGAGGAACGGCGCGCCACCGCCTCGCACGAGAGCCACTCCGCCGGCTGGACGGAGAAGCTCGCCGAGGTGCGCGAGTACGCGGAGCAGCTCACGGCATGACCGGCGACAGCACGGCCGAGGAGGTCCTGGCCGCGCTCGCCGATCCCACCAGGCGGCGCATACTCGACCTGCTCGCTGCCCGCGGGGAGGCGACCGCCACCATCCTGGCGGCCGAGCTGCCGGTCACCAGGCAGGGCGTGGTCAAGCATCTCGCGGCCCTGGACCGGGCCGGGCTCGTCGCCGCGCACCGGCAGGGCCGCGAGATGCGCTACCGGGTCAGGCCCGAGCGGCTCAGCGCGACCGCCCGCTGGATGGATCGCGTCGCCGCCGGCTGGGACGCCCGCCTCACCGCGATCAAGCGCATCGCCGAAGCCGAGACCACACCCGGACCCGCCGGGCAAGACGGGCAAGACGAGCACGACGAGACGGCTACACCGCAACCGCGGCAGCCCGCCCGGTGAGCGCTCCAGCCACCCGGCGCGCCCACGGCAGCACCACGTGGTCCAGCCTGCCCAGGTCGGACTCCAGCACGGCCAGCCCGGGCGTGGGCACGGCCGCCCCCAGCTCGACCAGCAGCGGCCGCAGGTGAACCTCCACCGCCAGGGCATGCTCGGGATGCTTCATGACCAGCACCGGCAGCGCGATCACGGGGCTGAGCGCGCGGTGGCCCAGCCGGTCAAGAAATACCTTGAGCAGGCCGCTGTAGCTGCCCTGGTAGACCGGGCTCGCCACCACCAGGACGTCCGCGGCCAGCACGCACTCGGCCGCATCCTCGATCGCCGCCGAAGCCTGCGGCAGCAGCAGCCTGCAGGCCAGCCCGGACAGGTCCACGGTCTGGTGCTGCGCCTCCGCTCCGACCGCCGCGATGACGGCGCGAGTGGCGTCGAGGGCGACGGCCGCCGTCCGCGACTCCGGCTTCGGGTTCCCGATCAGGGTGACAAAACGCACGCACATCTCCTCGGCTCCAGAGCTCCCGTACCGCGACCGGGCCAGGACCGGCGACCATGCTTTTCCCGAACGGCTGCCGATACCCCTGCCACGCGGCCGCGACGCTTTCATGCTCACGGAGAATCTCTATAAAGTCAATCTGTAAAGTCTACTTTTATCCGGCCGGAGTCCCGCGCTGCCGCTGCCACGGTCCAGAGGATGACCAGGGCGACCAGGGTGACCGCGGCCCCGAACCGGATCATCGGCACCAGGTCAAGGTGGGCGATCATGGACAACCCGCCGTGCGGCAGCCTGCCCGGCATGCCGGGCGTCATGAAGAAGGTGCCGGCGACCAGCCGCGCCAGCACCGGCCAGTCGATCGCCGAGGCCGGATAGATGGCGAGCAGGCAGATCATCATCGCGTCATACCAGGGCCGCTGGTAGGGCCAGAAGGACAGCCAGGCGAGGCTGACCGCGAGCGCCGGCCTGACCGCGGGCACGGCCGGGAAGGCATCGGGCAGCCGCCACAGCAGCAGGCAGGCCACGGCGACGCAGGCCACGGCGGCCACCGGCACCACCACGGGCAGCGTGGGCTGGCCGGACAGCGCCCGGGTGAAGATCTGGTAGAAATTGTCGGCACTGGTCCGGGCGGAGCGGTACGTGAGCGCGGCGAGCGCCGGCGTCCCGAACCACAGGTAGGACGGCACGAGGACGGGCAGGACGCCGGCCGCCGCGGCGGCCAGCGCCGCCCACGACTTCCGCGCCGCCCAGAACAGGCCCACGCCGAGGAGGGCATAGTTCACCTTGACGTCCGCGGCGGCCCCGACCAGCACCCCGGCGGCCAGCGCCCGGAGCGTGTCCCGGCGCTCACCCGGCCGCGGCAGGCCGATTGCCACCAGCCCGAAGAAGCCGAGGGCCGCGGCGAGCCCGTCCACGTGCCCCGCGGCCACCAGATCCCACAGCAGCAGCGGGTTCAGCGACCAGAGCAGGTGCGCCCGCGCCCTCCGGGCCGGCTCACGACGGAGCAGCCGGTCCAGCGCGAGCACCACGGCGCCGAACGCCAGCGCCGTCCACAGCTTCAGCCAGAACGTGATGCGCGCCGCCGACGTGCCGCCCAGGGCCGCCGAACATGAGCCACGACCTACGTCAACGTCGTCGGTGACGACCACCGAGCCGTTCTGTAAGCGGACCACCCCTGCCCCCGAAGGCAACGACACCAAGATCTCGCGCACGAGCACAGTCTGAAGCATCACTACACCTCGGCCATCGTTCCGCTCCCTACCACGCGAAGCGACCGCGCAGCCGCCCAGCGCCGGCTCGACCCTCGGACTCGTCTCATCAGGGATGGCTGAGCGGACACCCTGAAGCGTGTTTTTGGCCGCTGCCGCGAAGGCCGGCGTCGTCGCAGATGCCCAAGGACAAACGAACAGTCGTCGGAACGCTGCGGGGCCCCGCTGTTGGCGAACAGGAGGTCATCGCTACGCCGCGCGTCGCCACCCGCATTCGTGTTCCGGCGGACATGATCGGCTCCTTCACCGAGCTCATATCCCGGAGAGCCGCCGGCCTGGTCAGTTAGGTTCGTGGCCCGGCGGCGTAGCATCCTCTCCGGGGGCGACGCGTCTGACCTTCGGGCCGAGCGCGGGATGCTGTAGGAAGTGGTCACGAGTTGCTCGGACCCGCCGATGGAGGTCCAGTCATCGTCCCACATGGTCGAGACCAGCCATGAGTGGTCCTGCGGGAACATCAGATCGGGCAGTGCCCCTTTGAAGCCGGCATCACGCCAATTGGTCGCCTCCTGAGGCCCAGCCTCGATCAGCACGTAGCCATACCCGTAGTACACCGTGGTTCGCGGCGCGTATGGGAAGACGACGTCGCTCGCCCCGGTGTCGAGATATCCCACCCGCACCAGGGCCCTGCTCTGGGGTCTGTTCGGTGAGCAGCTCGCATCGACGGCTTGCTCGTGCGC
>CAVOOC010000024.1:0-62172 GCA_963697445.1 uncultured Actinomycetes bacterium
CGGCTGACGCATCCGCGGCATCGCATGGCACGCCATGGCAGGCCCTCCTCCCGCGCCCGGGCGGCTAGAACCCGACTAGCTGCCGGATCAGGACGACGTGGATGCGGCCGGGCAGCTCCTGGTGGATATCGAGAATCTTCCCGACCGAGCTGTGCTGCCCGTAGACGGCCTGCGCGCGGGCATCCTCGAGCTTCAGGCTGTGCTGGTAGATCCGCTCGTGCGCCGCTTCCAAGGTGGGGACGAGTTTCTGCGCGCCGACCACGAAGATGACGTTGGCGGCGCCCCAGGCGTAGGACGCGAGCTGGCTGCCGGAGGCCGAGGCGATGACCAGGGTTCCGTCGCGGGTGACCGCGTGCACGCTGCCGAGCGCGTAGTCGGGCTGGCCGCCGATCACCTTCATCTGCTGCGCCTGGGTCTCGAAGTCGAGCGCGAACATCTTGTTGCGCGCCGAGTCGTACGGTCCGCCGTCGTTGATCGCGTCCGCGATCCCGGTCTCCTGCAGCGTGACCGAGGTGTTGGTCATCACCGAGGAGCCCTGCGGGATGCGGGCCAGCACCGCCTGGCGCGCGGCGTCGAGGTCTTCGACGACCTCGACGCCGTACCCGTGCTCTTCGAGCGCGACCACCGTCGCGGCTAGCGTCGCGTCATCAGGCAGCGCGGTGAAGCGCTCGGATGCCTCGGTCATGCTCACGGCTGATCCTTCCTGGCGGCCTCGCACGGATATGACTTGAACATTCAAGTTATGAGCTGAACGTACTTGGGATGACTTGAACTGTCAAGTGAAGGTGGTAACGTCTGGAACGTGCCTGGTAGCAGCCCGCAGCAAGCGCCGACGGATCCCTGCTGGCTGGACGCCGAGCAGCAGGACTCCTGGAAGATGTTCAACAGCATGATGCACAAGCTGCGGTGGGCGCTGGAGTGCCAGCTGCAGCGGGACGCCGGGCTGAGCTTCATCGAGTACCACGCGCTCGCCAGGCTGTCAGAAAATCCCGGCAACGTGATGCGGATGAGCGAGCTGGCGGAGGTCACCAACGCCTCGCTGTCCCGGCTGTCGCACCTGATCAAGCGCCTGGAAGCGCGCGACCTCGTCCGGCGCGAACCCGACCCCGGCGACGGCCGGTACACCAATGCGATCTTGACCGAAACCGGGCTGCGCCTTCTTGTCGCCAGCGCGCCCGCCCACGTGGCGAAGGTCCGCGAGCTGGTGATCGACGCGCTCAGCCCGGACGAGCTCCGCTCGCTGCGAACGGCATCCGAGCGGATCCTGCAGCGAATCGAGACCAGCGCCCCCTAATCCGCGGCACCCAGCTGGCACCCAGTCGGCACGCGCGTACCGAACCAGGACAAATACAGATGGTACTTGGACGTACCGCATGGAATGCGGACGGGGCCGCGGGCTCGCGCGGTCGTTGCCTGTGAGCGCGCAGAGGTGTGGAGCGATTCACGCACCCGAATTCGTTCCTACTCTGTGGCAATGGGGACGTATGGCACTAGAGCCAGTCATCGCGGCCGGGGCATGGTGGTCAGCGGCCGCGCGCCGGTGAGGGCAGTCCCCATCCAGCGCGAAGGAGGTGCGTTCCTGTGAGCATCGGCGAGGCGCTGACGCAGGCCCGGCAGCAGGCCGGCCTGACCGTCACCCAGGTCAGCCAGAGAACACGCATCAGGGAAGCCATCATCCGGGACATCGAGCGGGACGACTACTCGGCCTGCGGCGGGGACTTCTACGCCCGCGGTCACATCCGTGCCATCGCCCGCGCCGCCGGCGCCGACTCCGAGCCGCTCATCCGCGAGTACGACGCGGCCCGCAGGGCGGAGGACGACTCGGCCGCCCAGGGCGAGCCCGGGCCAGGCGGGTCCCCGGCTGCTGACGAGCCCGCACCGGGCGGTGTCGCCGCGCCGGGCGATTCCGGGCCCAACGGGTCCGCCGCGGCGGGAGAGTCCAGGCCGCACCGCTTCGCGCCGCGGGGCGAGTTCGCCCCGCCGGGCGGGTACGGACCGGGCGAGTCGGCCCCGCCGGGCGGCTACGGACCGCGCGGGTTCGGGCCGCCGGGTGGCTACGGACCGCGCGGATTCGCCCCGTCGGGCCCGTTCGGGCCGGACGGGTACGCCACGGCGGATGGGTGGGGGCCGGACGACTCCGAAGCGCCTCGCGGGTTCGCCCCCCCGGGCGATTCCGGGCCGGGAGGGTACGGCGCCACGCAAGAGTTCGAAGCGCCGGCCGGGTTCGGGCCTCGCGGGTACGCCGCCCAGCGTGAGTTCGGGCCGCGCGGCTACGCCCCGGACGAGTTCGGGCCGGACGACTTTGAAGCGCCCGAAGAGATCACCTCGCCCCACCGCGTCGTCATGACCGACCAGGTCGGCCCCACCGACCAGGTCGTCCCGGCCGACCAGGTCGTCCCGGCCGACCAGGTCGTCCCGACCAGCCAGATCGCGGCGCTCGAGGACATCATGGCGTCACACCAGCCCGCGGCTCCTGACGAGACTGTGCCGGTGAGCTACGGCCAGCCGGCCACGCCGGGCGGCCCGGGAAGGCCAGTCGGTCCGGCTGGCGGCGCGCCGGGAAGGCCCCGCGATCCGGGCCGGGCCGAGCCGCGAGGGCCGCGTGCTCCCGCCCCGGCCGGGCCGCGAAGGCCGCGTGGTCCCGCCCCGGCCGGGCCGCGAAGGGCGGCCGCCCGCACCGGAACCGCGATCGCCACGCCCCGCCGTCCGGCCAGCGCCGGCGCGGGCAGGCCCCGCCCGGACCGGCTCACGGTGCTGGCCGTGGCCCTGGCCCTGGCCGTACTCGGCGGGGCGGTCTATCTCCTGCTCCCGGGCTCGCGGACCGCGCCGCGCGCCAGCTCCGCGGCGGCCACCGGGCCGGCCCCGCACCGGCACGCCCGGCCCGCCAGCCCGCACCGGAAGGCAGCGAAATCCCCGGCCGCGGCCCACAAGAGCACGCCGGCCGCGCTCCCCCGAACCGCCCCGCTGGTCCCGGTCCGGGCGGTAGCCTTCGGCCCTGGCGGCCCCGGGCAGGGCGATAATCCGCAGAACGCCTCGCTGGCGATCGACCACAATCCCGCTACCGGGTGGCAAACCTCCTGGTACGCCACGAGCCATTTCGGCAACCTGCAGTCGGGCACCGGCCTCCTGCTGGACATGGGGCATCGCGTGACGATCACGTCGGCCGTGGTCACCCTGGGCAGCGCCGCCGGCGCTGACCTCCAGCTCCGCGTCGGCGGCCCGGGCGCCGTGCTGCGGGATCTGCGGCCGGTGGCAACCGCGGCCAACGCGAGCGGCACCGTGCGGCTGCAGCTCGCCCGGCCGGCGTACGGCCGTTATGTCCTCATCTGGTTCACCCGGCTGCCGCCCGACAACGCCGGCACCTACCGGGCAGAGATCTACAACGTCCGGCTGAGCTGACGCACCCGGCCGCCTGAGCTGACGCACCCGGCCGCCAGCGAGCGGCTGCTCGCCGCGCTCCGCCCCCGGGCGCTCTAGCCTCACTAGCCCCTAGCATGGTGCGGGTGGACGGGCCGGATTCCCCCGTGGCTGCAGTACCGGGCCTGGTCATCGACGCGCACAGTCACATCCTCAGCCTCTCCGCCGATCCCGGGTTCACCGTGGACTACGGCCGCGAGGGATCGCTGTGCATCTACCGGAGCATGGGCAAGCTGCCCTCTCACCGGCTCCCCACCGAGCAGGAATGGGAGGCCAGCGGGCTGGCCAGGTCGGGATGGCCGGTCATCGGGCCCGCCGAGTCACGCCGCGATCATCCCGGTTTCGACAAGATCGTGGTGCTGGCCGTCTCCCCGCAGTACCTCGACGGGCAGCTGATCGGCACCGTCAACACCGCCGGGCTGCTCGGCATCGACGGCCCGCCGGATCCGGAGAAGTGCAACGACTACATCGCCGCGGTGGTCGGCTCGGACCCGGAGCACTTCATCGGCTTCGCGTCCGTGAACCCCGCGTTCAAGGGGCCGGCCGCCGCGGTCGCCGAGCTCAGGCGCGCCGTCGGCGACCTCGGCCTGACCGGCCTGAAGCTCTACCCGATGTACCAGCACTGGGCAGCCAACGATCGCGAGCTGGCCTTTCCCCTTTACCGAACGGCTGCCGACCTCGGCATTCCGGTCATGATTCACCAGGCCGGATCCACGCGTATCGACGCCCGGCTCGAGCTCGGCGCCGGCCCTGCTGGACGACATCGGACGCGAGTTCCGGGACCTGACGGTCATCATCGCGCACTGCGGTCTGCCCTGGGTGGACGAGGCGCTGTTCCTGCTGACCAAGCATCCGCACTTTTACGCCGAGCTGTCCTACCTCATCGCGACGCTGACCAGGCGTGACCTGTTCCTGCTGCTGCACAGGTGCGAGCCTGCGTTCGTGCCGCTGGAGAAGATCTTCTTCGGCACCGACTACCCGGGTTTCCTGTACGACCCGGTCAAGCTGGCGGGAAAGCTCCTGACGGTCAACGAGGAGGCGCCGGCGGTGAGCCTGCCGCCGATCCCCGACGCGAAGCTGCACGGCATCATGGGAGATCACTTCGCCGCGGTGGCAGGCCTGGCTCAGCCGTCAGCGCCGGCCGAACCGGGCGGCCGCCGGGCGTTGTAGACGTAGCCGGGGTCGATGGGCGTCTCGTACCACGGCCGGTAGACCTCCGGCAGGTATGGCTCGACCTGGATACCGAGCTCGGCCCACCGCTGCACCCGCGCGGACGGCCGGTAGACCCGCTCGGTCACCGCCTCGGCGAACCGGTCGCGGACCCGGTCCTCGTCCACGACGGTGACCCTGCCGCCCGTCATCAGGATCCGCCCGTGCGCCATCACGGTGTCGATGTCGCGGGACTCGGCGCGGTCGAGCACCACGTTGAGGAACGGCTCGCCGTCGAACCGGCCGGGCGGGAAGAAGATCCGCTCCTTGGCCACGACGAGCAGGTCCGCGTACTTGCCCTCCTCGAGGCTGCCCAGCCGGCCCTCCAGGCCGAGCGCGCGCGCCCCGTTCTGCGCCGCGGCCCGCAGCAGCTGCTCGCTGTCGATCCGGTCCCGCCCGAACTCCCGCGGCAGCCGCTGCAGGTACGCCGCCAGCCGCAGCTCGGTGAAGAAGTCCTCCCGGTCGGAAAACGAGATGCCGTCGGTCCCGAACGCGACCCGGCCGCCCGCGTCCATGATGTCGCGCACCCGGCAGATGCCCGTGGACAGGCGCAGGTTCGAGCCCGGGTTGTTCGACGCCACCGCGCCGGAGTCGGCGAAGACGCCGAACTCCTCGTCGGTGACCCAGACGAAGTGCTCCAGCACCGTGGCGGGGGTGAGCACGCCCAGGTCGGCGAGGCGGCGGACCGCGGTCTTGCCGTAGGCCGCCACGTTGAACAGCATCTCCGAGCGGGTTTCCAGGGCGTGCGTGATCAGCCCGGTGCCGTGCTCGTCCGCCACCCGGCGGCACCGCAGGTACAGCTCGTCCGAGCAGGCCGGGGTCCAGTCCGGCGCGGTCACGAGCCGGATCCGGTCGTCCCGGCCGTGCCAGCGCGCCGACAGCCGCTCGAAGCTCGCCATCACCTCGTCAACCGGCCAGGCGTATCCCATCGGCGAGTCCCGCACCTCGACGGCCAGGTCGGCCGGCAGCCGGGCGAGGAACTTCTCGTCCGGCTCGTGCGCGTAAATGTTCTGGTCGCGGCTGACCAGCCCGAAGGCGGTCCGCAGCCCGGCGTCCGCGTAGGCGCGCAGGGCCGGCCGCAGCCGAAGTCGGGCAGCGAGGGCCTGCCGTAGTACATGTTGACGGTCGCGGTCTGGCCGCCCTTGATCGCGGTGATCAGGCCCCACAGGATGCCGAGGTACAGGTCCTCCTCGGCGATGTCCCCGGTCGCGGCCTGGATGTGCACGTTCGCCTTCTCGAATATGTACTGGTAGAGGCCGGGTCCGATGGCGAGCTCGGAGTGGTAGTGGCAGTTCACGAAGCCCGGCAGGACGAAATGGCCCGGCGAGCCGAGGACCCGGTCGAACGGCCCGAGCGCGGCCATCTCCTCCCGGGGCCCGGCCGCGACGATGGCCGCGTCCTGCACGACGAGGCCACCGTCGCCGATCATGGCCTGCGCGCCGAGGCAGACGACCGGGTCGCCGAGCACGAGGTACCTGGTCATGGCCGATCCCCTTTCCGCCGCCTAGTCCGCCGGCGGGACCACCATCCGGTCCAGGATCCGGCGGAACGCCTCGTTCGCCTCGCGCAGGACCTTCTGCTCGTCCACGGTCGTGAGCTGGCGATCCTCCATCACGATCTTGCCGTCGATGATGCTGGTGTCCACGCAGCTCCCGTTGGCGGCGAAGACCAGGTGGGAGAACAGGTGGTCGGCGTTATCCGGCATCAGCGGCGTGAACATCTGGCTGTTCAGGTTCACCAGGATCAGGTCGGCCTTCCGCCCCGGGACCAGCCGCCCGGTCTGGTGGCCGAGCGCGTCCGCGCCGTTCCTGGTCGCCATCTTCAGCACGTCGGGCGCCTGCTGGAGGCTCGCGTTAACCCGGCTGGCCCGGTGCATCAGCGAGGCGAACTTCATCACCTCGAAGAGATCCCTGCTGTTGTTGCACTCCGCGGCGTCGTGACCGAGCCCGACGTTGATCCCGGCCGCCAGCATCTCCGGCAGCCGGGCGATCCCGTTGCCCAGCTTCGCGTTCGACGAGGGGTTGTGCGAGATTCTGCGTGCCGGTCTCCCGCATCAGGGCGATCTCGGTGTCCGACAGCCAGACGCAGTGAGCGGCGATGCAGTTCCGGCCGAGGATGCCCGCGTCGTAGGCAACCTCGGTGGGGCGGCGGCCGAACCGCTGCCTGGAGTTCTCCACCTCGGTGAGCGACTCGTTCAGGTGAATGTGGACCCCGGTGCCGAGCTCGTCGGCGAGCAGGCGGGCGTCCCGGAGCAGCTCCTCGGACGCCAGCGGCAGCCACTCGATCCCGATGTACACCTCGATCCGGCCGCCGGCCGCGCCGTGCTTGGCCTGGTGGGCCTCCTTGTTGTCCTCGAGGGTGTCCAGGTTGTGCTCGGCGTCCGCGATGTCGTTGGACAGCACCGCCCTGATGCCGATCTCCTCGGCCGCGTCCGCCAGCGCGATCAGCTGCCGGTACATGTCGTTGACCGTGGTGACGCCGCACTTGATGGACTCGCTGTAGCTGGCCAGCGCGGCCCAGTACGCAGCCTCGTAGTCCAGCGCCCTGATGATCGGGTACCAGCAGGTCTCCAGGTACTCCCAGAGCGGCAGGTGATCGCTCCAGCCCTTGCCGAGGGCGGTGTGATAGTGCAGGTCGACCAGCCCGGGAAGGACGGCCTTGCCGCGGGCGTCGATCACCCGCGCGCCGTCGGCGGGGTGCCGGGCGAGCACGTCGGCGGTGCTGCCCACGTCGGTGATGCGGTCGCCTTCCAGCACGACGGCCCCGCCGAACAGGACGTCGCCGGCGTCGTTCATCGTGACGACGCAGCCGTCCTTGATGATGATCCGCTCACTCATGGCCATCCCCACCGATCACCTGCTGATGCCCTGCCCGGATTGCGGCACGGCCGCCTCCAGGTCGAGCCAGACGGACTTGGACTGCAGGTAAGGCTCCAGCGCCTCCTCGCCGAGCTCACGGCCGAACCCCGACTGCTTACGGCCGCCGAACGGCACCGCCACGTCGAACATCCCGTACGTGTTGATCCAGACGGTGCCGGCCTCGAGCTGCTCGGCCAGCCGCAGCGCCTTGCTGACGTCGCGCGTCCAGATTCCCGCCGCCAGCCCGTAGCGGACGCCGTTCGCCAGTTCCGTCAGCTCGTCCTGGTCGCGCCAGGAGATGACCGACAGGACCGGGCCGAAGATCTCGTCCTGGGCAACCGGCATGTCGTTGCGCACGCCGTCGATCACGGTCGGCTGGAGGAAGAAGCCGTCCAGGCCCGCCACGTCCGCACTGCGGCCGCCTGCGATGACCTCGGCGCCCGCGTCCGCCGCGTCGCCGATGTAGCCGAGGACCCGGTCCCGGTGCGGCGCGGAGATGAGCGGGCCCATGCCGGACCGCGGGTCCAGGCCGTGCCCCAGCCGGATTCCCTTCGCCTTCGCCGCGACCCGCTCGGCGAGCTCGCGGGCGACCGGTTCCTCCGCGAACAGCCGCGAGCCGGCCACGCAGGCCTGGCCCTGGTTGAAGAAGATCCCGCCGAACGCGCCGCTGGCCGCCGCGTCCAGGTCCGCGTCGGCGAACACGATGTTGGGGCTCTTCCCGCCGAGCTCCAGGTTGACCCGCTTGAGGTCGTCCGCCGAAGCGCGCAGGATGGCCTTTCCGGTCTCGGTCCGGCCGGTGAAGGCGATCTTGTCCACCAGCCGGTGCTGCGCCAGCGCGGCGCCGACGTCGGGACCGCCGATGACCACGTTGACCACGCCGGGCGGGAACCCGGCCTGGTGAACCAGCTCCATCAGCCGCAGCGTGGACAGCGGGGCGAGCTCGGATGGCTTCACGACGACCGTGCATCCGGCGGCCAGCGCGGGTCCCAGCTTGTAGGCGACCTCCAGCAGCGGGAAGTTCCAGGGGGTGATCGCGGCGACCACCCCGACCGGCTCGCGCCTGACCATGGTCAGCATGCCGGGGATCGAATTCGGCTGCACCGTGCCGGTGATCTTGGTCGTCCAGCCCGCGTAGTACCGCAGCAGCTCGATGGACAGGGCGATGTCCACGGCTTTCGCCTCGCGCAGCGGCTTGCCGTTGTCCAGCACCTCGATCGTGGCGAGTTCCTCCTGGTGCTGCTCCAGCAGGTCGGCCAGCGCCCAGATCAGCCGGGCCCGCTGCGTGGGCGGGGCGGACCGCCAGCCGGCAAACGCGGCGCTCGCGGCCGCGGCAGCGCGGTCCACGTCCGAAGCGGTGGCCAGCGGAGCCTCGCCCAGCGGCAGCCCGGTCGCGGGATTGAGCACGGTCAGCCGCCCGTCGGTCGCGGCGAACTCGCCGTCGATGTACAGCCGCAAGGGCAGGCGCAGGAAGTCGAGGTCCGGCTCGGTCACGGTGGTCACGTTGCTCCTCTCGCTAGGCGAGATCGAGAATCTGCCGCCCGAGAACCTCGCGCCGCCGCAGCGCGTCGAGCGCGCCGCGAACGCCGTCGAGGGGGTAGCGCCTGGCGATGGGCACGCTCATCGCCCCGGTCGCGGCCAGCCGCAGCGCGTCCGTAAGGTCCTGCCGCGTCGCCGCCACGGTGGACACGAGCGTGGTCTCCGCGAGGATGAACTCGATGGGATGGATGGTCAGCGGCTGGTCGGTATAGCCGGTAGCCACGAACCTGCCGCCCTTGGCCAGCGAACGGATGCCCGCCATCATCGACTCGGTGGTCCCGACCAGCTCGAAGAAGACGTCGGCGCCGCGCCCGCCGGTGAGCTGGCGGATCCGGGCCGGCAGGTCCCCGTAGTCCTCCGGGCGGGCGGCCAGCACGCCGTCGGCCGCGCCGTGCTCCCGGGCGAGATCCAGCTTGGCCGGAGCGTCGGCGACGGCGATCACCCGCGCACCGGCGTGCCGGGCCGCCTGGACGACCAGGATCCCGACACCGCCGATGCCATCGACGATCGCCGTCTGGCCCAGCCGCAGCCCGGCCAGCTTCGTGGCGTGCATCGCGGTCATCCCCGCGCAGGTGAGCACGGCGGCGGTGGCGAGGTCAACCGAGTCGGGCACGCGCACCAGGTTGCGGGCGGGAACGACCGCGTACTCGGCGTCGCCGCCGTCCATGTTGAAGCCGAGCTGTCCCGGCTCGTTGTCGCAGATGTTGTGCCGTCCGCCCAGGCACTGCTCGCACCAGCCGCAGAAGAGCTTGTTGTAGACGGCCACGCGATCGCCGGCCGACAGCCCGGTTCCTTCCGCGGCGGCCGCCACCAGGCCGGCCGCTTCATGGCCGATCGTCATCGGATACGGATCCGGCTTGATCATCCCGTCCAGGATGTGCAGGTCGGTGCCGCAGACGCCGGCCGCGTCGGATCCGGACCAGGACCTGGTCAGGACCGGGCTCGGGCATCGGGAGGTCGTCCAGGCGCAGGCTGAGGTCCGCGAAGATCCTGGCAGCGCGCATGACCGTCACGCCTCCTTTTTCTCATCCGAGCCGCCGTTGCCGGCGGCCGCGTCGAGGGCCATGTCCCAGAACTGCGCCTCGTAGCGGGCGGAAGTGTCGAAGATCCGCGACAGCCGCCGCTCCGCCGCGTCGTCGCCGGTTCCGGCCAGCCGGTCCAGTAGCCCGGTGGTCTCGGCCACCAGGGCCGCGTAGCCGCCGTCGCCGAACATCGCGATCCAGTCGGCGCATACCGGGTCGGCCGGGAGCGCGGCGGTCAGCGGCCTGGCGATCTCCCCGTAGCTCCACTGGCAGGGCAGCACCGCGGTGAGCCCCTCGGCGCAGCTGCCCTGGGCCGCGGTGGCTAGCAGGTGCCGGGTGTAGGCGTAGGTCGCGGGCCGCATGCTGGCGGTGGCGAGGTCGCCGGGCGACCCGCCCAGCCGGCGCAGGAACGTGATATTCGCCGGGATCTCGGTCGCCACGATCTGCCGGAGGAACCGCGCCAGCACGTCGAGCGCGTCCAGGTCCGGCGCCTTCCCGGTGATCAGCGCGATCGCGCGGGCGTAGTCGCCGAGGTAGAGGATGTTCTGCTCGAAGTAGTGCCGGAACGTCTCGTGCGGCAGGGTCCCGGCGCCGATCTGGATGACCATGGGATGGCCGGTCGCGGCCGCCCAGGCCGGCTTGCCGCGTTCGCGCAGGCGCAGCGACAGGCCCAGCCCTGGCATCTCGGACATAATGCGCAGCACATCAGATCCGATTTACCGCCGTCAAGCATGATCGGCAGTCTGCTCGAGAACCCGCAGCTGGTCATCGCGGACACTGCGGATGTGATCCCGCATGTGCCGCTCGGCGAGCTCCGGGTCATGGGCGGCGACTGCGGCGACGATCTTGTCGTGCTCGTCAACCGAGGTCTCGATCCGGCCGGGGATGTCCGCGGTGAGCTGGCCTATCCGGGTCAGGTGGGCCCGCAGGTTCTCGATCAGGGCGCGAATCCGGGTGTTCTGCACCTGGTCGAACATGACGGTGTCGAACTCCGAGATCAGGGCCGCCATCCTGGCCGGGTCGGCCCGGTTCGCCGGCGTGCGGCACTGCCGCGAGATGTGATCCAGCCTGGCCAGATCCGCGTCGCTCATCACCTCGGCCGCCGACCGGGCCGCCACGATCTCCAGCAGCTCGCGCAGCTCGTAGATCTCGAGCAGGTCCTGCCGCGAGTAGCCCGCCACCACCGCGCCCTTGAACGACGTGGTCTCGACCAGGCCGTCCTGCTCGAGCCTCGCCAGTGCCTCGCGGATGGGGGTCTTGCTCACCCCAAGCTGCTCGGCCAGCGTCGCCTCGCGCAGCGCCTCCCCGGGCGGCAGCCGGAGATCCACGATGGCGTCCTTGAGCTCTTCGTACACCCAGTCCGTCACCCGGCGGCGGTCGTGCCGCCGGTTGAACACCGTCTCCAGCCGGCCCGGTCCTCGTGAACCGCGCGTGTAGCCACTGCATCTCTCCCTTGAGACATCCCCGCCCGACGCTCAGTCTAGAAAATATTCTGTCGAATATGCGAAATCCCGCGGGCGGCCGTCAGCCCGGCGGCCCGGCCGCCGCCCGGAACGCACCCGCGAAGGCGCGCACGGTGTCCGCCCGGCGGGCACCGAGGGGGAAGACGTGCACCGAGTCGGCGCCCGCCTCGAGGGCACAGCCGATCTGCCCGGCGGCGCGGGCGCGATTCCCGGCCAGGGCGACCATCCGGACGAACTCGTCGGGGAGCCCGGCCGCGGCGGCAGCCGCCTCCTGGAACTCCCCGCCCTGGTAGCCGGACTGGACGCTGTCGACGACGTCGGCGGACAGGCCGGCCAGGTCGCAGATGTGCGGCGCGGTCTGCGGGAACCAGGCGGCGATGGAGCGGGCGCTCGCCAGCGCCGCGTCCTCGTCCTCGTCGATAGTTCCGTAGGCGAAGACGGCTATCTCCGGGCACGCCCGCCCGGCCGACTCCGCCCCGCGCCGCACCCGGGAGATGGCCCAGTCGAGCGCCGCCGGGAACAGTCCCACCAGCAGGATCACGCCGTCCGCGATCCGTCCGGCGAGTTCGAGCGTCTTCGGCCCGCTGGCGGCGATGAAGACGGGGATGTCCGCGCGCGCCGGGAAGCGCAGCTGGGCACCGGTCAGCGTGAAGTCCAGCTCCGTCACGTCGACCGTGTCCCCGCGCCACAGGCTCCGGATCGCCCGGACGGTCACCTCGATGCTGGCCAGCGGGCTCGGCGTGAACCCGAGCGCGAGCAGCGGACGGTCCCCGGCACCCATGCCGAGGATCATCCTGCCCGCGGAGATCTCGTCCACCGTGGCGGCCGCGGCCGCGGTGATCGCGGGATGGCGGGTCGCCGGGTTGGTCACCGCGGTTCCCAGCAGCAGCCGCGGGCTGCGGGTCGCGGCCAGGGTGAGGTAGGCGTAGCAGTTGCGGGCGTGCAGCGAGGAGTCGGTGAGCCATAGGTGATCAAAGCCGAGCCGGTCGATCTCCTCGACCATGCCGCAGAACGCGCCCGGCGCGTCCACGCCTTGCAGGACCACGCCGGATTTCGCCGGGATCATTCCTGTGCTCACGGTGTCACCGCAATTCCCTGGCTGACCAGGTTGTCGATTTCGGCGGGAGAGGCAGGCCCCGGTGAGGACCGTCCTGGTATCGGCTCCGAACACCGGCGCCGGACCGGGATAGCGGAGCGTCTCGTGATCGATCCGCAGCGGCGGGCCGATCACCCGGTAACCGCCCGCGGCCGGATGGTCGAGGTTCTGTACCGAGCCGAGCGCCGCGAGCTGCGGGTGCCGCAGGACCTGACCCAGATCCTGGACCTCGGCGGCCGGCACCCCGGCGTGCGCGAGGAGGGCCAGCCAGTGCGCGCTCGGCCGGCCGGCCAGGGTCTTCTCGATCTCGCCGGTGAGCTCGTCCCGGTGCGCGACACGGCGGGCGTTGCTGCCGAACCGGTCGTCGGCCAGCAGGTGTTCCAGCCCGAGCGCGCCGCACGCCCGCGCCCAGAGATCCTCCGAGCCCGCGCCGGCCAGGACCAGCCAGCCGTCGGCGGTGCGGAATCCGCCGTAGGGAGCGAAGACGGGTGAGTGCGTGCCGAGCAGGCCGGGCACCTCGCCGGACACCATGGTTCCGGCGGCGAGGGTGCCGAGCGCGGTGAGCGCGAACTCCAGCAGCGAGGCGGACACCAGGCGGCCGGTCCCGGTCCGCTGCCGTTCGATCAGGGCGGCCAGCAGGCCCAGCGCGCAGCTCAGCCCGGCGCCCACGTCCAGCACCGGTGCGCCGACCTTGACCGGCCCGGAGCCGGGGGTCCCGGTGACGCTCATCACGCCGCTTTCCGCCTGCAGGATGAGGTCGAAGCCGCCCTTTCCCGCGTCCGGGCCTGCGTCCCCGTATCCGGAAATGGACCCGTAGACGACCGCGGGGTGGCGGGCGTGGACGGAGTCCCAGTCCAGCTCGTACCGGGCCAGGCTGCCGGGGCGGGAATTCTCCACCAGGATGTCGGCGCCCGCGAGCACCTTCTCGAGCGCCGCCCGCCCGGCAGGCCTGCGGAAGTCAAGAGCCACGCTGGACTTGCCCGAGTTGAGCGCCAGGAACAACGCCGATTCCCCGTTGACCTGGTCGGTTCCCTGCCAGCGGTAGGGATCTCCCGGCGGCACCTCGATCTTTGCCACGTCGGCGCCCATCGCAGCCAGCAGCATGGTCGCCTGCGATCCGGAGACGAACCGGGTGAGGTCGACCACCCGCAGGCCGGCCAGCATGCCGCTCACCATGGCGGCGGCTCGGTGAACTCGCCGAAGGCGCGCCGGAAGACGTCACTCATCTCCCCGACGGTCGCCCCGGCCCGCGCCGCCGCGATCAGGGCCGGCATGACGTTACGCTGCCCGGCCGTGTCCTGCTCCAGCGCGCGCACGGCCTGGCTGCAGGCGCGGCCGTCCCGCGCGGCCAGCCGCCGCCGGGTCCTGGTGATCTGCCGCTGCGCCATCTCGGGGTCCGGCTGGAACAGGCGCATCTCGGGGGCTGGCTCGTTGTCGGCATACACGTTGACGCCGACCTTGGGGCGGCGCCCGGCGGCGACGTCCTGCTCGGCCCGGTAGGCGGCCTCGGTGATCCAGCGCTGCGGCAGGCCGAGCTCGATGGCGCGGACCGCGCCGCCGTTCTGCTCGATCTCGTCCAGCACTGCGCCGGCCCTGGCCTCGATCTCGTCTGTCAGCTGCTCGACGAAATACGAGCCGGCCAGCGGGTCGGAGGTGCGCGCCACTCCCGTCTCCAGCGCGATGATCTGCTGGGTGCGCAGCGAGAGCGTGACCGCCTCCTCGCTGGGGATGTCGAAGGCCTCGTCGTACCCCATCACGTGGATGGACTGGGCCCCCCCGAGCACGGCGCCCAGGCACTGGATGGTGGACCTGATGACGTTGTTCAGCGGCTGCTGCGCGGTCAGCGTCGTCCCGGAGTTCCCGGAGAAGAACCTGAGCCTGGCCGCAGCGGGGTTACCGGCGCCGAACCGCTCCGTCGCGATGCGGTACCACATGCGCCGTGCCGCCCGGAGCTTGGCGACTTCCTCGAACAAGTCAAGCGTGGTCGCGAAGTGAAAGGAAAGCCGCCGCCCGAACTGGTCGAACTGCAGTCCCCGGCCGGTGAGTTCCTCGCAGTAGGCGATGGCCGAGGCCATCGTGAGGCCGAGTTCCTGGACAGCGCTGCAGCCCGCCTCCCGCGCGTGGTACCCGGTGATCGAGATCGGGTTGAACCGGGGAAGGGCGGCCGACGCGAACTCCACGACGTCGGCGACGAGCCGCATGGAGGGCCCGGGCGGGAAAACGTAGGCCTTGCGGGCGAGGAATTCCTTGAGTATGTCGTTCTGCAGTGTCCCCGTCAGCTGGCTGGCGGGCACTCCCTGGCGTTCTGCCGCGACGAGGTAGGCGGCCAGGATGATCGGCGCAGTGGCGTTGATCGTGAAATTCACCGAGACCTGGCCGAGCGGCAGCCCGGCGAACAGGTCGGCCATGTCGTCCGCCGTGTCGATGGCGACCCCGACCCGCCCGACCTCGGCGCGGGCCATCTCATGCCCGGAGTCGTAGCCGAGCTGGGTGGGCAGGTCGAACGCCACCGACAGCGCCGTCTGGCCGCGCCCGAGCAGGAATCCGAAGCGGGCGTTGGTCTCCTCCGCCGAGCCGTACCCGGCGAACTGCCGCATCGTCCACAGCTGGCCCCGGTACATCGAGCCGTACGGGCCCCGGGTGAACGGCGGCTCGCCGGGCAGCCCGAGCCGCGCGGCCAGCGCCTCGGGTCCGCCCGTCACGTCCTGCGCCGTGTACACCGGCGCGACCGGGATGCCGGAGTCGGTCGTGACCGGCGGCGCGTCGGCCCCGGCGCCGGCGCTAGCGCCCGCGCCGACCCCGGCGTCGGCGCCGGCGCTAGCGCCGCCCCGGTCGGGATGCTGGCGTGCCGTCACTGCGCGGCCGCCGCCGCGAGCGCCAGCCTGAGCGTTCCGTCGACCGCCTCGGGCAGCGGCGTGCCGACGGGAAACACGCCGGCCACGCCGAGGCGCCTGAGCGGCTCGACGTCCGCCGGCGGGATCGTCCCCCCGATGACGAGGGGCACGTCGGCGCCTGCTGCCCGCATGGCCTCGAGCACCTGCCCGGCTATCGGCAGGTGCGCCCCGGAGAGCACCGAGATCCCGACGGCGGCGGCGTCCTCGGCCGCCGCCGCGGCGGCGATCTGGGCGGCGCTGACCCGCAGCCCGAGGTAGATCACCTCGGCGCCGGCGTCCCGCAGCGCCATGGCGACGACCTTGATCCCGCGGTCGTGCCCGTCCAGGCCGGGCTTGGCCAGCACGATCCGGCAGCGCGTCACTGCAGCCTCCCCTCGGAGATCACCAGGCGGCCGTCGAGCTCGAGCGTGGCGTCGCGCATCACGCAGTCCAGGTGCGCGGCGGCGTTGACGACTCCGCCGTAGGCGATGGAGTTGCCGAGCGCGATGTGCGCGGTGCCGCGGGCGGATTCGGTCTCCATCGGCACCGAGCAGATGGTGCCGTTGGGGTTGAACGCCACCGAGACCTCGGCGAGGTTCGTCATCCGGTCGTCGGCGCAGCGCTCGATCATCGCGGTCAGCCGGCCGCGCTCGGCACCCTCGATCGCTGCCATCTGCCCGTCCCGGATATACAGCACCACCGGCTCCGGCAGCGGGCCGCGCCCCATGAACAGCAGGTCCCCGTCGATGACCACGACACCCGATGCGCTGCCCTCCACCGGCGCGGTGCCCGACTCGATGTCGGGGGGCGCCATGTACGCGCCGGGCTCGGTAGCCATGCCGTGCAGCACCCGGCCGGGGCGGCCGTCCACCGAGCCGCGCAGGTCGGTGCCGGCGGGCGTGGTCAGCCGGAACCCGCTGGCAGCGCCCCACGCCCGCCCGACGCGCTCGCAGTCGCTGCGCAGCCGCCCGAAATCCACGTCGAGCGGGCCGCCCGCGCGGAACGTCTCGACCCGCACCCCCGGCATGGCGAGATAGCGGACCCCTCGCTCGGTGGCGGTGCGCCTGGCCAGGCTGGACCCGATGAACAGGCTGGTGAGCTCGATCACGGCGCCGGCGGCGAGCATCATCGCCGCCACCGCGCCCGGCGGCTCGGCACCGGGCAGGTGCGGCGCGGGCATCTGCGCCACGAGCGGGATTCCCTGCCGGGCGGCGACAGCCCCGGACATCCGAATCACGACGCCCTGGTCGGTGCCCTCGTCGGTGAGCAGCACGACCTGCTCGCCGGAGCGGACGCCGAGACACTGGTCCAGCAGGCTGTCGAAGCCGTCACCGGTCATGGCTCACCTGATCGGCCAGGCCGGGGCCGGCCTGCCGCCCCGCGGGCGCCGCCAGGGCGAGCGCCGCGAACGTCGCGTACACCTTGGTCGCCTCGTGGATGTCGGCGACCGGCAGGTGCTCGTCGGCGCAGTAGACCGGCGGCCCGCCCGGGCCGAAGATCACCGTCGGGACCTGCTGGCCGAAACTAGCCGTGTCACCGAGCCAGTTCTCGGTCACCAGCTTCGGCTCCTCGCCCCGGATCAGCCGGACGGCCTCGGTCATCAGCCGGACCGGCTCGTCGTCTGGCCGGGCCAGGTAGCCGGGCTTGACGTCGGCCAGCGCGACCTCAGCGGCCAGCCGGCCGTCCGCCGTGGCCGCCTCGGCCAGGCAGCGGTCGATCTCGGCGCGGACCTGCTCCGTGCTCACCCCGGGCTGCGGCCGGCAGTCCACCCGGATCACGCACTCGTCGGGGATCATGGAGGGCCCGCCGGGCGGGAGCCCGCCGTAGATCCGGCCGGGGACGATGTAGGTCTCGGCGCCGAAGAGCTCGCCGGCTCCGCCGGTGAGCCGCGGTTCCAGCCGCGACCGGTCCAGCGCCAGCACCACCTGGGCGGCGAGCACGTTCGCGTTGACCGCCGCGTGCTTGTGACAGGTGTGGGCCGAGCGGCCGAGCACGGTGACGTCGAAGTAGTACCGGCCGCGGTGGCCGATGCACACCTGGTTACCGGTCAGCTCGCCCAGGACGCACAGGTCGGCCTGATGGGCGCCGAAGTAGGCGATGGACCCTGACTGGTCGCCCATGTGGTCGCAGACCGCCGCCATCGCCAGCGTGCCGGCCAGCGGCAGCCCGCTGGCCGCGACCGCCTCGATCGCGACGATCTGGCAGGCCAGCGCCGCCTTCATGTCCATGACGCCGTGGCCGTACACGGCTCCGTCGATCAGGTCACCCGAGAACGGGGCCGCTCGCTGCCAGCCGTGCGAGACCGGCTTGGTGTCCAGGTGACCGGTGAGCACGACCCGCCTGCCCGGCCCGAATCCGGCCTCGCCGGTCGCGTTCGGCCGGCCCGGCAGGACGGGCTGCAGGCCGGCTGACTCGAACCCCGAGCCGCGCATGACGGACACCAGGAACGCCGCCAGCTCTCCTTCCTCACCCAGGACGCTGGGGATGCGGCATACCTCCCGGACAAGGTCCACCGCCCGGTCCAGATCGATGCTGGCCAGCAGGGGCGCGACGAATCCGGGATCCACCGCCTGCGCGCTCATCCGGGCTCCTCCGGTAACGATCTTTCACGGGGCTCCGTCGGCCCGTCGCCGGGTCGCGCCCGGGCTAGGTCGGTCCGTCCGTCGTCACCGGGACCGCGGTCTCGACGTCGTGGACCGGCAGCGAGCTGGGGAAGGCCTTGCGGAGCACGAAGTAGAGCACCCCGGCGACGACGAACCCGACGTAGAAGGCGATGTCGGCGCCTTTCAGCGCGGTCACGGCCGGCCCCACGATGATCGAGGTGTTCATGAACGGCACCATCGCACCGAAGCCGACGACGAAGGCCACCAGCGCCGTCCAGCCGTTGCGCAGGTTGCGGAAGCCCAGCGCCCTGCGCAGGAAGCCGGGTGTGTACGTGTCCTTCTCGTAGTGCCAGTCGATCATCACGATGGCACAGAACGGCGCGATCCAGTAGCCGATGAACAGCAGCAGGTTCGTGAACTTCCCGGACGTGTTCCCGGCGTTCATCCACAAGATGGCGGCGAACGCCAGGACCGCGACGACGGCGGCGATGACCGGCCGCCGCACCCGGGCGCCGAGCGCCTGGAAGGCGAGCGAGCCGGTGTAGTCGTTCATCGAGTTGGAGGCGATGGCGCCGAACACGATCGCGATCAGCGCCAGCACGCCGAGGACGCCCCCGCCCATCAGGGAGCGGACCCCGGCCGCCGTCTGGGTGCCCAGCACGCTGGCGCCGGCCAGGCCGATGGTCTCGACCCAGACGTAGGACGCGGTCAGTCCCGCCATGGTGAGCCAGAAGATGGCTGGCTTGGACGAGCTGGGCTTCATGTACCGGCTGTAGTCGGAGGCGTAGGTGGCCCAGGAGATCCCGGCGCTGAGGGACACGGTCACCATCAGCACGAACGCCCCGGCCAGGGCGGCGCCGTGGAGAGTGTTGTGCGGCAGCACGACGTGGTGCTGGAAGATCCGCACGGTCAGCACGGCGAACAGCACGATGAGGATCGCCGAGCCCCACGCCTGCAGCCGGTGCACGAACTCGTACCCGTACACGCTGACGGCGCCCTCGACCACGAGCACGATCGCGACGCCGAGCCAGAACGGCACGTGGAACAGCAGCTGGGCGGCCTCGCCGCCGAACAGCCCGACCAGGGCGTCCCAGGCGATGGACGACAGCCACTGCACGGTGCCCGGCAGGACGATCGTCTTGCCGAACGGCAGCCGGGCCAGCGGCACCTGCGCCGTGCCGGTCCGCGGGCCCCAGGTGCACAAGATGGCGACCGGCAGCGCGCCGATGATCGTTCCCAGGATGATCGCCACCAGCCCGAGCTGGAAGCCCAGGCCGAAGATCACGGCCAGGGTGCCGGTGAAGACACCGGAGAGCTCCATGTTGGGGGTGAACCACACGGTGAACATGCGGTGCACGCCGCCGTACCGGCCGTCCTCGGGGATCGGGGCCATCCCCTGGCTTTCCAGCGCCAGGTCGCCCGTGTGGCTGGGCCGGGCCCCTTCGAAAACCCTCAGCTCGTCTCTCGTGTCGGTCATGGCGGACCTCCAGCCTGCGGTGACCGGCAGCACCGCTGCGCACGCTACCCGGGCGAACGCCGGGTTCCCGGCGCCAGGACGGTCGAGCTAATCTGGTGTCTGATATATCAGATTCAAATTGCGCCCGTCAACGATCGCGGCATTTGACCCACATAACGAAACGTCCGGCCTGCCCCACGCAGGCCGGACGTTTCGCGGTGACGAGCAGGCAGGCTTCCTCAGTCGGCCGACGGGATGAACAGCAGCCCCTTGGGGCTGACGAACGTGTTGCCCAGCGGCGTGATCTGTCCGGTGGAAAGGCTGAGCGTGCCGACGAGCGGGTTGGCGTTGTCGCTCGGCTCACCCACGAAGACGGTCCCGGGCCGCCACCCGCTGGTGTCGAGCGCGGTGATCGTTCCCGCCTTGGCGTCAACCACGTACAGCGTGCCTCGCTCGGCGGTGGCGACGGCCATCCCGTCGATGGGCGGAACGTTGCCCGGCTTGTTGTCGGTCATGTTGAGCACGGTCAGCTTCGGCGCGGACCCCAGCCCCGACGCGAAGATCATCTGTCCGTCAGCCTGGGCGATGGTCACCAGCTGCCCGGAGTGGCGGCCGGAATCCGCGGGCATGAAGCTGCTGGAGTCGGGATCGGTCAGCCCCAGGGTCACCGGCTGCCGGGTCACCGCGTCGGTCGCGGTGCTGTTGTCGTAGAAGACGGGCCGCAGGAGCGCGGTGCGCGTGGAGTTGTCGAGCGTGACCTGGTACTGGGCCGGCTGCGTGGTGTCGCTGGGGTTGGAGTGCACGACGAAGATCTGGCTGCCCCGGACGGCGATGCTGTCGGTCCCGCCGTTCCCGGACACGGCCGGGCTGGGGCTGTACTGGTAGGTCGTCACCGTTCCGGTGGCCGGGTTAACCAAGTTGAAGGCAGAGTTGACGTCCTCGTTGACGGTGGCGATAAGCGCGCCGATGGCCGGGTCGGCGGTCAGCCCGTTCAACCTTGCCCGTCACCGGGATGGTCGTGACGAGCGTGCCGGTCTGGGCGTCGTAGCCCGCCACGGTGCTCTGCGTGGGACCGCCCGGCGAGCCCGGCGAGCCGTCGGGGTTGATGCCGTTCTGGTACGCGGTCCTGATCATCAGCCGGCCGTGGTCCAGCCCGGGCGTGGTCAGCGGGGTGATGTCGTCCGGGCCCTTGGCGCCGGCCGGGGGCGCCGCGACGAATATCTTGCCCGGCAGCGTGGACGGACCGCCGGATGGTGCGTGCGGGGGTGCCGCGGCCGCGCTGGTGGCCAGTACCGAGATGACTGCGGCGGACGCGGCGGCCGCCGTGACCGCCAGCCGGCTCATGCGGAATGTTCGGGACACTCTGATCAGGCTCCCTCGCTCGATTCGATCCCTTCCGCAACCCAATGTCTCTCAGGCATGTCCGCAGACCCACACGGGAAAGGCAGGGTTCTGGCGGTATTCACCCTTACGTCACCTGCTCGCCCGGCAGCATTCCGGACGTACGCGTCCGCGACCGCGCCGACCTCCACCGGCGGGATAGAGGAGGCGCCGGCGTCCCCCAAGATCAAAGTGAGATTGCCTACCACCGGTGGTAGGCAATCTCACATTCATCGCGCGCGGCGGTGCCGGGAAGCCGGCAGGCGCCGGCAGTACGCACGGCCACCACGGTCAACCAGTGGATGGTGCTCACCGTCACCGCGGCCAGCGGCTCGGTCATCGGCCGCGACCAGCTCACCGCCCGGATCACCGGCGCCAGGAAGATCGACGACGCGGCGGTGCTGGCGGCGGTCGATGAGCTGACCGCGAAAGGGCTGCTGCAGGCCGACGGGTCCCGCCTCCGCCTCACCGGCGCGGGCCAGGCCCGCTTCCAGCACATCCGGGGCCCGCTGGGCGAGATCACCGCCCGGCTGTTCGGCGACCTGCCGGCCGAGGACCTGGAGACGGCCGGCCGCGTCCTGGCCATCGTCACCCAGCGCGCCAACGCCGAGCTAGCCAGCGCCTAGTTCCCGGCCGGCCGCACGTCAGCGTCAGGGGCTGCCGCCCATCCGGCTGATCAGGAGGTCGACGCTGATGCCGTGCAGCCCGGACCATTTCTCCAGCTCGTCAACGGCAACCGGGTCGGGCAGCACGCGTTCGGCCTCCTCGGCCAGCTCCGCGTAACCCGTCCTGCGCAGAACCTCGACCACGTACTGCCTGGTGAATTGCTCAGGCCCCACCGAATCTCCCGCCGCTGCGAGGAATCACCGAACCTCTACTATCCACCCGCCAAGGCCAGGGCGGCATCACCCGGCCGCATGGTTCGCCCGCCGCTGGGCAGTGTTACGGGGTTTGGGGAGGTATGTCTCATGGGAGCATCGCTGCCGCGGTTGTCGGACATTCACACCGAGCGCCGCAGGCGCGTGCTTGCCCTGCTCATCGTCGTGGCTGTCGCGCTGGAGCTGGCCGCAGCGACCGGCCTCACGTACGTGGTCGGCTTCGCCAAGGTGCGAGCCGTGCTGGACCGCTTCGACCCGGTGTGGCTGATCGCGCTCACCGGCGCCTTACTGATCTCTTTCGTCGGTTACTACCTCGCCTACCAGGGGATATTCCGGGTCGAGGATGGTCCCACGCTGACCCGGCGGCAGATGCGCGCCGTCGTGGCCGCGGGCTTCGGCGGCTTTCTCGCCCATGGCGGGGGAGCACTTGACCGGTACGCGCTCCAGGCCGCGGGAGCAGACGAGGACGACGCCAAGGCGCGGGTCGCCGCCCTGGGCGGCATGGAGCACGGCGTGCTCGCGATCGGCGGCTGCGTGGCCGCGATAGCCCTGCTCGTGTCCGGGCGCGGCCAGCCGCCGCTGGACTTCACCCTGCCCTGGGCGGTCCTGCCGGTCCCCGGCTTCCTCATCGGCTTCTGGGCCGCGGACCGGTACCGCGACCGGTTCCGTGACGCGGCCGGCTGGCGGGGCAAGCTGGGCACCTTCCTGGACTCCATCCACATCATCCGGGTGCTGTTCGCCCATCCGCTGCGGTGGGGGCCGGCGCTGTGGGGCATGGCGCTGTTCTGGGCCGCGGACGCGTTCGCCACCTGGGCCGGGCTCGCGGCGTTCGGCTTCCGGATGAACGCGGCGGCGCTGTTCGTCGGATTCGGCACCGGGATGGTGTTCACCCGCCGCACCGGCCCGCTGGCCGGAGCCGGCGTCCTGGCCCTCGTGCTGCCGGTGACCATCTGGGTCAGCGGGGCGCCGTTCGCCGTCGCGATCGCCGGCGTGTTCGCCTACCGGGTGCTGGCCCTGCTGCTGCCGATGCCCGTGTCGCTCGCCGTCCTGCCGACCCTGCGGGAGCTGGGCCACGGCGAGGAAACGCAGGCCCCCGCCGAGCCCGCGCTGCCTTCCGGGAGCGCCTAGCCCGCCGGGGCCTGCCCGGGGGACAGGAAGTCCACGATCTCCGCGGCGGGGCGGGTCGTGGCCTGCCGGAAGCCGGTGCCGGCCCACAGGCTCATCCGGCCGGCGTCGCCGCGCCGCGCCGCGGCGGCGCGCAGCGGCCGGGTGGCGTTGTTGATCTCCGGGTAGGCAGCCGGGGCGTCCGGGTGGTCGCGCATGAACCGGTTGACCAGCCCGCGGGCGGGACGGCCGCTGAAAGACCTGGTCAGCGCCGTCGAGCTGAACCGGTCATCGCCGAGGGCGGCCTTGTACACGGGGTGGGCGCCGCTTTCCGGACAGCGCACGAACGCGGTGCCGCACTGGGCGGCCACCGCGCCCGCCGCCAGCACAGCCGCCACCGCTTCCGCGTTCATGATCCCTCCGGCGGCGATCAGCGGAAGGCCGGTCACCCCCGCCACCTCGCCGATCAGCGTCAGCACCCCGGTACCCGCCACGGCCCGGTCGTCGTTGCCGAACGTCCCGCGGTGCGCGCCGGCCTCGATGCCCTGCACGCACAGGCAGTCGGCGCCGGCCGCGACGGCCCGCCGCGCCTCATCCGGGTGCGTGACCGTGACGGCGACCACCGCGCCCGCCTCCCGCAGCGCCGCCACGACCTCGCGCGGCGGGCAGCCGAACGTGAAGCTCACCATCGCGGGCGGAGCGGCGAGCAGCGCGCTGATCTTCGCGTCCCAGTCGTCGTCGTCCCACACCGGTTCCCCGAGCACGGCCCCGACGGCGCCGGCGTCACCGGCGAGCGACCCGACGTACCTGGCTGTGCGCCCGGGATCGGCAGCCGGGGCGCCGGGCACGAAGATATTGATACCGAACGGCTCCGACGTCAACGCGCGCACAGCCTCGGCCTCTGCGGTCATGGCCCCGGCGCTCTTGTAGCCGGCGGCCAGGAATCCCAGTGCGCCCGCACCGGCGGCCGCGGCGACCAGGGCCGGCGTGGAAGGCCCTCCCGCCATCGGCGCCACCACGACCGGGCGCCGCGGCAGTATGCGCAGCCGTTCGGGAATCATGATCTTCTCCAGGCCGTGTCTCGCAGATCTCCGGCGGCGCGGATCGGCGCCCAGACGACGACCGGCGGCGTTGTCGTCGTCGCCAATAGCTCCGCTATTGGCTCCTCCTCCGCCTTGCCGGACGCCGCCTGGATCGCCGCCCGCATCCACCAAGATCCACGAGACACGGCCTACTCCCGGACGAGCACGAGTTTCGTGGCCGGGACGAGCCAGGCGCCGGGGGCCTCGTCCCATCCCGCGACCCTGGTGGTGACCGGCTGGGTGCGCAGCAGCCCGCTCGCGACGAGGTCCGCGACCTCCGGGGTGTAGCGGCGTGAGTCGGCCCGCGACAAATGCACGGTGATCCCCCTGGTGTAGAGCTCGAGCAGCGGCAGCGCGGGCGGCGGGCCGAAGAAGATGGCGACGGCGGTGCAGGCACCGTAGTCGTCGGTCGAGCGCAGCGTCGTGACCAGGCCGTCCGGGTCGTCCGGTGCCGCACACGGTGATCGCGGCGCGGCCGAACCGGCGGGGCCACGATCCCGCGTGCGGCACGACCTCCGCGCCGAGCTGCTGGGCGAAGCAGATCCGCGACGGCGCCGCCGTGGCCGCCGCCGGCCGCCCCGAAGCCGAACGCGGCGCCCGCGGGCGCCCGGTAGGTATGGCAGGCGGCGAAGCGCCGGTCCCGGCAGGCCGGGCAGGTGCCGCAGGAGACCTGGAAGGGCACCAGGACCCGGTCGCCGGGCCGGTGCCGCCGCACCGTGTCGCCCACGTTGACCACTTCCGCGGCGACCTCGTGGCCGACCGGGTACGGCCCGGGGAACAGGCCGAAGGCGGCCATGGGAAGGTCGAGGTCGCAGCGGGCGACCGCCAGCGGCCGGACCAGCGCGCTGTGCTCGTCGGCGAGCGCGGGCGGCGGGACGTCGGCCCACTCCACCCGGCCCGGGCCGGTGAACGTCAGCTCGCGCACGTCAGCGGTGCCCCGGCAGGCCGAGCACGTGCCGGGCGATGTAGCCGAGCGCGAGTTCCTGCGAGACCGGCGCGGACCGCGCCGCCCGAGCGTCCAGGTAGAGGTCGATCATGCCCTCGCGCTCGTCCCACGCCTGCGCGCCGAGCACCTGCGCGGCTGGCACGAGCAGGCCGGGCCAGCCGCGGCCGCGGATCTCCCGCCACAGCCCGGGATGCAGCTCGCCATGCCCGAACGGGTGCAAACGGACGTCACGATGGCTGGCGGCGAACCTTGCCGCCTGCTCTTCGGCCTGCGCCCGCAGGTCCTCGTGGAACGCGGGCAGCGCGAACGGCTCGGCCAGGGCGGGAACTGCGCTGGATGTCATGTCGCTCCTCAGGCTCCGCTGCCGTCGCCGCCCGCCGCTGCCGCCGCCTGCCCGAGCCTGCTCAGGTCAGCAGCCGCGCTGTTCTCCAGCGCGGCGACCGTCTCGGCGTAGAGCCCGCGCTTGATCGCCGCGACCGTCGCCCGCGGCTTGCCCGCGAGCGCGCCGGCCCGGTGGGCCGCCGCGGTGAGCACCTGGCCGGCCGGGACCGCCTCGTCGGCGAGCCCGGCGGCGACCGCCTCGGGGCCGCCGTACCGGCGCCCGGTGACCATCGCCTCGTGCGCGGTCGCGGCCGGCAGCCGCGCCTTCAGCAGCGCAGTCATCCCGGGCGTGAAGGACAGCCCGAGATCGACCTCGGGCAGGCAGAAGTAGCCGCGGTCCTCGCGCATCACCCGGCCGTCGCACGCCAGCGCCAGCATGGCGCCGGCCGCGAACACGTGGCCGTTGACCGCGGCGACGGTGACCGCCGGGAACACCAGGATGCGAGCGAGCAGCAGGTGTACCTGCCGCAGCATCTCCTCGGCGTCTGCCGCAGGCGCGGAGGCCATCCACTCGAGGTCGAGGCCGTTGGAGAAGAACTTGCCGTCGCCGGTGATGACCAGCGCGCGCGGCGCCTCGGTGGCCTCGAACTCGTCCAGGACGGCCCCGATGGCGGCCAGCGACACCGGGTTGAAGCGGTTCTCCCCGGCGGCCAGCCGCAGGATCATGACGTTCCCGGCGTGCTCAGCGGACGCGACTGCGGTCACGGCAGGCTCCACCCTCTCGATGATTCCCCAATTAGCGTAAAAGTTCTAGCGCGAATACTCTACATCCATGGCCCGCCGTGAGCTCTACCCCGAGGACGCGATCATGGACGCGGCCCGGACGGCGGTGCTCGAGCACGGCGTCCGGGGCGCGACGGTAGGCGCGATCGCGTCCGCCTGCCAGGCGCCGACCGGCTCGATCTACCATCGCTTCGACTCGGTCTCCGAGCTGCTGGCCCGGTCGTGGATGCGGGCGATACGCCGCGCCCAGAAGGCGATCCTCAGCTCCGCCGACGAGGACGTGTTCGAGGCGGCGGTGGCCGGAGCCCTGGCCATCTATGACTTCTGCCTGCGCGAGCCGGGGGACGCGCTGCTGCTGTCCTGCTTCCGCCGCAGCGACTTCGGCGCCGCGCGGCTCAGCGACCAGGTGCGCGCCGATCTCGATCATCTCAACGACAGCATCGACCCGTTCTACGTTCGGCTCGCGTCCGCCCTCGGCGGCCCGGCGTCCGGGGACCTGGCCCTGCTGGCCGTCCGCGATCTGCCCTACGGCGCCGCGCTCCCGCACATCCGCGACGGGACGGTCCCGCCGCCGCAGCGGCGCGCGCGGCTGGAGGCCGCGGTCCGCGCGGCGCTCACCGGTCAGGCAGAGCTCGCGGGTCAGCTGCGCCGCATCGCCAGGCCGGGCGTCAGCCAGTAGGGCGGCAGGTACCCGGCGAGGCCGGACAGCGGCAGTACCTCCGGCTTGAGCCGGATCCCGAGCATGCGGTCCATGAACGAGCGGCGGCGGCAGACTCGCTGCCACAGGTCGGGGTAGCGGGCCTTGAGTCCGGCCCGCGCCGCCTCGTCGGCGAGCGCCACTCCGTCCTCGATGTTCGTCGTGTGGTAGGCCGTGCCGGTCGCCGGGATGATGTCGAGCTGCAGCGTCATCCCGGACTGCAGCGCCACCGCGGAGCCGGGGTAGAAGGGGGAGCTCGGCCACTCGTCCAGCGAGATGAAGTGCCCGGGGTTGAGCCGGACCCCGAAGAACGGGTCGCCCAGGTGCCGCCGGACGAGATCGAACAGCTCGCCGCCGGTGACGCCGATGCCGATGGTCTCGTACCACTCGCAGGCGCAGCGGAAGTAGGGCGCGACCACCCGCTCGACGTAGTCGGCGGCCGCGGCGGGCAGGTCGGCCGCCGAGCCGGCCAGGAAGCCCCCGCGCGCGATGTTGCTGCCCCAGTAGCCGAGGCCCGCGCTCACCGGGTCGCCGCGCTTGAGTACCCGTCCCGACGGGCTGGCCAGCCCGAGCGCCGCCCGCTCGCCGCTGAGCACCAGCGGGTGGTAGGAGAACGCAGCCCGATGGGGCGGAACAGCGAGAACGCCTCGTGCTCGGTCATGCCGGGCCGGACGCCGGCCAGCAGCCTACGCATCGCCGCCGACCCGTGGGCGGCGGCGAACTCGAAGCACGCGATCTGGTCGATGTCGTTGTCCAGGCGCAGCCCGCGCCCGGGCTCAACGAAGATCGCGGAGACGTTCACCGGCTCGCAGCCGAGCGCCCGCAGCTCATCGACCAGGTAGGCGGGCGCCTCGATCCAGCTGCGGGCCCGCTCCTCGTCGTCGGGCCCGAAGTACTTCCACCCGGCGATGCCTACCGCGGCGGCCGCGCCCGCTCCGAGGCCGGCTCCGGCCAGGATCTCGCCGAGCGGCCTGCTGTCCGACCGGGGCTGGCTGACCAGGCTGAAGCTCTGGTAGCGGATCACCTCGACCTCGACGGGCACGACCGCGGCGTACGCCTCGCCCTCGTTGCCCACGAGCAGCACCGGGGTCCGGCCGGGCACGAGGACGAGCAGCGCCTCCTCGAACCGCGGGTCGAAGGCCGTCAGGTAGGACGGGTTGGCGAAGTGCTCGCGGTCGGCGTAGATGAGGAGCGCGTCCAGCCCGGCGCCGGCGGCGGCGGCGGCCGCCGCCGCCAGCCGGGCCGCGTAGGTCGCGGCGGGCACGGACGGCTCGGTGGCCGGCACGCCGAAGTCAGGGAGCCCGATGTCGGCGAGCTCCACGCCGGACGCCGCCGGCATCACGCGCCAGGCTGAGGAACCGGCGGCGCCGCGGGCGTGTCCCAGTCCACGTCGCCTTCGGCGTCGCTGCGCGCCCCCACCAGCACCGTGGCCCCGCGGCGCAGCGCGCCCGGGTGACGCGCCTCGCGCCACTGCATGTAGCCGAAGCCGACGACCAGCGCGGCGATGAACAGGTACGGCGTGATGTTGTAGGGCCACGACGGCACCGGGTAGACCGTGACCCACAGCACCGGCAGCAGCGCGAGCGTGCCGATCCAGGGCAGCACGCCGTGCCGCCACACGTTGAACTCGGCCGGGTGCTCCCGGCGGATGTAGGCGGTGAGCGCCAGGTTCGCCATGACGTACAGGATGATGACGGCGAGCGTGGCGATGGTGCCGAGGAAGCCGAAGATGTCCGCCGGCTGCAGCAGCAGGCCGACGAGCAGGATCGCGACGATCCCGGACAGCTGCTGGAAGGCGATCGCGAACGTCGGGGTCCGGTAGACCGGGTGGATGGTGCCGAACCGGGCCGGCAGGGTGCCCGCCTGACCCATCGTGTACATGACCCGGGACGCGGCGTTCGTGCAGGCCAGCCCTACGCCGATGGCGCTGTTGACGATGGCGATCACGACGAACCACCAGCCCGCCCCCCACAGCACGTGGCCGAGCGCGTAGTAGGGGTTCGCGCTGGCGGCGAAGGCCTTCATGTTGCCGGTACCCCAGCCGATGGCGCTGGCGTAGGAGGTCAGGATGTAGAAGCCGCCGATGAGGAACAGCGACAGCATGACGGCGCGGCCGATGAACCGGCCCGGCCTGCGGGTCTCCTGCGCCAGCGGCGCCGGCGCCTCGAAGCCGCTGAGCGCGAGGACCGAGAACACCATCCCGGCCAGGATCCCGCCGAACGCGTGCGGCGAGTGGCTCGGCTGCAGCGGGGCCGTGAACGACGAGCCGTGCCCGGGGAAGGCCAGGAACGTGATCGCGAGCGCCAGCATGATCAGCAGCTCGAACGCGCCGAACAGGGCCGTGGTCCGCATCGACAGCTTGATGCCGAAGTGGGTCAGTACCCACACGACGGCGAAGGTCGCCACCGCGAAGATCCACCACGGGACGTTGACGCCGGAGGCCGCCTGGATCGTGTTGGAGAGCAGGTAGCCGAGGAACCCGATCGCGCCGGCCGGGCCGATGATGTCGTAGATCAGGTAGCTCCACGTCGTCATGAAGCCGCTGCGGTCACCCAGCCCCCGGGTGGCGAACGAGTAGTAGCCGCCGCTCGACGGCATGTACTTCGAGAACTGCGACACCGTGTTGCCGATGAAGAAGCAGACGATCGTCGTCAGCAGGAACGAGATCGGCATGTCCGGCCCGGCCTTGAGGGCGATGATCGGGAACGTGAACACGATGTTGATCGACGGCGCGATGTGCGTGATGCCCTGGAACACCACCTGAGGCAGGCCGAGGGCGTTGCGCCGCAGCTGCGGCGGGGCGGTGGGGCTGGCGGTCTCGGCGGTCACGGAGGGACCCCCTCAGCAAATTTACACAACCGTTTTCGCAAGTATTACTATCGTCGTGATGCGCGTCAATAGGCCGGTGCGGGAGCGGTAAGTGGCGACGATCCAGGACGTGGCGAAGGCGGCCGGGGTGGCCGCCTCCACGGTGTCCCGGTACCTGAACGGCCAGCTGCGGGTCTCGCCCGCGACCGAGGAGCGGATGCGCGACGCGGTCCGCGACCTCGGCTACGTCCCGAACGCGCGGGCGCAGAACCTCGCCCGCCGCCGCTCGGGCGTCATCGGCTTCGTGGTTCCCGAGATCGGCAACCCGTACTTCGGCGCGATCGCCGACCACGTCGTCGAGGCGGTCGAGCGGCGCGGCCTGCAGGTCCTGCTGTGCTCGACGAGGAGCCAGGCGGTCAGGGAGGCGAGCTACATCGACCTGCTCGTCTCGGGCGCCATCGACGGGATGCTCTACCTCGGGTCGTTCCGGTCGAACGAGCGGCTGGCCGCCGCCATCCGCGGCGGCCTGCCCGTCGTGGTGGTGGACGAGCCGATCGCGGGCCTGCCGGACGTGCACACGGTGGTGATGGACGACTACTCGGGCGGCTACCAGGCGGCGAGCTACCTGGTGGCGCTGGGGCACCGCAGGATCGCCTTCATCTCCGGCCCCGCCGAGCTCGGCTCGGTGCAGGAGCGGCGCCGCGGCTACGCCGACGCGCTGCGCAAGGGCGGCATCGACCCGGACGGCCAGCTGAGCCTGTCCGGTCACTTCACCGAGCAGTTCGGGATGAGCGCGCTGCCGCGGCTGCTCGCCGCCGCGCACCCGCCGACCGCGGCGTTCGTGGCCAGCGACTACATCGCGCTCGGGATGCTGTCGGCCGCCGAGACGCACGGCATCCGGGTCCCCGGGGACCTGTCGGTGGTCGGCTTCGACGACATCAGGTTCGCCCAGTACGTGCGGCCGCGGCTGACCACGATCAGGTCACCGCTCGACCGGCTGGCCCAGACCGGCGTCGAGCTGCTGTCCGAGCGGCTCGCGGGCGCCGACACCCCGGCCCGGACGGAGGTGCTGCCCGTCGAGCTCATCGTCAGGGAGTCGGCGGGCCCGCCGGGCTGACGTCCGGCGGGCTGCCGTCCGCGGGGTCGGCGTCCGCGGGGTCGGCGTCCGCGGGGTCGGCGTCGTCGGCGACCTCCTCGACGTCGTCGGCGAAGAACAGCCCGGCCAGCGTGCCGTCGGACCGGGTGACGACGACCCGGCTGATCTCGGCGTGGCCCATCCGGTGCACCAGGTCCGCGACCTGCTCGCTCGGCCGCACCGTGGTCACGCCGAACCGCATCAGCGCCCCGGCCGCGGTCCCGGGCGCGGCCGACTCCAGCTGCTCCCGGTGCACCGCGCCCATCACCACGCCGGCCGCGTTGAGCACCAGCACCGGCCCGAACCCCGCGTCGTCGAGCCGCCGCAGCGCGTCGGCCGCCGGGGTGTCCTCGGCGGCGGTGGCGACCTCCCGGCGGGTGAACATGCCGGCCAGCTGCGCCGTGCCCTCGAACGGCAGGCCGGCGGCCAGCCAGTCGGTCTTGCCCGCGACGTAGTCATACACCGGGCCGAACCCGGCTTCTTCGAGCCGCCACGCGGCTCGCGGGCTCATGTCTCAAAGGGTGTCGTGGCAGTACACGATCACCGGCCGGGACCGATCCAGCTGGTCTGCCCCGGCGTCCAGTTCCTTCAGCGGCAGGCTGACCGCGCCCGGCAGGTGCGCCCACGCGTAGTCCTCCGCCGGCAGCACTTCCACCAGCTGGGCATCCTGGCCGGTCAGTTCCCGCAGCTCATCGCGGCCGATTCCGGAAGGCATGATCTCCCCGTCTTAACACCCCGCGCGGGACGGTGCCAAGTAGGCTGAGCGAATGCCGACGTACGAGATGGTCTACGGAGACAACGAGCAGGTCGTACGCGAGACCTTCCACGACATCTCTGAGGTGGAACGCGAAGACGGCTGGGTCGTGCTGTTCCGCGGGCCGGAAGCCATCCTGCGGGTGCAGGAGGAGCACGTCCAGTCGCTCGAAGAGGTCGACGAGGCGTAGGGCGCTGCCGGAACCCCGCCCGGCCGGGCTCTGGGGAGCCAGGCCAGGCTGAGGAGCCGGGCTAGGGAGTCGGCTCAGCCTAGGGAGCCGGCCCGAGCTCGACGATGGTCTTGCCGGTGTTCTCGCCGGTCAGCATCCCGATAAAGGCCGGCACGGCACTCTCCAGGCCGCGCGCGACCGTCTCGCGGACGACGATCTGGCCGTCCCTGACCGCGGGCCCGACGACCGACTCGAACTCGGGCCGCAGGTCGCCGTGGTCGGACACGATGAAGCCCTTGAGGGTCAGCCGCTTGCCGGTGACCAGGCCGTGGTTCCGCGGGCCCGCCGGCGGCTCGGTGGCGTTGTAGGCCGAGATCGAGCCGCACAGGGCGGCCCGGCCGTAGGTGTTGAACGAGCTGATGGCGGCCTCGAGGTGCTCGCCGCCCACATTGTCGAAGAACACGTCGATGCCGTCGGGCGCGGCGGCGGCCAGCAGCTCCGCCACCGGCCCGTCGTGGTAGTCGAACGCCTCGTCGAAGCCGAGCTCCTCGCGCAGGAAGCGCACCTTTTCCGCGGATCCGGCGCTGCCGATGACGCGCTTGGCCCCGCGCAGCCTGGCCAGCTGGCCCGCGACGCTGCCGACGGCGCCGGCCGCGCCCGAGACGAACACGGTGTCGCCGGACCGGAACTTGGCGATATGCAGCAGCCCGACGTAGGCGGTGAGGCCCGTCATGCCCAGCACCCCCAGGTAGAGCGAGGGGCGCAGGCCGCTGCCGGCGGGCAGCACCCGGAACGCGCGCTCGGGCAGCAGCGCGTGCTCCCGCCACCCGGCGTTGTGCAGCACCAGCGTCCCCGGCTCCAGGCCGGGGATGCCGGACTGGATCACCTCGCCCACCGCCCCGCCCTGCGCCGGCTGGTCCAGCTGCCACGGCGGCGCATAGGACGGCGCGTCGTTCATCCGGCCGCGCATGTAGGGATCGACCGACATGACGATGTTGCGGACGAGCGCCTCGCCGGGGCCCGGATCCGGGAGCACGGTCTCCACCATCCGGAAGTCGGCGGGCTTCGGCAGCCCGTGCGGCCGCGCCGCCAGGTGAATCTCACGCGTCGCTGTGGGCATCAATCCCCGCCTTTCCGTTAGCGCCCGCCTACCGCGATTACCCGGGCGGCTGCACTGAGACCGATGTTAAGGGTGGTCGATGTCGAGCTGGCCGCCGACAGCGGCGGCGATGGCCAGCAAGTCGCCCTCGTCCGAGCTGACCACGAGATCACGGCGGCGCAGGGCGCCTTCGACGACGCATGCATCAACGGTGTCGGTCGTAGCGGCGCGGGTGGCGAGTGCGCCAACCGCACGGGCCTGGTCCGCGTCCAGCGCCTCGATATCGCACCCGGTCAGCAGCCGCGCGAGAAGAGCCTGGCGGGAGACTCCCCGCCAGGACTGGGCCACAACGGGCGCGGGCGCGACCGGCACCTCGCGGCGCACCAGGAGGGCGCGGTGGCGGGCCCACATCCGGCGCTCGCCCCGGTCGGCGGCGATGAGCGCGCCGGTATCGTAGGTGACTCCCATCAGGCGCTGCGGCGCCGGGAGCCGGCCGCGGCCTGGCTGGGTCGTCGTATCGCCTGGTCCGCCCATTCATCGGCTTCGGCCAGTTCCGCGGGAGTGAAAGGGCCGTGGTCGCGCTCGAACTGGCCGACAGCGGTCAGCCCCGCCCGGATAGTGAATTCTTTTCGTGCCATGTCCGCGAGCCATGCGCTGTAGCTCACCCCGGCTTGCGTCGCCGCGGCGGCTATCTCGGCGTCTAGCTCAGGGGGCATGGAGATGGAGCGCTTCTTGCGGACTGCCATGACATCTATGGTAGTACAGCGGTAGGACAAGCTGCCAGGCGACAGGAGATGACGTGCCACTGGTCGAGGTCACCATGGTCGAGGGACGCACCGGCGAACAGCTGCGCTCGCTGATCTCGGCGCTGACCGCCGCCGTCGAACAGGCCGTCGGCGCGCCGCGGGAGTCCATCCGCATCGTGATCCGCGAGGTGCCGCCCACCCACTGGGCGGCCGGCGACGTCACGGTCGCCGAACGCCGCGACCGCCAGCGCGCGGCCCAGGACCCTCCGCCCGGCTAGTGGTGACCGTGAGGGTCACCGCCGCCGGTCCCGGGTGCGCGCCCAGCCGTCAGGACGGCAGCTGGCCATTGCGCACGAGCTGCGCCATCCCGGCGACGTTGCCCGCCCGGGTCATCGCCGCGCCCGCCGGATGCTGCCCGGCCACGTACCGGTTCAGGAAGTCGGTGGTGACCCGCGCCACGATAGGCTCCGGCGGCTGGGTGCCCTCATAGGGGGGAAGGTGGCTGGCGCCGTAGAGATTCAGGTAGAAGCGCGTACCCGTGTCCGCCTGGTACATCTGCATGCTGGCCGACGGCGGGTTCACCGGGTCGGCGCTGCCCTGCACGAACAGGATGGGCGGGGTCCCGGCGGGGAAGTAGGTTCCCTGGTGCGCCAGCGCCGGGAACTCCCCGCCGGACAGGACCATGGCCGCCACCACCTTGTGGTCCAGGCAGCACGTGTTGCCCACCAGCGCGGCCACCGTGTCACCCCCGTCGGAGTGGCCGGCCACCGCGATCTCCGCGGGATTCACCAGGCCCGACAGCTTGCCGTGCTGCTGGCCGCTGATCGCCACGAGCTGCCGGATGGCGTAGCGCATGTCAGCCGGCTGGTTCACCAGGTCGCCCTCGGGCCCGCGGACGTGGCAGTTGGTGACGGGGAACTCGACCGAGGCCACCACGTATCCCGCGCTCGCCCAGGTGTGCAGCAGGGCGCTGTAGCTCCCGTCGCACTGCAGATAGCCGGGGGCGAACACCACCAGCGGGAACAGGCCCCGGGCCAGCACACCGCCGTTGGCCGCACCGTGCGGGATCACCGGGTACAGGACGTTGGTGTGCAGCACCCGGCGCCCGGCGGCGGACTGTTCCACCATCTTGAGCGGCTTGGTGGCGGCGACCGCGTAGCCGCCGATAGTGCCGACCGCCAGGTGCACGGTGGGCCGCGGCGCCGGCGTGTTGGCGGTCGGTCCAGGCCCGCGGCCGCCGTGGCCCTGCTGCGCGGGCGCCGAGCCCGCGGCGGCAGTGACGGCCGCGTACGCGGCGCCGATGACGGCGGCGATCACGACAGCGCCTGCAGCCAGGCGCCGCCGCCGATGCGCACTGGTATCCCGGCGCTGACCCGCCCGGGCCGGCGCGTTCGCATCAGTCCGGTTCACGCCCAGCAGGCTACCGTCGCTCCGGCCGGGACGCAGCGCAGGCAGCAGACCCGCCGCCACTGCGCGTGCGCCCCCGGCTCGCGAAGCGTTCGCCCCCGGCTCGCGAAGCGTTCGCGCCCCCGGCTCCCGAAGCGTTCGCGCCCCCGGCTCCCGAAGCGTTCGCGCCCCCGGCTCGCGAAGCGTTCGCCCCTGACTCCAGAGAATGGACCGTTATGTTCTGCGTTCTTAATGAAAATTTCATGAGAATCTTGAATTTTTTTTACTCGACCCGAATGCGACATTGGCAGCGGCAGCGGCAATCGCGGATAACCTGTTTCAATGAATTCGAGCGAACAGCCGGCGCTTGGTCTCCGGCACGTCGAGGAAACAGAGGGCAGGAATTCGCTGGCCCGGGTCGCGACGGAGAACGCCGTCCGCCGCCAGCGCCGGGTCTGGTCAGGCCGGGTCGCGAGCTGGGACCAGCACGGCTCTGCGGGGCTGGTGCAGGTGACCGCGGCCGTCCTTGACGCCGCCGATGTCACGCCGGAGACCCAGGTCCTCGACCTCGGCTGCGGGACCGGGCAGATCAGCCTGCCGCTCGCCGCCCGCGGCGCCCGGGTGCTGGCTGTCAACGTCAGCCCGGCCATGGTCCGGCAGATGGAGTCGGAGGCCGGGCGGGCGGGTGTCACCACCCTGGAAGGGCTGGCGATGCCGATCGAGGAGCTCTCGCTGCCGGAGGCGAGCGTCGATCTCATCGTGTCCAGTTACGCGCTGCACCACCTGCGGGACGCCGACAAGGCGCGGCTGGTATCGGCTGCCTTCCGCTGGCTCCGGCCCGGCGGCCAGCTCATGATCGCCGACATGATGTTCGGCCGCGGCGGGTCCAGCCGGGACCGGGCGATCATCAAGTCCAAGGTGGTCGCCCTGGCCAGGAAAGGCCCGGGCGGCTGGTGGCGGATCACCAAGAACGCGGCACGCTACCTGCTGCGGATGCAGGAGCGCCCGGTCTCGATGGACGCGTGGATCTCGATGCTTACCCGCAGCGGCTTCACTCAGATCACCTCGGCCACGATCGTGGCCGAGGCCGGGCTCGTCGCGGGGCGCCGGCCGGAGCGTGCGGAGACAACCTGACCCGGGCGGGAGCGGGCTGACCGGAGCGGCGGCCGGCCGGGACGAGGCCCGCCCCCGCGCCTGCCTCGTCCCGCCCGCCAGCGGGCATTCGGTACGCTCGGCAACAGAGAACCACATGCGCCGTATCTTCTGGGCGGCCGGGACCGCCGCCGTGCTCACGATGGCCGCCTGCACGTTGACCACGCCGGCGACCCACTCCACCCGCGCCACCAGCACGCCGCCCTCGCCGCCGAGCACCCCGGCCACGACTGCGCCGGCCACGTCGGCGCCGCCGCCCAAGCCGCCGGCGCCGAAGGTGTCGGTGTCCGGCTTCCGGGCCGCGGACGGGTCGCTGGTGACCGTGGCCCGGTTCAAGGGCCCGGTCAGCTACCGGCTGCACGCCGGCAGCTCCGACCCTGGCGCGGCCGCGCTGTCGGTGGTGCAGGCCGGACCCAGCATCCACGGCCATGAGCGTCATCACCTGCTCGCCGCCTTCAACGGCGGCTTCCTGTTGTCCGCTGGCGTCGGCGGCTACGAGCAGGAGGGCCACGTGATCAGCCCGCTGCGGCCCGGCTTCGCCAGCCTGGTCATCGACCGGTCCGGAGCCGCGCACATCGGCGTCTGGGGCCGCACCCTCCCCCAGCCGCACGAAGCCGTCTACAGCGTCCGGCAGAACCTCGGGCTGCTGGTGAAGAAGGGGCACCCGAGCAACGCCTCGGCCGACTGGACGGTCTGGGGCTCCACCCTCGGCGGCGGCGAGGCGGTGGCGCGCAGCGCGCTCGGCCAGAACGCGAAGGGCGAGCTCATCTACGCCGCCGGCATGTCGACGACACCGGCGGACCTGGCTGCCGCGCTCGTGCACGCCGGCGCCGTCACCGGCATGGAACTCGACATCAACCCGGAATGGGTCCAGCTGGACGTCGCCCGGAAGCCGGGGCACGGCCTGACCGCCGCCATCCCCGGCCAGAACCGCCCGGCCGGCCAGTACCTGGCCGGGTGGACCCGCGACTTCATCACGGTTCTGGCTCCCTAACGGCCAGCCGCGGTGCCCCCGCCCGGTGAGCCCGCGGGCCAGGGACGGCGGGGTGCCGGGGATGCGGCTACCCGCCTGGCCGGCGGGGTGCCGGGGCCGCCGCTACCCTCCCGGGCGGGTGAACACGATGTGGCCCTCGCCGTGCGTGATGGCCGGCCCGAGGGCGACGTACTTCACCGTGCAGGACCTGGTGCAGCGCAGGAGGATGGTCTGCGCGCCGCCTTCGGACGCGATCAGCAGGTCGCCGGCCCGGGCGCCCGCCTTGATCAGGTCGGCGCCGGCCAGCCGCAGGATGTTGTTCGTGCCGGGGTGCTTGTTGTGGTTGGTGAACCGGTCGGCGAGATACGCGGCGTCGCCGGCGCCGAAGCCGGGCGGGACGAAGCCGGCGCTCTCGACGCCGGTGTCCGGCCCGTGCGGCAGGCTCGACACCGCCAGCGTGACCCCCGTGCCGTTCGGTGCCATGGCGAAGACCCCGCCGGTCAGCTCGTTCATGCCGATGAGGTCGCCGCCGTAGCTGCCGAACGAGTCCGGCGCCACCGCGATACCGCCCTCCATCACCGGGGCGTGCGAGGTGATCGTGCTGGACCGGCCCGCGCAGTTGACGGCCAGCACGGTCGTCCCGGTACGGCTCTTGACCGTGACCAGGAGCTTGTGCCCGAACCGCCCGGAGGCGTCGAAGGCGATCCCGTCGAGGAGCCCCGTGCCGGGCAGGGTCGCGAAACGCCTGGCCTGGCCGTTCGCGGCGACCTGGATGAGGCCGTGACTTCCCGGCTCGAGGGCGTAGAGCGTGCTGCTGCTGAACGAGCATCCCGCCCCGGCGACCCGGTCGTTGCCCGCCAGCGTGATGTATGGCTCGGGCCCGGTCGCGGTGGAGTAGCCGCCCCGGCCCTGAGCGAACGGAGTCACCGCTCCGGACCTGGAGAGGGTCAGCAGGCGGCCGTTCGCAGCCACCGTGAACGAGCCGTCGGCACGGGGGCCCGCGAGATCGACCACTTCGTTGACTTGCCGGTACGGAAGCCAGTGCGCGAGCGCAGGGGCCTGGCTCGCGGGAGAAGCCGATCCCGGGGTGAGGCTCTGGCTCGTGGCCGGGGACGATCCCGGCGTCAGGCTCGCGATCGAGGGCGAGGACGATCCCCGGCCCGACGATGAGGGGAATTGCTGGATTTGGTCCGAGCAGCCGGCCAGCGCCACGCCCAGCGCGAGGCAGACCCCGAGGGCCCGCAGAAGTTGGTTTCTCACAAGGACTCCATTGTAGGAGCGGCCTGGCGCGCGCTCAGCGTAGTCCGGCAATCGCCGCGTTACCCCGGCGGGGATCCCTTATCCGTCCAGTGCGGCGGCGATGCGCTCGACCATCTCGGTCAGGATCGGCTGCGGCGTGGCGAAGTTGAGCCGGAACGATCCCGCGCCGCCCGCGCCGAACGCGGGCCCGTCCACGACCGTGACGTGCGCGCGATCGGTGACGAGCGCACCGGGCGGGCCCGCAAGGTCCATGGCGGTGCAGTCGAGCCAGGCGAGGTACGTGCCGTCCGGCGGCCGGTACCGCACCTTCGGCAGGTGGCGGCCCAGCAGGCTGGCCAGCAGCTGGCGGCTGTCGTCGAGATAGCCGAGGACCTCGTCCAGCCATGGCTCGCCGTGCCGGAACGCGGCGATGTTGGCGACGACGCCGGAATTGCTCGCGCCGTGTGAGGCGAACATTCCCATCTCCTCCCAGCGCTGCCGGTCAGGCTCGTTGCTGAGGATCACCTGGGCGCATTTGAGGCCGGGCAGGTTCCACGCCTTCGAGGCCGAGACGGCGGTCAGGGCGTGCGCCGCGGCGGTGCCGGAAGTGGACGCGTAGGGGATGTGGCGCGTTCCCGGATAGACCAGCGGAGCGTGGATCTCGTCGGCGAAGACCCGGCCGCCGTGCCTGTCCACCACGTCGGTCAGCTGGGCCATCTCGTCGCGGGTGAACACGCGCCCGAGCGGGTTGTACGGGTTGCAGAAGATGAGCAGGTGCCCGCCGGCCCGGAAGGCGTCCTCGATCGCGTCCAGATCGAACGTGAAGAAGCCCGCGTCATTGTGCATCTGCACCTGGATGATCTCGCGGCCGAGGAAGCCGGGCACGAGCAGGAACGGCATGTACGCCGGCGTCGGCAGGATGACCGGCGAGCCCGGGCGGGAGAAGTGCGTGATGGCGATCTCCAGCGCCTTGATCACGTCCGGGATGTGGTGGACCATCGCGGGATCCACCTGCCAGCCCAAGCGGCGCTGCACGAAATCCGCGCATGCGGCGGCGAGGTCGTCGGCAAGAACCGGCGACAGGTAGCCGAAGTTCGCGTCGGCAGACAGCGCGGCGAGCGCGTCCAGGATCGGCGGGGCCGCACCGAAGTCCATCTCCGCCACGGCCGCACCGAACCCGCCCGGGCCCGGAGCCGTCCACTTGTAGCTGCCGCGGGCGCGCAGCATCGGCACGGTCGTGCTGTCGATCGCCTCTCTCAGGGTTCCTGGCACATCGCCATCTTGCACCGTGCCGATCACCGCCAGGTAAACGGACCGGGCCGGGTCAGCCTTGACGCTGCTTCTCGCGCCGCCATACCGTGAGGGCACCGCCGCCGCCAGCGCTATCGTTTGCGTTTCCGTGCACGCTGGCCGAGGGCGAGGTGATGCCGTGCCTGAGGTGCTCACCGCGCCGCGGGTCATGACCGGTGACGAGACCGACGATCAACGTGAATGCGCCCTACTACGCCGAGCTGACCGGCATCAGCGTCGGCGGGCATCTCAAGCTGATGCACGAGATGGGAGTCCGGATCATCGCGGGCACCGACGCCGGCATCGACAGCACCCCGCACCACCAGTACCTCGGCGCGCTGGAGTACCTCGTCACGCTGGGCTTCAGGCCCGAGGAAGTAATCGCGATGGCCACAACCGAGGCGGCTGCGGCGCTCGGCGTCGGCGCCGTTACCGGCCACCTGGCGCCCGGCTACGACGCCGACCTCATCGTGGTGGACGGCGACCCTCGCGCCGACATCTCGGCGCTCGGCAGGCTCCGCCGCGTTATCGCCCGCGGCCGCGACTACCTGCCGGACAGCGGCCGCTTCGACGTCGGCGCGCCCGGCACGCCCTTCGCCTCGCCGGAGCACACCGTCAACCTCCGGGCGCTGCACGAGGCGACCAGGCGACGTCAGGCCTGACCCGACCCCCGGCCCATGGCGGCGTCCGGCGGCGGCCGCTCACCGTCAGCCGGGGCGGCAGCCGCCGTAGATGACGTTCTCCAGGTGCTTCCAGTAGACGTCGATACCCCGGAAGCCCGCTGACCGCAGGTACTGCAGCTGCCGCGCCAGCGGGATCACGTAGCGGACGTGGTTGTCCCAGCGGGCCTGCTCGGCCGGCGTGCGGTGCAGCCGCCTGCCCGCCGCCTCGGGGTCGATGTCGTCGTTCACGCGCTCCCAGGTGGCCTCGACGACGGGATCCTCCGTCCCCACCGGGTCGTAGTTGAGGTACCAGCCACCGGGGACCAGGCGGTCGAAGATCTCGGCGAACAGGCCCTGCTTACGCCCGTCGGGCAGGTGGTGGACGCACATCGACGTCACCACCGCGTCGAGCTCCGCGGGGATCGCGGCCGGCCACTCGCGGGTCGACATGTCGAACTCGACGTAGCGGTAGCGCCCCGCGAACGGCTGCATCTCGCGCTCGCCGGCGCCCATCATCTGGGCCGAGAAGTCAGCGAGAATGGCGGTGCTGCGCGGGTACCTGCCCAGGACCGCGCGTGCCGCCGCCCCCGTCCCCGCGCCCAGATCCAGGAACGTGAACGCCTGCTGCCCGGCGAAGGGCAGCAGGGCGGCCATGAACCGCTGCTGCACCGCGTCGTTCCGCTCGCTTCTGGCCGTTTCCGCGGCATAGGCCGCAGCGACCTCCTCGGACTGCCAGATGGCCGCGTTCGTGTCCGCCGGCTGATGCATAACCAGAAGGCTACCGAGCCGCCGGCGCGCGTCACTCCCCTCCGCGGCGCGGCGGCGGATTCCGTGCATGCTGCGGGTGACTGCGGTGCCTGAAGTCTCCCGGCCGGTTACGCGGTGCTCGGTCCGCCTCGGCAGCTCCTTACAGCAGAACTACTTTGCGAACGGTCTCATCTGGCTCTATCACAGCGATCTGGTTCCCCAGCGCCTCCTCATCCTCAAGGAACTTCCAGACAGCTATCGCACGGCGCATGCCTTCGCTGATGGAAAGCCCCTTGCGTCCGATCAGCCCCTTGAAGGTCTCAGCCGTCTCGAAGCTCAGGTTGACCGACAAGCGCACGAAGCGGTTCTTGCCAGGCTTTAGCCCTGGAGGCTTCTCTGTCACTGCGGTTCGAGGACGCATAAAGTTCGTCTCCGGCGGATGGCGGGGAGGGACAAAGGATGGTGCCCGCCATGACGGCAGCCCGAGTCACTGGTCAATTCATCACTGGGCCGGCCATGACACGTTCAAATCGTACATCAGGCTGACACACGTGGCCCGACTGCGTGCAATCTCCGCATCCGGCACGCGTATGTAGCCCTCAATGCAACTCTTTAGCAAAACGACTTCATTGTCCAGTAGTCCAGCATGTCGGCTATGTACCTTCTTTGGGCGGACCTTTATGCCTCGTGTGTGCTTCAGGTATGACCATGTGCACATCCGACGCACGCAATCCTTCAACTTCAAGCGAGTCAACGACACGTTATTAGATAGCTGACAATTCCCCGCAACTTTCACGATTGGAGTCTTTCGCATCTCCCGCGATAAGCGTATGGTGAAACTAATTCTGCTCCGGACCCCGGCAAATTAGCGCATCCGTGCAAATTTAGCGGATGCGTGCCAGGTCCGGAGATTTCTTTGCGCGCACCGGCATCTGGTCTGCCGGACGAGAGCGACGGAGGCACTCTCCCCGCGCATCGCTAAGCCGCGACCTGATTTTCCTTTGCCGGCCGCAGGTATCCGCTGCTGCGGTAACGGGGGCGTACGCTCCGGCGGCCACCCATCCTCGATCAGGGGCCCGTCTGCGCTCTTGCGGCGGGCCCGGGTAACACCGTGTACGCGGGCGGCCAGTTCACCATGGTGAATGGCGCCAGTCACGCCGGCGTCGTCCAGCTGAATGTCACGCGGGGCCCGGCCTCCGTCACCACTGTCTTCACCCGTCTCGACATTTCGGCCTGCCAGAACGGACTCGCTGCCCAGACCTGGATCCTGCCGAGAGCCTAGACCGCATGACATCGCGAAGGGAGGCAGATGAACCCGATGCCGGTTATCCCCTGCAACCCCGCTATGGTCGCTGGCCCGCGATCCGCGGATCCGGATACGGGGCTCTGGGAGCTGTACGGCGCGCACTACCAGTCGCTCGTTCGCCTCGCCACGAGGGTCGTCCGCGACGTCGGAACCGCGGAAGAAGTCGTGCAGGACGCCTTCATGGCCCTGTACGGCGCCTGGTCCCGGCTGCGTGACACTGCTACCGCCCAGGCGTATCTGCAGCGATCTATCCTCAACCGCTCCAGGGGATGTGCTCCGCCATCGTGCCGTCGAGCATAAGTACGCGGCGGCTCTCGTATCCGATGCAGTCTCCGAACAGGAAGTCATGACCCTTCTTGACCGTTCTGCTCTCGTGGCCGCGTTGCGCGGGCTGCCCGCCCGCCAGCGCGAGGCGGTCGTGCTGCGGTATTTACGCGGACCTTCCCGGGGCCGACGTCGCGAAGGCCATGGGCATCAGCCGGGGCGCGGTGAAAACCCACACGGCACGTGGCATGTCTGCCCTCCGCGAGATCCTGGACGACGCGCTCTTCCCCCGGGCCAGCTAACGCTGGCGAGTGCCGCAACAGGCAAACGGGATGCCGAGCTCATACCGGGCAGTGGACATGGTGCCCGGCCAAGTGCGGTCACAATTGCCTGGTGAGCGGTACCCGGCGCATCGCGGTCGCGCTGCTGGCGGTGCTCGGCGTGATCGTCGCCGGCACCGTCGGCTACCTCGTGCTCGGGTACGGTCTGCTGGACGCGGTCTACCAGACGGTCACGACGATCACCACGGTAGGTTTCCGCGAGGTGCACCCGCCGGGAACGTCGGCGAAGGTCTTCGAGATCGTCCTGATCCTCCTCGGCACCGGCACCGCGGTGTACGCGTTCGGCGTGATCCTCGAGTCGCTGGTGGAAGGCCACCTACACCGGCATTTCGAAAGGCGCAGGATGGAACGTGAGATCGCCCGGATGACCGGGCATACCATCGTCTGCGGCTGGGGCCGGGTGGGACGCGCCGTCGGCAGCCACCTGGCCGCCCTGGGTGCTCAGGTGGTCGTGGTCAACCTCAGCGCCGAACGGGTGGCGTCGATCCCGCATGCCGCGCTGGTCGGGGACGTCACCGACGACGACGTCCTGCGCGAGGCCGGCATCATGCGGGCCGCGGCCCTCGTGGCCGCGATCGACACGGACGCGGAGAACGTCTACGTGACCTTGTCGGCCCGGTCGCTGCGCCCGGACATCGTCATCGTCGCCCGGGCCCGCACCGAGGCGTCGGAGCCCAAGCTGCTGCGGGCCGGCGCGACCCGGGTGGTGAATCCCCAGCGGATCGGCGGCCAGCGCATCGCGGCCGCGGCCCTGCAGCCCAACGTGGTGGAGTTCCTCGACGTCGTGATGCACGACGGCGGCCTTGAGTTCCGCCTCGAGGAGGTGTCGGTACGGGCCGGCTCCCGGCTGGCCGGGCGCACGCTGTGGGAGGCGAGCGCGGGGGAGACGACCGGGGCGCTGGTGCTCGCGCTGCGCGGCAGCGACGGGACGTTCGTGGCCAACCCGTCGCTGCAGACCCCGATCGAACCGGGCCACGTGCTGATCGCGATCGGCACCCAGCAGCAGCTGTCGGCTCTGCAGGACGCCGCGCACCAGGCCGGCTGACCCCTCACGGGTAGCTCAGGACGTCCACCGGCTCGGTCACGCCCGGGTTGGTCGAGGTCACCGGGCCGCCGGTCCCGTTGATGACCGAGTTGAGGCCGCCGGACCCCGCGATCCACACGCCGAAGACGTCGTGGAACTGCACGCCGGGCGTGTCGGGGGACTGGAAGGCCTCGGCGTCGTACAGCGTCGCGGAGGTCTGGTTGAAGACGACGTAGCTGCCCATCCCGTAACCCTGGAAGCTCTTCACGCCGGAGCTGACCAGGAAGGCGGGGTAGCCGTCCTGGGTCGGCGACGCCATCCAGGCCGACTGGCTGGGCGGGTCGTAAGGCAGCTCGTTCTGGAAGAACACGTCCGTGCCGCCCTGGCCGCTCCAGATCACCTCGTTCTTCTGGTAGTGCTCGACGGCCAGGCCGTAGGCGGTCACGTCGCGCCCGGTGACCACGACACCGGTGTCGGCGGTGTTGCTGGTCCAGCCCACGTCATTGCCGTGGTCGGCGCGCCACGCCCACACGTCGTCGATGATCGAGTGGCTGGCGTTGTCGAGCAGGCTGACGGTCGCCCCGACCGGCGTGGTCTCGGCGCCGCCGATGCGGAAGAAGACATCCTGGATGACATCAGGATTAGTGGCGCCGCCGGAATTGCTCCAGGGATTGCCGACCGAGAGCAGGACCGGCGAGTTGACCGGCCCGGCGTCGATGATGAGCCCGGACACCTTCACCCCGCTGCTCGGAACGACGATCATGGCGGGCAGGCCGCGCTGCGGGACCAGGGTGGCAAAGCCCAGGCCCATCACGACGGTGCCGGGACGGCTCACCACGATGGGCTGGTCAAGGTCGTAGACGCCGGGCGTCAGGATGAGGCTCCGGCCCAGGGCAAGCGCGACGTTGATGGCGGGGACAGGCGTGCTGGGGCTGGCCACGAAGAACCTCGAGAGCGGGACGGACCGGCCCGCTTCGCTGCCGCTGGCCCAGGACGGGCCGGCTGAGCCGTGCTGCACGGCGGGCACGAAAGCGTGATAACTGCCGCTGGCGTCGGTGTACAGGAAGGGCGCTTCCGCGGTCACCGGGCTCGTCGGCAGGACCGTGTTCTGCTCGCACTGGCCGGTGAAGACCGGCGCCGGCGCGCCCTTGACGCCGGAGTAGACCATGTTCCACAGGCCCTGCGGGCATCCGTTCGCCCCGCCTATCTGGCTGTTGCGGACCATGTACTGCTGGTTGCCGTAGAAGTCGAGGCTGCCGCTGACCTGGCTGTCGGCGATGAAGCCGCCGCTGGCGAAGTTGTTGCTCGCGCAGTAGTCCTGGAAGACGACGTTGCCGTTGACGATGACCCGCCGCATCGGGGCGGCCTGGGACACCGACCACATTTCTGCGCTGTTGGCGCAGCCGGCGCCGAATTGATCCATCACCGGGGGAGCGTAGGCCGGGGGCGAGGCGGGCAGGTCCACGTTGAGCGTCAGGTTGGACACCGACCGCCAGAAGTTGTCCAATGAGTTGCAGTCGGAGGTCCCGGCCGTGCACAGGTTGTTGAACACGTCGATGGCGCCGTTGATGACCGTGTCGCCGGGCAGGTAGCCGAGCCCGGCGACCTCGGTGTAGTAGCCGACCTGGAACACGAGCGGGTCGGCGGCCGAGCCGTAGGTCCCCGGCTCGAAGAAGACCGCGTACCGCTGGCTGTCGAACTGGCTGCCAATGGGGACCTGCTGGGTGGAGATGCTGTTCAGGTCAGCCTGGATGGCCGACTGGCTCATCGTGGCGTTGAACACGCAGACGTCGGGACCGAACGCGGCGACGTTCGCGTCCGGGCACAGTGAGGGCGTGGACGCCGGCACCTTGGCCGCGCCAGGCTGTCACCCTCGCGCCAGCCCCGCGGGACGCCGCCGCGGCACTGGACGCTAACGACGCGCCGGACGCCACGGCCGCGCTGGCGGGCGCGGCGGCGAACCCGGCCGCGGCGGCGAGGGCCACCGCCGCGAGCACAGCCGTGCGCCAGCGACGGACCGGTCCGCGGAAGGCCATCCTCCCGGCACCGCCGCGGGAACGGGCGAAATCAGGCTGGCCGGCTGCGCGCATGACGGCTCCCCCATACCAGGTCAGATCCCGATGGTGACGACGGCAGCGAAAGAGCCGGATGCCACTGCCGCGAATGCCAGCGCGGACGAAGCGCACCGGATACTCAGTAAGCTGCATCCGCGCGATTCGTGGCGTCCAGCAGCAGGGACAGGCCCGCCCATTCGTGGTCGCTTTCCGAGATTCCCCCGGATACCCCACCGGGGCTCAACATACCGACGAGCGTGTTAACGGAACATTAATATCAGTGCATCACCGTGAAAGTTCCGTTAGCATGCCCCGCGGTATGTGATCACCGTTCCCTGGATGGCGGCCGCGCAGGTCCTGGCCGCACTCCCCGTGACCACGTTTCGCGAGGTGCTGTGATGACCGGCTGGCGGCTGGGGACGATCGTGACCGCTCTTACCGGGCTGGTCATCGGCGTAGCGCCGGCCGCGACGTCCGGCGTCACGGCGACCCGGCCGGGACCCGTGATCGGCCCGGTCGCCGAGATCAGCCGACCGTGCGCCGGGCAGAACGCCGAGGTCGAACAAGCCGTTCGACCCCGCCCGCGGATACGTCTACGAGGAGTGGATGGGCTGCGGGAGCAGGATCGCGTTCGCCACGTCGGCGGACGGCGGACGGCATTTCGGCGCGCCGCTCGTGCTGCCGCAGTCCTCCGCCGGGTGGGGATCCGGCGATCGCCGTGGCGCCCGGCGGAACCGTGTACGCGGGGTTCATGAGCTCCACCAAGCACCACTCGTTCCCCGTCGTCGCGGCCTCCTTCGATCACGGGAAGACGTTCCCGCAGGTCAAGCGGCTGGTGCCCCGGCAAAAGAACAACTGGGGGGACCGCGACTTCATCACCGTTGCCCCGGACGGCACCGTGTACCTGACCTGGGACTACGGCCCGAGCGCCAAAGCGGTCACCTACATCTGCAACCCGTCCGGGGAGCTGCGCGTTCGCCACCGGCGACCTCAACGTCGTCCTGCAGAAGTCCACCGACGGCGGCAAGACGTGGGGGCCGATCGTGGCTGTCAGCCCCGGTTTCCCGGCCAGCGGCGGCGACAGCGCCCCGCTCCTGGTCGAGCCCGGCGGCCGGATCGACCTCGAGTACCAGGGCTATCACATCACCAGCCCGACGAAGTACACCATGACCCCCGCGCACAGCTACTTCACCTCCTCGGTGAACGGCGGCAAGACGTGGTCGGCCCCGGTGCGCATCGGGCCTGCCCGGCTCACGATGTCCCTCGCGGAGTGGTGGATCGACGGTGCCCTCTCCGCCGACGCGGCCGGGAACCTGTACGTCACCTGGGACACCCAGCACGCCGGGCATGACACCGGCTGGCTGTCGTACTCGGCCGACCACGGCCGGACCTGGTCGCCGCTCCAGCGCGTCACGCCGGACAACACCAACGCGACGCACATCGTGCAGGTGGCCGGCGGCCGCTCCGGCACCGCTTACGCCGGCTGGCTCGCCGACAGCTCCCCGCGTGGCTACGCGCTCTACCTGCGGCCGTTCTCGATCGCCAAGGGATGGCTGTCCGGGCCGGTCCGGGTGTCCCGCGCATTCGGGAACCGGAAGGTCTGGCCCGGGGACACGTTCGGGATCTCGACGCTGCCGGCTACGGGCGCGCTCTCCCGGGACGGCTGGCAGCGGGTGGTCGTCAGCTGGGGCAGCGCGGTCGGCACGCAGCCGCGTCCCCGCTCGGCGATCTTCTCGGCCGTCGCGGCTTTCCCGCCCGGGCCCAGGTAGCCCCGGCGCGATTCAGAAGCAGTTCAGAACTGCGCTGTAGCTCCTCCTGCACTGGCTGACGCATCGTCGTTGTCATGCGCACCAGTCGGCGCGCCGCCTCCGGGCGGTGCCGCGCCGGCCCAGCCAGCCAGGAGGGAAGGAACTACCGATGCCCAGCAACCCAGGCGGCCGCCCCGTGCCGCCGTCGACGCTCAGGCGGCGCGGCATGAAGCGGCTGTCGGCGGTGACCGCCGGCGTCGGCGTAGCCGGCGTCATCGCCGCCGGGGCCGTGGCCGTCACGCTGCCCGGCTCGACCCACACCGCCTCCACGGCCTCCGCCGGCACGAGCTCCGGGAGCAAGGCGGCCTCGAGCGGTCAGTCAGCCGGCAAGTCTTCATCCGCCAGCCGTTCGGCATCATCTTCGGGCTCGTCCGCGGCTCGTCGGGCTCCGCAGGCTCGTCCAGCTCCGCGAGCTCGCCCAGCTCCGCGAGCTCGTCCGGCTCCGCGCACGCGACCTCCGGGGCGTCCTGATGAGCGCCACCCGCGCCCCGGCCAGCGCCACCCGTCGCCGGCCGCCCCGGCCGCACCCGCCGCCCCGGCCGCACCCGCCGCCCCGGCCGCGGCCGCCAGCTGGACCGCGATCGGCACCACGGTCCGCCTGGTCGTCACCGAACCCGCGCGGCTCGAGGCAGCGCGGGGCCTGCTGGCCAGCTACATTGCCGCGCTCGACCTCGCCTGCAGCCGTTTCCGCGCGGACTCCGAGCTCGCCCGCGCCGAACGCAGCGCCGGCACCCCCGTCCCGGTCAGCGAGGTGCTCGCTGACGCCGTCGCCGTCGCGCTGCACGCCGCCGACGTCACCGACGGCGACCTGGATCCCACCGTGGCGACGGATATGGCGGCGCTCGGCTACGACCGGGACTTCGCGCTCGTCGCCAAGGACGGGCCGCCGGTCCCGGTGACGGTGCGGATCCGGCCGGGCTGGCGGCAGAATCCGGCTGGAGCGGGCGCCCCGGCTGCTGACCCTGCCGCCGGGCGTCCGGCTCGACCTGGGCGCGACCGCCAAGGCCCGCGCCGCCGACCGGGCCGCGCAAAGGCTCGCGGACCGCCTCGGCTGCGGGGTGCTGGTCAGCCTCGGCGGGGACATCGCCGCCGCCGGCCCGGCCCCCGACGGCGGCTGGCGGATCCGCATCCAGGACGTCACCGGCGACCCGGATGCTCCCCCCGTCGGCCCGTCCCAGGTGATCGCCATCACCGGCGGCGGCGTCAGCTCCTCCGGCATCGCCGCGCGGCGCTGGCGGCGCGGCGGCGTCCACGATGCATCACATCCTCGACCCGCGGACCGGCCGGCCCGCGCGGCCGGTGTGGCGCACCGCATCGGTCATCGCCGGCACGTCCGCGGCGGCGAACATCGCGAGCACGACGGCGATCATCCGCGGCGTCCCCGCGCTCGGCTGGCTGGAGGGCCAGGGGCTCGCCGCCCGGCTGGTCGCGGCCGACGGCAGCGTGCACAGCACCCCGGGCTGGCCCCTCCCGGGACTGGCGGGGGACGCGGCGTGAGCGGGATCACCCAGTCCACCGCGCTGTGGTACGCCAGCCGGGCCACCGGCGTGGTGACGCTCGTGCTGTTCACCGTCGTCGTGCTGCTCGGGATCCTGGTCAACCGGCAGGGCAGGCTGCCCGGCCTGCCCCGGTTCGCCGTCACCGGGCTGCACCGCAGCATCTCCCTGCTGGCCGCCGTCTTCCTGGCCATTCACGTGCTCACCGCGATCGCCGACCCGTACGTGACGATCCGGCTGATCGCCGCGGTCGTCCCCTTCAGCTCGAGCTACCAGCCGTTCCAGGTCGGGCTCGGCGCCATCGCCCTCGACCTGATCGCCGCGCTGATCATCACCAGCCTGCTCCGGGCGCACATCGGCAGGCGGCTGTGGCGCGGCGTGCACTGGCTCGCGTACGTCTCCTACCCGGTGGCGGTCCTGCACGGCGTCACGAACGCGAAGGACCTGCGGTCGGGCGGCCTGCTCGTCCTCACCGCCGGCTGCGTGCTCGCCGTCGCCGCGGCCGTGTGTTACCGGCTCGCCGCCGCCCGATCCGCCCGCGGGCCGCTGTCCCCGCCCGGCCCGCCAGACGCCCCCATTTACCGAACGGCTGACGCGTACCACCCAGCAGCCCGCCGCGACACGCGCATGGCCGGAGCAGACCCCCTCCCGGCCGGGACGCACGCCGGCGACCGCCCGGTTCCCGGGAACGGACCAGGCCGATGACCGACACCGCCACGGGAACCGCGTCGGACAGCCTCCCGGCCGGGCCCCCGGCAGGCGACCGCCCGCTACTCCAGAACGGAGCACGCCGATGAGCGACACCGCCACGATGGCCATGTCCTGGCCGGCCGCGGCCGGTGCAGGCCCGGCGCCGGGCCTGCACCGGCTGCTGCCGCCCGGGGGGCTGCGGCCGGGCGCGGACCTCGCCGCGCACACCAGGGCACACGGGCCCCTGCCGTACGCCGGCCGCGCCGGCGGCTGACCGAGGAGATCCGGTCCGCCGGGCTGACCGGGCGAGGCGGCGCGGGATTCCCCGCCGCGGTCAAATGGACGGCGGTCGCCGCCAGCCGCGGCCGGGCGGTCGTCGTCGGCAACGGCGCCGAGGGCGAGCCCGCCAGCCACAAGGACAAGCAGCTGCTGTGGGTGTCGCCGCACCTGGTGCTCGACGGGCTGCAGCTCGCCGCCGAGGCGGTCGGCGCCGCGCGTGCCTACCTGTACGTGCACCCGCACGACCAGCTGCACCGGCTGCTGGCCGACGCGCTCGCGCAGCGGTCGGCGGCAGGCTGGGACCGGGTCGCGGTCACGCTGGTGGCCGCGCCGCCCAGGTTCCTGGCCGGCGAGGAGTCGGCGCTGGCCAGCCGGGTCGCCGGCGGGCTCGCGCTGCCGGCGTTCAAGCAGCCGCGGGTGTTCGAGCGCGGCGTCGGCGGCGCGCCCACACTGGTGCAGAACGTCGAGACGCTCGCCCACGCGGCACTCATCGCGCGGCACGGCGCGGCCTGGTTCCGGCAGGCCGGAACAGCCGAAGAGCCGGGCAGCATGCTCGTCACCGCCCACCGCGCGGACGGCGCCAGCCAGGTCAGCGAGGTGCCGCTCGGCGCGCCGATCGCCGCCGTGCTCGACCTGGACCGCGAGCCGGCCCAGGCGGTGCTGGCCGGCGGCTACCACGGGACGTGGATTCCCGGGGCGCAGGCGGCGCGGCTGCCGCTGGCCAATGCCGCGCTGCGCGAGGCGGGCGCCACCGTCGGCGCGGGCGTGCTCGCCGCGCTGCCGCCCGGCAGCTGCGGGCTGGCCGAGACCGCACGCGTGCTCCGCTACCTGGCCGCCGAATCCGCCGGCCAGTGCGGGCCCTGCCTCAACGGACTGCCGCGCATCGCCGCCGCCTTCACCGAGCTGTCCCGGCCGGCGGCCGATCCCCGCTGCCTGCCGGATCTGGAGCGGTGGTCCGGGCTGGTCACCGGCCGCGGCGCGTGCCATCACCCGGACGGGACCGTGCGGCTGGTGCGCAGCGCGCTCGGCGTGTTCCGGGGCGAGACCGAGCTGCACCTGCGCGGCCGGTGCACCGCGGACCCGGCGGGCACCGGCGGCCCCGCGACGGCGCCGTTCCTGCCCGTCCCGCCGGCAGCGCCAGCCGGCCCCGCCGGGCCGCCGCTGTCCCGCGACGACTGGAGGTGAGCCATGGCCGTCAACGCCCGGATGCGGGTCAACCCCATCGCCTGCGCGGGCCACGGCCTGTGCGCCGAACTGCTGCCCGAGCGGGTCACGCTGGACGAGTGGGGCTACCCGGTCGTCTCCGCCGAGCCGGTGCCTGCCCACCTGGAGGCCCTCGCCCGCCGCGCCGTCACCGACTGCCCGGCGCTCGCGCTGATGCTCGAGCGCGCCGGCTGAAGACAGGCCCGGCAGGCCCGAAGCTCCCCCGGTCAGGGCCTGCCGGGCCGCCAGCTCCTGACCCCTTAGGCTAGGGCGGTGGCTGAGGCTGCTGCCGCGTCGCGGACCGCGCTGGTCCGCCGGGCCCGCCGGATCAACCGTGAGCTGGCCCGGCTGTACCCCGACGCGCACATCGAGCTGAACTTCACCTCCCCGCTCGAGCTGCTGGTGGCGACGATCCTGTCCGCGCAGACCACGGATCACCAGGTCAACCTCGTCACGCAGGTCCTGTTCGCCCGCTACCGCAGCGCCGCCGACTACGCCGGCGCGGACGTCGAAGAGCTTGAGAGCCTGATCAAGCCCACCGGGTACTTCCACGCCAAGGCGAAGGCGCTCATCAGCCTCGGCCGCGCGCTGTGCGACCGCTTCGGCGGGGAGGTGCCGGACACGATGGAGGCGCTCGTCTCCTTGCCGGGCGTGGGCCGCAAGACCGCCAGCGTGGTGCTCGGCGATGCGTTCGGCAAGCCGGCCATCACCGTGGACACCCACGTCGCCCGGCTGGCGCGGCGGCTCGGCTGGACGGAGCGGACCGACCCGGACAAGATCGAGCAGGACATAGCCGCCCTGCTGCCGCGGCCTGAGTGGACCCCGGCCTCGCACCGGCTGATCTGGCACGGCCGCCGGGTCTGTCACGCCCGGCGGCCCGCCTGCGGCGCGTGCGGGATCGCCCGGCTGTGCCCGTCGTTCGGCGAGGGCCCGACCGATGCGGAAACCGCGCGCAAGCTCGTCAAGCCCGGGCCGTTCTCGTGACCGGCAGCCAGCGCCTAGCAGTTAGCAGGGATGCGGCCCGGTCACGGTCCCGGTTAGGTTGGCGCCAAGCCGGACAGTCAGCTGCCGTGCGTGCCCGACAGCTAGCCGCCCGGGGGATACGGCCGGACCTGATCCCCGGTTAGGTTTGGCGGCCTAGATTGCCGAGCATGTGGTGGCTGGCCCCGTCACGCTGAATCCCGGGTGCCCGATGAGGCTTGGGAGCCGCTCGCCCCGTTGGGAGTCACGATGGCTATGGTCCTGGTAGTGGCCGGATGCGTGGGCGCGGGCGTGTGGTTCGCGGTCCGGCTGGAGCGCGGCCTGGACCAGCCGGCCAGGCTGGCGAGGGCCGTCGTCCCCGGCCGCCCCCCGGCCCTGCCCGACGGGAAGCTGCCCGACGGGAAGCTGCCCGACGTGAGCCGGACCGCCCGCCGGGCTTACCCCGTCCGGTGCGCCCAGGGCCGGTCCCGGCCCGGTGCCCCGAACCCCGCGGCCCGCCACCCGGTGCGGCGCGCCGCCGCCGCCGGCGGCGCCCGCGCCCTGCCCCAGCCGCCCCGCCCGCACCCGCCGGCACCCGCGCGGCAGATAATGAGCGCAGACCAGCAACCGACGAGATGACCGCCGCGCGGGTGAGCGGAGGGACCTCAACCCGCCCGCCAGCCGGGTGAGCGGAGGGACCTCACCCCACCCCGGCAGCCGCGGGTGAGCGAGGGATGGACATGTGGAATTCGTTCGACACCGGCACCCGCGACGGCATCACGGCGGAGGTGATCACCTATCCCGGCGGCAACGGAGATGAGATTCACGCCTGGCTGGCCCGGCCGGCAGGCCCAGCGCCGGTGCCTGGCGTGGTGGCCGTGCACCACCTGCCCGGCTGGGACGAGTTCTACCGGGAGTTCTGCGAGCGGCTGGCGCGCCACGGGTACAGCGTGATCTGCCCCGACCTGTACTGCAGGTACGGTCACGGCACCCCCGACGACGTCGCGGCCACGGTCCGCGCGCAGGGCGGCGTGCCCGACGACAGCGTGGTGGCCGACTGCGCGGCCGCGCTCAGCTGGCTGAAGGACCAGCCGGCGAGCAACGGCAAGGCCGGGATCATCGGCACCTGCTCGGGCGGCCGTCACGCGCTGCTGGCCGCCTCCCGCGTCCCCGGCTTCGACGCGGTCGCCGACCTGTGGGGCGGGAGCGTGGTGATGGCCGAAAAGGACCTGTCGCCAGCCCACCCGGTCGCGCCCATCGACTACACCGGCGATCTGCAGGCGCCGCTGCTCGGGCTGTTCGGAAACGACGACCAGCATCCCTCGCCCGAGCAGGTCAACCAGCACGAGGCGGAGCTGAAGCGGCACGGCAAGACGTACGAGTTCTACCGCTACGACGGCGCCGGCCACGGATTTTTCTACTATCACTGGCCGCTGTACCGGGTCGAGGCGGCGATGGACGGCTGGGAGAAGGTCTTCGGCTTCTTCGGCCGCTACCTGCGCAGCTGAGCTTTGCCCGCCGCGCCGCGGGTTAGGCCCCCGCCTTCACTCCCATGATCATTCCGACTTTCCCATGATCATTCCGACTTTCCCATGCGTTATGGCGGAACAAACCATGACAAACTGGTACGGTACTTTCGCGTACCGCATGGAAAGTCGCGGGCTGAGCTGGTTACGATCATGACCCAGGGCCTGCCCAAAGCGTCAGGAATGCCTCAGGATTCGCTCAGCCGGCACGCAGATGAGCTTCCTACGCTGGCCCCAGAGCTCAGCGGGATGAGCTCGGCCTGGGATGTGCCGACCAAGGAGGGCCGGACCGTGCGCGAGATTGTGGCCATCTGGTACCAGGGAGCGACGTATCAGCTGGGACGAGGCCGTAACTTCTACGGGATCTGGCCTTTGGGGGTGCCCGGGTCGCGCCCGTTCGAGCGGTGGCCCCTGACCACGGAGGGCTGGTATGCCGCGTGGTCCCGGTTCGCCGCCATCGAGCGGCCAGGCACGATCGTCCCGGCCGTCCAGAATGGAACCGTCACCTCGGCCCAGCACGGCAGCGTCACGTCCGCCCAGCCTGGTGCCTCGGCCCAGCCTGGTCCCGTCCCGGCCGGCCAGCGCCCCGCGCAGGCCGCCGGCACCGACTGGCGTCCCGCCGTCCCCGTCACCGGTTCGGACTCCCGCACCGTGCCGGCCACCGGCGCGGACCCGCACGCGGCGTCGGCCGCCGACCCGAACGCGCAGACCGCCCCGGCCGTCGGCACCGATCCGCGAGTGGCGGCCGCCACCGGCGCGGACCCGCGCATGGCGTCGGCTCCGGGCACGGACCCGCGCATGGCGTCCGGCAGCACCGACGTGCGTACGGCGGCCGCGGGCACCGGCGCGCGCGTCGCGCCGAACGGCGATACGGACGCGGATCCCGCGGTCACTGGCCCGGACTGGCGCCCTTCGGTCACCGGCCCGGACCCGGTTGCCGCCACGGTCCCGGGCACGAGCACGGACCCGGCCACCTCGGCTGCCGCCGGGACGGACGCCGGTGCCGGCCGGGTCTCCGGCGCAGACGAGCCGTCGGCCAGCCCTGACTGGCGCCCCGGGCCCGGGGCCGGTCCGGATTGGCGCCCCGCACAGCCGGCCGGGCCCGGCCCGGACTCGCACGCCGCGCAGCCGGCCGGGACGGCCGGGACGGGCGGGACGGGCGGGACGGGCGGGGTCACGGCCACGGTCGCCGGCCGGGACCGGCGCGCCGTCGTCGCGGCTGGGCTGCTCGCGGCCGGGGTCGCGACCGGGATTGCCGGGCTCTTCCCCGGCTACCTCGCCGGGACAAGCCTCGCCCAGCAGCCGTTCCAGCTCGTGCCCCACGTGATCTACCTCGCGGTCTGGGGCGCGAGCGCCCTGCTCATCCTGCTGGGCGGCACCCACATGCGCGCCGGAGCGCTTCTCGCCACGGCGATGAGCATCGTGACGTTCGGCTTCTTCTTCGCGGACGCCGGCACGGTGATCGCCGGGGGAACCCAGCTCATGGGCGCCGGGCTCGTCCTCGGGCTCATCGGCTGGGCCGCCTGCGCGGCCGGCTCGGTGACGGCGCTCCGGCTCCGGCCGGGCGGCTGGCTCGGCTCGGCCGGGCGGCCGGTCCGGCCGCACGGCCGCGGGATCGAGTCTGCCCTGGTGCTGGGGCTCGCGGCGGTCGGCGCGGCGATCGCGCTGATCCCGGCCTGGGACAGCTTCACGCTGCACGTGGCGGGCGGGACGACCCAGACCCTGACCCAGGGCTATGTCTTCGCCAACCCGGGAGCGGTGATCGCAGGCAACGTCATGGTGATGGTCGCGCTCGTCGCGGTGGTCGTCGCGGCCGCGCTGTGGCGCCCGGTCCGGTACGGGGCGGCGCTGCTCGCCGGTGCCGTCATCCCGATGGCGGCTCAGGCGGTCTCGGCGCTCATCCAGATCGGCGGGGCCACCTCGCCCGCGCAGTTCGGGATCCCGCCGGCCCAGGCCGCGCAGGCCGGGCTCACGATCAGCTCCGGTGTCACGGCGGCCTTCTGGATCTACTCCGGTTTCGTCGTCGTGCTCGCCGCGATGTGCGCGCTGATGCTCGCCAGGTCGCGTCGCGCGAGCCGGCCCAGCGCCGCGTCCCGGCCGGCCGGGCACGGGCGTCATCCCGCCGGCCACGAACACGCTCAGCTGACCGGGCTGACCTCGCTCGGCACCGGACTGGGCGCAGCGGGCCGGACCGGGGACGAGAACCGCATCGCGGAGTCCCTGATGCGCCCGTGCCGCAGGGTGAGCAGGTCCTGGGCGTAGCTCATGCCGAGCCGCCAGGGCGCCCTGGAGCCGTTCTTGGGCAGCTTGTGGATCGAGCGCTGCACGTACCCGGCGGCGAAATCGAGCAGCGGGCGGGTCTGCAGCGTGGGGTCGTCGTTCACCGGCACGCACTGCCGGTAACCGCCCGCGTCCATGTACCGGAGCAGCCGGCACACGTACTCGCTGACCAGGTCGGCCTTGAGCGTCCAGGACGCGTTGGTGTAGCCGACCGTGAACGCGAAATTGGGTACGCCGCTGATCATCATGCCCTTGTAGGCGAGCCGGTCCGGCAGGTCAACCGGCTCGCCGTCCACGCTGAGGCTCATCCCGCCGAACAGCAGGAGGTTGAGCCCGGTCGCGGTGACGATGATGTCGGCGTCGAGCTGCCGCCCCGAGGCCAGCGTGATGCCGGACTCGGTGAACCCCGCGGTCTCGTCGGTGACGACCGACACCTGCCCCCGCCTGATCGCCTTGAACAGGTCGCCGTCGGGAACCAGGCACAGCCGCTGGTCCCACGGCTGGTAGCGCGGCTTGAAGTGCGTGTCCACGTCGTAGTCGTCCGGGAGCTGGCGTTTCAGGCCGGACCGGATCATGTTCTTCATCAGCTGCGGCCGCCGCCGGCTGAGCTGGTAGATCGCCGTCTGGAGCAGCACGTTCTTCCACCGGGCGACCGGGTACGACAGCCTGTTTCCGATCAGCTTGCGCAGGCCGTTCGCGATCGGATCCTTCGACGGGACCGAGATGATGTAGGTGGGTGACCGCTGCAGCATAGTGACGTGGGCTGCCTTGTCGGTCATCGCGGGCACCAGAGTCACGGCGGTGGCGCCGCTGCCGATGACCACCACCCTCTTGCCCGCGTAGTCGAGATCGTCCGGCCAGTGCTGGGAGTGGATGACCTGCCCGGCGAACCGCTCGATGCCGTCGAACCGCGGGGTATAGCCCTCGTCGTAGCGGTAGTAGCCGCTGCAGACGAACAGGAAGCCGCAGCTGAACCGCACGGACTGCCCGTCGGCCTCGCGGCTCGCCTCGACCGTCCAGCGTGCCTCGGCACTGGACCACGACGCGGCGCGGACGCGGTGGCCGAACAGGATGTGCCGGTCGATCCCGGCCCGCGCGGCGGTGTCGCGGACGTAGGACAGGATCGAGGGCCCGTCCGCGATCGCTTCGGCCTGCGTCCACGGGCGGAACCTGTAGCCGAGCGTCTGCATGTCGGAGTCGGAGCGCACGCCGGGGTAGCGGAACAGGTCCCAGGTTCCGCCGATCGCGTCCCGTGCCTCGAGGATCCGGTACGACTTGCCGGGGAAGGCGGCCTGCAGGTGATGGGCCGCCCCGATGCCCGACAGGCCCGCGCCGACGATGAGGACGTCCACGTGCCCATCGCTGGTCCCGGCCGACGGTGCGGCGGGGACGGGTGAGGCGGTCATGACGCGCGCCCGGCGGCCGGCCTGCTACGGGCCCGCATCCGCTTTTCCAGCACCGACAGCACGTCGTAGTAGTGCGTCGGGGCCAGCCGGGCGAGCGCGTCGAAGAAGTACGCGTCCGGCCCGACGAGGATGCGCGCCTTGCCGCGCTCGACGCCCGCGTGGATGACTTCGGCGGCCTTGTCGGGTGACGTCATCGTGATCGCCTCGAACTCGCTGGCGATCTGGTCGTGGGTCCGTCCGCGGCCTTCCGGGTCTTTGCGGATGCGGCCGTTGCGGGCGATGTTCGTGGTGATCCCGCCGGGGTGCACGGTCACGGCGCTCACGCCGGTACCGCGCAGCTCCTGGCGGAGCGAGTCGGTGAAGCCGCGGACGGCGAACTTCGAGGCGCAGTAGGCGCTCTGGAACGGGATGCCGAGCAGGCCGAAGACGCTCGAGGTATTGACGATGACCCCGTCGTCCTGCCCGACGAGGATCGGCAGGAACGCCCGGGTGCCGTTCACCACCCCCTGGAAGTTGATCTCGCGCAGCCAGTCGTCGTCTTCGGGCACCGCGTCCAGCACCGTGGACGCGACCGCGACGCCCGCGTTGTTGAAGACCGCCGCGAGCGGAGTGGGCATCCACGCCCGGACCTCCGCGGCGAAGTCGCGCTGCGCCGCGGCGTCCCGGACATCGAGAACGCGCGCCAGGCTCGGCCCGTCCAGCGACGCCTCGGTCTCCTTGAGCCCGCGCTCGTCGATGTCCGCGATCGCGACCGCGGATCCGTGCCGCGACAGCCGCTGGGCGAGGCTGCGCCCGATGCCGGAGGCGGCGCCGGTGATCATCACCGTGCGCCCGCTGATCGTCCTACGCCCGGATCTGGGCATCGCTGCTCCCTGAGGTGTCGCCCGCCCGTGCGGCGGGTTCCGTTGTCGCGGGTTCCGTTGTGGCCGGCTCGTTGTGGCGGGCTCCGCTGTGGCCGGCTCCGTTGTAGCCGGTTGTGGCGTAGCCGGCTCTAGGGCCGGCCCGCGTGACTGGCACCGGGTCCGGCCCGGCGCGCGTTCGCCACGATGAGGTCGATGATGGCGGCCCAGGCTCCGGCGGGCAGGTCATGTCCCAGGCCGGGGATCGTTTCCAGCCGCGCGTTCCTGATCGCCGCGGCGGTTGCCGCGCCGCCGGACGGGTGGACCATCGGGTCGCGGTCGCCGTGGATCACCACGGTCGGTACGTCGATGCCGCGCAGCTCGGCCGTCCGGTCACCGGACTGGAAGATCGCGGCGAGCTGGCGGCGCACGCCGTCGCTCGTCGGGTCGCGGTCCCAGGACTCGCCGGCCACCGCCGCGACCCAGCTCTCGTCGAACGGGAACCCATGGGACCCGATCTGCCGGAAGATGCGGACCGAGGCGGCCACGGCTGCCTCCCGGCTGCGCGGCGGCGGGCTGAGCATCATCAGCCAGGTCTTCGCCGCGGGCCTGCCGATGCGCGCCGCCCCGGTCATCGACATGAGGGAGGCGAGGCTGCGCACCCGCGACGGGAAATGGGCCGCGGCCGTCTGCGCGATCATCCCCCCCATGGAGGCGCCGACGAGGTGGGCGTCGCGATAGCCGAGCGCGTCGAGCAGTCCGACGGCGTCCCGCGCCATGTCGCCGAGGTGGTACTGCCCGCTGCCCATGCGCCTGGTCAGCATCGCGGCCAGGCCCGGCGGCTTGCGGGCCACGTGGGTCGAGCGGCCGGTGTCACGGTTGTCGAAGCGGATGACGCAGAATCCCCGGCCCGCCAGTTCCTCGCAGAACGGCTTCGGCCACGAGTGCAGCTGCTGCCCCAGCCCGCAGACGAGCAGCAGCGGGGGGCGTCCGGGCTGCCGATCCGCTCATAGCACAGCGTGATGCCGCGCCCCGCCTCGGCGAGCTTCTCGCCGCCGGCGGCCGGTGCCGCCGCGACCCCGGTCACGCCGGGACCTGCGCGTACGCGTCGCCGCGCGCCGGCACGGCCGCCCCGCTTCGATGCGCTGTCCTGCGGTGCACGATCGCGCGGCCGCCCAGGGCCGGCGCGTAGGCGACCCCGCGCGAATGCCAGCGCTCGGGCGCCTCGTAGGTGCTGCTCAGCTCGAAGTCCCGCAGCAGCGTGCGCAGCACCACGTCCATCTCCATGTTCGCGAACGCCGCTCCGATGCAGCGCCGCGTCCCGCCGCCGAACGGTATCCAGGCGTAGCTGTCCGGTTTCACGCCGGCGAACCGGTCAGGGCTGAACGACGCTGCGTCCGGGAAGACCTCGTCATCGTCGTGAACGAGGCTGATCCCGACCAGGATGTTGTATCCCTTCGGGATCACCCAGTCGCCGAGCCGGACGCTGTCCGCCTTCACCGTCCGGCCGGTGATGTCGATCACTGGGCGGGTGCGCTGCACCTCGATGATCGTGGCCTGGCGCAGCTCGGATCCGCCGGCGTCGACCTCGTCCACCAGCCGTGCCAGCAGCGCCGGGTGCCGGCGCAGCCGTTCCACCGCCCAGGCCAGCGTGGTCGCCGTCGTCTCGTGCCCGGCGGCGAGCAAGGTCAGCAGCTGGTCGGCGACGTCGCGCTGCGCCATCGCCGCGCCGTCCTCGTAGCGGGCCTGCAGCATCAGCGACAGGATGTCGCCGCGGTCAGCCAGGGCCGGGTCGGCGGACGCCTTGGCGATCAGCGTCCCGACGATCGAGTCGAATTCGCGCCGGTAGGCCGCGAAGCGCTCCCACGGGCTCCACCGGCCCAGGGCACGGGCCCGGACGGGCAGCAGCGCGAGCCGGGAACCGAGCGTGACCATCGGCGGCAGCAGGGCACGCAGCGCCTCGAACTCAGCTCCCTCAGCACCGAACACCGCGCGCAGGATCGCGTTGAGCGTGATGCGCATCATCGGCGCGAGCGTCTCGAACGGCTCGCCCTCGGGCCAGCCCGCGGCTTCGCGCAGCATCTCTTCTTCGATGATGGTCTCGTAGGAAGCCATCCGCTTGCCGTGGAACGGCGGCACGAGCAGCTTGCGCTGCCGCCGGTGCGCGTCCCCGTCCAGGTTGAAGAACGAGCCGCGGCCGAGCACCCGGCCCAGGTTGGGCTCGATGTTGCCGACGACGTCCGTGCTGGTCATGAACAGCTGCTTCACCAGGGCAGGATCGCTGATGAACACAGCCTGCCCGAACAACGGGACGTTCAAGGTGAACGCGCGCCCGTAGCGGCGGCGCATCAGCCGGGTCGTCCGGCGGCGTGAGGCGAGGAATGCCGCCCCCTGGACCGGGCGCGGCAGCCGGGGACCGGGCGGCAGCCGGACTGCGGGGCCCGGCTCAGTGGCGGTCATCTGATCTCCTCCCGCGGCACCTGCATCTTCATCCGCGTTACCCACAGACTGGTACGCGTGAGTACCAGCTAATGGTACTTCAAGGTACCATGAGGCACAAGCCCCGGCCTGCGAGACTGGGGAGTGACCACTGCCGACAGGAGGACGCGCCGACCATGACCACGGACCAAGCCCTCGACGACGTCGCGACGGCACCGGGCCCGGGGGATGAGCCCGCATCCTTCCGGCAGCGGCTGCTCGAGGGGCTGGCGACCTCGATCGAGGAACGTGGCTACCGGGAGACCAAGATCGCCGACATCGTGCGGCACGCGCGGACATCCCGGCGCACGTTCTACGCGGAGTTCACCAGCAAGGACGAGTGCTTCGTGGCGCTTCTGGCGGCCACGAACGAGCGGCTGCGGCGGCAGATCACCGAGGCAGTCGATCCGGCGGCGCCCTGGGAGAGGCAAGTCCGCCAGGCGGTCGAGGCCTACGTCGAGTCGGTGGCCTCCGAACCCGCGATCACGCTGAGCTGGATCCGGGAACTGCCTGCCCTCGGCACGCTCGGCCGCCAGGTTCAGCGGGACGCGATGGGTTCCCTGACGGACATGCTCTTCCTGCTGGCGGACAACGACGAGTTCCGGCGGGCCGGAACGCGTCCGGTGTCCCGTCCCATTGCCCTGATCCTGCTCGGCGGCCTGCGGGAACTGACGGCGACTATCGTGGAGGACGGCGGCGACATCCGTGACCTGACCGAGGTCGGGATCCAGGCCGCCACCGCGCTGCTCGGACCGGTCCCCGGAGCCGGCGCAGCCGGTAGCTGAACGCGGTCCCCGGATCAAGCGCAGCCAGCAGCCGAACGCGCTTCGCGGCACCTGCTCGACGCGGTACGCCGGCCCGACGGGCGCCGCGCCACCCCGGCGGAAGCCGACGCAGGCTCGGCGTGGGCGCAGGCTCGCCGGGGGCGGGCGAGCGCAGGCTCGCCCGGCGCGGGCCCGCCCTGGGCGCCGGGGCAGGCTCGCCGCGGGCGCGGGACGAGGCTCGCCGCGGACGTCGGCGCAGGCTCGCCGCCGGCGCGGCGGGGTGCCTCGCGGGCCGCGCCGGCCGTGCGTGCGACCATGAGCCGATGTCCTCACGACGCCTGGAGTGGATGGTCGCGGGCTGCCTGGCCGGATGGGCGGCAGCCAGGCTGGCGGGCGCCGATCGCTTCCACTGCACCCGGACCGCGACGGCGCCGCTGCTCTCGTTCACCCCGCAGGCGGCCGCCGCGGCGTGGGCTGGCGCGGTGCTGCTGCGCGACCGCCGCGCCGCCGCGACCGCCGCGCTCGCCGGTGCGGCCCTCTCCGCCGCAGTGGTCCCGCGCGCGGTGCCGC
>CAVOOC010000025.1:0-103038 GCA_963697445.1 uncultured Actinomycetes bacterium
GCACCCGAGTTGACCGTGACGGGGACGGTGTACGTGCCCGGCAGCAGGTCATACGTGTGACCCGCGTTGAGGGTGGTGCCACCGGGGCACGCCGTGCCGGGACACGTCGCGGCTGGCGCGCTGGGTGCCGGCAGCGTGGCCAGCAGATCCGGGGCAGGTGGCTGGTGGGTCTTCAGCGTGCCGTTGATCGTGCCGCCGTTGTTCCGCACGCCCCCCTGCACCGAGATGGTCCCGGCACTGAGCGCCGCGGGCTTCTTGAGACAGAGTGCGCTTGTGCTCGTGCCGTTCACGTTCAGCGTGCCCGCGCCGACGGTCGCGCGCCCCGAGAGCGCCAGGTGGCAGCTGGTGCTGCTCGTGCTGAGTACGTTGCCAATCCCGGTGCCGAACAGCTGCACGGTGAGGGTACCGGGGCGGTAACTGATGGCGTAGTTGGGGTCGGTGGCGCCCGAGCAGTTGATGGTGTACGACGGCGGCCGTGGTCGGGGTCACCGGGTTGCCGTGCGCGTCGAGCGCGCCGCAGGTCAGCCCGCTAAGCACGCCCGGTCCCTCGCCGTTGACGAAGCCGCTGAAGCTGGCGTCGAAGGCCGGCATGGGCTGGCCGTAGATCGTGGTCTTGTCGTTGGCCGTGATCGTGAGGGGAGCCCGGTCGATGGTGAGCGTGCCGGCGGTGTAGCTGATCGAGTAGTTCGGATCGGTCGCGCCAGAGCAGTTGATGGTGTACGAGCCGGCGGGCGTGGTGCTGCTCACCGGGTTGCCGTGCCCGTCGAGCGCGCCGCAGGTCAGCCCGCTGAGCACGCCCGGTCCCTCGCCGTTGACGAAGCCGTTGAAGGTGGCGTCGAAGGCCGGCACCGTTCCGCCATACGTCATGGACTTGTCGTTGGCCGTGATCGCGAGGTGGGCGGGGTTGATGGTGAGCGTGCCGGTGGCGTAGCTGATCGAGTAGTTCGGCTCGGCCGCGCCGGAGCACGACGTCGTGTACGTGCCGACGCCAGTGGCGAGCGGCGGCGTGGTGGCGCACGCCGGCGGCGTCGCGGGAGCGCTGTCGCCGTTTTGCAGGCCGGAGTAGCCCGGGGTGATCGCTGGGGCCTGGCCGGTATAGGTGACCGTGGGACTACTGGCGGTGATCAGGAGAGATGCTTGTCCCACCGTCAGGGTCCCGCTGTCGTAGGTGATGTCGTAGTTCGGATCGACTGCGGCTGCGGGCGTCAGCGTGTAAGTCCCGGCGGGACTGCTGGACTTGACATCTGATTTGATGGTCAGGCCCGGGCCGAGCACGCCCGGCCCCTCGCCGTTGACGAAGCCGCTGAAGATCATGCTGCCGGGCGACGTGTCGAACGAGATCGCCCCGTACGTCGTTGACTGGTCCTTTGCGGTTATCGTCAGGGGCGCCGGATTTATCGTCAGGGTCCCCGCGACATACGAGATCGACTAGTAGGACGGGGCGGTGGCCCCACTGCAGTTGATGGGATAGGTCCCCGCCGGCGTGCTGCTGCTCACGGGATTACCGTGCAAGTCCGTCGCCGAGCAGGTCAGACCCTGCACCACGCCGCTGTTGTCGCCGTTGATGAACCCGCTCTCGCTGGCGTCGAAGGCCGGGACCGTTCCGCCGTAGGTCATGGTCTTGTCGTTGGCGGTGATCGTGAGGGGGGTGGGCGCGAAGACGACGATATTGAGCGTCTGGCTGTAGGAGATGCAGCAGCCGGTGTTATACGTGACGGTTACCTGATATGTCTTCGGATAGCTCGCCGACGGGTCGTACGCGTACGTATGACTGCCGGTCAAGGTGCATATCACGCAGCCGGTGTCCCCGCCTGGCTCGTTGGTTGTCCCGTCGCCCCAGTTGATCGTGGGGTTCGGTGCCACGCAGCAGTTTACGCTGGGTACGAACACCGTTCGCGCCAGGTTCACGGTGCCCGTGCTCGCACCCGCTATCGCCGAGTACGGGCCATAGACGTTGTAGTATCCGGTGCTGCCCGCGTCCGCTCCGCCGCAGGCGTTGTTAACGTCGCTCCACATTTCCTGCAGGACGTACAGGTGGCCGTTGACATCGGCGTTGCTGGGCCCGAAGTACTGTTCGCTGCCAAAGTTGTTCGCGCACAGATCCCCGATCTCCATGCCGCCGCCGGTCCAGTCGGTTCCCGGTATCGGATCGGTTTCCGCCTCGGTCTGCTCGTGCTGAAGCACGGCGAACTCGTTGTCGGCGTAGATGTCGCCGTTCGGGAGGGCGTTCGTGGTCTCGCACGACTCTCCGGTAAAGAAGCCCTTCGCGTTCCAGAACTCGACTTCCGGCATGTTCGCGTAGACAGCGGTATGGCCGTTCGAGTCCGTGAAGTAATTGTGGTAGGCACAATAGCCATTGGAGGGCGTTATGCCCGGGGTGCACAGCGATTGGCTGCTGTCCATGCAGCTCTCGATGCCCAGCCCGGTGAAGACGTAGAACGTGGAGTTGATCCCGTCCTGCCACGTCGGATTGGCGGCGAGCGCGCGGTTGATGGCTGCCTGGATGTCTGTGTCAAACAGCGGGCTCTGCGGATAGGCGGTCGTGTCCGTCCAGGCGCCCCCGTACTGATTCTGGGGCTGGATGCGGTTCGCGATTCCGTTGCTGAAGTCGAAGTACTGCGAGACCAGGTTGGCGAAGTTCGTGCTGCCGGCGTCCTGGAGGTAGCGCGACATCAGGTTTTCGTAGCCAGTGTCACCGTTGATGATGCCGGGCTCGTAGTTGGTCCCCGACGGCAGCCAGAAGATGGCGTAGTACGTGGGATCGTGCTGGACTGGACCACCGCCCCAGGACAGGCCCGCGGTGTTCGGGCTCACACCGCTCCGTCTGCCCCAGCGACTCCTTCGGTCCGAGAAGATATGGGCATGGCCCACCCGGGGCCACGATGTTTTCGTGACTGGAGATCGTCCGCCTGCTGGCCTCGGGAGCGAGCCGCGGTTTCGCGGTGCCGCGTGTGCCGGCGCCAATCTGGCTCGCGCCAGGCTCGCCGCGGCCGTACCGACTCGTGCCGTACTCGCTCGTGCCGTACTCGCTCGTGCCGTGCTGGCGGACGCCGCGCTGGCCCCGCCGGCCAGCACCGAGAGGATTAAGAGGCTGCTGGCAACTGCTGCGACTAGGGTCCTGGCCAGCACGCGTGCATGCCTGAATCCGATCATTGGACTTCCCTCGCCCCCGGGCCCGCTCCCGGTTCCCATCGGGCGTCCTGACGATCGGCCGACCCCTGGCGGGTCGCTCACGTCACTCCGCTACCCTCGTCCTGGTGTTGATGTTCCACCTGTCAGCTCGGGTCGTCAACGTGTCCTCGTCTCAAGATTCCGTTGATTTCCCAGCGATTCCGTAGCAATCCCGGAGCCAGATCACGAGCGGCGGCTTGTGCTCGGGCTCGTAGCTGTCGGTCGGGGTTTACTCGCGGCGGCCGGAGATCCACGCCGAGATCAACACGATCTTCAGCGCCGACCGGGACCAGGGGCGGCCGGTGCTGGTGGGGATGCCGCGGGCGTTCAGGTCGCTGCCCATCTCCTTCAGCGACTCACCAGCCAGGCCCGACGGGCGTACTCGCGGATGACCGCGGCAAGCACCCCACCTAAGCCACTGAGGCGTCGGCGATGATGGGATCCGTGCGCACGATGCCGGGCGCGAGACGGGACGAGGAGGCGGGACCGGGCGATGCGGGTGCTGACCTGGAATCTGTGGTGGCGTTACGGGCCGTGGCAGCGCCGGTACGAGGCCATCGCGGCGACGCTGGCCGAGGTCAGCCCCGACCTGTGCGGGTTGCAGGAAGTGTGGGACGCCGACGGGCGCAACCTGGCGGCCGACCTGGCCGACCGGCTCGGGATGCAATGGTGCTTCGCGGCCGCGGCACAGAGCCACGACAGCGAGGGCAATGAGGTCCGCATCGGCAACGCCGTCCTCAGCCGCTGGCCGATCACCAAGCACGAGGAGCTGAGCATGCCCACCGCCAACGCCGGCGAGGGCAGGGTCGCGCTGCACGCCCGCATCGAGGCGCCGGGCGGCGCGCTGCCCATGTTCACCACCCACCTGAGCTATCGGCCGGGCGCCTCGCAGGTGCGCACCGCGCAGGTCCGCGAGCTCGCCGCGTTCGCAGCCGACCGGCTGGCGGACTGCGCCTACCCGCCGGTGGTCACCGGCGACCTCAACGCCGAGCCTGGTTCGGACGAGCTGCGGCTGCTCGGCGGCCTGCTCACGGCCCCGGTGGTGCCCGGGCTGGTCCTCGTCAACGCCTGGCGGTACGCCGACCCGGCCGATCCCGGGTTCACCTGGGACCGCCGCAACGGCTACCAGGGCAACAGCCTGATCCCCGACTCGCGCATCGACTACATCCTGGTCGGCCTGCACCGCCGCGGCCGGGGCCGGGTCCGGTCAGCCCGGCTCGCGGGCAACGCCCCCATGGACGGCGTCTGGCCCTCGGATCACTTCGCCGTGGTCAGCGACCTGGACGAATGACGCGCTGTCCGCCGGCGGGCGGTTACCTCGATCCGCACTGCGGGTGAGAGGCTGCGGGCATGGGTTATGTCCTGGAGATGTCCATCGAGACGCACGACTGGCTGATGGAACTGCGGGACAGCGACCCTCCGGCGGCCAGGCGCGTGGGCGAGGCACTGACCGCCCTGATGAGCGAAGGCGCCAGCCTTGGTCCCCCGCTGGTCATCCCGGCGGCAGATATCACCCGGCAGCCGGACCTGGCTGAGGTGCTGGACTGGTCCTACCAGCTCGGCCTGGCGCGGATGCAGGCGGGACGCCGCCGGGTCGCGGCCGCGGCGACGACGGCCGAGCGGCTCCGCAGGCAGGTGGCCGAGCTGGAGTCACTGCAGGCACGGCTCGACGACCAGCACCGGCGGGCGCTCGACGCGGGCCAGCAGGCTCTGGCCGGCCAGGTGGCTGAGGAGCAGGCCGCAGCCCAGGAGCAACTGGCGCAGTCGCGGCAACGGCTCGACGAGGTGAGCCAGACCGAGCGGAAGCTCACCGAAGAGAGCAGGCGCCAGATACGGCAGGTAGAGGCGTTCAGCTTCAGGAAGGAAGTCCTGAAGGCGCGCTATCTGGCCGCACAGGCCGAGGCGGCCGTGCCCGCGGCGTTCGCGGCTGGCCTGGACGACGCTGATATATACCCGGGCGCTGATGACCCGGACGCCCCCGGCCTGAGGGCAGACGCGGGTGACCCGAAAGCGGGTAGGGCGGACGCCGGCAGCGCCGACGCCGGCAGGGCGGACGCGGGCGGCCCTGACGTGGGCGCCCCGGACGCGGGCGGCACGGACGCCAGCGGGGCGGACGCGGGCAGGGCGGACGCGGGCAGGGGGGACGCGGGCGGCACGGACGCGGGCAGTGCCGATGCGGGCAGGGCGGACGCGGGCGGCACGGACGCCGCCGGGGCGGCCGCGGGCAGGGCGGACAGCGGTGACCGTGGCCAGCCGGCCGGGGAGCCCGGCGGGGCCGCAGCCAGGCTCGGCGAGGTCGAGAACGAGATCGAGCGGGAGCTGGCGAGGGCTCCCTGGGCGGAGGGTGCAGGCGACTTCCGCCCGCAGACCGGCCTGATGCAACTGCGGCCCGGTGCGCCCCTCGACGACGACCTGCGCATCCTCTTCGCCGTCGAGCCACCGGGCACCGCGCTCTTGCTCGCCGTGCTAGAGGGCCGGGACGCGCTGCGGGATCACTACGACGAGGCGGTGTCGCTCTCGTCGGAAGTGCTGCGCCTGGTCCGGGACGGCCTGCGATCGGAAGAGACCAGGTACGGCTTCGCCGACGCGCAGTCGTTCCTCGACGAGTTCTTCGCCGGCGCGGCCAGTGACGTCGAGGCCGGCGCGGCCGCCCTGGCCGCGGCGAACCGCGCGCGGACGCTGGCCGAGATGCGGGACCGGCTCGGGCTCACCCGGGCGGAGGTCGCCGAGCGGATGGGCGTCCGGCCGGCGAGAGTCGCGGCCATCGAGCGCGCCGAGCCGGGCGCGACCGAGGTCCGCGCCCTGGCCGGCTACGTCGAGGCGCTCGGCGGGCGGCTGGAGATCGTCGCGGACGTCGGCGGCGAGCACGTGGTGCTGCGCTGACCAGCCTGCGCCGGCGAGCTGACCGGCCGGGCTAACCGGGGAGCGGGGGCAGCTCGCCGGTCTTCTCGTAGTCGGCGACCATGCCCAGCCGCCGGGTGTGCCTCGGCTCCCCCGAGAACGGCGTCTCCACGAAGACCCGGGCGAAGCCGATCGCGTCGGCCACCGGGTACATCCGGGCGCCCAGGCTCAGGACGTTCGCGTCGTTGTGCTGCCTGGCCAGCTGCGCGGTCTCGTCGGTCCAGGCCAGCGCCGCCCGGACCCCCGGGATCTTGTTGGCGGCGATCTGCTCGCCGTTGCCCGACCCGCCGATGACGATGCCGAGGCTGCCCGGGTCCGCGACAGCCCTGGCCGCGGCCCGCATCACGTACGGCGGGTAGTCGTCGGCGGGGTCGTAGGTCTCGGGCCCGCAGTTGACCGGCTCATGGCCTGCACCGGCGAGCCACTCGATCAGGGCCGCCTTGAGCTCGAACCCCGCGTGGTCGGATCCCAGATAGACGCGCACGGCTGCCAGTCTGTCAGACCTGCCGGCAACCGTCAGAACTGCAGCGACTTGATCTCCAGGAACTCCTCCATGCCGTGCACGCCCAGCTCCCGCCCGTACCCGGACTGGCCGAATCCGCCAAACGGCGCAACCGGGTTGAACGCGCCGCCGTTGATCTCGACCTGCCCGGCCCGCAGCCGCCGCCCCACCGCGGCGGCGTGGTCTGCGTCGCCGGACCAGACCGCGGCGGCCAGGCCGTAGCGGGTGCCGTTGGCGATCTCGACCGCCTCATCCTCACTGCCGTACCCGATGACCGACAGCACCGGGCCGAAGATCTCCTCCTGGGCGATCGTCATGTCGGGCTTGACGCCGCTGAACACCGTGGGCCGCACGAAGTAGCCCGCGGTCACGCCTTCGGGGGGCTCCGCCCCGCCGGCGGCCAGGGTGGCGCCTTCGGCCTCGCCCCGCTCGATGAAGCCGCGCACCCGGTCCCGCTGCGCGGCCGAGACCAGCGGGCCGAGCCGGGTTCCCTCGGCCATCGGGTCGCCGGGCGCGTACCGCGCGGCGGCCTTGACGGCCAGCGCGACGGCCTCGTCGTAGACGTCACCGGGGACCAGCATCCGGGTGAGCGCGGTGCAGGTCTGGCCCGCGTTGATGAACGCCTTCGCCACCCCCACCTTGACCGCGGTGCCCAGGTCGGCGTCGGGCAGGATCACGTTGGCCGACTTGCCGCCCAGCTCGAGCGTCACCCGCTTGACGGTCTGCGACGCGACCTCGGCGACCCGCTTGCCGGCCCGCGCCGAGCCGGTGAACGACACCGTGTCGATGCCCGGGTGCCCGGCGATCGCCTCGCCGGTCACCGGGCCAGTGCCGCTGACCAGGTTGAATACGCCCGGCGGCAGTCCGGCCTCGTGGAAGGCCGCAGCCAGCTCATAGGCGGCGAGCGGCGCTACCTCGCTCGGCTTGAGCACCGCCGTGCAGCCGGCCGCGAGCGCGGCGGCGACCTTGGCGACGATCTGGTGCAGCGGGTAGTTCCACGGGGTGATCATCCCGGCCACGCCGACCGGCTCCCGCACGATGAGGGAGTTGCCGGCCCGCTCGCTGCCGAAGTCGTAGTAGCCGAGCAGCTCCACGTAGCTGGCGAGCACCTGCAGCGGCAGGCCGACCTGCACCTGCCGGGCGAAGGCGAGCGGCGAGCCCATGTCGGCCGCGATGACCGCGGCGATGTCGTCGGCCCGGGCGGCCAGCAGCCCGCGCACGGCGTCCAGTAGCCCGGCACGGTCGGCGGGCGAGGTGGCCGCCCAGCCGGGGAATGCCGCGCGGGCCGCGGCCACCGCGGCGTTGACATCGGCCGGGTCACCCGCGGGAACCCGGTCGATGATCTCCTCGGTGGCCGGGTTGATGACGTCGATGGCCGCCGCGGCGGACGACGGGGTCCACGCCCCGCCCACATAGTTGTCGCGCATGCCCCAATCCTCGCGCACGCGCCCGCCGGAGCGAACGGCGCACCGTCCCCCGTCGGACTAGTCGAAGATGGGGTCGCGGGTGCGGCTGCGCTTCAGCTCGAAGAAGCCGTCCGTCCCCGCGATCGCAAGCACGCCGTCCCAGAGCCTGGCGGCGGCCTCGCCGCGCGGGATCGGGGACATCACCGGGCCGAACACCGAGGTGCCGTTCACCGAGATCACCGGCGTGCCGACGTCGTAGCCGACCCGGTCGATGCCATCGGCGTGCGACGCGCGGACCGCCTCGTCGTACTCGGTGGAGTCCATCGCGTCGGCGAGCTCGGCCGGCAGCCCGGCCTCGGCCAGCGCCGCCTCGATGGTGGCGCGGTCCTTCGGCTGGTGCTCGTTGTGGAAGCGCGTGCCCAGCGCCGTGTACAGCGGGCCGAGCACGTCGGCGCCGTACTTGGTCTCGGCGGCGATGCACACCCGGACCGGCCGCCAGGCCTCGCCCAGCCGTTGCCGGTAGTCCTCGGGCAGGTCTTCCCGCTTCTCGTTGAGCACGGCCAGGCTCATCACGTGCCAGCGCGGCTCGACCGGCCGGACCTTCTCCACCTCGAGCACCCAGCGAGACGTGATCCACGCCCACGGGCACAGCGGGTCGAACCAGAAATCAACGACCGTGGGCTCCTGCTCGGCCATGCGCACTCCTTCTCGTCAGCTTCCCGTCAGCTTCCCGTCAGCTTCCCGTCAGCCGCTCACCCGGCTACACAGCCGATAACCCCCGCCCCCGGGAAGGCATTCCGCCTGCTGTGACAGGATGCCGGGACGGCCCCCGCGCATGAAGGCCTTCCCGGGGGCCGGGCACACGAAAGGGAAGTCAGGTGGCAGGAAACCTCACCCGTGACGAGGCGCGTCAGCGGGCAGAACTGATCGGCGTTCAGTCGTATTCGGTCGAGCTGGACCTCACCGGCGGCGAGATCACCTTCGGCTCGGTCACCGTGGTCAGGTTCTCCTGCTCGAGCCCGGGCGCCGCGACCTTCATCGACCTGGTCGCCCCCGCGGTCACCGAGATCACCCTCAACGGCGAGCCGGTGCACCGCAGCGCCTTCGACGGCAGCCGGATCCGGCTGGCCGGCCTGGCCGCGGCGAACGAGCTGCGGGTGGCCGCCGAATGCGCCTACTCACGTCACGGCGAGGGGCTGCACCGGTTCGCCGACCCGGCCGACGGCGGCGTGTACCTCTACTCAGACCTGGAGACCTACGACGCGCATCAGGTCTACGCCTGCTTCGACCAGCCCGATCTCAAGGCCGCCTTCGAGCTGGCGGTCCAGGCGCCGGAGGGCTGGCAGGTGGTCTCCAACATGGCCCCGGACGTCACGCCGCAGGCCGGCGACGGCGCAGAGACGGGCCCAGAGACCGGCTCAGGGACCGGCTCAGGAACCGGCTCGGGGACCGGCCGCTGGCACTTCCCGCCGACGCCGCCGGTGCCGGCCTACATCACCGCGGTGGCGGCCGGCCCGTACCACGTGGTCCGCGCCGAGCACGAGGGCGTCCCGCTCGGCATCTACTGCCGCGCGTCGCTCGCCCGGTACCTGGATGCGGACGAGATCTTCGAGGTGACCAGGCAGGGCCTCGATTTCTTCCAGGACGTGTTCGCCAGGCGGTACCCGTTCGGCAAGTACGACCAGCTCTTCGTGCCCGAGTTCAAGGAAGGCGCGATGGAGAACGCCGGGGCCGTGACGTTCGTCGAGGATTACATCTTCCGGTCCCGGGTCACCGACTTCGCGCGCGAGGCGCGGGCCGAGACGATCCTGCACGAGATGGCGCACATGTGGTTCGGTGACCTGGTCACCATGCGCTGGTGGGACGACTTGTGGCTGAACGAGTCGTTCGCCACCTGGGCGGCCACGCTGGCCGAGGCCGAGGCCACCCGCTGGACGTCGGCCTGGACCACGTTCGCGCAGGTGTACAAGGCCTGGGCGTACCGGCAGGACCAGCTGCCGTCCACGCATCCGATCGCGGCCGACATCCCCGACATCCATGCCGTCCAGGTGAACTTCGACGGCATCACCTACGCCAAGGGCGCCTCGGTGCTCAAGCAGCTGGTCGCCTACGTCGGCCGGGACAACTTCCTGGCCGGGGTGCGCCGCTACTTCGACGCGCACGCCTGGGGCAACGCGACGCTGCGGGATCTGCTCGCCGCGCTCGAGGGGACCTCGGGCCGGGATCTGTCCGCGTGGTCGAAGGACTGGCTGGAGACCGCGGGGGTCAACACGCTGCGGCCGGACTACCGGACCGGACCGGACGGCACGATCACCAGCTTCGCCGTCCGGCAGGAGGCGCCGGCCAGCCACCCGGTGCTGCGCACGCACCGGATCGCGATCGGCCTGTATGACCGCGCCGGGCCCGCCAGCGAAGGGGGGCAGAGCGGCTCGCTCGTCCGGCGCCGCCGGGTGGAGACCGACGTGGCCGGCGAGCTGACCGACGTGCCCGAGCTGGCCGGCGAGCGCCGCCCGGATCTCGTGCTGGTCAACGACGACGACCTCACCTACGCGAAGATCCGGCTGGACGATCACTCGCTGCGCACGCTCATCGGCAGCATCGGCGGTTTCGCCGACTCGCTGCCCGCGGCGCTGTGCTGGGCCGCCGCCTGGGACATGTGCCGCGACGCCGAGATGGCCGCGCGCGACTACGCGGCGCTGGTGTTGTCCGGCCTCGGGTCCGTGCGGGACATCTCCGTGGTGCAGACGCTGCTGCTGCAGGCGACGCAGGCGGTGCGCAGGTTCGCCGACCCGGCCTGGCGGCCGGCCGGCTTGGAGCTGCTCGCCGATGCGTTCCGGGAGCTGCTGGACCGGGCCGAGCCCGGCTCGGACTCCCAGCTTGCCTACGCGCAGGCGTTCGCCCGCGTCGCCGTCAGGCCCCGGCACACCGATCTGCTGCGGGGGCTGCTGGACGGTTCCGTCGTGATCGGCGGCCTGGCCGTCGACACCGAGCTGCGGTGGGCGCTGCTGCGGCGGCTGGTGACCGTCGGCCTGGCCGGCGAGCGGGAGATCGAGACGGAGCTCGCCGGCGACGCCACCGACGCGGGCGCCCGGCGCGCCGCCGCCTGCCGGGCCGCCATCCCGACGGAGGAGGCCAAGGAGGCGGCCTGGGAGGAGATCATCAGCGGCAAGCTGCCGAACGCGACCTTCAGGGCGATGCTGTCCGGCTTCATGAGCCCCGACCAGGACGCCCTGCTGGAGCCGTTTGCCCGGCGCTACTTCGACGTGGCGGGCGACGTGTGGCGGGACTGGAAGCCCGACATGGCCCAGTGGTTCGTCAGCAACGCCTACCCCCTGTTCGCGGTCAGCCAGGACACGATCGCGGCCACCGGCGAGTACATCGCGCGGACCGACCCGCCCGCGCCGCTGCGCCGCCTGCTCAGCGAAGGCCGGGACGACGTGGCGCGCGCGCTGCGGTGCCGGGAACGTGACCGGCTGGCGGCTCTGGGGCCGTAGCCCCGGTCGCGGCCGCGCCGGCCGTGGCCAGGACCAGCGGGTCGGTCGCCAGCTGCTCGGCCAGCACGGGCAGGCCGTCGGGGCCGGCCAGCGGGATCCGCCAGTTCGGGTACTGATCGGTCGTGCCCGGCAGGTTCTGCGGCCTGCGCTCCCCGACCGCGTCGGCCAGCGAGACGCCGATGAGGACCGCCGGGGTGCGGGCCAGGTAGGCGTACAGGGCCACCGTGAACTCCTCCGGCGTGACCGCGGCGCCGGCCGGCAGCAGCCCATGCCCCGCGAGCGCTTCGCGCCACGCGGCCACGGTCGCTGCCGCGTCAGCGCGTTCGGCATCTTCTGCTCTGGCGAGCAAGCCGAGGCTGGCCCGCAGCGCCACATGATCGCCCGAGATGAAGGACGCTGCTGGCGGCACGTCGTGCGTGCCGACGGTCGCCAGGCAGTCGCGGCGCCACTGCTCAGGCGGCAGCGGCGCGCCGTCGGCGGTGCGCTCGAACCATGCCATCGACGTGCCGAGCACGCCGCGATCGCGCAGGTAGTCGCGGATCCACGCGTCGACGGTGCCCAGATCCTCGCCGACCGCGATCGCGTCGGCCCGCGCCGCTTCGGCGGCCAGCACGCCGACCATCGCCTCGTGGGCATAGCTCACGTAGCAGCCGCGGTCCGGGGTCATCCCGGCCGGCACCCACCACAGCCGCAGCAGCCCCATGACGTGGTCGGCCCGGATCCCGCCGGCGTGGCTGAGGGTCGCGCCGATGAGGCTGGCCAGCGGCCGGTAGCCGGCGGCGGCCAGCCGCTCCGGGTGCCACGGCGGCAGCGCCCAGTCCTGGCCGCGCTGGTTGAACTCGTCCGGCGGCGCGCCCACGCTGACCCCCTGGGCGAGCACGTCCTGGTCGGCCCAGGAGTCGGCGCCGCCCGGGTGCGCGCCGACCGCGAGGTCGTGGATGATCCCGATGTCCATCCCGGCGTCGCGGGCGGCCTGCTGGGCGGCGGCGCGCTGCTCACCGGCGAGGAACTGCAGCCAGGCGTGGAAGCTGACCGGCCCGGCCAGCCTGGCCCGCTGCTCCGCGATAGCGTCCGACCGGGGATCGCGCAGCTCGTCCGGCCATTGCCGCCAGTCCGGGCCGTGGGATTCCGCCAGCGCGCACCAGGTGGCCCAGTCCTCGAGGTCGCGGCCCTTCCGGGCGCGGAATCCCTCGAACCCGGCCCGCCGCTCCGGGTCGGCCGGGGTGGCGTGAAGGATCTCCAGGGCCGCCCGCTTGGCCGCCCACACCGCGTCCCTGTCGATCAGCCCGCCGGCGGCGCTGGCGGCCCGCAGCGGCGCGGCCAGCCGGTCGATCCGTTGCTTCCCGGCGGCGCCGAGCTGGCCGTACTCGGGGATGTCCTCGATCCGCAGGTACAGCGGGCTGGTGAACCGCCTGCTCATCGGCAGGTACGGCGAGGGGCTGACCGGCGGCAGCGGCTCGGCGGCGTGCAGCGGGCTGCACAGCACGAAGCCGGCGCCGAGGTCGCGGCCGCTCCACGCGGCCAGGTCGGCCAGGTCCCGCAAGTCGCCGTGCCCCCAGGAGCGGCGTGAGCGGAGCGAGTACAGCTGCACGGTGAAGCCCCACGACCGCTGCCGCGGCCGCGGTGCCGCCGGGAGTGCGGCGGCGGTACCGGACTCCGGCGGGATCCCGAACGCGCCTTCGGCGGGGCCGCTGGAGCCTTCGCTTGCGCCGGCCGTTCCCTGGCCCGCCCGCGGCGGAGCGCCGGGCTCCGCGCTCAGCGCCGGCCTTTCCCTGGCCCGCCCGCGGCGGGGCGCCGGGCTCCGCGCTCAGCCCGGCCGGTCCCTGGCCCGCCCGCGGCGGGGCGCCCGGGACCGGGTTGCCGAGCGCCGCCAGGATCGCGGCCAGCGTGTCCTCGCCGACCTCGACCTGCTGGCCGCGCCAGTCCCGGTAGGAGACGGCCACCCCGCGCGCCTGCGCGGCGCGGACCAGATCCGCTCGGTCCATCCGGTCAGCCCCGGCCGGCCGTCATGAACATCCGCCCTTCCGCATGCATCACCACTGCCCCTTCCGCCCCGCTCTTATCGTGCCAGCGGGCACACGCCGGCGCCCGAGCAAGATCGATGCCGACGTTTCACCCTTGGGAGGGTTAAACATCGGCATCGACCAAGCTACGCGCGGCACCGCCGTGGGGTGCACGGCCAGGGGTGCACCACCGTGGGGTGCACCACCGTGGGGTGCACCGCCATGGGGTGCACCGCCAGGGGACGCACCGCCAAGGGACGCACCGCCAGGGCGGCTCCATTGCGGGTGGCTCCATCGTGGACGGCAGCATCACGGGCAGCATCGCGGGCGGCATTGCCGCGGGGACCGCGGCGGGGCCGCGGCGGCGGGCGCTCGGTGCGGCGCGGGCGGTTACGGCACGGTTCCGGGGGATCCCGGGCCCGGGCGGATGGGCAGGACCGTCAGCGGGGTGCTGCCGCCGGTGATCTTCTTCGAGCAGACCGTCGCGGTGAAGCGGGTGTACAAGGGGGCGAACTGGTCCGGCGGGTAGATTTTCAGCCAGTGCGCGGTCACCGGCTGGCAGCTGGACGCCGGGAAGTTGCCGGCGTCCGCGATCCCCAGCCAGGCGTGTGCGGTGCCGCCGCTGGCGAGCGTGACCGTCTCCGAGCCGAACGTGGTCTGCCGGGACGCCGGGGTACCGAGCTGGCTGCCCCCGGAAGCTGTCACGAACGACACGCCGGGGAAGCCGAACATGTCGCAGCTGTGACTGGAGATGTTGGTGAAGTCGATCGGCACGTAGCTGGTGCCCGCCGCCCCGCTGCCTTTGGTCTTGTTCATCGTTACCCGCAGTGCGGCCGACGGGCACTGCGTCGCGGGCATCCTGGGCGCCCCGACCTTGACCGCGGGCTTGCTGCTGGATGGCGTGGCGGACGGGCTCGGCGATGACGATGTGGTGGCGGCCGGGGGCGCCGACGACGCGGACTGGGCGGCCTGCGATCCGCAGGCCGCGGCCAGCGCCGCGACAAACGCGCCGCCGCAGCCGACGGCCGCCACGGTGACGGCCCGCCGGGCGGCGCGTGAATGGATGTTCATGAGCATGCTCCACGTCTTACCGAGAGTGATATTTCAAACTCTTAGGACGCTGTCCCCCCGCCCGCGGTTGCGGTCTGTTACCGCGTCCACGGGAAAGCTACCGCACGCGACGGCATGACCACGGCACGCCTCACCGCAGGGCCGCTCACTACCGTTCTTCACCAGCGATTTACCACAGCGCGCTTTACCACAGCGCTTACCACAGGGGCGGGTGGCGGTCCTTCCACGGCCTGGCCGCTTCCAGCTGCGCGGACAGCGAGATCAGCGTGCCCTCGCCGCCCACCCGGCCGGCCAGCATCACGCCGATCGGCAGGCCTTCCGCGTTCCAGTGCAGCGGCACGCTGACCGCCGGCTGCCCGGACACGTTGCAGATGGCCGCGTACGGGGTGAAGCGCTCCTGGCGCGCAAAGTTCTCCGCGGGCTCCACCTGCTCGAAGTAGCCCACCTCGGCCGGCGGGGAAGCCAGCGTCGGGGTGAGGATGGCGTCATAGGAGTTCAGCACCGGCAGCGCCGACCGCATGATGATCTGGAGGAAGGCCTGGGCGAACAGCACATCCGCCCCGCTGACCGCCCGCCCCCGCTCGCGCAGGTACCTGGTCAGCGGCCGCAGCCGGTGCTCGTCGGCGGGGTCCACCGGGACGAGCGTGGCCATGGAGTACCAGAGGGTCTCGAAGGCAGGCACCGTGTCGGCGCCGTACGGCAGCGCGATGTCCTCGACCTCGTGCCCGAGCCCGGCCAGCAGGCTGCTCGCCTCCTCGTAGGCCGCGACGCAGTCCGGGTGCACGGCGCCGTCGTCGACCACATGCGTCAGCGTGCGCCCGATCCGCAGCCGTCCCGGCTCGCGGACGGCGTACCCGGCGAAGCTCTCGCCCCCGGGCAGGGGCGGCTGGGTGTACATGTCACCCGGCTGGTTCCCCGTCATCACGTCCAGCAGCAGCGCCGCGTCGGCGACCGTGCGGGCCAGCGGGCCCTCGGTGGTCAGCCCCATGAGGTCGGGCATGAGCGGCGCGTTGGAAATCCGGCCGCGGGACGGCTTGATCCCGAACAGGCCGCACAAGCTGGACGGGATGCGGATCGACCCGCCGCCGTCGTTGCCGTGCGCCGCCGGGGCGAGGCCGGCCGCCACCGCCGCCGCTGCGCCGCCGCTGGAACCTCCCGCTGACCTGCTCAGATCCCAGGGGTTGCGAGCCGGCGGCCCGATCTCGGTCTCGGTGTAGCAGGGCAGCCCGAACTCCGGCGTGGCAGTCTTCCCCAGGATGACCGCGCCAGCCGCCCTGATCGCGCCGGTCACGTAGTCGTCCTGCGGCGCGACGTTGTCCTTGAACACCACTGAGCCGAAGGTCTGACGCACCCCGGCGACCATGTTCAGGTCCTTGATGGGGATCGGCACCCCGGTGAGCGGCGGCAGCAGTGCCGGGTCGTCGGCGTCCGCGACGGCCTTCTCCGCGGCCCGCGCCTGGTCGCGGGCGAGCTCGGCGGTGACGGTGAAGTACGCCCCCACGGCGGCGTTCTTCTCCTCGATGCGGCTCAGGTAGTGGTCGGTGACGGCGATCGGCGACAGCTCACGCGACCGGATGGCCGCCGCGAGCTCGGTGGCGGAGAGATCATGAATCTGGGTCATGTTACTTGATGGTAGACCCGGGGGATCGCGCTGCCCGATCTATGTTCATACCCCGCGCCGTCGCACGTAAATCTCCAGGGCGCCGCGACAATTGGGTGATCGCTCAGCTACTTGCGCCGGGTCCTAGATCAGTTACGCTGAGGTGGTGAACCCGATCACTGGGCGTCGCGCCGACCAGATGAGCGGGCAGGAGGCGGCTGACTCCAGCTCGTCCAGCACGTCGCTCGATTCCCGCCAGCCCATCTGGCAGCCGGCGGACCGCGGGGAGCGAGATATGCCCGGTGACTCCCGGTTGCCCGAGCGCCGCTGGGTGTCCGAGCGGGCCGGGGTTTCCGAGCCAGTGGACGGGACGGACCCCGACCGGCCGGCCGAGCCGAAGTCGGGCACCATCCTCCCCGTGCCGCGGAGCAGGATCAGCCACCTGGCCCGCGACTCGCGGATGCCGGCCTGGCGGCGCAGGCTGCTCATCGCCGCGACGGCCGGCATCGCGCTCACCATCGTGACCAACTGGCGGGTCGGGCTGACCGTGGCGGTGCTGGCCGGCATCGCCGACGCGGTCATCAGGTCCCGGTCCGCCGCCGCCGGCAGCGCTTCGGGCCTGACCACGAGCGCGCAGCGGAGGACCAAGAAGGAGCTCGCGAAGCTGGAGCGCTCCGGCTACCGGGCGCTGCACATTCGCGCCATCCCGGGCACCAACGAGGTCATTGATCACCTGCTGATCGGGCCGACCGGGGTATACGCGATCGACTCGGAGCAGTGGGACAAGCGGCTGCCGGTCCGGACCAAGAACGCCAGGCAGCTGTGGCACGGGCCGTTCAGCCAGCGGGACCGGCTCGAGCACGCGCGCTGGGAGGCGGCGGAGGCAAGCCGTTTCATCGGCGACGCGCTCGGCGAGCGGGTCAGCGTCCGCCCGGCGATGGCCGTGTACGGGCCCCCGATCCCGTGGGGGGTCGCGACGATCAGGGACGTGGACGTGTTCGGCGGTGACAGGCTGCGCAAGTACCTGCGCAAGCACTCCGCGGGCGCCAGGGCGCCGCGGCTGACCGCCTCCGAAGTCGAGCGCATCTACACCGCCGCCGACCGGGTGCTGAAGCCCAAGAGCTAACCCGCGCCGCGGTCCCGGCAGCGACTACGCTGGGGAGTCCACGCCGCGAGGGGAGCTTCACCATGCCGCCGCTTCGATCCCGGACCGTCACGCACGGCAGGAACATGGCGGGCGCCCGGGCCCTGCTGCGGGCCACCGGGGTCGCGCGCGAGGACATCGGCAAGCCGATCGTTGCGGTGGCCAACAGCTTCACCGAGTTCGTCCCCGGGCACGTGCACCTGCGCGAGGTCGGCCAGGTCATCGCCGACGCGGTCCGGGCCGCCGGCGCGATCCCCCGCGAGTTCAACACGATCGCGGTCGATGACGGCATCGCGATGGGGCACGGCGGCATGCTCTACTCGCTGCCCAGCCGCGAGCTGATCGCCGACTCCGTCGAGTACATGGTCAACGCGCACTGCGCGGACGCGATGATCTGCGTCTCCAACTGCGACAAGATCACGCCGGGCATGCTGATCGCCGCCATGCGGCTGAACATCCCCACGGTCTTCGTGTCCGGCGGCCCGATGGAGGCCGGCACGCCGGTGACCGGCACCAACGGGCGGAAGCTCGACCTGATCGACTCGATGGTGGCCTCCGCCGACCCCTCGGTCTCGGACGAGACGCTGGCCAGGATCGAGGAGGCCGCGTGCCCCACGTGCGGCTCCTGCTCCGGCATGTTCACCGCCAACTCGATGAACTGCCTGACCGAGGCGATCGGGCTCGCGCTGCCGGGCAACGGCACCACGCTCGCCACGCACGTCGCCCGGAAGGAGCTGTTCGCGCGGGCCGGCCAGGTGATCGCCGACATCACCCGGCGGTACTACGCCGACGGTGACGACTCCGTGCTGCCGAGGGCCGTGGCCAGCCGCGACGCGTTCGAGAACGCGATGGCCCTCGACGTGGCCATGGGCGGATCGACCAACACGATCCTGCACCTGCTCGCCGCCGCCCACGAGGGCGGCGTGAGCTTCGGGCTGAAGGACATCGACGAGTTGTCGCGGCGGGTGCCGTGCCTGTGCAAGGTGGCCCCGAGCAGCGACTATCACGTGGAGGACGTGCACCGGGCCGGCGGCATCCCGGCGATCCTGGGCGAGCTGGACCGCGCCGGGCTGCTGAACCGCGGCGTGCACACCGTGCACAGCCGCTCCCTGGGCGAGTTCCTCGACCGGTGGGACATCCGCCGCGAGCAGGCCAGCGACGAGGCCAGGGAACTGTTCCACGCCGCACCGGGCGGGGTGCGGACCACCCGGCCGTACTCGCAGAGCGCGCGCTGGGAGAGCCTGGACGAGGACGTCGCGGCCGGGTGCGTCAGGGACGCCGCGCACGCGTACTCCGCCGATGGCGGGCTGGCTGTGCTCTACGGGAACCTCGCCCCGCACGGCGCCATCGTCAAGACCGCCGGCGTGCCCGAGGAGCTGCACACGTTCGCCGGGCCGGCCAAGGTCTACGAGAGCCAGGAAGACGCGGTCGAGGCGATCCTGGCCGACAAGGTCAGCGCGGGCGACGTCGTCGTCATCCGGTACGAGGGCCCGCGGGGCGGCCCCGGCATGCAGGAAATGCTGTACCCGACCAGCTACCTGAAGGGCCGGGGCCTCGGCCGCGCCTGCGCGCTGATCACCGACGGCCGGTTCTCCGGCGGCACCTCCGGGCTGTCGATCTGCCATGTCGCGCCGGAGGCGGCGTCCGGCGGCACGATCGCGCTGGCGCAGGACGGCGACCCGATCGAGATCGACATCCCGCGCCGGGAGCTGAGCCTGGCGGTGCCGGAGGCGGAGCTGCGGGACCGGGCCGAGCGGATCAGGGCCGGGCTCGGCTCGTTCCGGCCGCGGGACAGGCAGCGGCCGGTCAGCGCGGCGCTGCAGGTCTACGCGGCGATGGCCACGTCGGCCTCCACCGGGGCGGCCCGCGACATCAGCCTGCTCGGCTCGGCGGCGGACGCCGGATCGTGAGCCTGCGGGCACGGCCCGGCACGGCCGGCATGCGGGCACGGCCCGGCACGGCTGGCATGCGGGCACGGCATGGCCCGGCCGGTATGCGGGCACGGCGCGCTACCTCCGTCCGCCGGCGGTCGGCGGAGCCGAACGCCGGCAGCCGTGGGCACCCCGCCGCGTGAACGTTCAGCCTCCCGGCGCCGAGAACATCGTCAGGGATGCGCGCGGCGCGGATGCGGGTGATATCGCTCGCATCCAGGTTGCTCGCTGGCTTGCCGGTTATGCGGGGCTTGTCCCCCCGGAAGTGCTGGCGGAGCTGACGAGCGCTGAGGCAGTGGAACGGTGGCGGGAACACTGGGCGGAGTCGCTGGCGTCGCCGCCGAGCAGCCGGCACCGGGCGATGGTGGCCGTGGGCTCGGGGCCCGGGGGCGGCCGCGTGGTCGCGGGGTTCGCGTCGTTCGGTCCCGCTACGGATGCGGACCGCTGGCCCGCTACCGATGCCGAGCTGTACGAGCTGTGCGTCGAGTCTGGCCAGACCGGGCGGGGACATGGCAGCAGGCTGCTCAACGCCGCGGCGGCGACGATGGCCGAGGACGGGTTCGGCACCGTGTGCGCCTGGGTGCTCGAGCAGGACGCGGCGGCCCGTAAGTTCCTCGAGTCGTCCGGCTGGACCGCCGACGGCGCCCGCAAGGTCCTGGACATGGGCACCAGCGTCCCGATGATCCGCCTGCACGCCGCCATCGAGCAGCAATAACCAGCGTCCCCTCACGCAGCACATGATCGATGTGAAGTTGCCTACCACCTGACGTAGGCAACTCCCCGTCGATCAAGCCGGGGTGGTTAGCCGGGGGCGTGAGTGGCTGACGAGGCTGACGAGAGCTGCCGGTGGCTGCGGGTGGCTGTGCGTACCGGTGGCTGTGCGTACCGGCGGCTGTGCGTGCCGGCGGCTGTGCGTGCCGGCGGCGGGACCGGGCGGTCGGCGGCTCCGGGGCGACTGGCTGCTCCCGGGCAGGAGCTGAACTGGGGCGGCTGGGCGGGCTGCGGGGTTGGGTAACCTTGGCCGGAATGGTCGCGGCGAGCGAAGGGACACGGCCGAGCAGTGGCAACCGGGCGTAACTGGGTGGCAGGCGCACGGCCGAGGACCCTGCCGGCGGCAATCGTCCCCGTCCTCGCGGGCTCGGCCGTGGCGGCGGGATACGGGCGGTTCTCGCTGGGGCGGGCCACGCTGGCGCTGCTGGTCGCGCTCGCGCTCCAGGTCGGGGTCAACTACGCCAACGACTACAGCGACGGCGTGCGCGGGACCGACGAGCACCGCACCGGCCCGGTCCGGCTGGTGGCCGGCGGCCTCGCCCCGCCCCGGCAGGTGCTCGCCGCCGCGATCGGCTGCCTGGCCGTCGCGTGCGTGGCTGGCCTGGTCCTCGCGGCGGTGACCAGCTGGTGGCTGCTCGCCCCCGGGGTGGCGGCGGTCGCCGCGGCCTGGTTCTACACCGGCGGGCGGCACCCTTACGGGTACCGCGGGTACGGCGAGCTCGCGGTGTTCGCCTTCTTCGGCGTGCTCGCCGTGGCCGGCACCGCCTACGTGCAGATGCGCGTGTTCTCCTGGCTCGCGCTCGCCGCCGCCGTGCCGGTCGGCCTGCTCGCCTGCGCGCTGCTCGTGGTCAACAACCTGCGCGACATCGGGACGGACGAGACCGTGGGCAAGCGCACGCTCGCGGTGATGCTGGGCGACCGGCGGTCCCGGCTGCTCTACGGGGCGTGCGCGCTGCTGCCGTTCGGTGCCGCGGTGGCGATCGCCCCGGTCCGGCCGCTCGCCCTGCTCACGCTCGTCGCGGTGCCGCTGGTGCTGGCCCCGGTCCGGCTGGTCGCGTCAGGCGCGTCCGGGCGCGTGCTGGTCACTGCCCTCGGGCAGACCGGGCGGGTACAGCTCGCCTTCGGCGCGCTGCTGGCCATCGGGCTCGCCGTCCGCCTGTAGCGGCGGCGGCTGGCCGAACGCAGGCGCGGGCTCTGGCGCAAGTGCCGCCACCGGCTGCTGCACGCTGGCCTGCGCGGCCGCATAAAGCGGCGGATCTGCCTGCGGCTGCTCGACGAACACCGGCACCGGCACCGGCGCCGGCGCCGGGGACGGGGACGGCGACACCGGCGGATGGTGGCCGCTGGCGGGCGGGGCGTACCGTGCAGCTTCCGTGACCGGCTGCTGGTCGCTGATCGGCGCGCCGTCGGTGAGAGCTTTCTGATCGTTTCCCGGCACGCCGTTCGGCGCGCCGTCGCTGACAGCTTTCTGATCGTTTCCCGGCACGCCGTTCGGCTGGACACGAGGTGCGGGGGTGACGGCGGGCAGCCCGGCTCCGGCGAGCCCGGCTACGGCGGACGCGACGCCAGAGCCGCCGCCGCTGTCGTCGAACGCGGTGGCCAGGCTCTTCAGCGCGGTGGTCACCTCGCTCGGGATGACCCAGAAGGTGTTGCCCGCGCCTTGGGCGAGCTGCGGCAGCGTCTGCAGGTACTGGTAGGCGAGCACCTTCGGGTCCGGGTCGCCGTCGTGGATGGCCTTGAACACGGTGCCGATCGCCTGGGCCTGGCCCTCGGCGCGCAGGATCGCGCTCTGCTTGTCGCCCTCGGCGTTCAGGATGCTGCTCTGCTTCTCGCCCTCGGCGGTGAGGATCTTCGACTGGCGCAGGCCCTCGGCGGTGAGGATGGCGGCGCGCTTTTCCCGCTCGGCGCGCATCTGCTTCTCCATCGCGTCCACCACGCTCTTCGGCGGGTCGATGGCCTTGATCTCCACCCGGGTGACCCGGATGCCCCATTTGCCCGAGGCCTCGTCGAGCACGCCGCGCAGCATGTTGTTGATCTTGTCGCGAGAGGTCAGGGTCTGTTCCAGATCCATGGAGCCGATCACGCTGCGGAGCATGGTCGCGGAGATCTGCTCGATCGCCTGAAGGTAGTCCACGATCTCGTAGTCGGCCGCCCGCGGGTCGGTGACCTGGAAGAACAGCACGGTGTCGATGAGGACGACGAGGTTGTCCTCGGTGATGACCGGCTGGCTCTTGAACGAGACGACCTGCTCGCGCAAATCGATGAGCGGTTTCACCCGGTCGATGAACGGGATGATGAAGTTCATCCCTGGCTCCAGGGTCTTGCGGTACCGGCCCAGCCGCTCGATGTTGCGCGCCCGCGCCTGCGGCACGATGCGGACCGAGCGGATCACCGTGAGGACGGCCAGGATGACGATGACCACTGCGATGAGGGCGCCCGCCAGCTGCATGACTACTCCCGTGGATAGACGAGGGCCGTGACGCCCTCGATCTGCATGACATCGACCTTGGCGCCCACCGGGATCACGAGGGTCTCGTCGTAGGCGCGCGAAGACCATTCCTCGCCGCCGATGCGGACCCGGCCGGAGTGGCCGTTGACCTCCTGGACGACGATGGCGGTCCGCCCGACCAGGGCGGCTACCCCCGTGCGCAGCGCCGGGGGCTGCCTGATGTGACGCATCGCGATCGGGCGGATCAGGCCCAGGCCGGCCGCGGCGACCACCGCGAACGCGCCGAGCTCGGCGGGCACGCCCAGGCCGGCCGCGCCGACCACGCCGGCGGCGACGGCCGCGACGGCGAGCAGGCCGAGCGCGAGCGTCACCGTGAGGAGCTCGGCTACGCCGAGCACCGCGGCCACGATCAGCCAGATGATCCAGCCCATGACAGCTCCGGGTACGCGAAGCGCCGGTGCGGCCGGTCCGCACGCTCTGCTTCGACAGTAACTCCGCTGTGCCCGTTCTTGCACCGTGCGTACCCTCGGCTCGAGCCAATCGTCACCGTCCGGTGACCTGCGTACGCCCCGCCGGCCCCGGGGGGTACTTCACGGGCGGCGGCTGGCGGGCGGAGGATGGTGCCAGCGACGCGGGAGGTAACAATGGACGATGCGAGCGGGCTGTCGTACGGCAACGGCCCGTCGGGTCAGCCGCTGATCGGGGAGACGATTGGCGCCAACCTGGAGCGGACGGCGGCCGCCTTCGGCGACCGGGAGGCGCTGGTGGACGTGCCCACCGGCAGGCGCTGGACGTACGCGCAGCTGAACGCCGACACCGACGCGCTGGCCGGAAGCCTCATCGCGGGCGGCATCGCGGCCGGCGACCGGGTGGGCATCTGGGCGCCCAACTGCCCGGAGTGGGTGCTGCTGCAGTACGCCACCGCGAAGATGGGCGCGATCCTGGTCAATATCAACCCGGCCTACCGCAGTCACGAGCTGGCCTTCGTGCTCCGCCAGGCCGGCGTCAGCCTCCTGGTCAGCGCCGAGAAATTCAAGACCAGCGACTACCGTGGGATGATCGACGAGGTGCGCGGCGAGCTGCCCGGCCTGCGCCAGGTCGTCTACCTGGGCTCTGACGAGTGGGCCGTGCTGACGGCGGGCGGCTCGGGATCGACGCCGGGCAGCACCGGGCTCGTGGCCCGGCGGCGCGCCGCGCTGGAGCGCCGGGCCGCGGAACTCTCCTTCGACGACCCGATCAACATCCAGTACACCAGCGGCACCACGGGCTTCCCCAAGGGCGCGACCCTGTCCCACCACAACATCCTCAACAACGGCTACTTCGTCGGCGAGCTGTGCGGCTACACCGAGCAGGACCGGGTCTGCATCCCGGTGCCCTTCTACCACTGCTTCGGCATGGTGATGGGGAACCTAGGCTGCACGACGCACGGCGCCTGCATGGTCATCCCCGCGCCCGGCTTCGACCCGGCCGCCACGCTGCACGCCGTGCAGGCCGAACGATGCACCTCGCTGTACGGGGTGCCGACCATGTTCATCGCCGAGCTTGCCCTGGACGACTTCGCCTCCTACGACCTGTCCTCGCTGCGCACCGGCATCATGGCGGGCTCACCCTGCCCGACCGAGGTGATGAAGCGCGTGGTCAGCGAGATGCACATGACCGAGGTCACCATCTGCTACGGGATGACGGAGACGTCGCCGGTGTCCACCCAGACCACCACCGGCGACGACATGGAGCTGCGGGTGTCCACGGTGGGCCGGGTGCACCCGCACCTCGAGGTCAAGATCATCGACCCGGAGACCGGCGTGGTCGTGCCGCGCGGGGCCGCCGGCGAGCTGTGCACTCGCGGCTACTCGGTCATGCTCGGCTACTGGGACCAGCCGGACAAGACAGCGGAGGCGATCGACGCGGCCCGGTGGATGCACACCGGCGACCTGGCCACCATGGACGGCGCCGGCTACGTCAACATCGTCGGCCGGAGCAAGGACATGATCATCCGCGGCGGCGAGAACGTCTACCCGCGCGAGGTCGAGGAGTTCCTCTACACCCACCCCGCCGTCGAGGACGTCCAGGTGATCGGGGTGCCGGACGCCAGGTACGGCGAGGAGCTGTGCGCCTGGGTGCGGCTGCGCCGCGGCCAGGAGCTGACCGAGGACGAGCTCAGGGCCTACTGCGCCGGCCAGATCGCTCACTTCAAGGTGCCGCGGTACGTGCGGTTCACCGACGAGTTCCCGATGACCGTCACCGGCAAGGTGCAGAAGTTCAAGATGCGGGAGGTATCCACCGCGGAACTCGGCCTGGAGGCGGTCGCCGGGACGCAGACGGCGTGACGCGCTGCCGCGTTTCTCACAGGCAGTTCATAGTTGGCCTTCATCAAGCCGTTAGCTCCGGGTGGCAGGGTGTGCTGTCATGCAGTCAGTGTCGGCGCCTTACGGGGCCCCGCGCCCGGCCCGCGGCCGGGTGAGCCGCGGCCAGGCGGCGGCCCCGCCCCGGCCCGGGCTGGTCAGGGCAGCCCTGACCGTCGCCGGCGTCGGCCTGGGCGTCACGACGGCGCTGGCCATCACCACCGAGACCGCCGCCCAGTTCAGCGCGCCCGGCGGGCAGGCCACGTTCGCCGGAAGCCTGACCGGCCTGGTGGGGACCTACCTGGCCCTCATGATGGTGCTGCTGGTGAGCCGTATCCCTTTCGTCGAGCAGACGCTGGGCCAGGACGGCCTGGTGCGCTGGCACCGGCGGCTCGCCCCGTGGCCGATCAGCCTCCTGATCGCGCACGCGGTCTTCATCACTGTCGGCTATGCCCAGGCCGCCAAGTCGGGCATCTGGCACGAGGTCGGCACGCTCCTGCGCCAGTACCCTGACATGGTGACCGCCACGGTGGGACTCGGCCTCATGTGCCTGGCCGGGGCGATCTCGGTCCGGGCCGTGCGGCGGCGCCTCCGCCGCGAGACCTGGTGGGCCATCCACCTCGGCATGTACCTGGCGCTGGCGATCTCGTTCGCGCACGTCGTCGTGCTCGGGCCCGCCTTCGTCGGCCACCCGCTCACCCAGGTGGTCTGGGCGGCGGTGTGGGCGGCGACCGCCGGCCTGGTGCTGGCCTACCGGGTGGGCCTGCCGGTGGCCCGCAGCCTGCGGCTGCGGCTGGAGGTGACCGAAGTGCGGCAGGAAGGACCCGGCGTCGTGTCGGTCATCTGCACGGGCCGCCACCTCGACAAGCTGGCCGTGTCGGGCGGCCAGTTCTTCTGCTGGCGCTTCCTGGCCAGGGGGATGTGGTGGCAGGCACATCCGTTCTCGCTTTCGGCGCTGCCGCGGCCGCCATACCTGCGGCTCACCGCCAAGGCGCTGGGCGACTACTCGGCTTCGCTGGCCAGCCTCCGCCCCGGGACCAAGGTCGTGGTGGAAGGGCCGTACGGGACGTTCACCCGGCACGCCCAGGAGCGGCAGCGCGCACTGCTCATCGCCGCCGGCATCGGGGTCACCGCGCTGCGGGCCCTGCTGGAGGATCTGCCTGCCGGCTCCCGGCCGGCCGTGATCCTGCGGGCCGCCCGCCCGGAGGACCTCGTGCTCATTTCCGAGGTCCGCGAGCTCGTCCAGCACAAGCGCGGCACGCTGCACGAGCTAGTCGGCAGCCGGGAGCAGGCGTCGGTCACCGGGCGGGCGCTGCGCCATCTCGTGCCCGACCTGGACCGGCGCGACGTCTACGTCTGCGGGCCTGAGGGATTCACCGAAGACGTGGTCGCGATCGTCAGGTCGCTCGGCATTCCGGACGAGGCCATCCACCACGAGGCATTCGCGCTATGAGGACCGGAGGCCGGGCCATGCAGCGGGCGCCGCTGCTCGTCATCTCCGGCGCTGTCGCCGGGTTCGCCGGCCTGATCGGCTGGCACTCGGCTGCCGCGACGGCGGCGGCGCCGCTGGCCGCGCCCGCCGGGCCGGCCGGAAAGGCGCCCCCAGCCGGGAAGGCCGCCAGGTCAGGCAGCCACCCGGCCCGCTCGGGCAGCGGGCGGCAGCCGGCGGCGGCTGGCGGAGCGGCGGCCGGCGCTGTGCGCACCGCCACGGGGCCCGCCGAGAACTTCGGCTACGGGACGATCGCGGTGCGGGTCACGGTCCGCGGGAACCGGGTCATCGCCGCGTCGGTCAGCACCCTGTCCACGCTCGAGCCGACCTCCCAGCAGATCTCCGCGCAGGCCATCCCGATGCTGCATTCGGAGGTGATCGCCGCGCACAGCGCCAACATCAACGGGATCAGCGGGGCCACCTACACCAGCCAGGGCTACTACCAGTCACTCCAGGCGGCCCTGGCCAAGCTGCACGTCAGTTGACCGCGGCGGGAGGAGGCGCGCACCGCGGCACCGGCGAGGGACCGACGGCGCCCGCCGTGACGCACACCGAGGACGTCATGGGCACGATCGTGTCGTTCACCGTCGTCCCGGGCGACCTGCCCGCGACCGCGGCACGAGCGGCGGTCGGCGACGCCTGCCGCGTGCTGCACCGCGCCGACGAGGTGTTCAGCACCTGGAAGCCGGACAGCCCGGTCAGCCGGCTGCGCCGCGGCGAGGCCACGCTGAGCATGATGCCGGCCGAGGTGGCCGAGGTTCTCGCGCTGTGCGAGCAGGCCAGGACGGCGTCCCGCGGCTGGTTCGATCCGTGGGCGATGCCGGGCGGGGTCGATCCCGCCGGCCTGGTGAAGGGGTGGGCGGTGGAACGGGCCGCCGCCGTCCTGCGCCAGGCCGGAGCCGCCGCGGCGCTGGTCAACGGCGGCGGTGACCTGGCGGCGTTCGGGACGCCTGGGCCCGGCCAGCGCTGGCGGGTGGGCATCCAGCACCCCTGGCGGAAAGACGCCCTGGCCGGCATCGTCGAGCTGCGGGCGGCGATCGCCACGTCCGCGGCCTACGAGCGCGGACCGCACCTGCTCGACCCGGCCACCGGGCGGCCGGCCACCGGGGTGGCCTCGGCCACGGTCACCGGACCGAGCCTGGCGCTGGCCGACGCGCTGGCCACCGCGGTGGCGGTCGGCGCCGACGACGCGCTGGACGCGGTCGGCGCGCTGGACGGCTACGAGGGCTACCTGATCCGCACGGACGGCACCGAGGCGGACACGGGCGGGATCGAATTCGTCCGGTAGGCCCGGCTGAGCCCAGGCTGAGAGGACGCTGAGAGCCGTTCCGGTCCTGTAACCTGCGTCGCGTACCATCGCGTCCCATGCATATCGACGCGGTCTTCGGCGCCATCGGGCGCTTCGCTGTCCGGTTCCGCTGGCTTGTCGTCGCCGCGTGGGTCATCCTGGCGTTCGTCGCGGTCAGCCTGCTGCCCTCGCTGTCGAGCGTGACCCAGAGCAACAACACCAAGTTCCTGCCGGCCAGCGCGCCCAGCATGCACGCCGCCACGCTGGTCGCGCCGTTCGGCACCGCCAACCTGCAGCCCGTGCCGCTGGTGGCCGCCCGCACCAGCGGGCCGCTGACCGCCGCCGACCTGTCCGCGCTGACCGCGCTGGAGCGCCAGCTGCTCAAGGTCCCGACCGTCACCGCCATCAAGGATCTCGGCCGCTCCCGCAATGGCCAGGCCGACCAGCTGGTCGTGCTGGCGCAGTTCCCCCGCGGCAACCAGAACGGTGACACCGACCTGGTGAACGCGCTGCGGGCGAAGATCGCCCAGGCCCACCTGCCCGCCGGGCTGCAGGCGCACCTGGCCGGCGACATCGCGATCGGTGTCAACAACCAGAAAGCGTCCGGCAACACGGGCAACCAGCTGCAGAGCCTGTCCGCCCTGTTCATCATCGTGCTGCTGGTGCTGATCTTCCGGTCGCTGTCGCTCGCCCTGCTCACCCTCGCGCCGGCCTTCCTGGCGATCACGATCTCCGGGCCGCTGGTGGGCCTGGCCGGCCAGCACGGCCTGAAGGTCTCCCCGATCGCCCAGTTCCTGCTCATCGTGCTCGTCCTCGGCGCCGGCACAGACTACGGGCTGTTCCTGGTGTTCCGGGTGCGCGAGGAGCTGCGGCGCGGGCTGGGCAACAAGGACGCGGTGATCAGGGCGCTGACCAAGGTCGGCGAGTCGATCACGTTCTCCGCCGCGACGGTGATCGCGGCCCTGGTCAGCCTGCTCGCCGCCACGTTCCCGTTCTACTCCCAGCTCGGCATCCCGCTGGCCATCGGCATCGGCGTCATGCTGGTCGCCGGGCTCACCCTGCTGCCTGCCCTGCTGTCCATCCGGCTCTCCGCCATCGACGCCAAGCGGCGCCTGTTCGCCAGGCGCTTCGACCGCGAAAAGCTGATCCGCTGGAGCATCCAGACCAAGGGCGGGCTGGGGGTCTGGAGCCGGGTCGCCGGCCGCGTCGTCGGCCGTCCGGTTCCGACGCTGCTGATCGGCGTGATCCTCTTCGGCGCGCTGGCCGTGGCGGCCACCGGCTACAAGAGCGGAGGCTTCGGCGGCAGCACGACCGCGCCCGCGGGCACCGACTCAGCCAGGGGCACGGCGCTGCTGAACAAGTACTTCCCGCAGTCCTCCGCGAACCCGACCAACATCATCTTCAGGTTCCGCACGCCGGTGTGGACGGACCCGCAGGTGCTGGCCGCCGCGGAGGGCAAGCTCCGCGCCAGCGGCCTGTTCACCCAGGTCACCGGCCCGCTCGACCCGACGGGCGTGGCGCTGACGCCTGCCCAGTTCGTCCAGCTGCACGCGGCGCTCGGCCCGGCTAAGGCGCTGCCCGCGATCCCGCCGCCCGGCTCGCGCATCCCGGCGATCGGCTACAACATCTACCGGGCCACCGCGAACTACGTCAGCCCGGACGGGCTGACCGTGCAGTACCAGACCGGGCTGAAGGCCGGGGACGCCAGCTCCACCTCGGCCATGAACGCGATTCCGTCGGTCCGCGCCGAGACCACCGCCGTGGCCCGGTCGATCGGCGCCACCGATTCCGCCGTGGGCGGCCAGGCTCCCGCCATCTACGACATCAGCAACATCTCCAACGGCGACCTGATCCGCGTGATCCCCATCGCGATCGTCATCATCGGCGTGCTGCTGGCCCTGGTCCTGCGCAGCCTGGTGGCGCCGCTCTACCTGATCGCGTCGGTGGCGCTCTCCTACCTGGCCGCGCTCGGCCTGTCCGTGCTGCTGTTCCTGAAGCTCGGGAACGGGGGCGGCCTGATCTTCTTCCTGCCGTTCCTGATGTTCATCTTCCTGCTGGCGCTCGGCGAGGACTACAACATCCTGGTCATGACCCGGATCCGGGAGGAGGCGCAGCAGCACAGCCTGCGCGAGGCGGTGACCCGCGCGATCACGGCCACCGGCACCACGGTGACTTCGGCCGGCCTGGTGCTCGCCGGGACGTTCGGGGTGCTGGCGATCGTGGCCGGCGGCGGCTCGAGCGGTGCACCCATCCGCGATGTCGGTGTGGGGCTCGCGCTCGGCATCCTGATGGACACCTTCCTGGTCCGGACGCTGCTGGTGCCGTCCACCGTCGTCCTGCTCGGCCGGTGGAACTGGTGGCCGTCCCGGATGACCCGCGCCCACGCGCACCCGGACGCCGCCGTACCGGCCGGCGTGGTGAGCCCGGATGAGGTGGCCGGGCAGCCCGGGAATGACCAGCCCGAACGGCTGAAGGCAGCCGAGCCGCCCGCATAGCCGGACACGCGCGAACAGACCGCCCCGGGGGCCTGTGCCTCGCTTTGCCCGGGGGCCTGTGCCTCGCTTTGCCCGGGGGCCTGTGCCTCGCTTTGCCCGGGGGCCGCGCGGGCCGCCCAAAAGCCGGCCGTGAAACATCCGGCCAGGCGGTGTAACATCTGGGTTACCCGTCAGTAGGGAGACCGCCGTGGCGCTGGCCTACACGCGCGCCGGATCGGGACCGCCGCTCGTGCTGATGCACGGGATCGGCCACCGCCGCCAGGCATGGGACGCGGTACTGGACCGGCTGACGCCGCACCGCGATGTGATCGCGGTCAACCTGCCCGGGCACGGCGAGTCCCCGCCGCTCGACCTCAGCAGCCGCTCGGTGCCCGAGGCACTCGCGGAAGACCTGACCGGGCTGCTCGATCAGCTCAGGCTCGACCGCCCGCACCTCGCCGGGAACTCGCTCGGGGGCAGGATCGCGCTGGAGGCCGCCGCGCTCGGCCGCGCGGCCAGCGTGACGGCGTTGTCGCCGGCGGGATTCTGGCGCAGCGATCGCGAGCTCGCCTACACCAAGGGCATCTTCAAGGCCATGGAGGTCCTCGGCGCGCGGCTCGAGCCGCTGGCGCCCAGGCTCGCCAGGACCACGGCCGGCCGGGCGGTGCTGGTGTCCACGATCGTCAGCAGGCCGTCACGGATGAGCCCGGAGCAAGTACTGGGCGACCTGGCCGCATTCCTGGCGGCCAGGCCGGCCATGAACGCGATCCTCGCCGAAGCTCCCCCGTTCACCGGGAAGGTTCCCGGCGACGTGCCCGTCACGATCGCCTGGGGCAGCCGGGACCGGATGACCAGCCCGCGGCAGGCGCTGGTGGCGAGAGCGTCGCTGCCGGAAGCCACGTTCATCCGGCTCCCCGGCTGCGGGCACGTCCCGATGACCGACGACCCGGCCCTGGTCGCGCGCGTGCTGCTGCTCGGCAGCGACCCGGCCCGCACGCCTGTCCCGCCGCCGCTGGCCCGTACCCCCTGACCCGTGGGCCGAAGAAGCGGCGCCTGAGCCGCGGCGCTCGGAGCCGCGGCGCTCTGAGGCCGCAGGCCCTCAGCTGCGGTGCCCTGAGCGCGGAGCTCGGAGCCGCGGCGGCCAGTCAGCCGTGGCCCGGATGCCGAGCGATCACCGTCAGCTCGACGCGGGCACCGCCGAGCAAGGCGGCGCCCACGGTCGTGCGCACCGGCCTGGGCTCGGGGAAATGACGCTCGTAGACGGCGTTGAAGCGCTGGAACTCGGACAGGTCCGCGAGATGAGCCTGGCACGATATGACGTCCTCGAGCGTGCAGCCTGCCTCGCCGAGCAGGGTCGTGATCTTTCGCAGCGCGTCGCTGGCCTGATCCTCGATGGTCTCGCCGGCGCCGGTCTGGCCCGCCAGGAACACCCAGTCCCCCACGGCCAGGCCGGGCGAGTACGGGCCACCCGGCGGCGCCGACGCCGACGTGATCAGGATCTTGTCCATCACAGCTCCTCCGCGATCTTGCGCTTGAGGTCCGCCAGGGCTGCCTCGTCGCGCCGGTAGAACGTCCACTGGCCGATGCGCCTAGCGGTGACCAGGCCGACCCGGGCCAGCGCCTGCAGGTGGGTGGTGGCCGTCGGCTGGGCGACGCCGAGTTTACGGGCGATGAAGACCACGCACACGCCGTCCTCGATCAGGTCGCCGTCGCGCTGCGGCGGAAAGTGCGCCCGGGGATCCTTCAGCCACTGCAGCACCTGCAGCCGCTTCTGGCTGGCCAGGACGGCGAGCACGGCGCTGTCAAGCAAGGAGCTCTCCGCGCGCGACGATGACCGCCGAGCCGCCGACCTCCACCCTGGTGACCTCCCCCGCTTCCGCCTCCACCCTGGCGAGCAGCACGGACGGACGGCCGATCTCCTCCCCCTGGCGGATCTCGATCTGCTGACCGAAGGCGATCTGGCCGTGCCTGGCCAGGTGCACGGCCAGCGGGCAGGCCGCCGACCCGGTCGCCGGGTCCTCGGGGACGCCGAGAGCCGGCGCGAAATTGCGCGTCTTCCACCGCGTCCCGGATCCGGCGAAGCAGCTGACCCCGATGCCGGGCAGCTTGCCGAGCGCGGTCAAGTCGGGCTGCAGGGCGCGGACCGCTTCCTCGCTGTCGAGCGCGACGTAGACGTGCCGCGGCCCGTTGCGGTAGGCCTCGACGGGTAGCCGCGAGGACTCCAGGCCGAGCGCGGCGAGCAGCTCGGCGGCCCGCTCGTACGGCTCCCAGGCCGGTACCGGCTGCCGCATGCGGCCGGGCAGGCCGGGCACGCGGGCCACGCCGGGCGGCTCCGGGGCGGCCAGACCCTCCCGGGCGGCGAACTCCACCCGGATGACGCCCACGCCGGTCTCCAGCTCGATCGCGTCCAGGCCGCGCTGCCCGCACAGCACGAACGCGGTGCCGAGCGTCGGGTGCCCGGCGAACGGCAGCTCGGTCGCCGGGGTGAAGATCCGGATCCGCGCGTCGCCGGCGTCGGCCGGCGGGAACACGAACACCGTCTCGGACAGGTTCATCTCCCTGGCCACCTGCTGCATCCGGGCGGCCGTGAGCCCGTCGCCGCCGGTGAAGACCGCGAGCGGGTTGCCCTCGAGCGGGGTCCCGGTGAAGACGTCCACGATGACGTAGGGCCGCATAGAACAAAAGCTATATTGCTACTTGTCTATGTGCAAGGGCTTTGGGGCGCCCGTCGGCGCACTGCGGCCCGGCGGGCGGCCGCGCAGGATCTCGCCGGGCGTGTAGCCGGGTCGGTCCGCCGCGGGTACAGCCGGGGGCCGGTCAGCCCCGGAGGATCCCGCCGATGATGCCGCCCGCCCCGCCGGCCGTTGCCGACTGCGCGGTCGAGTTGCCGAGATAGGGCTCGAGCGCGTGCGCCAGGTTCGGCAGCGGCATCGACTGCAGCCAGAATCTGGCCCGGGCCGGTGAGCGCCACCAGGTGGAACCCGTCGCTCCCGAACAGCTTGTTGGCGATGCCCGGCACCTGGGTGATGCGGAACTGCACCCGTGCCTCGAACATGCCGATGTGGCCAGGGTGCACGAGCAGCGTCTGGCCCGCTTCGAGCGTGTAGGTGGTCAGCTCGCCGGACAGCTCGATCCACGCCCGGCCCTCACCGTCCAGCCGCTGCAGGACGAACCCGTCGCCGCCCCACATGCCGCCGCGGAACGTCTGCTGCAGTCCGACGCTCGGGGTGACTCCCGGCATGCCGCAGATCCAGCCGTGCTTGTGCACCAGGAACGCCTGCCCGTGGCCGATGTCCACCGGCACGATGTGACCGGGCAGCTTGGCCGCGAACGCCACCATGCCCTGGCCGCCGCTCGCCTCGAAGCGGGTCAGGAAGAGCCCGCCGCCGCCCATGACCCGCTTGAGGCCCTGCATGAGGCCGCCGCCACCGCCGCCGCCCGTGCTCGTGGTCTGTGACATCTGCACGTTCGACGACATCCACGACAGCTCACCGTGAGCCGAGATGAGCTGCTCCCCCGGCTGGAGGAACACCTCGAGCACCGGCATCGTGCTGCCCTTGATTTCGGCCTGCATCCCGTTCTCCTCCGCTGCCCGGGCCGGCCTGCGTTGCCGTCCTCGCCCGGAACACGCTACTCCGTACCGTGGTCCCCGCTGCGCATATTGCGCCCCTGATACCTTTGGCAGTCCCGCGAGCCGCTGGAGGGCAGATGGCGCCGGTCACGTTCACCGATACGGAGACCTGGTACGCCGGGCTGCCCACCATGTACGGGGCAGCCGCCGCGCTGATCACCGACCCGACGGGCCGGGTCCTGCTGGTCAAGCCCAACTACCGTGACCGCTGGTCGCTGCCCGGCGGCATCCTCGAGCACGGCGAGCCGCCGCACGTCGGCTGCGCCCGCGAGGTCGCCGAGGAAGTGGGGCTGCAGATCACGGCCGGGCCGCTGCTCGTCATCGACTGGGCGCCCCCCGACCGCGAACGGCCCCGGCCGTTCATCTACTTCGTGTTCGACGGCGGCGAGGTCGGGCCGGACCCCGACATCCTCCTTCAGGAGGAAGAACTGGACGGCTACCGGTTCACCGACCCCGGCGAGCTCGGCTCCTACCTGCCTGCCTTCATGCAGGCCCGGTGCGCGGCCGCGATCCGGGCCCGCAAGACCGGCGCCGCCGTCTACCTGCCCGCCGAGGCCAGGTAACGAGCCCCAGCACCGGGAGCCCGGGGGTTGCCCCTCTCACCAGCGTTCGCGGTGGACGACTTCGTCGAAGGGGCGGCGGCTGGGGTGCTTGATCGGCGTGAGCGGGCGGCCGGCCGGGTAGCCGAAGGAGATCAGGTACGCGCAGTACCGGTCACCGGGAAAGCCGAGTAGCTCGCGCGCGCGGTCCTGGTCGCCGACCGCGGAGTGACAGCTGCCGATCTCGAGGCCCGCCGCCGCGATCATCATGCTCATCGTGGCCTGGCCGAGGTCGTAGTTCACCCGGGCCAGGCGATGGTCGTTGTCCGGCTGCGGAGCGATCAGCGCGATCGTGGCCGCCGAGCCGGCCACGTGCCCGGCGCCCTGCCACACCCGGGACAGCTCGGTCAGGTGCGGCCGCCCGGTGACAGCGATGAAGTCCCACGGCTGCCAGTTCTGCGAGGACGGGGACCGGCGGCCGGCCTCGAGGATCAGGTCCAGGTGCTCGGCGGCGATGGGCTTGCCGGCGTACTCCCGGACGTTGCGCCGGGAGGTGATCGCGTCCCAGGTTTCCACCCTGTTCAGCCTAGTGCGCGGCTGCCCCCCGGCCGGCCGGGGGGCCGTGCGCTGGGGCCGGCCTGCCACCGTTAGGCAGGAAAATCAAAGCCGCCTGGACAGCCGTTGCGCTCGGCGATCAGCCCGGCGATAGTGGAGATGGCGATCTCGGCGGGTGCCTTCGAGCCGATGTTCAGCCCGATCGGGCGGTGCACCCGGGCGATGTCGCCAGCGGGCACGCCCAGCTCGGTGAGGGCCGGGATGTGCGGCGCGGGGTGGCGGGGGCTGCCCATCAGCCCGATCCAGCCCGCCTCGCCCGCGAGGACGTCGCGGAGCATGACGCCGAGCTCCGGCCGGTGGTGGTCGGTGACGACCACGTCGGCGTCGGGGTCGGCGACGTCCGCGAAGCTGGCCGCCACCTTCACTCCGGGAGGTCCCGCGGCGGCGCGGTCGGCGTCCGGCTCCAGCAGCACCGGGCGGTAGCCGACGTCGCTGCCGTACCGCAGCAGGTATTCGGCGACCGGGGAGGCGAACACGGCGACGAGCGTGCGGGCGGCCGGCGCCGGGGGTGCGTGCCCGTGCGCGAGCGCGTCCCCGTGCGCCACCGCGTCCCCGTGCGCGACCGCGCACTCGGGGTCATGATGCGGATCGGTCATGATACGAGCTTGCCATGGCCGGCGCTCGGCGGCTACCTGCGGGCTCCGGCATCCGCGCGCCAGCGGGAGGGCGTTCGCATGGCCCGGAGTCAGCGCGCGGCGGGGGCGTGAGAGGCTCGCAGGTGGAGGTGTTCACGTGAAGATAGGCCTGCAGATCCCCGATTTCACGTGGCCGGGCGGACCTGCGCGGCTCGGCGCCGACCTGGCCGACGTCGCCCGGACCGCCGACGAGGCCGGCTTCGAGTTCATCGCCGTGATGGACCACTTCTTCCAGATCCAGGCGGTCGGGCCGCCCGAGCACGAGATGCTCGAGGCATACACGACGCTCGGCTACCTGGCCGCGTGCACCAGCCGGGCCAAGCTGATCACCCTGGTCACCGGCGCCGTGTACCGGTATCCCGGCATCCTGGCGAAGATCGTGACGACCCTCGACGTGCTGTCCGGCGGCAGGGCGTGGCTGGGCATCGGCGCCGCGTGGAACGAGGAGGAGAGCCGCGGCCTCGGCATCCCGTTCCCGCCGGTGGCCGAGCGGTTCGAGCGGCTCGAGGAGACGCTGCAGATCTGCCTGCAGATGTGGAGCGACGACGACGGCCCGTACCAGGGCAAGCACTACCAGCTTGAGCGCACCCTGAACTCGCCGCAGGCGCTGACGAAGCCGCATCCCCCGATCATGATCGGCGGGGGCGGCGAGCGGAAGACGCTGCGTTTCGTCGCCCGCTACGCGCAGGCGTGCAACCTGTTCCCCGGCCCTGAGCTCAGGCACAAGCTGGACGTGCTGCGCGAGCACTGCGAGCGGGAGGGCCGCGACTACGACGAGATACAGAAGACCTGCTACTTCCTCTTCGACGTGGGCGAGAACGGCGAGAAGGCCGGCCAGGTCATCGACCAGCTGGGCGAGCTGGCCGGGATGGGGTTCGGGATGGCCATCGGCGGAGTCGCGGGCGTGCACCGGCTCACCCCGCTGCAGGTGATCGGCGCCGAGGTGATCCCCGCCGTCGCTGAGCTGTGACGGGCTCGGAGCGAGGGCCTCGGCGGGGTCAGGCGAGGCCGAGCAGGGACTCGATGCCGACGGTGAGACCGGACGGCAGCGAGGCGATGCCGCGCACGGCGAGCAGCACGCCGGGCATGAACGAGGCCCGGTCCAGCGAGTCGTGCCGGATGGTGAGGGTCTCGCCGTGCCCGCCGAGCAGCACCTCCTGGTGAGCCACCAGGCCGGCCAGCCGCACCGCGTGCACGTGCACGTCGCCGACGACCGCGCCGCGGGCGCCGGGCACCTCGGTCACGGTGGCGTCCGGCGGGGCCGGCAGCCCGGCCGCGGCGCGCGCCTCGCTGATCACTGAGGCGGTACGCAGCGCGGTACCCGACGGGGCGTCGGCCTTGCCCGCGTGGTGCAGCTCGACGATCTCCGCCGACTCGAAGAACCGGGCGGCCTGCCCGGCGAAAGCCATCATCAGGACCGCGCCGACGGAGAAGTTCGGGGCGACGAGGATGCGGGACCGCTCGCCGCCCGCCAGCCAGCCCCTGACCCGGCTGAGCCGGTCCTCGTCGAAGCCGGACGTTCCCACGACGCAGTTCAGGCCGTTGTCGATGCACCATTGCAGGTTGTCCAGCACCGACGACGGGTTCGTGAAGTCCACGATCACGTCGCAGCGCGTGAGGGGCTGCATGTTGTCGCCGACGTCCACCGCGGCCGCCAGCGTCATGTCACTCGCCGCGCTGACCGCGCGGCTGACCTCTGTCCCCATCCGGCCTTTGGCACCGAGCACGCCGACACTGATCATCGCGGCATCCGCCCGTTCCGGTCAGGCGAGGGTCGCGGCGAAGGTGTCCGCGTCGTCGAACGGTCCGACGACGGCGAGCACCTTGGGCCGGCCCAGCACCTCGGCGGCGGCCGCGCGAACGTCGTCGTGCGTCACCGCCTCGATCGAGGCGAGGACCTCGTCAACCGGCTCCAGCTTGGGGTACACGAGCTCGGACTTGCCCAGCCTGCTCATCCGCGACGACGGGTCTTCCAGCCCGAGCACGATCGAGCCGCGCAGCTGTCCCTTGCCGCGGGCGAGCTCGGTGTCGGAAAGGCCGCCGTCGATCACCTTGGCGATCTCGTCGCGGCAGATCGCGAGCACCTCGTCGGCCTTGGCGGGCAGGCAGCCGACGTAGACGCCCCAGACGCCGGTATCGGCCAGCTGGGAGTTGAAGCTGTATACCGAGTACGCCAGGCCGCGCTTCTCCCGCACCTCCTGGAACAGGCGGGATGACATGCCGCCGCCGAGCGCCGCGTTCAGCACGCCGAGCCCGAACCTGCGGTCATCGGTCCTGGAGAGGCCGTCGCAGCCGAGCACGAGGTTAGCCTGCTCGATGCCGCGCGATACCAGCCGGACGCTGCTGGCCTGCCCGGCCGCTGCGTCCCGGCGGGCCTCGTACCGGCCCCCGACCCGCGGCGGAGCGGGATCCCGGTGCGCCGCCTCGCCGCTCGTGACGGCGGCGAAACCCTGCCGGACCAGGTCCACCACCGTCTCGTGCCGGAGGTTCCCGGCGGCGGCGACCACCAGGTGCGGGGCGGTGTACCGGGCGTGGTAGTGCTCGGCGATCTGGTCCCGCGTGATCGCGTTGATCGAGCTCACCGTGCCGAGGATCGGCCGGCCGAGCGGGGTGTCGCCGAACAGCGCCTCGGTGAACGCCTCGTGCGCGGTGTCCGAGGGGTCGTCCTCGTTCATCGCGATCTCTTCGAGCACCACGCCGCGCTCGGCATCCACGTCGCGCGGCGTGATCAGCGAACTGGTCACCATGTCGCAGAGCACGTCGATCGCCAGCGGCAGGTCGGAGTCGAGCACCCGCGCGTAGTAGCAGGTGAACTCCTTGCCGGTAAACGCGTTCAGCTCCCCGCCGACCGCGTCCATGGCCGCGGAGATGTCCAGCGCGGTGCGCCGGCTCGTGCCCTTGAACAGCAGGTGTTCCAGGTAGTGGGTGGCGCCGGCGTGCGCGGTGTCCTCATCGCGCGAGCCGACGCCCACCCAGATGCCGATTGCCGCCGACCGCACGGCCGGCAGCGATTCGGTGATGACCCGGAGCCCGCCCGGCAGCACCGTGCGGGCGACCGTGCTGTCACCGGGCGAGAGCCGGGACGCAGCCCCGGCCCGCCCGTGACCGTCGGGGTGAGTGCTCACGACTCGCGTGGCCCCCGGTGGCGGGTCCTGGTCCTGTGGTGCCCGTCCCGGCTGCCCTCACGCTGGCCCTCGCGGCGGCCTTCTTCACCGGAACCGGCACCGTCCGCCCCGCCGGGCTGGCCCTCCGCGGAACCCTCCGCCGCCTCCCGCTCGGCTACCTCGACCGGGATGAGGGAGAGCTTGCCGCGGTCGTCAACCTCGCGGATCTCGACCTGAATCTTCTCGCCGACCTTGATCACATCGTCCACGTTGTCGATCCGCGCGCCGCCGTGCAGCTTGCGGATCTGGGTGATGTGCAGCAGGCCGTCCTTGCCGGGAAGCAGCGAGATGAACGCGCCGAACGTGGTGGTCTTCACCACGGTGCCGAGGAAGCGCTCGCCCACCTCGGGGATGTGCGGGTTGGCGATCGCGTTCACCGCGGCCCGGGCGGCCTCGGCGGACGGGCCGTCGGTGGCCCCGATGTAGATCGTGCCGTCGTCCTCGATCGTGATCTCGGCGCCGGTGTCCTCCTGGATCGAGTTGATCATCTTGCCCTTGGGGCCGATGACCTCGCCGATCTTGTCCACCGGAACCTTGACCGTGATGATCCGCGGCGCGGTCGGGCTCATCTCGGCCGGGGCGGAGATCGCCTCGCGCATCACCTCGAGGATGGTCAGCCTGGCGCCCCGCGCCTGGGTGAGTGCGGCGCCCAGCACCGACGCGGGAATGCCGTCCAGCTTGGTGTCGAGCTGCAGGGCGGTGATCACGTCCCTGGTACCGGCGACCTTGAAGTCCATGTCGCCGAACGCGTCCTCGGCACCGAGGATGTCGGTGAGCGTGACGTACTGCCCGCCCTCGTGGATGAGGCCCATGGCGATGCCGGCGACCATGTCCTTGAGCGGGACTCCGGCGTCCAGCAGCGCCATCGTGGACGCGCAGACCGAGCCCATCGAGGTGGACCCGTTGGAGCTGACCGCCTCGGACACCTGGCGGATGGCATAGGGGAACTCCTCGCGCGGCGGCAGCACGGGAAGCAGGGCACGCTCGGCGAGCGCCCCGTGGCCGATCTCGCGGCGCTTGGGCGACCCCACCCGGCCGGTCTCCCCGGTCGAGTACGGCGGCATGTTGTAGTTGTGCATGTAGCGCTTGGTGCGCTCCGGGTTGAGCGTGTCGATCATCTGCTCCATCCGGAGCATGTTCAGCGTGGTCACGCCCAGGATCTGGGTCTCGCCCCGCTCGAACAGCGCCGAGCCGTGCACCCGGGGGATGACGTGCACCTCGGCGGCGAGCTGGCGGATGTCCTGCAGCCCCCGGCCGTCGATGCGCACCCCGTCGCGGATGATCCGCTCCCGGACCAGCTTCTTGGTCAGCGTGCGGAAGGCGGCGCTGATCTCCTTCTCCCTGTCCTCGAACTGGGTGGACAGCTTCTCGATGGCCAGCGCCTTGATCCGGTCGGTCTCAGCCTCGCGCTGCTGCTTGCCGGGGATCGTCAGCGCCTGGGCGAGCTCGTCGGCGACCGCCTCGGCCAGGGCGTCGTAGACGTCCTGCTGGTAGTCCACGAAGACGGGGTAGTCGGCCGTCTCCTTGGCGGCCTCGGCCGCCACCCGGAGCTGTGCCTCGCAGAGCAGCTTGATGAACGGCTTGGCCGCCTCCAGCCCCTGCGGGATCGTCTCCTCAGTGGCTGCGACCGCTCCGGAGGACTGGTCGGCGAGCAGCCGCAGCGTGCTCGGGGTGGACTCGGCCTCGACCATCATGATCGCCACGTCGCCGTCCTCGAGCACGCGGCCGGCCACGACCATGTCGAAGGTCGCTTCCGCCAGCTGCGAATGCGTGGGGAAGCCCACCCACTGGCCCTTGATCAGCGCCACCCGGACGCCGCCGATCGGCCCCGAGAACGGCAGGCCGGCCAGCTGGGTGGACAGCGACGCGGCGTTGATCGCGACGACGTCGTACAGGTGCTCGGGATGCAGGGCCATGATCGTCTCGACGATCTGGATCTCGTTGCGCAGGCCCTTGACGAACGACGGCCGCAGCGGCCGGTCGATCAGGCGGCAGGTGAGGATCGCGTCCTCGGACGGACGGCCCTCCCGGCGGAAGAACGAGCCGGGAATCCGGCCGGCCGCGTACATCCGCTCCTCCACGTCCACGGTGAGCGGGAAGAAGTCGAGGTTGTCCTTGGGGCGCTTGGATGCCGTCGTCGCGGACAGCACCATCGTCTCGTCGTCCAGGAAGACGACGGCCGACCCGTTGGCCTGGCGCGCCAGGCGCCCAGTTTCGAATCTGATCGTGTGTGTGCCGAACTGGCCGTTGTCAATGACGGCTTCGGCGCTATGCACACCCTCCACGGGTGAGACCTCCTTGCGGGTATGTGCGGTTCGGTACCGCACGCCGTCCCGCGCCTGCCCGCCGCCGGTGCGTGCCGTGCTGGCCGTGTGGCCGCTATGGCGGCCGGCCGGTCTTCGATCGAAGCCCTCGGCTGGCCCGCTGGCGACGCTCGCTGTCGCGTGTTCGTCGTATCCAGCGGATCCGGGGACCACTACCGAGGACCGGCCCTTGGTGCCTGGCGCTCGCTCCGGGATCGGGCTGCGGGACATCGATCCTAAGTGTATTCAGTTGTAACAACGGGGCCGGGCGGGCACTTCCCGCCCGCCGCCGCTAGCCCGCCTGACCGTTGTAGTCACAGACTGCCGCGATCAGGGCTGTTGCGGTCAAGCTACCCGAGCAGGATGCCTACCTGCGCAGGCCCAGGCGCTCGATGAGCGCGCGGTAACGGGTGATGTCGGTCTTGGCGAGGTACTTGAGCAGCCGCCTGCGCCTGCCGACCAGCAGCAGCAGCCCGCGGCGGCTGTGGTGGTCATGCTTGTGCACCTTGAGGTGCTCGGTCAGGTCGCTGATGCGGCGGGTCAGCAGCGCGACTTGGACTTCCGGCGAACCGGTGTCACCCTCACTGGTCGCGTGCTGGCCGATGATCTCCGTTTTCACGGTGGTGTCAAGCGGCACGTGGCTCCTTCAAGCGAATCGTTGTTACGCTGCCGGTCAGTGTTACTCTGCCGGTCAGTGTGGCGGCAGCTTGGGCTCGGTGGATGAAATGGAACAGCGAGGGGCCGTCATCCGCTGCATGAGGGCGCAGCACAATACGGCGAACCGTCCACCGGCCGCAACTCACGGTATCACGCCCTGCCCGCTCGCAGCTCCAACTCCTCGCAGCTCCAAGCCGGGGCTCTCCGGCCGCGTCCGCGGCAGGGCTCGCCGGCCGTCGCGGGCTCCATCGCGTACTGCATCGCGGGCTAGGGCGTGCGGCCCGCGGTGAGCGCGCGGGCCTCGTCAACGTCCACCCGCATCGCCGCGATGAGGTCATCGACCGAGCCGAACTTGACCGTGGCGCGCAGCCGGGCGGCGAAGTCGAGCGCCACGTGCGCCCCGTAGAGGTCAAGGTCGTCGCGGTCCAGCGCGTAGGCCTCCACCGTCCGCTCGCCACCCTCGAAGGTGGGATTGGTGCCGATCGAGATCGCCGCGGGCCAGCTCTGCACCGGCGACCCGTCCTGGGCCAGGCTGGACAGCCAGCCCGCGTAGACGCCGTCGGCCGGGACGGCGGTGTGCGGCGGGGTCTCCAGGTTCGCGGTCGGGAAGCCCAGCGCCCGTCCCCGCTGCTGCCCGCGCACGACCACGCCCTCCACCCGGTGCGGGCGGCCGAGCGCCTCGGCCGCCGCGGTGACGTCGCCCGCGGCGAGCCGCTCCCTGATGTAGCTGGACGAGATCGTCACCCCGCCGGAGACCAGCAGCGGGACGCCGTCGGCGGTGAAGTCGTACTTCTCGCCCAGCTGCTGCAGCAGCGCCACGTCGCCGGCCGCCTTGTGGCCGAACCGGAAGTTCTCGCCGACCACCACCCGCGCGGCATGCAGCCGGTCGGCCAGCACCGTGCGCACGAACTCGTCGGGCCCGAGCCGGGAGAACTCGTAGCTGAACGGCAGCACGCACACGGCGTCCACGCCGAGCCCGGCGAGCAGCTGCGCCCTGCGCCGCGCGGTGCACAGGAATGGCGGGTGCGTGCCCGGCCGCACCACCTCGTCCGGGTGCGGGTCGAAGGTGATCACCACGACGGGCAGCCGCAGCGCCCGCGCGGCGTCCACGGCGTGGCTCACGATGCGCTGATGGCCGCGGTGCACGCCGTCGAAAACGCCCACGGTGGCCACGCAGGAACGCCAGCCCGCGGGCACGTCGTCCAGCCCGTGCCAGACCTGCACGCTGACCTCCCCATCCGGTGACGGCGGTGCCCGCGGCGGGCACCCCTCCCCCTAAGCCTGCCATGTGCCGGGCGGCAGGACTCACCAGCCGCGGGATCAGGGCACGAAGACGGCCAGCGGACGGCACAGGTCCGCTTCCTCGGTGACGAGCGCGATGAACGTGCCGTCGGGCCCGAACGCGGCGGCCGGCCCCTCCCCCACGCCGCATCCCTGCAGCCGCCCGCCGTGGGCCAGCCGGGCGGCCTGCCCGGCGGTGAGGTCGAGGCGGGGGAAGGCGGCCGCGGCCGCCTCCGCCAGCGGCAGCACGTCCAGCGCCTGCGCCAGCTGGCCGAGCGTGCGCGCGCCGTCCTCCCGGTACGGCCCGACCCTGGTGCGGCGCAGGCAGGTCAGGTGCCCGCCCACCCCGAGCGCGGCGCCCAGGTCGCGGGCGAGCGCCCGGATGTAGGTACCGCTGGAGCAGGTGACGGTCACGTCCGCGTCGAGCAGGTCGCCATGGCGCCGCACCGCCCGCACGGTGAACTCGCGCACGGTCACGGTGCGCGGCTCGAGCCGGGGCGGCGCGCCCGCGCGGGTGAGCTTGTAGGCTCGCTTGCCGCCCACCTTGACCGCGCTCACCGCGGGCGGCATCTGGCGGATCTCCCCGCGCAGCGCGGCGACGGCGGCGGCGAGGTCACGGTCGGTGACGCCGCTGGCCGGCGCCGCGGAGACGATAGCCCCGTCGGCGTCATCGGAATCGGTGACCTGGCCGAGCCGGATCGTGGCCGAGTACTCCTTCTCGGTCAGCGCGAGATGGCCGAGCAGCCGGGTGGCCTTCTCCACCCCCACCACCAGCACCCCGGTCGCCATCGGGTCCAGCGTGCCGGCGTGACCGACCCGGCGGGTCTCCGCCAGCCGCCGGATCCGCGCCACGACGTCGTGCGAGGTCAGCCCGGCCGGCTTGTCGACGATGATGAGCCCGTCCGGCGCCGTCACCAGCCGCCGTCCCCCGCGGCGCCGTGCTCCGCGGCGCCGTCCCCCGCGGCGCCGTCCTCCGCGGCGCCGCGCTCGGCGGCGGCGCCCGCGGCGAGCAGGGCGCCCAGCCGGGCCAGGGCGTCCGGCACGGTCCCGCAGGTGGTGAAGCCCGCCGCCCGGCTGTGCCCGCCGCCGCCCAGCGCGACGCACGCCCGCGCCACGTCCACCTTCCCCTTCGACCGGGCCGAGACGTGCCAGCAGCCGTCGTCGGCTTCCTTGAAGACGACGGCGACCTCGGCCTCCTCGGTGCGGCGCACCACGTCGATCACGGACTCCGCGATCTCGTACGGCAGCCGGCCGGGCGCCCGGTCCTGCCGGGTGACCGTCGTCCACACCAGGCCATGGCCGCCGGCCTGCCCGGGCTCGAGCACGGCCCGGCCCAGCGCCGCGGACAGCATGCGCAGGTAGCCGAACGGCGCGCGGTCCATCAGCTCGCGGGCGAGCACGTCGGGATCCAGGCCGGTCTCGATCAGCCGCGCCGCCAGCTGGTGCACCTGCGGCGTGGTCGAGAACCTGAAGATCCGGTGTCGGTGACCAGCCCGGTGTAGAGCCCGGCCGCGATCGGGGCGGTGAGCTCCACGCCCAGCTTGTCGATCAGCTCCCCGGCGAGCACGGCGGTAGCCGCGGCCGCCGGGTCGATGAGGTTGATGGTGCCGAACCCGGGGTTGGACTCGTGGTGGTCGAGGACGATCAGCTCGCCGGCGCGCAGCGCGTTGCCCGCCAGCAGTCCCAGCCGGTCCACGCTCGCGACGTCGAAGGTAACCATCAGCCCGGGCCGCTCCGGGTACTCCTCCGGCGGGCTGAGCAGGTCAAGCCCGGGCAGGAAGCGCAGCATCGCCGGAACGCCGAAGGGCCGGTCACCGAATGAGGCGATCACCCGCCGCCGGCCCCGGCCCCTCCCCCGCCCGGCCAGCGCGTGCGCGACCGCGAGCATGGAGCCGAGCGCGTCCCCGTCCGGCCGGACATGGCAGGCGAGGCAGACCTCGCCGGCCCGGTCCAGCTCGCTGACGGCGCGCGCCCATTCATTTTCCCGAACGGCACGGGGCGGCGAGCTAGCCGCGGATGCCGGACTGGCCCGCGGGGTCATGCGTCCGGGTCCGCGTCCTGCTGCGCGTCAGGGACCGGCTTGTAGGGGTCGGGGTCGCCGGCCGGCTGGGCACCCTCGCGGGTGGCCGCAACCGCCGCGTCCGCCTCGCGGGCGCGGACGACCAGTTCCTCGATGTGCTGGACGTTTTCCGGCACCGTGTCCGGCACGAAAGCCAGGGACGGGGTATGCCGCAGCCCGGTCTGGCGGCCCACCTCGGACCGGATGACGCCGGTGGCGCTGGCCAGCGCGGCGGCGGTGTCGGCGCGCTCCTGAGGGGATCCGAAGACCGAGTAGAAGACCGTCGCCTCCCGCAGGTCTCCGGTCAGCCTGGCCTCGATGACCGTGACGAAGCCGAGCCGCGGATCCTTGATCCGCCGCTCCAGCATCTCCGCCACGATCTGGGCGATCCGGTCAGCCAGCTTGCGAGCCCTGGCGGCGTCCATAGCCTGTCAGTCCTCCTCACGCCGCAGCCGCTGTCGTGCCGACAGCAGCTCGACCTCCGGGCGCGCGGCGACAAGCCGCTCGCACGCCGCCAGCACGTCGGTGCAGTGTCCCGCGGTCGAGGCCACGACGGCGACTCCGATCTCCGTCCGCCTGTGCACGTCCAGGTGGCCGGTCTCCGCCACCGCGGCGCCGGGAAAGCCGCGCCGCAGGTCCGCGATGAGCGGCCGGACCACCGACCGCTTCTGCTTCAGCGAGCGTACGTCGCCGAGCAGCACGTCCAGGGCCAGCGTGCCCACATACAAGGCCCGCTACCGGCCGCCCTGCGGGGGGTCCGGGGGGTCGCCCCCCCGGGCTAGCACGGCGCGCGGGCCGCGGCGAAGCTGGCCGAAGGCCAGCGAGCAGCGCCGGCCGCCCGCGCCGCGCCGCCTCACCGCGCCGCCCGCGGCTTCTCCCGCATCTCGAAGGTCTCGATCACGTCCTCGAGCTTGATGTCGTTGTAGCCGATGCCGATACCGCACTCGAAGCCCTCGCGGACCTCGGTCACGTCGTCCTTGAACCGGCGCAGCGATTCCACCGTGAGGTTGTCCGAGACGACCACGCCGTCGCGGACAAGACGCGCCTTGCTGCCCCGGTTCATCGTCCCGGAGCGCACGATGCAGCCCGCCACGCTGCCGATCCTGGGCACCCGGAAGACCTCCCTGATCTCCGCGGTGCCGAGCTGGACCTCTTCGAACTCGGGCTTGAGCATGCCCGTGAGCGCAGCCTCGACCTCCTCGATGGCCTGGTAGATCACCGAGTAGTACCGGATGTCCACGCCCTCGCGCTGGGCCAGCTCGCCGCCGTCCGGCCGGCCGGACGTTGAAGCCGATGATCACGGCATCGGACGCGATGGCCAGGTTCACGTCGTCCTGGGTGATCGCCCCGACGCCGCGGCCGATCACCCGCAGGCCCACGTCCTCGCCCACGTCGATCTTCACGAGGGCATCCTCGAGTGCCTCGACCGAGCCGGAGACGTCGCCCTTGACGATGAGCAGCAACTCCTCCTTCTCGCCGGCCTTGAGCACGGAATCCAGGTCCTCCAGCGTGACCCTGCGGGTGCGCCGGGCGAACTGCGCGCTGCGCTCCCGCGCCTCGCGCCGCTCGGCGATCTGCCGGGCCATCCGGTCGTCGGAGACGACGAGGAAGTTGTCCCCGGCGCCGGGAACCGCGGTGAGGCCGAGCACCTGCACCGGCCGCGAGGGCGGCGCCTCCGCCACCGGGTCGCCGTTCTCGTCCAGCATGGCCCGCACCCGGCCGAATGCATCGCCGGAGACGATCGAGTCGCCGACGTGCAGCGTGCCGCGCTGCACCAGCACGGTGGCAACCGGGCCGCGGCCGCGGTCCAGGTGCGCCTCGATCGCCACGCCCTGCGCATCCTGGCCGGGGTTGGCCCGCAGGTCGAGCTCGGCGTCCGCGGTCAGCACGATCGCCTCGAGCAGGCTGTCCAGGCCGATGCGCTCGCGGGCCGACACGTCGACAAACAACGTCTGGCCGCCGAACTCCTCGGCCACCAGGCCGTACTCGGTGAGCTGGGCGCGCACCCGCTGGGGGTCGGCACCCTCCTTGTCGATCTTGTTCACCGCCACCACGATCGGCACGCCGGCCGCCTGGGCGTGGTTGAGCGCCTCCGTCGTCTGCGGCTTCACGCCGTCGTCGGCGGCGACCACGAGCACGACCAGGTCGGTGGTCTCGGCACCGCGGGCACGCATCGCGGTGAACGCCTCGTGGCCCGGGGTGTCTATGAAGGTGATCTTGCGTTCCTGGCCGTCCACCTCGGTGGTCACCTGGTAGGCGCCGATGTGCTGGGTGATCCCGCCCGCCTCGCGGGCGACCACGTTGGTGTCCCTGATGGCGTCGAGCAGCTTGGTCTTGCCGTGGTCAACATGACCCATCACCGTGACCACCGGAGGACGCGGCGCGAGGTCGGCCTCGACGCCCGAGTCCTCGCCGAAGTCGATGTCGAACGACTCCAGCAGCTCCTTGTCCTCTTCCTCCGGCGACACGACCTGCACGCTGTAGTTGAGCTCGGCGCCGAGCAGCTGCAGCGTCTCGTCGTTGACCGACTGGGTGGCCGTGACGAGCTCGCCCAGGTGGAAAAGCACCTGCACCAGCGACGCCGGGTTGGCGTTGATCTTATCGGCGAAGTCGCTCAGCGACGCGCCGCGGGACAGCCGGATGACCTGCCCGTTGCCGCGCGCGATCTGGACGCCGCCGATGGCCGGCGCCTGCAGGTTGTCGAACTCCTGGCGCCGCTGCTTCTTCGACTTCCGGCCGCGGGCCGGGCGGCCGCCAGGGCGGCCGAATGCTCCCGCCGTGCCGCTGCGGCCACGGCCGGCGCCGCCGGGGCGCGCGCCGCCGCCGGGACCGCCGCCGCCGGGACGCGGAGCACCGCCACCGCCGCCGCCGGGACCGCCGCGGCCGCCGCCGGGCGCCGTGCCGACACCGCTGCCGGCACCGGGACCACGGCCGCCGGGCCGGGAGCCGGGACCGCCGCCGGGACCGCCGGGACCGCCGCGGCCGACGCCAGGACCGCCGGGGCCGCGGCCCGGGCCGCCGCCGCCGGGGCCGCCGCTAGGCCGGGGCCGCATGTTCATCGGGCTTGGCCGCGGGCCGCCGGGCCGCGGCATGTCGGCCGGGCTGGGCCGCCCCGGGCCGGAGCCGCCAGGACGCGTGCCGCCGGACGGCTGTCCCGGCCTGCCGCCAGGCTGGGCGGCGCCGGCGGGACCAGCGGTCCCCGGCTGCCCTGGCCGGGCCTGGGCCGGGCTCGGGCCCGCGCCCATTCCGGTCGCGGTCGAGCTGAACGGGTTGTTGCCCGGCCGGGGTCCCGGCCTGGGCATGGAGCGCGGCGTCGGCGGACGCGGCGTGCCCGGCGGTGCCGCGTCCGGCCTGGCGCCCGAGGGCGCGGCGCCGGGCCTGGTCCCCGAGGGCGCGGCGCCGGGCCTGGTCCCCGAGGGCGCGGCGGCGGGGCGGGCCGCGCCTGCACCCGGGCCGTCGGCCCGCTCGGGCGCGGCGGCCGGGGCCGCGCTGGCGGCGGGCGAGAGCACCTCGGCCGGGCTGGCCGGGACGCGGCCGGCGGGCGCCGGCGGCACCTGCGCAACCGGACCGGCCGGTGCCGCGGCCGCGGCGGCCGCCGGGGCGCTCGGCGCCGGCGCCCGTGCCGGGCGGCCATCTGCCGGGCGGCCGTCCCGGCGCGGCCCGGCTGATTCCGCGGGTGCCGCGGGCCGTGCGGACGCAGGCTTCGCCGCCTGTGATCCGAGGGATTCCCTGAGCCTGCGCACGACCGGCGCCTCGATCGTCGAGGACGCTGAGCGCACGAACTCGCCCATATCCCCGAGCTTGGCCATGACGGCCTTGCTCTCTACACCAAGTTCTTTTGCGAGTTCGTAAACCCGGACCTTCGCCACTGCGCTCCTGCCTCGGTCCGGTTCCTCCCCGGACCAGCTTCCCGGACCCTTAGCCGGTCCGGAGCAGTGGTTGCTCTAGGCCGGCGTCAGCCTGCTGTTCATCGCCTTGTGCTCATCGGGCGCTCATCGCTGTCTTGACCCGCTTTCCGAGACGTTTCCGTCCATCCTGTCAGTCCGCCTGGCTGAAGATACCCGGCAAGCAGCTGCCCGCCAAACGGCCCCGGTACACGTAGCGCACGGGGAAACGCCCGGCGATGCTGTGCTTGTTCCCAGCACCTCTGGCTGGGGTGCAGATACGCGCCCCGGCCAGCCAGCCGCGCTAGCGGGTCGGGAACAAGCTCGTTCCCGGCCGCAACTATGCGAAGCAACTCGGACTTGGCCGCGCGTTCCCTGCATCCCACGCACGTACGCACCGGAATGCGGACATGCGTCAGAGGGGCCGCTCGGCCGTCTTCGGACAAGTCTACCGCTCTCTACCGCGTCGCGGAGTCGGCGGCGCCGGCAATATTGCCCGGCCCGCCCGGAGACGCCGGCGCGGGCGGCCCTTGCGCCGCGGCGGCAGGCGCCGCGGCGGCGGGCGCGGTGTCCGACACGATGTCGATCTTCCAGCCGGTCAGCCGGGCGGCAAGCCGGGCGTTCTGGCCCTCCTTGCCGATCGCGAGGGACAGCTGGTAGTCGGGCACGATCACCCGGGCGAGCCTGGCGACCGGATCCACGATGTCCACCCGGGAGACCCGGGCGGGCGACAGCGCGTTACCGACGAAGTCGGCCGGGTCCTCCGCGTAGTCAACGATGTCGATCTTCTCGCCGTGCAGCTCGGTCATGACGTTGCGGACCCGGCTGCCCATCGGGCCGATGCAGGCGCCCTTCGCGTTCACCCCCGGCTGGTGCGACCTGACCGCGATCTTGGTGCGGTGGCCGGCCTCGCGGGCGATAGCGGCGATCTCAACGGCGCCGCTGGCCATCTCCGGCACCTCGAGCATGAAGAGCTTCTTGACCAGGTTGGGATGGGTCCGCGACAGCGTGACCGAGGGCCCGCGGTGACCCTTGCGGACGTGCAGGACGAAGCAGCGCAGCCGCTCGCCGTGCGCGTACCGCTCGCCAGGGACCTGTTCGGCGGCGGGCAGGATCGCCTCGATCTTGCCGAGGTTGACGAGCACGGCCCGCGGGTCCCTGCCCTGCTGGATGACGCCGGCCACCACGTCACCCTCGCGGCCGGCGTACTCGCCGAAGGTCAGCTCGTCCTCGGCGTCCCGCAGCCGCTGCAGGATCACCTGGCGGGCCGTGGTCGCGGCGATCCGGCCGAACCCGTCCGGCGTGTCGTCGTACTCCCCGGTGACCTCGCCGTCCTCGCCCGTGGTGGCAGCCCAGACGGTCACGTGCCCGCTGCCCCGGTCCACCTGCACCCGCGCCGACGGCGCGGCTCCCTCGGTCTTGTGGTACGCGACCAGCAGCGCGTCCTCGATCGCCTTGATGGCGAGCTCCATCGAGATGTCCTTCTCGCTCTCCAGGCTGCGCAGGACACTCAGGTCAATGTCCATCGGGCTCTCCACCCCCTGCCAGGTCCGTAGCTTCGGGGGACGCCTCCGGGCCGGGGCCAAGCTTGCCGAACTCCACCTGGATCTGCCCGGGCCCGAGCTCGGCATAGCCGAGCTCGCGGCGTTCCCCGCCGATCTCGAGAGTGACGCCGGAAGGGCCCGCCGCCACGATCCTGCCCTCGACGGCCTCGCCGGCGCCGTCGACGGTGACCCGGACGAGGCGGCCGGACGCGCGGCGCCAGTGCCGGGGCTCGGTGAGCGGGCGGTCCACCCCCGGCGAGGACACCTCGAGGGTGTAAGGGCTGGGCCCCATCGCGTCGCTGGCGTCGATCTCGGCCGCGACGGCCCGGCTGACCTCCGCGATGTCGTCCAGGCTCACGCCCCGCTCGGCGTCCACCACGACCCGCAGCAGGCCCCGGCGGCCTGCGCGGCCGACCCGGACGGACTCCAGCTCCAGCCCTGCCGCTTCGATCACCGGCTCGAGCAGGCCAGCCAGACGCTCCGGATGTGCCGCAGCGTGACGGGAGCCACCGCTCATCGAGACCTCCTCGTCCGCCAGCTGTGCTGTTGTCCTGCCCTGTTAGCCTATCCGCGGCACGGCGGGACGCTAACAGTCTGTGGCGACTCGCGCGTCCGGCCGGGCGGCGGGCTCGCCGGACCGGCGCGTGCCCCGGCGGCATTGCATACCCTCAGCGGTGATGGCGGAGGCCCTTCGGCGGGAGGCTCGGTGGCGGCAAATCCGACCCGGCGCCGGGTGCTGACCGCATCCGCGCTGGCGGCGCTGGCGGCAGCCGGAGCGGCCGGCTGCGCACCCGGGCATCCCTGGCCCTGGGCAAGCCCGCCGAGGCAGGCCCCGGACGTGGCGGTGCTGCGGGACGCGATCGCCGCCGAGGACGCCATGATCTCCCGCTACGCCGCGGTGATCTCGGCCCTGCCCGCGCTCGGGGCGACCGTGTCGCCGCTGCTGCGCCAGCACCAGGAGCACCTGGCCCAGCTGCGGCAGCGGCTGCTGGTGCCCCCCGGCGCCCCCGCGCCGTCACCGTCAGTGACAGCGCGGGCGCACCGGGCGCCGGTCCCGGCCGGGCAGGCTGCCGCGCTCGGATACCTGCGCGCCGCCGAGCGCGATCAGGCCGCCTCGGTCGTCCGGAGCCTGGCGACGGTGCGGACGCCTTCGCTGGCGCAGTTGCTCGCGAGCATCGGAGCGTGCGAGGCCGCGCACGCGGCGCTGCTGGGCTCGGCCGGCGGGCGGCGGTGACGGCGCCCGGCCGCGGCGGGCAGCCGGGCGATCCGGCCGCGATCGCCGCGCTGCAGGTCGCGCTCGCCGCCGAGAACGCCGCCATCTTCGGCTACGGCGTGGCGGGCGCCTACCTGGCGGGGCCGCGCCAGGCCGCCGCGACGGCTTACTGGAACGATCACCGGTCGGCCCGGGACACCCTGGCGGCCATGCTGGCCGCAAGGGGGCAGCAGCCGGTGGCCGCCGACGACGCCTACCGGCTGCCGTTCGGCGTGCGCACCCCGGCCGAGGCGGTCTCGCTGGCGGTCTTCCTCGAGGACGGCGTCACGACCGCTTACCTCGGCCTCGTCGCGACCGGCGATGCCGGGCTGCGGGCGTCCGGCGCTCTCGCGATGCAGGGCTCAGCGGTCCGCGCCACCTTCTGGCGAGGATCGAGCGTGGCGTTTCCGGGGATTCCGGCTGCGGCGCTAAAGCCGGCCCGGGGTCCTCATCAGGGGTCGTGACGGGCAGGCCGGAGGGAGTGCCGAACGCCCGGTGCGCGCCGCTCACTCGCGGGGTGCCAGCACGCGCGCTATCCGCGTGGCCGCGGCTTCGGTGTCTTCACTCTCGCCGATCCGCTCGGCCCATGACCACCAGAACCACCAGACGCCGTCCTGGCCCCGGCCGGCGTAGATGTCCTCGGCCAGCACCGATGCTGCCGGGTTGACCACGTGCAGGCTCGGGATCCTGCCCTGGGGTGCCATCAGCCGCGTCCGCAGCCCGCGCCGGGCGAGCGCCCCGGCCAGGCTCTCGAGGTAGTCACTCCCCTGCTGAGAGGACTGGCAGCTTCGCTGCGCTTTCACGGTCATGAAGTCACCCCTGGTAGTCACACAAGCGCGTAGAGTGGTGCTGTCTCAGGATGACGCCGGGGTCGGACAGATGCAACATGCATTGGGTAATTCGCTGCAAGGAATTCCGCGGGGCGCCTCCGCCGCCGAGGGGTGCCGTAACCAGCGGTAATTCCGTGGCTTACTGGACGCGTGGTCGTTACGTGGCCAGACTGTATGCAGGTCACGCCTGATCTGCTGGTGACAGCCGGACGAACGGCCGTGGTGGCACCTACCGCGGCTGATGTCACGCCCGGGCCGCCAGACGGGAGGCAGAGATGACGGGTGAGCATAGCCCCACCGTCAGGCGACGGCGGCTGGCGGCCGAGCTGCGGGCGCTGCGCGAGGCGGCCCGGCTCACCTGCGAGGAAGTCGCCGAGCACATGGAATGCTCGGCCTCCAAGATCAGCCGGGTCGAGACCGGGCGGGTGTCGGTGTCGCCCCGCGACGTCAGGGACATGCTCGGCCTCTACGGGGTCGGTGCGCAGCAGCGGGACAGCCTCGTCCAGCTGGCCCGGGAGTCACGGCAGAAGGGCTGGTGGCACGCCTACAGCGACACCATCCAGCCCCGGTTCGCCACCTACGTGGGACTCGAGGACGCGGCCGCCGAGATCCGCACCTACGAGGTGAACCTCGTTCCCGGCCTGCTGCAGACCGAGGACTACGCGCGCACGGTGATCACCGCCGGCAACCTGACCGGGTCGCAGGAGGACGTCGAGCGCAGGGTGGCGCTGCGGATGGCGCGCCAGCCGGCGCTCAGCGGGACCGACCCGCCGCAGCTGTGGGCCGTGCTGGACGAGGCGGTGCTGCGCCGCACGGTCGGCGGCCGGGGCCTGATGCGCCTGCAGCTCGATCACCTGGTGGAGCTCGCGGCCATGCCGAACGTGGCGGTGCAGGTGATCCCGTTCGGCGCGGGCGCCCACCCCGGCATGGGCAAGCCGTTCGTCATCCTCGCCTTCCCGGAGCGGGCAGACCCCGACGTCGTGTACCTGGAGGACCTGACCAGCACCCTGTACCTGGAGGATGTCAACGAGATCGACAGGTACAACATCCTCTTCAACCACCTGCGAGCCACGGCGCTCTCGTTCGAGGAGTCGGCGGCACTCATCACGTCCGTGGCCAAGGAACTGTGACGCCGAACCTTCCGCCCGCCCGCGGCGAAGGAGCTGTAACGACCGAACCTTCCGCCCGCCCGCGGCGAAGGAACCGTAGCCATCGAACGGAGGATTGAGCAATGCCCGCATCCGGTCTTCCCCCAGCTGCCTGGCGCAGGAGCTCCTACAGCGGCGGCAACGAGGGGGGCAGCAACTGCGTCGAGGTGAGCAGCTCCGGCGGCCGGCTCGCCGTCCGCGATTCCAAGGACCCGCGCCGTTGCGAGGTGGCCTTCAGCCCCGCGCAGTGGCTTGCGTTCATCGCCTTCCTGAAGGACGCCAGGGCCTGATTTTCCCGAACGCGCTCAGGCCGGTCAGTCACTCAGCAGCGCGGGAAGCGGCTCGGCGTGCAGGACCGTCAGGCGGGACACCGCACGGGTGAGCGCGACGTACAGCCGGTTCGGGCCGCGGCTGCCCGCCGCCGCGATCGTGGCCGGCTCCACGACGATGACCTGGTCGAACTCCAGGCCCTTAGCCAGCGTGACGGGGACGACGGTGAGCCCGCCGGTGCCGCCGGCCGCGTCCAGCACGGCATGGGAGACGCCCCTGGCGCCCAGCATCGCGGACAGGCTGGCCACCTGCTCGTCCGCCGCGATGACCGCGACCGAGCCGGGCCGGGCGCTCGCCCGCGCGCAGGCGGCGCGCAGCGCGCCCGCCAGGCCGCCGGGCGTGGTGGCGACGATGTCCAGCGCGCCGGGATCATGCCGCAGCGAGGCCGGCCTGGTCAGGGCGGGCGCCAGGTGGCCGAGCAGCCGGTTCGCGAAGTCGAGTATCTGCCGCGGCACCCTGTAGCCGACTTCGAGGACGCGGAGCTGCGCGTCGCCCTTGCCGAGGTGGCGCAGCAGCTCGGGCCAGCTGGCGGTGGCGCACGGCGTGGTGCCCTGGGCGAGGTCGCCCAGCACGGTCGCCGAGCCGGTCTCGCACCTGCGGCCGATGGCGCGGCATTCCATCGGGGACAGATCCTGCGCCTCGTCCACCACCACGTGCGCCACGCCGGGAGTCCGCTCGATCAGGCCGGCCGCCTCGTCGATCAGCACCAGGTCGGCAGCTGACCACCGGGCCGACCCGGGGCCGCGGCCGGCCCGCCCGGGCTCCCAGCTGACCGCGCGCTGCTCCGCCTCGTCGAGCAGGCCGGCTGCGGCCCGCGCCAGCGCCGCGGCGTCCCCGAGCAGGGCGTGCACGAGCCGCACGGGGTCCGCGCTGGGCCAGATGGCGTCCACCGCCGCCCGCACCTGCCGGGTCCGGCGCACCGCGTCGTGGGTCCGGTCGTCGCAGGTCTCCCCCGCCGCCTCCATCCGGGTCAGGATCACGTGCGCTATCCGGTGCGCCAGCATCTCGCGGCCGGTGCCGTACCGGACCCCGCGGTCGCGCAGCCCGGCCACGAGCCGGGACAGCTCGGCTGCGCCGACCCGCCAGCGCCGCGATCCGCGGGGCAGCACGATCGCCTCGCCCGGCTCGGCGAGGCGCGCCCACAGCGCTCGGCGCAGCACCTCCGCCATCCGCGCGTCGCCCTTGACCCGTTCCGCGTGCTCCTCGTCCCTGCCGCGGACCCGCACGCCCGGCCTTGATGCGACGAGGTCGGCCACGGTGACCTGGGTGACCTCCGTCTCGCCGAGCGCTGGCAGCACGTTGCGGATGTAGGAGAGAAAGGCGCGGTTAGGCCCGATGACGAGGACGCCGCGGCGGCCCATCCGGTCCCGGTGCGCGTAGAGCAGGTAGGCGATCCGGTGCAGCCCCACCGCGGTCTTACCGGTCCCCGGCGCGCCCTGCACGCAGATGTTCTGGTCCGGGCCGGCGCGGACGATGTCGTCCTGGTCGGGCTGGATGGTGGCGACGATGTCGCGCATCGGCCCCGATCTCGGCCGCTCGATCTCCTCGAGCAGGATCCGGCTGACCCCGGCCGCCGCCGCGGCGGCCGCGGCCCCCGCGCCGCCCGGGGCTGCTTTGACGGCCGGGGCTGCTTCGACGGCCGGGGCCGCGCCCGGCGCCCCGGCGGCCGCCGCCGCGGCGAAGCTCTCGTCCTCGTACGCGGTGAGCTCGCCGCCGGCGAAGCCGAACCGCCGCCGCCGGTCCAGCCCCATGGGCTCGGCCTGGCTGGCCCGGTAGAACGGCCGGGACACCGGCGCCCGCCAGTCGATCACCACCGGGTGGCCGCCCTGATCGTGCACGTGCCGCCGCCCGATGTAGAACCGCTCGCCGCCGTCCGGGCCGGGGCCGCCGCCCGGGCCGGGGCCGCCGCCCGGGCCGGGGCCGCCGCCCGGGCCGGGGCCGCCCAGGGCGGGGCCGCCGCCCAGGCTGGGGGCAGATTGCTCCTCCCAGGGCGACCGGCGGTAGTCCAGCCGGCCGAAGAACAGCGGGGTGTCGGGCAGGTCGGTCAGCGCCTGTGCGCGGCGGTAGAGGTCGGCCTTCAGGTACTCCTCGGATACCGGGTCACCGCCGAGCGCGCGGAGCGACAGGACATCCTCCCGCATCAGCCGCAGGAACCTGCGTGACCGGGCCAGGTGAGCGCGTTCGGCGGCTATTACTGGCTCAGGATCGGGGCCGGGTATTTCTGGGTCGGGGTCGGTGTCAGCTGGCTCCTCGTCCGTGCGGCCGGCAGCGGGCATGGCTGATCTCCTCGGTGGCGTCGGGGGATGGCAAAGAGTCCAGAAGCCTAACAAGCCGTCCGGCCCCCGGTCACCTGGTTTACGGCCCCGTCCTCAGGCCGGGGTGATCACGTACTGGCGCAGGCAGAGGTCGGCGAAGGTGACCGGGCCGCGCGGGCCGGGCACGTGATCCACGTTGATGCCAGTCTCCGGAACGCCGCGGAGCTTGAAGCCGTCGAGCAGCCTCGTGCTCGCGTTCCAGAACGCGCCGGTCCCCCGGTAAGCGGCCAGGAACCGCCGCGCCGCGGCGGGGTCTGCGGTGACGATGCCCGCCGCGAGGCCGGACGTCTCCTCGTTGGCGGTCTGCGCGGCGGCGGCGGCGTCCGGCACCGGGGCGATGGTCACCGTGGCCTCAGCGCCGGAGTCGAGCGCCCACTCGTGCCCGAGCGGGTGGTCGTGCGGCGGCAGCGACGCGGTCACGTCCATCGCCGCCAGCGCGCGCAGGGCGACCGGGAGCAGCTCATCCCAGCTGGCCGAGCAGATGAGCAGCAGGTTCAGCCGGTTGCAGACGCCCAGCCGGTCCAGGCTCTCGGTGATCAGCCGGGTCGCCTCGGCGGGCTCGGCGGCGCCGTCGAGGTAGAGGACGCCGCCGCCGTCCGCGTGGGCGAGGGTGCGGACGCCGCAGCGCGCGGCCGTCGCGGCCAGCGCACGGGTGCTCGCGCCGCTGCCGCGCAGGATCACCAGCGGTATCAGGCCGGGCTGGCTGACCAGCTCGGCCGCCGCGGCATGGTCAGCGGTGCGGACCAGCTGCAGCGCCCCGCGGCCGAGGCCCGCCTGCTCCAGCGCCGGCGAGATCACCTCGTCGGACAGGGCGGTGGCCGAGGCGAGCGCGGCGGCGCCGGTGCGCAGCACCCCGGCGTTGCGGGACTTGAGCAGCTGCGACGCGATGTCCACGGTGACGGCCGGGCGCGCCTCGAAGTTCGCCCCCACCACGCCGATGGGGACGCGGCGCTCGTCGAGACGGAGCCCGCCGGGCAGCTTGTCCAGCGGCGTCACCTCGGGCGGGAACGGCACCCCGGCGAGCAGCTCGAGCTGGCGCGCGGTGGCCGCGAGCCGTTCGGAATCCAGCCGGAGCCGGTCAAGGAGGCCCCGGCCCAGGCCCTTTTCCTCGCCGCTGGCCATGTCGGCCGCGTTCGCTTCGAGGATGGCCGGAGCCTGCGTCCTGAGCAGGCCGGCCATCTGCCGCAGCGCCGCGTCGATGACCGCGTCGCCGGCCGCGGCCAGCCCGGCCGCGGCCCCGCGGGCCGCCTCGCCGGCCGAGACAACCGCCTGCCTGGCATCGGGATCGCTCATGCGCATAAGGCTAGTGCGGGGACTGGCTCACCAGGTCCAGTGGAAGCCGACCACCGTCCGCTCGAGGGACCGGATGTACCTGTGCACCGAATGCTGGCTGTCGAGCACCACAGATTCCTGATTGACGACGTCACCGTCGACGCCGTCCCACACCGCCCACCAGACCGTGCGGGGCAGGCGGTCGGGGTGAAACTCCACCCGGATATCGAAATTCTCCGCGCGTCTCATGGATGCCCGGCGGTACTCGCTCCTCCGCGCGTCCAGCTGGTCGTCGGGATAGTGAAAAGAGTTCCAGTACTCGAGAGTCAGAGTCTCGCCGAGGGAGAGATCCCTCGCGAGCAGGATTTCGGTCGTGAACAGATCTTCGCTAATCTGGTGCAATTGCCCAGATATGCCCTTGCATCCCTGCCCCACCTCAAGCGTGATGGCGTCGGTGTCATAAATGAAGGGAATGCGGTCAACGCCGTCGGCCGTCGCCTCGATGACCTTCAGCGTCCTGGCCCGGCTGACGAAGCCGTCGGCACCGACACTGACGTGGTCGTGCAGCGACACCGTCTGGCAGCGCGGCGGGCCGAAGATACTAGCCAGCCCGGCGCTGACGTCGGGCCGCACGGCCCGCGGACCGGACAGGACGCTGATCCGCGCCGATCCCGCCGCCAGCCGCCGGAGCCGGTCCGCCTCGGCATCGGTGAAGCCGAACGCATCGATGAACAGGGAAAGCGTCGCCCTGCTCAGCATCTTGCCGGCGAGCGCCCGCTGCACCGTGTCCTTGAGCTGGCGGGCCAGCACGTCGTTGTCGCCTTGTGCCCGCGGGTGGCTCCAGCGGTACCTGGCGAGCACCTCCGCGACGGCGAGCTGATTGACCTGGCCTGGCCTGCTACGCTCGGCGTGCTGTTCCCACCGGCGGCGGTAGCGGCCCGGGCGCAGCAGCAGCTCGCGCAGGTACGCGGCGGCGGCCTGGCGATAGGCACCCTGTTCTTCGGTCACGAAATCGGCTGCCCGTCTTGCGACGTAAGTGCGATATTCCTTCACTATGCTACGGCGTCAGGTCTCGGTCCGGGGGCGAGACTTCGACGTCGGGGAGGGTGACGTGGGCATGAGCCGTCACGTCAATGCGTCCACTCAGGTGCTTGGCCAGGCGTATTTCCTTGACCTTCTCGGAGATGCCTATAACGGGCTCGGTCGTTATGACGAGGCCATCGCGGCATTGTCCGAGGCGGCCGAGGCATTCCGGCAGCATGACGCGCACTGCGCGCATGCGGTGTGCCTATTCAAGATCGCGCAGAGTCACCTTGCGATGGCCCGCGGCGAGCAGGCCATCAGGTATCTCGAGGAATGCCTGCCGATATTCCGCGAGCTGCACCTGCCCGACCATGAGGAGCAGGCCATCCGCGCGCTTGATGCCTGCCGGGCCGCGGCCGGCTAGACCGAAGTTACGGCTAGAGCTGCCACGGGCTAGAGCCGCCACGGGCTAGAGCCGCCGCCGGGCTAGAGCCGCCGGCTAAGCCGCCACGGGCTAGAGCTGCCGGCTAAAAGAGCACGGACATGAAGGTGGCCGCCTCGGCGAATCCCACCCGCCGGTAGGCCGCCCTGGCGGGCGCGTTGAAGTCGTTGACGTAGAGCGACACGACCGGCGCGACGCTGCTGAGCGCCTCGGCGACCACGGCGGCGACTCCCGGCGCGGCGAGTCCGCAGCCGCGCGACCCGGGCCGGACCCACACCCCTTGCACCTGGCAGGCCTGCGGGGTGACCGCGCCGATCTCGGCCTTGAAGATGACCTCGCCGTCCTCGATCCTGGCGAACGCCCGGCCGGCGCCGATCAGCTCGGCCACCCGGGCCCGGTAGCCCGCTCCGCCATCGACGCCCAGCGGGGAAACGCCGACCTCTTCGGTGAACATGGCGACGCAGGCGGGGAACAGGACGTCCAGCTGCTCGGGCCTGACCCTGCGCACGAGCGGGTCGGGCGGCACGAGCGGCGGCCCGGAGATCGCCATTACCGGCTGTGCCCGGCGGATCTCGCGGGGCTGGCCCCAGTGCGGGCGCAGCAGCTGCCACAGCTCCGCGACCGCGTCGGCCGGCCCCACCAGCGAGGAGCAGCGCCTGCCCTGCGCGCGGGCCCGGGCGGCGAACGCCGCGATCGCCTCCGGGCTGGCCGCTACCGGCACGAGGTTCGCTCCCGCGTAGCAGACCGAGACCAGCCGCCCGTCAGCGTGATGCCCCCAGACCTGCGCGCCGAGCCTGGCCGGATCGAGGCCGCCGGCCCGCACCCGGGAGGCGACGAAGACGTTCAGCACGGGATCGCGGTCGCAGATGGCCAGCACCTCGTCACGATCGCGATCACCGAGCAGCCGCACTGGTGCGGCCCACGGCGCCTTGACTCGCAGCACGCTTCCAGCGTAACGGTAGCGGGCCGCGATCTGCGCGCCGGTAATCCCGCACCGGTAATCCCGCGCCGGTAATCCGGGCCCTGGCTCACCTAGCCGCCGGGCGTCGGCGCCGGCACGGGCGCGCAGCTGGCATTGACCGCGCCCGCGCCGCCAGACCGGGGCAGCGCCCCCGTGGCCAGGTAGCGGTTCAGGTAGCCGTTCACGCAGGTGTTCGCCGGGAATGCCAGCGACTGGCCGTGGTTGCCGCCGCCCCTGACCACCACGATCCGCGAGCTCGGCAGCAGCCGGTGCGCCTGCATGGCGCCCGCGTACGGGGTGGCCGCGTCGAGCGAGCCCTGCAGCATGAGGATGCCGGGCAGGCCGCGGCCCTTGATCTGCAGCGGGTGACCGGCCCCTTCACCGGCCAGAACGCGCAGGCCGCGTTGAACCAGGCGTTGTCCCAGGCCTCGAACGGCGCGGTGCGGTACACCCGCCGGGTGTCGCTGTTCCACTTGGCCCAGCTGCGCGGCCAGTTCACGTCGCTGCACTGCACCGCGTTGTACACGGCGAACTGGTTCTCGTTCTGCGTGCCGTAGGCCTGGTACTGGCTGATCACCTGCCGGGCCGAGCCGGCGTGGTAGTAGGAAGCGAGCGCGGCGGCCAGGACCGGCCACAGGCCGTTGGCGTAACCGCCCTGCAGGAATGTGTCGTCGTACTCGTCGGGCCCGATCATCGGGCCGGACGGGCCGCTGATCGGGTGAGTCTTGAGCCGGGTGCGCACCCGGTACCACGCCTGCCGGACGGCGGACGCGGCCGAGCCGAGGTGATAGACGCCGTTGTAGCGGGACACCCAGCCGAAGAAGGCGTTCATCCGGCCCTGGAAGGCGTAGTCCTGGGCGATGTTGTCGGCGTACCAGACCCCGGCCGGGCCGACCGTGCTGTCCAGCACCATGCGGCGGACCCGCTGCGGGAACAGCGTCGCGTACACCTCGCCGATGTAGGTGCCGTACGAGTACGCGAAATAGTTGATCTTCTGCTGGCCCAGGGCGGCCCGGATGGTGTCCATGTCCCTGGCGACGTCCACGGTGGTCATGTACGGCAGCAGCCAGCCGAACCTCTTCTCGCAGTCCGCCGCGTAGGCCTTCGCGCGGTTCTCCAGGACCTTCTCGGCCGCCAGGCTGGCCGGGATGTAGTCGGGCCGCACCCCGCGGAAGAAAGCCGGATCGCAGTGCAGCGCCGGCGTGCTGGACCCGACGCCGCGCGGGTCGAAGCCGACGATCGTGTACCTGGCGGCCACGCTGGGGGGCAGCCCGGTCGCCACGGTCCCGGCGAGGCCGAGCCCGCTGCCGCCCGGCCCGCCGGGGTTGACGAGCAGCACGCCCTGGCGCTGGCTGGGCGGGGCGGTCGCCTGCACCCTGGACAGCGCGAGGGTGATCATGCGGCCGTCCGGCCGACTGTAGTCGAGCGGCACCTGCAGGCTGGAGCACTGCACCCTGGCCCCCTGCGCGGCGCACGGGTGCCAGGACAGCGCGGCGCCAGGCTCAGCGGGCACCGCCGGCCCGGACGTGGCGGCGGCTGAGGACGGGCCGGCTCCGGCGGACGGCGAGCGGCCCGCCGCTCCGGCCGAGCTGCACGCCGCGGCGGTGAGCGCGATCGCGGCGGCGGCGGCCACCACGGCCCTGGTGAAAGGACGTGACCAGGGCAGACGGCGGTTGCGGCCGGGCGGCTGGCTCCCCCGGATCAGCTGCTTGTCTCGAGCGCGGAGCGGCATGCAGCTATCTTGCCCGATCGGCGGGCCGGTCCGGCCGACCGCCACCCCGGCGCGCGGCGCACGTTGATCACGAAGACTCTTACGTGCCGGGGCGCGCACGACTGCCGCGATCATGGTGTCGGTGCCCGAGACGCCCTCTGCTCAGGAGACGGTGACCTCGGGCGCGCCCGACGGGCCCGCGTTCTCCTGCAGCTCGGCCAGCTTCATGGCCTCTTCGATGAGGGTCTCCACGATCTGCGACTCGGGCACGGTTTTGACCACCTGGCCCTTGACGAAGATCTGGCCCTTGCCGTTGCCCGACGCGACCCCGAGGTCGGCCTCGCGGGCCTCGCCCGGCCCGTTGACGACGCAGCCCATGACCGCGACCCGGAGCGGCACGTCCATCCCCTCCAGGCCCGCGGTCACCCGGTCGGCGAGCGTGTACACGTCAACCTGGGCGCGGCCGCAGGACGGGCAGGAGACGATCTCCAGCCCCCGGTCGCGCAGGCCGAGCGACTCCAGGATCTGGATGCCGACCTTGACCTCCTCGACCGGCGGCGCGGACAGCGACACCCGGATGGTGTCGCCGATCCCCTCGGCCAGCAGCGCGCCGAACGCGACCGCGGACTTGATCGTCCCCTGGAACGTGGGGCCGGCCTCGGTGACGCCCAGGTGCAGCGGGTAGTCGCACCGCTCGGCCAGCTCGCGGTAGGCATTGATCATCACGACCGGGTCGTGGTGCTTGACCGAGATCTTGATGTCGGTGAAGCCGTGCTCCTCGAACAGCGAGCACTCCCACAGCGCCGACTCGACCAGCGCCTCGGGGGTGGCCTTGCCGTACTTGGCCAGCAGCCGCTTGTCCAGCGAGCCCGCGTTCACGCCGATCCGGATCGGTATGCCGGCCGCCCCGGCCGCCTTGGCGATCTCCGCGACCTTGTCGTCGAAGGCCTTGATGTTGCCGGGGTTGACCCGCACCGCGGCGCAGCCGGCGTCGATGGCCGCGAACACGTACTTCGGCTGGAAGTGGATGTCGGCGATCACTGGGATCTGCGACTTGCGGGCGATGGCGGGCAGCGCGTCGGCGTCGTCCTGCGACGGGACCGCGACCCTGACGATCTGGCAGCCGGTGGCGGTGAGCTCCGCGATCTGCTGCAGCGTGGCGTTGACGTCCGCGGTCAGCGTGGTGGTCATCGACTGCACGGAGACTGGCGCTCCGCCGCCCACCGGGACGGCGTGCGAGCCCTTGCCCACCATGATCTGACGGGATTTCCTGCGCGCCGCGAGCGGTGCGCGCGGGGGCTGGGGCAAGCCAAGATCAACGGTCATGATGCCGGTCCCTTACTGAAGGGTTATCGGATTGACGAGGTCGGCGAGAATCAGGAGCAGCGAGAAACCGATGAGCACGGCGAAGACGCTGAGGCTGACGGGGATCAGCTTAGTCATGTCGACCAGCCCGGGATCCGGCCTCCCCCGCAGCCGGGCCAGCCAGGCCCGCAGCCGCTCGTAGAGCACGACCGCGACGTGGCCGCCGTCCAGCGGGAGCAGCGGCAGCAGGTTGAGCAGCCCGACGAAGATGTTCACCGAGATGATGATCAGCAGGACGAGGGTCGCCTTGGACTGCCACCCGATCTTGGCGGATACCACCTGGCCGGTGATCTGGCCGACGCCGACGACGCTGGAGACCTGTCCGCCCGCGGTGCTGGCCCGGTTCTTGGCGAACAGGTGCGAGAACGCGCTGGGCAGGGTGGTAACCACGTGCGCGGTGCCGGTCACGGCCTGGCTGAACATGGAGCCCGCGTAGGTGACCGCCCGCAGCGGGCTGGTGCGCTGGAAGACGGCCGCCGGGGAGACGCCGAGGAAGGCGCCGGTCGTCTTGCCGGTGAACGTGGTCTTCGCCAGCGTGGCGACCCTGGTGAACTGCCTGCCGCCCCGCTGGATGGTCACCGTGACCTTGCTGCCGGGCTGATGGCTGCGGATGGCCGTGTCGAACTGGGTCCAGGTGTGCACCGGGACCCCGCCGAAGGCGACGATCTTGTCACCCGGCCGCAGCCCGATGGTGGCCGCGGGCGATCGCGGCGCGCCACTGGTGCAGGTCGCGGTGGTGGAGGACGGGACGCAGGGCACGACCGTGCCGATCGTGCTGGTGTTGGTGTTCTCGATGCCGATGGCCAGCGGGATCGCGAACAGCAGGATCATGGCGAGCACGAAGTGCATGAACGAGCCGGCCACCAGGACGATCACCCGCTGCCAGGCCGGCTTCACCCGGAACGACCGCGGCTCGTCAGCCGGATCCACCTCGTCCATCGAGGTCATCCCGACGATCTTCACGAACCCGCCCGCCGGGATGGCCTTGATCCCGTACTCGGTCTCGCCCTTCCTGCGCGACCAGAGCGTCGGCCCGAAGCCCAGGAAGAACTGGGTCGCCTTCATCCCGAACTTCTTGGCTGTCACGAAGTGGCCGGCCTCGTGCAGCATGATCGAGGCGGACAGGGCGACGATGAAGATGACCCAGCCGAGCAGCACGCTCATCCGGCGGCTTCTCCTCCCCGCGACCCGCTACCCGGTCAGCTCCCGCGCCCGCGCTCGTGCCCAGCGATCGGCGCCGAGCACGTCTTCCAGGCTAACTGCGCCCGGGCCGGCGTCGTCATGCTCAGAGATTACCCGCATCACCGTGTCCACGATTCCGGGAAACGACAGGCCGCCCGCCAGGAAGGCCGCCACGCACTCCTCGTTCGCCGCGTTGTACACCGCCGGGTAGGTCCGCCCGGCCATCCCCGCCTCGCGGGCGAGCCCGACGGCGGGGAATGCCTCCTCGTCGAGCGGCTCGAACGACCAGGTGCAGGCCGAGCTCCAGTCGATCGCGGGCGCCGCGCCAGGGACCCGCCCCGGCCAGGCCAGGGCCAGCGCGATCGGTATCCGCATGTCCGGGGGGCTGGCCTGGGCGAGCGTGGATCCGTCGGTGAACTCGACCATGGAGTGCACGACCGACTGCGGGTGCACGACCACGCCGATGCGGTCGAACGGCACGCCGAACAGCAGGTGCGCCTCGATCAGCTCCAGGCCCTTGTTGACCAGGGTGGCGGAGTTCACGGTGATGACCGGGCCCATCCGCCAGGTCGGGTGGGCCAGCGCCTGCTCGGGGGTGACACCGGTGAGCTCGGCCCGGCGGCGGCCGCGGAACGGGCCGCCGCTCGCGGTCAGCACGAGCCGCCGCACCTCGTCGGCCCGGCCGCCGCGCAGGCACTGAGCGATCGCCGAGTGCTCGGAGTCGACCGGGATGATCTGCCCGGGCGCCGCCCGGCCCGCGACCAGCGGGCCGCCGACGATCAGGGATTCCTTGTTGGCCAGGGCCAGCGTCCGGCCCGCATCCAGGCAGGCCAGCGTGGCCGACAGGCCGGCCGCTCCGGTCACCGCGTTGAGCACCGTGTCACACGGCCAGGCCGCGATCTCGGGCATCGCATCCGGTCCGGCCAGCACCTTGGGCAGCCGCCTGGCGTGCGCCGCGCCGCCAGGGCTGGGCGGCGCCGCCAGCGTGGCGGGCGGCTGACCCGCGGGCGGCTGACCGGCGGGCGGCTGACCCGCAGGCGGCTGACCGGCGGGCGGCTGACCCGCGGGCGGCTGACCGGCAGCCGCCTTGTCGGCCGCCGCGCGCAGGGCGAGCTCGACGTCGTGCACGGCGCTCTCGTCCGCGACGGCGACGACATCGGCCCCGAACTCGATCGCCTGGGCCGCCAGCAGAATCCGGGTTGCCGCCGCCGGCCGCCACCCCGGCGACCCGGAACCTGTCCGGATTGCGCCTGATGACGTCGGCGGCCTGGGTGCCGATGGATCCGGTCGAGCCGAGGATGACGATCTCGCGCCAGGCCTGCGCAGCGTCAGCGTCCATCCGGCTATTGTCCCGGACGCGCGGGGGAACGAGGTAACCACGCCTGCCGGTTGCGGAAAGTAGTCATGAGATAGCACTGCGTGTCATACTCGCGAGCGAGCCTTTTCAACCGCCCCCTACGTGTCGCGGAAAGCCAGGTGGTTTCGTGCGGTTGAAAAGGGTTCGGTCATGACACGGGCCGCGCGGCGCGCCGCGCTTACCTCGGTGACCGGCGTGCTCGTCGCTTGCGTGACCGCCGTGAGTATCGGGCAGGCAGCCGCCCAGACCCGCGGCCCGCGGGCGCGCTCCGGCCCGGTGCGCGGGCACGCGGCCGCCGTGACCGCCGGGCAGCAGGCCGGCGTGCGCCGCTACTGGACGCCGTCGCGGATGGAGCACGCGGTGCCGCTGCGCCCGGGCCGGGCCCCGGCACGCAGCACCGGCTCGGTCATCGCGTCCGGCTCGGTCATCGCGTCCGGCCCCGGCACCGCGTCCGGCTCGCCCCGGCGGGCGTTGCTGAGCGCGCCGCTGACCGTCTCGCCGCGGATGGCGCCGCGGGCGCCGCTGGTCAGCCGACCAGGGGCCGGGCTGCGGTCGGTGACCGTCCCGCCGCGGGCGGCGCTGCGGGCGCCGCTGCACACTCAGTCCGCCGCCGGGGGGAGCGGCGCGCTGTGGCGGGGCGGCGGAGCGGTCGCGCGTACCACCGGCAAGGTGTTCTTCACGCTCGGCAGGCATGACTACACGTGCTCGGCCAGCACGGTGGCGAGCGCCAACTCCGACGTGGTGGTGACGGCGGGGCACTGCGTCAAGGACGGCACCGGCGGCTGGGTGTCCAACTGGACGTTCATCCCCGGGTATTCCCACGGCAGGGCCCCGTACGGCACCTACACGGCGCGCGGGTTCTACGTCGCGAGCCAGTGGAGCACGCAGGGCGACAACAGCTACGACGTGGCGTTCGTCGATGTCAACCCGGCCGTCGTCGGCGGGGTGACGGTCCCGGTGGTGCAAGAGGTCGGCGGGCAGGGCATCGAGTTCGGCAGCCAGCCGGCCCGCGAGATCGCGTTCGGCTATCCCGCCGATCCGCCCTACAACGGCCAGCGGCTCGCCTACTGCAGCGGCAGGGTGACCAGCGACCCGTACCAGGGGACCGCCGACACCGGGCTGCGCTGCGCGATGACGGCAGGATCCAGCGGCGGCCCGTGGCTGTCCGGCTTCAACCCGGCCGCGGGCACCGGCATCATCTCGTCGGTGAGCAGCTTCAAGTACAGCACCGACAGCCAGAATCCTCTACGGTCCCCCGCTCGGGCCCGTCGCGCAGGCCATGTACCGCGCCGCGGAGCGCGGCTAAAGCAGCTGCTAAACCAGCGCGGCTAAAACCAGCGCGGCGGGCCCAGTGCGTTAGGCCAGCGCGCTAGCCGCAGCGGAGGTCACGCGGTGACCGGGCTGCGCTGCGCCTCCCAGCCGGGGCGCAGCGGGTCACGCGGTGACCGGGCGGCGCTGCGCCTCCCAGTCGGGGCGCAGCGGCATGCCGGATTCGCCGCCCGCGCGCAGCCGGACGCAGAGCATCTGGTGCAGCTGGATCTGGTTGCGGTCGAAGCCGAGCCGCGATCCTGCCATGTACAGCCGCCACACCCGCGCGGTGCCCTCGCCGACTTCGGCGACCGCCTCCTCGGCGTGCGCGTCGAGGTTCGCGCACCAGGCGGCCAGCGTCTTCGCGTAGTGCTCGCGCAGGTTCTCGGAGTGCCGCACCTCGAAGCCGGCGTCATGCATCTGCGACATCAGGTAGCCGGGCGACTCGAGCTCCCCGTCGGGAAACACGTACCTGTTGATGAAGCCGCCGCGGCGGCGGGCCGGCTCGCTGTCGTCGGGCCGGGTGATGCAGTGGTTGAGCAGCCGGCCGCCCGGCTTGAGCTTGCCGTACAGGAAGCCGAAGTACCCGGGCAGCTGAGCCTTGCCGATGTGCTCGGTCAGGCCGATGGAGCTCACCGCGTCGAACTCCGTCTCCGGCACGTCGCGGTAGTCGAGATGGCGGACCTCGGCGAGCCCGGACAGGCCGGCCTCGGCGATCGCGCGGCGCGCCCACTCCGCCTGCTGCGCCGACAGGGTGACGCCGAGCGCCTTCACCCCGTACTCCCGCGCCGCGTGCATGACCATGCCGCCCCAGCCGCAGCCCACGTCCAGCAGCCGCATCCCCTCGCGCAGCCCGAGCTTGCGCGCGACCAGGTCGAACTTGTATGCCTGCGCCTCCTCGAGCGAGGCATCGTCGCGCGGGTAGCAGGCGCAGGTGTAAGCCATCGACGGGCCGAGCACCCACTCGTAGAACCGGTTCGACACGTCGTAGTGGTGCGAGATCGCGCTGGCGTCGCGGTCCTTCGAGTGCAGCCTGCCCCGCAGCCACCTGCGGTTCACCCGGACTTCCTGCGGCGGCGGCTCGACCCTGGGCCAGAGCACCTTGGGGCCGCCGAGCGAACGGAGCAATCGGAGCCGTTCGGAAAAATCAAGGGATGTGGACTGCGCGCTGGCCATCCGGGCCAGTGCGGTGTACATGTCTCCCTCCACGTCGAGGTTGCCCGAGACGAACGCGCGGGCCAGGCCCAGTGCCCCGGGTGCCTGCGCCAGGTAGGAGACCGCGACCGGCGAGCGGACCGTGATCCGCACCGGCGCGTCCGGGCTGCCTGCGCTGCTTCCGTCGAAGGCGCGGAACTCCACCGGGGCGTCCGGCCCCGCGATCTGCTCGAATACCTCGGCAAGCGCCATGCCCGCCTCGCCTCCCATCGCCGGTTAGCGTCCTTTGACGCACTTCTCGTACAGCCCGGCCAGGCGGCCGTCGCCGTCGTACTCCCTCTTCAGCTCGGCGTAGGCCGGCCCGTTGTGCTGCTCCCAGAACTCATCCTCAGAGTAAAAAGAGGTCGAGTACAGGCCCTTGTGCCCGCCCAGCGCGGCCACCTTCTCCTCGATCAGCCTGGTGTGATACCCGTCACCACGCCCGGGTGGCAGCGGCACCGTTCCCCAGAAGCCGACGTTCACGTAGATCTCGCCGGGCCGCATCTGGTACAGCGGCCACTGCTGCGGGCTGCGCAGCCGCATCGGGCATAGCCAGACTGGGCTCATGCCGACTCGTTCGGCGAAGAAGGCGAGGAACTCAGCGGTGGCGTCCAGCGGGATCTCGACGTCCTGGATGACCTTTTCTCTCAGCGGCTTGCCGCGGCGGGCGTCCAGCGCGGCGGACAGGCCCTTGGCGTGGTCGAACGCGACCAGCTTGCGGTACACGTCGGAGCGGCGGTACCGCCTGGGCCACAGGCGGCGGACCGCTGGGCTTTGCATGCCGAACGCTCCCGAGCACCAGAACCAGTCGGTGTCCCAGCGCCACAGGTAGTCGCGGACGGACAGGAAGTCTTCGCGCGGTCCGCGGATGGACTGGTAGTAGATGTCTTGCCCGGTGTAGTCGCTCCGCCACGGCGCGGTGTCGCTCTGGGCGCCGACAGTGAGGTAGATCTCGTCGCTGCTGAATACCGTGCCGTCCACGAAGTCGGCTTTGTGGCCGCGGTAGGCGTTGTCGGCGGCCAGCTCGCCGATCGCCTCCGTGCACGCCTTCGCGCTGCCGAACCGGAAGTGCCTCAGGTGCACGAACGGCTGGACCGGCTCGAGCTCGATGGTGAGCGACAGGGCGTAGCCCAGCGTGCCGTAGGAGTTCGGGAAGCCGCGGAACAGCGCCTGGTGCTCGTTGGCCGCGGTGGCGGTGACGACCCGGCCGTCGCCGGTGAGGATCTCCATCGCGGTGACGGACTCGTGCGGCAGTCCGTTGCGCAGCGAGGTGGACTCCACGCCCAGCCCGGTGACCGCGCCGCCCAGCGTGATCGTCTTCAGCTCGGGGACCACCAGCGGCATCAGGCCGTGCCTGAGCGTCGCGTCGGCGAGGTCCTCGTACGTCGTCATGCCCCCGGCGACCGCCGTCTGGGTTTCCGGGTCGACGCAGAGCACTTTCCCGAACGGTGCGATGTCCAGCCCGCCGGTAACCGGCTGCCGCGGGGTGCGGCCGCCGCGGCGCGCCAGCCGCGCCGCGCCGGCAGCCAGGGCGACTGTGGCAGATGTGGCTGGTGTGCTTCTCGTGGCTGGTGTGCTTGTGGTGGCTGGTGTGCTTCTCGTGGCTGGTGTGCTTGTGGTGGCTGCTGTGGCTGGCGTGGCGGCCGTGGCTGGCGTGGTGGCTGTGGCTGGTATGGCCAGCGTGGCGGGTGTGGCCGTCCTGGCGGGCTCGCGGAACCTGAACAGGTTGGAGGTGCGCTTGGCCAGCCGGACCGGCATGTCCGGCGGTATCGCGGCATAGTCGGCGCGCAGCCTGTCCACCGCGGCCTGGTGTGCGCCCATCACTGCCCGGTCGGCTGCCGCGGTCACGCGTTCCCTCCTCTGGCCGGGGGACCCGGCCTTCTCGCCGGGCGGGACCCGGCCTCCGCCGGCAAAACCCGGCCTCTCGCCGGTTGGACCCGGCCTGTCGCCGGCGGAACCCGGCCTCTCGCCGGCGGAACCCGGCCCGTCCTCCGGCTGGTCGGCACCCTGCCCGCCGCCCCGCGGCTTGAACCTGCCTGGGAGAATCCCCGTGGGAGGAATCATGGGCAAGGTCTACGCCGGACTGGATGATCGACTCAGGCAGTTTATCGTGGCTCAGCCCGTTTTCTTCGTGGCCACCGCCCCGTGCTGCGCTGACCAGGCGGTCAACGGCGCTGAAGTGCCTGGCGGCGGCCACGTCAACCTCTCGCCGAAGGGGTACCGCGACACGTTCGCGATCCTCGGCCCGACGACGGTCGCGTACCTGGATCTGACCGGCAGCGGCGCGGAGACGATCGCGCACCTGCGACAGAACGGCAGGATCACGATCATGTTCTGCTCGTTCACCGAGACACCCAAGATCCTGCGGCTGTACGGGTTGGGCCGGGTCGTGCTGCCCGCTGATCCGGAATGGCAGGCGCTGGCCGGCCACTTCCCCGCGCTGGAGCGAGCCGCGGCAGGGACCGATGGGCACCGGGCCATCATCGTGGCCGAGCTGGACAGGATCTCCGACTCGTGCGGCTACGCCGTGCCGGTCATGGAGCTGCGCGAGGAGCGGGATTTGCTGACGCGCTGGGCGGAGCGCAAGACCCCGGCGCAGCTCGCCGCCTACCGGGCCGAGAAAAACGAGCTCAGCATCGACGGCCTGCCCGCCCTGGGCTGAGCCGACGCGGCCAGCCGGGCGCCAGCCGGGACGATGGAGCGTTTGATAGGTGATAGCCGGCCAAACGCTCCATCATCCCGGATCAAGCAGTCCGGTAGCTGCTCGACGCAACGCGGCGCGCGTTCCGCGCGGCTAGAGTTGAGCGTCATGCGCATCGCGCTGATCAATTCCGGTCTGGGTCTGCTCGCCGCGGCGGCAGCGCTGCGGCGGGTGCGCCCCGACGCCGATCTCGTGCTGGCGATGGATCCGGACGGCATGCCGTGGGGACCACGCCGGCCAGACGACATCGCGGCGCGCTCGCTCGCCTGCGCCCGGGCCGCGGTGGCCTACCAGCCAGATGTGCTGGTGTTCGCCTGTAACACCGGGTCGGTGCACGCGCTCGGAGTGCTGCGCGAGGAGTTCGAGCCCGCGCTTCCTGTGGTCGGGACGGTGCCCGCGATCAAGCCGGCGGCGGCAGCCGGCCAGCCGGTAGCTATCTGGGCCACCGTAGCCACTACGGGGAGCGCCTACCAGCGCGAGCTGATCGTGCAGTTCGCCGCCGGCGTGCCGGTTGCCGAGGTGGCCTGCCCCGGCCTGGCGGACGCGATACACGCGGGCGACGACGCCGGCATCGACGCCGCGGTGGCCGACGCGGCGCAGCGGACTCCGCCCGGCACCCGCGCCATCGTGCTCGGCTGCACGGAGTACGAACTCGCCGCGGACCGGATCCAGGCGGCGGTGGCCGGAGCTGTGCCGTTCGGGTCGGCTGCGGCTGTCGCAGCCCAGGCGTTGCGTCGTATCGCCAGGCCCGGCAGGCGCGGTCAGCACGGCGAGTCTGGCCGGACAGGACGGTCAGGATCTCGTTAGCTCCGGCAAGAGCGCGGCAGGGGATGCCGCCGGGGCCAGAACGAGCCGCGGCGACGTCCATGTGCTGCTCAGCGGGCGACCTGGCCAGCTTCCCCCGGCCGCCTTCCGCTACCCGGAGGGTCGGCTTCTGGCCGGAGTAGCCAGCGGCCCGGCTTTTGGCCGGGCTTCGGAAGATCCGGCGGCCCGGCGGCCTGTCGCGCGGCAGGCCTGACGAGAGCACAGGTCCGCCACGACGCCGCGTGGCGGCGCGACATCATCGCAAGGCTGCCGTCGGCACGGGCCCGCCGTCATCACGGGGCTGGCGCGGCATTCTCGAGGACCGCCGTCGGCACGGGCCGCCGCCAGCACGGGGCTTCCATCAGTACGGGCCGCCGTCAGAACGGACCACCGCCAGCACGGGGCTTCCATCAGTACGGGCCGCCGTCAGAACGGACCACCGCCAGCACGGGGCTTCCATCAGTACGGGCCGCCGTCAGAACGGACCACCGCCAGCACGGGGCTTCCATCAGTACGGGCCGCCGTCAGTACGCGCCGCCGTCAGTACGGGGCTGCCAGGCGGTAGATGCCGGGCCGCCGGGCCGTCAGGCTGGTCCATGGGCCGTGCTGGGCCAGGATGGCACCGGTGGCGCGGAGCAGCGGTGACCAGTGCACCCGGACGATGGTGGTGCCCGGCCGGCTCATCCGCAGGGTGATCTGGGCAGGCGTGGTGCTGGTTACCGTGGCGGGCGGGCTGGCCAGCGGGCTGGTGCCGGTTACCCGGTACAGCTGCCAGAACGCGTTGTGCCAGACCGGCACGAGCCAGGGCTGGCCGGCGCGGACGGTAGCGGCTTCGGCGACGGCCGCGGGGTCCGGGGTGGCGGACGAGATGGCGACGTAGTGCACCGCGTTGTACCGCAGCCAGGCGTGGTAGGCGGACGGGGTGAGGACGCTGCCGTAGAACAACGGGTTGCGCTCGGTGTCGACCTGGCGCTCCCAGCCGCGTGCCAGCGGCACCGCGGACGCCAGCTGCTGCGATTCCCAGTGACCGTACTGGGGCACCGCCTCGACCCGTGCCGTGTCCGCGTGCAGTGCGCCGAGCTCGCGCGCCAGCGCTGCGGTCTGCGGCGCGTACGCTGGCGCGTTGCCGTGAGCCAGGTCGGCGGCCGGCTGTGCCACTTGCCAGGCCGCGGCCGCGGTGAGCCCGACGGCGAGCAGCCAGCGGTGCCGGGCACTGCCCATCCCCGCAAGCAGCGGGCCGGTCAGCAGTTCGCCGAGCCGCGCGGCGTTGGATCCCACCAGGCTGGGCAGCGCGGCGGCGAGGATGACGCCGAGGCCGTAGCTAACCGCGCCGATCCGCACCATCCGCCACCGGCGCGGGATCAGCAGCAGCACCCCGGCCACGGCGAGCAACGGCGGCAGCCAGTTCTGCACGCCCATGGGCTGGACCCCGCCGTCGGAGAACAATGCCATCACGCCCAGCGGCAAGCCGGTCGCCACGGCAACGACGAGGGACTCCGCCCAGTGCCTGGTGACCGCGAAGACGGCTGCCACCACCAGGAGGAACAGCGCGGCGACCGGGCTGAGCAGGCAGCTCAGCAGGGCCAGGCCAGCAGCGATGGATAGCCTGGGCCAGCTCCGCGGGCGGCTGATGTCGACGGCCATGACGCAGCCCAGCGCCGCCGCAAGCCCCAGGGTGAAGGCGGCGCGGCCGGCTGACAGCTCCGTCCACAGGGCCACGGCTACCCACAGAGCCGCAGCCCGCGGCCGGGGCACCCGGTGCCTGACCAGCAGCGAAGTCAGCAGCACCGCGGAGATTACGGCCGCGACCGCCATTGCCAGCCGGGTCCCCGCCACGGCGAGCAGATAAGGCGCCAGGAGCGAGTAGCTTGCCGGATGGATGCCGCCGTACCAGCTGAACAGGTAGGCGGACCCCGGATAGCGGCTCGCCCAGCCGGCCCGGGCCAGCGCGGCGGACAAGTCAGTCCCGACCCGGGGAAAGACGGTGACCCAGACCACCGCGCCAGCGGCGGTCACCAGCCCGCTGATCACGGCCGGGTGGCGCCAGACTCTCACGGCCGGGTGGCGCCAGACTCGCGGCCCGCCCCCGCCGTCACCGACCAGAACGGATCCGGACCGGGGCACCGGTGGCGCCGCCGGCACCGCAGCGCCCTTGGCGCGCAGGCGCACGGGCCGGGCGTCCGTATGCCCGGGCTGTCCCGAAGCCGCGCACCCTCCATCCACTTCGGCAGGCTATCGGTGCGGCGCGCCCGCGCGGCTTGCGGTTGACGTTGCCCCTGGCGGGGGAAGCTATGGACGTGATGATCACGGTGACCAGGGTCGGCGGGGACGGCAGTGTGCTGGCCCGCGCCGTGGACACCGCCAGCCGCAAGGACGCCGGACGGTGGACCCAGCTGGCGGAGCACGCTGCACTTGGAATGCCGCCCCGGTACCGGCCCCGGCCAGGCGAGCCCGTCTACCGGATCGAGGCAGGGGAAGATGCCGCGGACGTCGCCGAGCGTGACCTCCAGGGGGCGCTGCGGGAACTGGCGATCGCGGTGCTCGCCGAAGGCGACGGCTGACCGGTGCGGCTTACTCAAGGCGACGGCTGACCGGCCCGCCGGGCTGCTGCCCGCTACCGTGCGAGGCGCTTTCTCGCCGGGCTGCTTCCCTGCTGGCCTGACGACGGCGCGGCCTGCGCGGGCCGGGCTGCCCGTCCCCGGGAGGGCGCCGACGGGCCGCGCGTGCCGCCCGGCGAGACCCTGTCACGGCCAGACGAGCCACGGGCGCCGTCTGAGGAAGCCCGGCCGCCGCCCGCGGAGCCACGGACGCCGTCTGAGGAAGCCCGGCCGCCGGCCGCGGAGCCACGGGCGCCGTCTGAGGAAGCCCGGCCGCCGCCCGCGGAGCCACGGGCGCCGTCTGAGGAAGCCCGGCCGCCGCCCGCGGAGCCACGGGCGCGGCTTGACTGACCGTGCGTACCGCCCGAGGTGCCCCTAGAGGGGTCGGGCGGATCGTCGGGTGACGCGGCCTGCCCGCGGGTCTTCCCCGCCCCGCGGGCCTTGCCGGCCCCGGGGGCCTTGCCGGCCCCGGGGGTCTTCCCGGCCCCGGAGGCCTTGCCGGCGTCGCGAGGCTCGGTGCGGGCGTAGCTGGCGGCGACCTCTTCTGGGGTCATCGGCAGCCGGGCCGCCGACGGGGGTACGCCCGCGCCGATCGCGTCGAGCAGCAGCAGCGCCATCGAGTACTCCGGGTCGGCGGCCAGCGCCCGCTGCGCCGCCACGTTGGCCAGTGCGCCGTTGCCTGCCTGCCAGGCGGTGAACGCCAGCAGCGAGGCCGGCGCGGGAACGTACCTCGCCGGGACGCGGCGCACTACGTCGGTCCACAGCCGCAGGTGCGCCTCGACATGCTCGGGCACCATCCGGGCCCAGGCGTCGTCACGCACCCGCAGGTCGGTGAGCGCCACGGCGAGCCAGGCGATCCTGTCATCGCCGGTGAGCCTGCCGCCGCGCCGGTAGACGCCGATCGCCTCGCTGACCGCGCGCAGCCCCTCGCCGATCACCTTCTGGACGATGCCGCTGCGCCGGCCGGACGCCGCGCCGGCGCGGATCAGGTCGGCGGCTTGCCGCTCGGCGCGGCGGACGGCCTGGCGCATCGACTCCTCGGCGAGCCCGCCGAGCGGGGCGATCGACGCCGCGAGGGCGGCCCGGTCGCGCAGCGCCTTGTTACCGGCCGCGGACATCGTGGCCGCGGCCGGGTGGCCGGTGACGTCGAACGGCACGCCCTCGGCCGGGCAGCAGCGCGGATCCTGGCACGCGTAGGACCAGTACCGGCCGTTCTCGACCCGCAGCATGTCGTGCAGCGTGATGTCGGCCCGGCGCAGCTCGCCGACCAGCGCATCCGCCACCGGCGTGACCATCGGGCCCGGGCCGTAGCCGACCACGATCGCCAGCGTGAGCTGATGCCGGGCCAGGATCGCGGTGGCATGCGCGGCGATCTTCGCCGCCGCGCCGGTGTCCGGCGGCTCGGGCAGGTCATAGCGGAAGGCCACCTGGATCCGGCCGCGCGGCGGGCCGGCACCCACCACGACCAGGCTCCTGGCCGGGTGAAAGCCGAGCAGGCCCGGGATGACGGCCAGCATGCTGTCAGGCGAGCCGACGCGGAGCAGCGCAGCGGGGCGGGCCGGCTTGCCAGACCCGCGGCCAGCAGGGGCGGAACCAGCAGGCACACTGCCCGCGGAACCGGGGCCAGCCGACGAGCGGCGCGCCGGGGTGCGGTCCGCGGGCGTCCCGCCAGCGGAACCGGGGCCAGCCGGCGAACGGCCCGAAGACGAGGATCCCGCGGGAGGGCGGTCAGAGGGTACCTCGCCAGCGGAGCCGGGACCAGCCGACGAACGGCCCGTAGGCGGGGAGTCAGCGGGCGTCCCGCCAGCGGAATCCGGGCCAGCCGGCGAACGGCCCGAAGACGAGGACCCCGCCGCCGTACGGTTGGCGGGCGTCCCGCCAGCGGGACCGGGGCCGTCCGGCGGGCGGTCAGCGGGCGTCCCGCCAGCGGAACCGGGGCTCGAAGGAGCGGAGGGGCCTGAGGAGGCGGAAGGGCTGGCGGGCACGGGACGAGGCGAGCCAGCGGGCTGCGATGGCGTTGCGGATTGCGATGGGTTCTCTTCCATGCCGCCAGCGTGTTCTGGCGCCCTGACAGCGGACGGTCACGGCACTTTCTGCCCTGTGGATAACCCGGATCTGTCCACAGCAGCCCAAACTGTCTTGCCCGCGCTGGCCGCCCGGGTTACTGCCGCCTCCCGAGCCCGCTGAATTCCGCAGTGACCTCCGCCCCGGATCCTTGATGGGCGGTTTGGTGTTCACCGGTGAACACCAAACCGCCCATCAACAGCTTCGTGGCGACAGCACGGGAGGCGGGGGCGCGCAGGCGCGGGGGTGACGGCTGTGCGGCGGCGGGCGGGCCCGGGCCGCGAGGCGAGCCGCGGGAGTGACCGGGCCGCGAGGAGTAACCGGGGCCGCGGGAATGACCGGGGCGCGCGGAATGACTAGGACCGGCGGGGAATGACCGGGGCCGGCGCGGAATGACCAGGACCGGCGGGGAATGACCAGGACCGGCGCGGAATGACCAGGACCGGCGGGGAATGACCAGGACCGGCGGGGAATGACCAGGACCGGCGGGGAATGACCAGGACCGGCGGGAAATGACCGGGCCTGGGAATGACTGGGATCCGGCCGCTACAGCTCGATGCCGAGGAGGGCGTCTACGGTGTCGCGGACGAGCTGGCCTTCGGCCGCGGGCCAGCCGGCGCGCGGGCCAGCCGGACCGGCGAGCACCGATGCGGCCCACTGGTCCACCACGGTGAGCGCGCCGGGCGCGTCGAGATCGTCAGCCATCCGCTCCCGGACCCCCGCCAGCACCTGGCTGGCTGGCGACGAGGACGCCGCCGCGGCCTCGGACACGCCCCGCACCAGGTCACGCCCTGACTCAGCGGTTCCCGCGGCCGTGACCACGGCCGAACGCCACGCCGCCAGCCGTTGCCGCGCCGCGGCCAGCCCGGCGTCCGTCCAGTCCCAGTCGTCGCTGTAGTGGTGGGCGAGCAGCGCCAGCCGGATGGCGGCGGGTTCGGTGCCGGCGGCCACCAGTTCCGACACGAACACCAGGTTGCCCAGCGACTTGGACATCTTCTCGCCGCCGAGCCGGACCATGCCGGCGTGCGCGTACCGGCGGGCGAACGCGCGGCCGCCGAGCGCCACCCGGGCGTGCGACGCGCTCATCTCGTGATGCGGGAAGATCAGGTCGGAGCCGCCCGCCTGGACGTCGAACACCGTGCCCAGGTACTCGGTGGCGATCGCCGCGCACTCCACGTGCCAGCCGGGCCTGCCGTCGCCGAACGCGGACTGCCAGCACGGCTCGCCGGGACGCGCCGCCAGCCAGACCAGGGCGTCCAGCGGATCCTTCTTTCCCGGCCGCAACGGGTCACCGCCGCGCTCCGCCGACAGCTCCAGCATCTCTCGGATGCCGAGGCCGGACAGGCAGCCGAACAAGGCATCCGCCGACCGGGTGAAGTACAGGTCCGCGTCCAGCTCGTAGAGTGCGCCGCGGTCGGCCAGCCTGCCGGTGAACCGCTCGATCAGCGGCATCGCCTCGACGGCGCCGACCAGGCGCGACGGCGGGAGCACCCGGAGCGTCTCCATGTCGCCGCGGTACCTGGCGATCTCACGGCCGGCGAGCTGTTGCCAGTCCTCGCCGTCCCGGGCGGCCCGCTCGAGCAGCGGGTCGTCAACGTCGGTGACGTTCTGCACGTAGGTCACGTCGTGGCCCGCGTCGAGCCAGGCCCGGTAGAGCAGATCCCAGGCGGTGAACGTCGCCGCGTGCCCGATGTGAGTGGAGTCGTAGGGGGTGATGCCGCACGCGTACATCGTGGCGGCGTGCCCCTCGGCGGCGACGGCCAGCCCGCCGGTCGCGGTGTCCCTGATCCGCGGCTCGGGTCCGGTCCCGGGCAGCTCGGGGACGCTCACGGCACGCCAGGAGTCCATGAGCGTCAGGCTATCTCGCCGCTGCCGCCCGCCCCGCTCGATCCGGCCGCAGGCCGCCCCGTGGGGCAGCGCTGATCACGCCTGCTCGAACGCGTAGGCGAGGGCGATCAGCCTCGGCTCGCTCCAGCGCGGCCCCACGAACGAGATGCCCAGCGGCAGCCCGGACACCTGGCCCGCCGGAACGGTCACCGCCGGGTAGCCGGCCACCGCGGCCGGCGTCGAGGTGTGGAAGACGTCGTGGTCGCCGAGTACGTAATCGGTCAGCCAGGCGGGGTTCGCGGACAGCGAGACGATCGCGTCCAGCCGGCCGGCGGCCAGCGGCCCGTCCAGCGCCGCCCGGGCCAGCCGGGTGGCATCGGCCCGCGCCGCTGCCAGCTCCGGATCACGAGGATCGCCGCTGCAGGCTTCCGCCTCCTCGAAGATCTCCTGGCCGAACCGGGCCAGCACCCGGCCGGCGTTGCGCTCGTTGTACGCGATCAGCTCGGCCAGGCTCGCCGGGTGGCTGCCCGCGAGCCCGCCGAGGTAGGCGTTGAGGTCGCGCTTGAACTCGTGCCGCAGCGCCGTGAACTCCGGCTCGTGGATCTGGTCCGCGCCGGGCAGCTCGACCGGGTCCTGCACGGTGGCGCCGCAAGCGCGCAGCCGCGTCACGGCCGCGTCCAGCACCGCGTTGATCCTCGCCCCCGCGTCGGCCGAGCCTGACCGCCAGACGCCCAGCCGCGCCCCGGCCAGTGCCGCCGGGTCCAGGAACTCCGTGTAGGGGCTGTGCCCGTGCCGTTCGGAAAAATCCTCCGGATCCAGGCAGGCAGGGTCATCGGGGTCGACCGCGGCCAGCACCGACAGCAGGGCCGCGGCGTCGGCGACAGAGGCCGCCATCGGCCCCGCGGTGTCCTGGGCGAGTGAGACCGGCACAATGCCGGACCGGCTGACCAGCCCGAGGGTCGGCTTGATGCCCACGATCCCGCACGCGCTCGCCGGGCAGACGACCGACCCGTCGGTCTCGGTCCCGACGGCCAGCGGGGCGAGCCCGGCCGCGACCGCCGCTCCCGACCCCGAGCTGGACCCGGACGGGTTGCGGCCCGGACCGCACGGGTTCACGGTCTGGCCGCCGAGCGTGCTCCAGCCGCTGGTCGAGTGGGTGGAGCGGAAATTGGCCCACTCCGACAGGTTCGCCTTGCCTGCGATCACCGCGCCCGCCTCGCGTAGGCGGGTGACGAGGAACGCGTCGGCGGATTCGGTATCGGCCAGCGCCGGCGAGCCCGCGGTGGCCGGCATCCCGGCGGCCTGGATGTTGTCCTTGACCAGCACCGGGATGCCCTCGAGCGGCCCGCGCACCGTGCCCGCCGCCCGGGCCGCGTCGCTGGCCTGCGCCTCGGCGGCCGCCGCCGGGCTGACCGCGATCACGGCCCCCAGCTCCGGGTTCAGCAGCCGGATCCGCTCGAGGTAGAAGCCGGTGAGCGCGGCCGAGGTGAGGGCGCCGGACGCCAGCGCCTGCTGCAGCCCGCTGACCGACGCGCCGCCGGCGTCGGTGTCGGTGCCGGGAATGGTCCGGGGAAAGCCGGGGGGCTCCTGCATGCCCGCAGGATAGCGGGGTGCCGGGTCCCGGCCCTGGCCACCGGCCTAGATGAGTGATTCCGACTCGCTGTTAAGGCCTGAGTTGGGAATCACTCATCTAGACTGCGCGGCGTGGACATGAGCATGGGAGTGCTGGAGGTCGAGCCCGCTGCCGGGCGGCCGGATCTGCTCGCCCCTCCGGTCGCGGCGGCGCTGGCCGGGCTGGACGGCTTCGGCGCGGGCGTCGGCGTCGCGGAGATCGATCCGGATCTCGCGGACACGGCGGCGTTCTGCGAGAAGTACCAGGTCTCCCCCGCCGATTCGGCCAACTGCGTGGTCGTCACCGGCCGCCGCGACGGCGAGCCCCGGTTCGCCGCCTGCGTGGTGCTCGCCACGTCGCGGGCGGACGTCAACGGCCTGGCCCGCCGGCGGCTGGACGTCAGGAAGGCGTCGTTCGCCGCCACCGAGCTGGCGGTCGCGGAGACCGGCATGGAGTACGGCGGCATCACGCCGATCGGCCTGCCGCCCGGCTGGCCGGTCCTCATCGACGCGGCCGTGGCCGCCGCGCCGCGGGTCGTGGTCGGCAGCGGGGTCCGGCGGTCCAAGCTCGTCCTGCCGGGAGCGGTGCTGGCCGCGCTGCCAGGGGCCGAGGTCCTCGACGGGCTCGGCCGGTAAAAGATCTTTATCCCGAACGGCTCCGAACTCATCCCGCCGCGGTCACGGAAGCCACGACACGTGACCGTGCAGGGTGGCGTACCCCACGAAGGAGACGGCGTCGATCAGGGTGTGGGCGATGATCATCGGGGTCACCCGGCCCCACCGCCTGTACAAATAGCCAAATATCACGCCCATCACCACGTTGCCGACGAACCCGCCGAACCCCTGGTACAGGTGGTAGGAACCGCGCAGCACGGCGCTGAACGCTATCGCCCGGGACGGCCTCCAGCCCAGCTGGTCCAGCAGGCGCAGCAGGTAGCCGACGACCAGGATCTCCTCCAGGATCCCGTTCTGCGCCGCGTCGAGCAGGAGCACCGGGATCCGCCACCACACGGCGGGCAGGCTCTCGGCGACGACGTTGAGGGCGAAGCCGAGCTTGTAGGCGGCCAGGTACAGGCCCAGCCCGCTGCCGCCGATGATCGCGGCCAGTGCCGCCCCGCGCAGCAGGTCGCGGCCCGGCTCGCGGCCGTCCAGGCCGATGTCCGACGGCCTCTCCTGGTTCCTGGCCAGCAGGTAGAACACGAGGGCGACCGGCGCCAGCGTGCTGGCGAGGTTAACGAGCTGCAGGAACAGGTCGAGCAGCGGACGGCCGGGCGCGAGCGAGCCGTTGAGCACCGCGTGCTGCTTGCCGAGCGCCTTGGATGCGGTGAGCGAGCCGATCAGCGAGACGAGCGCGTAGACGCCGCTCGCGCCGAGCGAGACGGCGAAGACGACGAAAATCTCCCACTTGATCAGCCTGGGCGTCAGCGTTCGCGGAGCGGCTTCCTCCTGCTTGACGGCCACCTCAGGACTCTAACCGCTGCCCCGGGGTAAGCCTGACTGCCCGGGCGGCGTCAGGATCGGCTGCTACCGGAGGAGGTGGTCGAAGTCGCCCTCTTTGACGCCCTCGATGAGGGCCCGGATCTCGGCACGCGTATAGAGGAGCGCGGGACCGTCGGGATACCGCGAGTTGCGGATCGCGATGCCGCCGTCGGCCAGGCCGCCCAGTTCGACGCAGGCACCCTGCGAGTTGCTGCGGCGGCTCTTCTGCCAGCTAATCCCGGCCAGCCTGACCGCGGGGATCCCGTTGTACGCGTCGGTCATCTATCGTCTTCCTCGAGGATGCGGCGCAGCGTTTCCGCCGTCTGTTTCGGTGTCTCGCTCTCCACGCTCAGCTGCTCCATGACCTCGCTGTACCGCTCCGCGTCGTCCCGCTTGTCCAGGTACAGGGCGCTGGTGAGCTGTTCGAGGTACACCACGTCCGGCAGGTCAGCCTCGGGAAAGCGCATGATGGTGAACGAGCCGGCCTCGGCGGCGTGCCCGCCGACGCTGAACGGGATCACCTGGAGCGTGATGTTCGGCTCCGCTGCCGCCTCGATCAGCCGCTCCAGCTGTCCGCGCATCACCTCAGGACCGCCGATGGGGCGGCGCAGCACCGCCTCGTCCACGATCGCCCACAGCCGCAGCGCGTCCGGCTTGGCGAGCACCCGCTGCCGGTCGAGCCGGAGGCTCACCCGGTGCTCCACCTCCCGCGGCTCGGCCGACCGCTGGCCGAGCCGGATGACGGCGCGCGCGTAGTCGGCCGTCTGCAGCAGGCCGGGGACGAACTGGAGCTCATAGGTCCGGATGAGCGACGCGGCCTCTTCCAGTCCCACGTAGACACCGAACCAGTCCGGCAGCACGTCGCTGTACTTGTGCCACCAGCCGGGCGAATTGGCCTGCCGGGCAAGTTCCAGCAGGGCGGTGCGCTCGCCCGCATCGTCCACGCCGTACAGCTCGAGCAGGTCGGTGACGTCCCGCTCCTTGAAGCTGACCCGGCCGAGCTCCATCCGGCTGATCTTCGATCCGGAGGCCCGGATCGTGTAGCCGGCGTCCTCGCGCGTGATCCCCCTGCGCTCCCGCAGTCTCCGCAGCTGGGAGCCGAGCAGGATGCGCAGCACAGTCGGGCCGCTGCCGGGCTGGACTGAGACCACTTCTCACCCCCGGCGCCGACCGGATGCGCCCCTCGCCCGGTCCTCGTACGTTCTCACGCGTGCACGCTTCACCTGGTGTCCTGAATGCACAATTCTTCTGCACGTGCATCTTGCCTTGCATGTGCAAGGCGCATCCAGAATGATATCGCCTGTGCCCCCAGGTGCACGAGTAACCGCACCGTGACACTTCTGCCAGGGACCCCCGATGACCGCACACCGGGCAGCCGCTCAAGCCGAGACCGACGTCACCAGAGCCCATCACGATTGCCTGCTCGGGGCGGTACCCCGGCAGCCGCGCCGCCACGGGCAGGTTTCGCAGGTACCGCTGCCCGAGGCCAGCCGCACGCTGCTCCCGCGGCCGGAGTCGGTCAAGGCGGCGCGGGACTTCACCAGGGCCACGCTACGCGCCTGGGGCATGACCGGGGTGTCCGACGATGCGGAGCTCGTGGTCTCTGAACTGGTCACCAACGCGCTGCGGCATGCCATGCCCGGCACCGGCACCGGCTCTGGTCCCGGCTCTGGTCCCGGCGCCGACGGCGGCGAGCCGGTGATCCGGCTCAGGCTGCTGGCGCAGGCGCCGTATCTCATGTGCATGGTCGCCGATCCCAGCCGCGAGATACCGCTGCGCAGGCAGTCAGGCCCGGGTGATGCCACCGGCCGCGGGCTGCATGTCATCGAGTCGTGCAGCAGCCGGTGGGGCTGGCACCTGCTGGACGAGGGCGGCAAGGTCGTCTGGGCGCTGCTGCCGCACACGTGAGGACGCTGCGTGCGGACAGGAGCCCCGGCCCATGGAGGAACCGTCTGGGGCTCCGGGCCCGGATGGGAGCTGCAGACAGGGAGCCCCGGCCCATGGAGGAACCGTCCGGGGCTCTCCGGGCCTGGACGGGAGCTGCAGACAGGAGCCCCGGCCCATGCGGGCCGGGGCTCCTGTCCGGGGGGGTTCTAGCAGCCGTCGTAAGCAGACCAGGCGCTGCCGCCTGACTGCGCGTACATCTTGGCGAACGCGGCGTTCTGCACCGACACGGGCGCGTTCTGGGGGAGCCCGGAGTACCCGAGCGACTGCCAGGTGGACGGCAGGAAGCCGTACAGGCCGCCCGCGCCGCTGTAGGGGTTGACCGCCGAGGCGTTCCCGCCGCTCTCGCGCGCGATCACGCAGCTCTGGAAGCTGCCCGACCCGCTGTAGACCGCCGAGGACGACGCGGAAGCCGGCGTGGCGCTGCTGACCGCTGTCGTGGCGGCCGGCTGCGCCGCCGGAGCCGCGACGGGTGCGACCGCAGCCAGCGCGGCACTGGTGAGCCACGGCTTCACCGGGTGCCATCCCGACAGCTGGAGCCGCTGCCCGACGCCGATCCTGCCCGGGTTGGGCACGCTGTGCCGGTTGATCCACCACAGGGCGGGCCAGTCGGCCGAGCTGCCGTACACGCGCTGGCTGATCGAGCTGAGCGTGTCGCCCGGCTGGACAGTGATCGAGTGGCTGCCGTGGTGGGCTGCAGGATGAAGCGAAACCGTAACCGCGATCATGGTCTTGACGATTCCGCCAACTGCCATACTTGGCAGTGTCATGGCTTGTTCCTCCGAGGTTCGTTGCCATGCAAAGGCCCCGGCCACGTGCTGGAATCACGCTTGGTCGGGGCCGCCTGATTTACTCAGTGAAGGACGCGCTGTCACCCCCCGTAGTCATTCCGGTTCTCCTCAGTGATCACTTGGCTGTGCGTCGGCCACGGTAACCCGAATCCGGCGATAACGCCAGCGCCGCAGGGGTTCCGGCCAGGCTGCGGGGGGCGCGCATCTGGTCCCGGATTCGCGGAACCTGCCCGGCGCGTGCACGAAAATCCGCTGCTCATGGGCCTGCAAGCCGTCTTCAGCCAGTCCCCAATGAGACATGCGCTACATCGCGGCAAATTTTCGGCCGGACCGCATCCAACCGGCCGCCATTTTCGGGTCAGATCCAGTGTCGCGGAAGGTAGTCACGCTACGTGATCGGTCTTAGTTGACAAGCCCAGACTAGTATGTGCAGACTAATATGCGATGAACCTGAGTCGGCTCATGATCCTGGGCCTGCTGGCCGAGCGCGGGCCGATGCACGGCCACCAGATCCGGCGGACGGCCGAGCTGACGGACGCCGGGGTGTGGGGCGGTATCACCGGCGGGGCGCTGTACGCGGAGCTGCGCAAGCTCGATGGCGAGGACCTGGTCCGGATCGTCCGCGAGGAGCAGGTGGGCCGGCGTCCGGCCCGGACGGTGTATGAGATCACCGAAGACGGGCGGCTGGAACTGGCCGTCCAGCGTGACGCGGCCCTGGAGGTAGTCTTCGGGTCTGCTGACCCGCTGTCGGTCGTGCTGCTGTTCGCCGCCGGGGCGGACGCCGCCGAACTGGGCGAGCGGCTGGCCGCCCGGCGCCGCCGGGTGGCGGGACGGCTGGAGTCGATGGCCGAGGAGCGCGAGCGGCTGACCGGGCAGGGGGTGCTGCCGCCGCTGGCCGTGACCGCCTTCCGCCGCGGCGAGCTGCGGCTCGAGGCTGAGCTGCGGTGGCACGACGAGTTCGAGCGCCAGCTTGCGGCGCGGTGATGCAGGCCCCGGCCGCCGCCGCGCAGCCGGGCCTGGCCCGGCCGGCGGCTGGCTGCTCGCCGTCAACTTCACCGCCTGCTTGCTGCTGCTGGTGCAGTACCTGCTCGCCGGGGGAACTACCCGACCGGGACGTGGCTGCTGAGCCTCGCCTTGGCGCCGGCCTTCCCCGACAGCTTGGCCGTCCGGGCGGCCAGGGCCACGTCGCGGCGCGCGGCCCGCGCCGTGCGGTGCACGTCGCGGCTTGCCGACCGCGCCACCTGGCGGCTACGCCAGGCCAGGGACGGGCTGCCGGCCGTGTCCGCCGCGGTGATCAGCAGGCCGCCGAGCATCGACATGTTCTTCAGGAACGCGACGCGCTGCTGTTCCCGCTCCTGCTTGTCCTCCGCTTCCCAGAACCGGTGACCGGCCATGGTGGTGGGCACCAGCGTCGCCGCGAGGGCCAGCGCCGACAGCCGCGGCAGCCGGCCCAGCGCCAGCAGCGAGCCGGCGACGAGATGGACGGCGCCGTTGATGCGGACGGCTTGCTCGGTATCGCCCGGCAGCTGCGGCACCCGCTCGGCCAGCCGCCGTACCACCGGCTCGGCCCGCGGGGAGACCCGTTCGGGCCGGAACAGGGTGTCGAAGCCCTGGGTGACGAAGATCGAGGCCAGCATGGGCCGTGCGACAGCTCTCAGTACAGGCATGAGCGGGAACTGCCCCGCCAGGCGGGTTTAAACACCGTCGCAGCGTCCGGGCCGGGCGTCACCAGCGAAAGAGTGACACGCGATCGCGGCGGCGGCGACCACGTTGAGCGAGTTGACGCCGGCGGCCATCGCACCGGGGGCCATGGGTATGCACACGCTCTCGTCGGCTTCATGCCGCCAGCGCGCCGACAGCCCGTCGCCCTCGGTGCCCAGCATGAGCGCGGCCCGCTCCCCCCGCGTCGCCGCGCCGATCGGCACGGCGGACTGATCAGGGGTGAGCGCGAGCAGCCGGAACCCGGTCTCGCGCAGCTCCGCGAGGCCGCCGTACCAGTCGGTCATCCGGGCGTACGGGATGGCGAACACGGCGCCCATGGACACCCTGACGGCACGGCGGTAGAGCGGGTCGGCGCACCGGGGCGCGAGGACGACGGCGTCCATGCCGAAGGCGGCCGCGCACCGGAAGATGGCGCCCACGTTCGTGTGGTCGACGATGTCCTCGAGGACGATGATGCGGCGGCCGCCTGCCAGCACGTCACTGACCGCGCGGGCCGGGAGCCTGGCCATCGAGGCCAGCACGCCGCGATGCACGTTGAAGCCGGTTAGCTGCTCGGCCACCGGGTCGGGAACGACGTAGGCAGCAGCGGACGCGCACGCGCTGAGCAGGCCGGCCACGCCGGGCAGCCTGCGCTCGGTGATCAGCAGCGACCGTGGCGGATAACCTGCGGCGAGCGCGCGGCGGATGACCTTCTCGCCCTCCGCTACGAACAGCCCGTGCGCGGATTCGAGGCTCTTGCGGAGCCTGACGTCGGTGAGGCGCACGTAGTCGGTCAGCCGCGGGTCGTCGGCGTCGCGCACCGCGACGATGGTTGCCACGGGCCCCAGTGTCCCGCACCGGCTGGGCGGGCAGCCCGCCCGGCGATGATCAAGGGGCCGGCCACGGCTCGCACGGCTGGCGCGGGTCGTCGCGGTGCAAGGACCCGATCCACCCGTCCTGCGCGCCCCCGGGCATCGCGCAGAGCAGGCGCACCGTTCCCTCCACCCGGAAGCCGCACCTCCAGGCGACCTTGCGCGACGGCCAGTTGCCGACGATGGCACGCCAGTGCATGACCTCGATCCCGTCCTCGCCGAAGGCGTAGTCCAGCGCGAGATTCAGCACGCGCACGCCGATACCGCGGCCCCGGGCCGCCGGATGCAGGCCGTAACCCACTTCCGCGGTGCCTGCCCCGGTCGGGCGGTAGTCAATTGTTCCCCCGAACGGCTCCGAGCCCGGCCCCGCGCCAAGGCTGACCGCCCAGTACCGGGCCGAAGTCGGCAACGACTCTTCCCACCCGCGGCGGACCAGGTCCAGGAATTCCCGCGCTTGCTGCGAGCCGTACGGCCGGGGAACGGTCGTGAACCGCACGCTTGCGGAGTCCGTGCACTGCTCGACGATGGCGACGGCGTCCGCTGCACGGTGCGGGCGCAACGTCACCGTGCCGTCGGTCAGGACGGGCACGTCGTCAGGAAACCGCCGGGGCACCCGTCCAGGAAAGCGCGGTCAGGGCCGCGACGGCAACCAGGTTCCCGGCGGCCGGGCAATCGGGGTGCGCCGCGGAGCCAGCCCGGCGGGCGCCGCCACGCTGCGGATTCGCGGCAGCCGGGCCGGGCGCTCACCCGGGCGCGCAAACTCGTCGGGAAAAACATCTGCAACCGTGTGAACCCCCCGGGTTTGCCGGGCGTCCTCAACATGTGAGGCCCGGCGAGAGCGGGGCGCCGGGCCTCATGCAAAGACGTGAGGCCCGGCGAGAGCGGGGCGCCGGGCCTCATCACAACTGGGTCGGGGACCGCAGGCATGGGGTCCGGCGAGAGCGGGGCGCCGGACCCCAGCAGTACCAGGTCGGGGGCCAAGACGTGAGGCCCGGCGAGAGCGGGGCGCCGGGCCTCACGGTTATTTTCCGGGCAGCCGCGGCAGCCCGGCGGGCCCTGCCGCGGCAACAGGTCATAGCGGATCGGCGTCGAGCATGCGGTGCGCGCGCTGGATCAGGACCGGGACCGCCCTGCCCTCCCGCTCGAATCCCTCGCCGACGGTCTGGTGCTGCAGGAACCTGGCGTTGATTCCCTCGAGCACGACCGCGAGCTTGAAGCAGCCGAAGGCCATGTAGTACCCGATTCCGGACAGGTCGCGGCCGGTGCGCGCCGCGTAGCTGGCCGCGAATTCTGCCCGCGTCAGGAAGCCGGGAGCGGAGGTGGCCGTCGCGCCCACCTCCATAGCAGCCCACTCGGTGTCCTCGGCGTCCGTCCAGTAGACCAGCGTCAGGGCGAGGTCGGCGAGCGGATCGCCGAGCGTCGCCATCTCCCAGTTGACCACGGCGGCGATCCGCGGGTCCGCGTCGGCGGCGAGCAGCACGTTGTCGATCCGGAAGTCACCGTGCACCAGCGTTCCCTCGCCGCCTTCGGGCAGCCCGGCTTCGAGCCTGGCCACCAGCTCGTCGTAGCCGGGCACCTCGCCGGTGACCGACAGGTCCCACTGCCGCTGCCAGCGGGTGAGCTGCCGCCGCAGGTACCCGTCGGGCCGGCCGAAATCACCGAGCCCGGCGGCCGCGGGGTCCAGCTGGTGAATCGCTGCCAGCATCTCGGCCAGCCGCTCGGACACCAGCCGGGCCTGGTCGGGGGTGATCTTGGCGGCCTCCTCCTTGGTGCGTATCACCAGGCCGTCCACGTACTCCATCACGTAGAACGGCGCGCCGATGACTTCGGTGTCGGAGCAGAACGCCACCGGACCGGCGACGGGGATGCTCGTGCCGTGCAGGGCGGAGATCAGCCGGTACTCCCTGGTCATGTCGTGCGCGGTGGGCAGCACATGACCGAGCGGGGGACGGCGCAGCACCAGCCGGGCCGGGTCGGAGGGAGCCGGGAAGTCGAGCCGGTAGGTCAGGTTGGACCGGCCGCCCGCGATCACGTGCACCGACGGCAGGCGCTCGGCCGCCGGTACGCCGTGCGCCGTCAGCCACCCGGCAAGCCGGTCCACGCTCTCGATTCCCGGAACCGTGCCATCGGCCGTCATGCCTGTCTCCGCCTTTCCCGCCGGTGACCCGGCCTTTCCCGCCGGTGACCCGTGCTTTGCCCGCACCTGCCCAACGGCCAGGCTGCGTCACTCAACCAACCAGGAATACCAGCTTCCCGGCAATATCACGTACCGCACCTATGGACTAATGCGCATACCTGACGTAGGTAAGGGGGAAGGGACAAAGTGGCCTAAGGTCTAGACCGCCGCGAGGGAGTGCCGTGGGTGACGCGTGGATGCCAGGTGCCGGGTACGTTCGGGCAGTCGCCGACGGGGGCCAGATGAAAGGCGGTGCGCCACGGGTGGTCTGGATGACCCTCGGCGCGGATCCGCGGCTCATCTCGGCGCACTCGGCGGCGCAGCGCCTGAACCAGACCGGCCGTCCATGCCATCTCGTGTGGAACCCGGTGACCGGCCAGACCGTGCAGCTCATCCCCATCGTCAGGGCCGGCCTCGCGCTGGGCGTGGCCGGCGACATCGACCACGAGGGAGCGGCGGGCGCGGGCGGGGTCGCGTACGCGACCGGCCCGCTGGCCGCGAAGCCGAACGAGGGCGCGGCCGACGTCCACACCGAGGGCAGGCTTTGCGTCCAGGTCGGCGTGGTCGGCTTCGGCTGGCAGCCGTTCACCTCGGGCCCGGTGACCGGCGTGGACGCGATCCTGGACTGGTTCGACTCGTGGCGGATCCCGAGGTGCTGGCCCGCGGGACGGCCCGCGCCGTTCAGTTACGCGCACACCACCGTCCGCAGCCGCAGGCTGTGGGCGTGCGGCGGCCACTTCGGCGCCTCCCAGGTGCCCTGCTGCCTGGCCGCGGGGCCCGGCGCCATCGACGTGGACAGGCTGATCACACTGACTGTCCCGCGCTCGAGCGACCACCCGCCGCCGCGCGAGGACAAGGAGCAGCGGGTCCGGCCGGCCACGGTGAGCAGGATGGCCGGCGTGCACGCGGAGGCCGACGAGCCGGCCGACGCGCTGGCCCGGGCGGGCTGATCACCGCGCGGGAAGCTGCAGCAGGACGTCGCGCAGCACCGCCGCGGCCGCCGCCACCTTGCCGAGCGGCAGCCCGCCATAGCCGAGCACCAGGCCGTCGGCGGTCGGGCGGCCGCCGAAGTAGCGCCGTAGCGTCTGCACGGTCACCCCGCGCTCGCGCGCGGCGGCCGCGACCGCGTCACCGCTGCCGCGGTGCAGCTCCAGCACGACGTGCAGGCCTGCCGTGTCGCCCAGCAGCGTGGCCGGCACGGCGGGATCGCCGAGCGCGGACACGATCGCGTCCCTGCGCCGCGCGTACTCGCGCCGCATCCGCCTGATGTGCCGGTCCAGGTCACCGGTCTCGATCAGGGCGAGCAGGGCACGCTGAGCCGCCTCGCCGGTCCGGTCGCCGAGGCTCTCCCGCCGCCCCGCCAGCAGCGTGATCAGGTCGGGCCTGGCCACCAGCCAGCCCACCCCGAAACCCGGGGTCAGCATCTTCGACGTCGTGCCGAGGTAGGCGACCACCTCCGGGTCCAGGCCGCAGAGCGCGGGCAGCGGCGCCACGTCGTAGCGGAACTCGCTGTCGTAGTCGTCCTCGACGACGAGCGCCCCCGCGGCCCGCGCCCAGGCCACCAGCGCCTGGCGGCGCGGCACCGGCAGCCGCCCGCCCAGCGGGTACTGGTGAGCCGGCGTGGCGTACACCAGGCGCAGGTCACCGGGCAGGCGATCGGTGATCAGGCCGTGCGCGTCGACCGGGCAGGGCAGCACCTCCGCGCCGCGCGCGGCCAGGATCGCGCGGGCGGCGGGATACCCCGGCTCCTCTACCCCCGCCCGCTCCCCCGGCCGCAGCTGCGCCGCGACGAGCAGCGCCAGCCCGCTGGCCACGCCGCGGGTGATGAGGATGTGGTCGGGCGTGCAGTGCAGGCCGCGGGTGCGGCGCAGGTAGCCTGCCAGGGCGGCGCGCAGCGCCGGCAGGCCGCGCGGGTCCGGCCACAGTGACGGCGCCGCCGCGGTGGCCTGCCGCCAGGCCCGCCGCCACGCGGCCTGGTCGATGCCGGCCGACCAGGGGACGCCGGGCCGCAACTCGGTCAGCGTCCGGCCGTCGCCAAGGGCAGCAATCCGCGGATCGACACCCCGGGCAGCCGCGGCCGGGCCATCCCCCGCCGGGAGCACCGCCGTGCCGCGCGCAACTGCCGCGTCCGGAACGCCAGCCGCCACCGGTGCCACCGCGGCCCAGAGTCCGCCAGCTGCCCCGGCAGGACCGACCGCGCCCGGTACGCGAGCCGCCGCCGCTGCCCCGGCGGCCCGGGGTCCGCCAGCTGCCCCGGCAGGGCCGACCGCGCCCGCAGCACCCGCCGCCGGGGGAACCCCCGCCGCAGCCGGAGTTCCCGCCGCGCCCGCGGCCACGTAGGTGCCGGAGCCGTGCCGTCCCTCCAGCCAGCCCTCCGCGAACAGCTGCAGGTACGCGTTGGTGACGACGGTCCTGCTGACGCCGAGCGAGGCGGCCAGCGCGCGGGAGGACGGCAGCCGCTCCCCCGCCCGCAGCCGGCTGTCCGCCACGGCCGCGCGCAGCTGGCCGGTGATCTGGACGGCCAGCGGCAGCTTGCCGCCGCGGTCGAGGACGAGCGGCGGCTCCACGATCATCCGGTGCAGTGCTTTCTCCCGTTCAAGGTTTCCTCACGTACAAAGTGGTCATCCGATTTCACGGTGTAGTGGCTCTTGCTGCCAGTCCACTTTGAGCCTACCTTCGAGGATCATGAGCACCGAGACGCCACTGTCCCCCACCCCGCGGACGAAGCTCCGCCGCCTGCCCGAGCGCGGCAGCACGCAGCGCGCCGACCTGTACGCCGTGCTCGACGCCGGGCTGATCTGCCATCTCGGCGTGATCTCCGGCGGCGCGCCGCGGGTACTGCCCACCGCGTACGGCCGGCTCGAAGACACGCTTTACCTGCACGGCTCGACGGCCAACCGGACCATGCTCGCCGCCGACGGGCAGCCGGCCTGCGTCACCGTCACGCACCTGGACGGGCTGGTCTGCGCGCGTTCGGTGTTCCACCACTCGATGAATTACCGCAGTGCCATGGTGTACGGCACTGCCAGGCTAGTGATCGACGAGTCCGAACGGCTGGCGGCGCTCCGCGTCATCACCGAACAGCTGATCCCCGGCCGGTGGGATTCCGCGCGGCCGCCCACGCGCAAGGAGCTCGCCGCCACCGCGGTGCTCGCCCTGCCGCTCGCCGAGGCCTCGGTGAAGATCCGTACCGGGCCGCCGTCCGACGACGCCGAGGACTACGAGCTCGGCTTCTGGGGCGGCGTGGTGCCGGCCCGGCTGGACTTCGGCCCTCCCGAGCCAGATGCCGAGGTGCCCGCCGGTTTCCCGGTCCCGGAGCACATACTCGAGCGGACCGCGGGAGTGTCCGGGCGGTAGCCGTTCGGTATTCCCAAAATTCCGGTAAAAGGCAGCGAGGCTCTAGGCTGGGCAGATGACCGACCGGCTCGTCTGGATTGACTGTGAGATGACCGGTCTCGACCTGGCGCATGACGCCCTGATCGAGATCGCCTGCCTAGTGACCGACGGCGAGCTCAACGTGCTCGATGACGGCATCGATGAGATCATCAAGCCGCCGCCGGAGGCGGTGGACCAGATGCCGGACGTCGTTCGCGCCATGCACACCAGCTCCGGGCTGCTGGACGTGCTGGAATCGGGCATCTCGCTGCCCGAGGCGCAGGAGCGGGTGCTCGACTACGTGCGCCGCCACGTCAAGGAGCCGCGGAAGGTGCCGCTGTGCGGCAACTCCATCGCCACCGACCGGGCCTTCCTCGCCCGCGACATGCCCGAGCTCGACACGTTCCTGCACTACCGGATGGTGGACGTGTCCAGCATCAAGGAGCTTGCCCGCCGGTGGTACCCGCGGGCGTACTTCGCCAGCCCGCCCAAGAACGGCGGCCACCGGGCGCTGGCCGACATCAAGGAGTCCGTGCGGGAGCTGCGGTACTACCGGGAGGCGATCTTCGTGCCGAAGCCCGGGCCGGACTCGGCGACCGCGAAGACGATCGCGGCGCGGTACGCGGGTACGGCGTCAGCGGCTGATGCGCCAGCGGAGCCCGGAGAGCCGGGCGCGGATGCGTCGCTGCTGGCTGGCGGGCTGCCTGGCGGGCTGCCTGGCGAATCCGGTTCGGACCGGTGAGCGAGTCCCGCTATGCTTCTTGGGCGTAAGCGTCACCTCCTGCGCGGGGGTGGCCGTGGTGGGTGTAGCTCAGCTGGTTAGAGCGCCAGGTTGTGGTCCTGGATGTCGGGGGTTCGAATCCCCTCACTCACCCCCGTGAAAGCTGCACCGGTCGATGGCCTGCGCGGTGCCGCGATCGCCAGTTTGGTCATCTGGGCTTCCTTCGGAGGAGCTCGGTGTTCGGCGGGCACTTCACCCGGCCGTTTAGTCGTGAAGGAGCTCTTCGAGGGGCACTCGCGGGTCGGCGAGCCTGCTCGCATCGACGGGGTTGGCGGCGCGGACGAGTGCCTGGATGGCGTCGCTGGTGTCCCAGATGTTGACGTTCATCCCGGACAGGACTCGGCCGCCGGGTCCGAGCCAGAAGGCGATGAACTCGCGCTGGCCGGGATCGCCGCGGAAGATGACCTCGTCGTAGCCGTCCGGCTCGACGTAGCCGGTGTATTCCATGCCCAGGTCGTACTGGTCGGTGAAGAAGTACGGCACCCGGTCGTAGGCGATGTCCTGGCCGAGCATCGCCTTGGCCGCGGCCTGCGGCTGGTGCAGCGCGTTGGCCCAGTGCTCGACCCGGATGTGCTTGCCCAGCAGGGGGTGGAAGGCGTTGGCGACGTCGCCGGCCGCGTAGATGTCGGGGTCGGAGGACCGCAGCTGCGCGTTGACCCAGATGCCGTTGTTGACCTCGAGGCCTGCCGCGGCGGCGAGCTGACTGCTGGGCGTGATGCCGACCCCGGCGATGACCGCGTCCGCTTCGACGTGACGGCCGTCGGCCAGCCGCACGCCGGTGGCCTTGCCGTTCCTGCCGGTGATCTCGCTGATCTGCACCCCGCAGCGCAGGTCCACGCCGTGCTCGCGGTGCAGGCCGGCGAAGATCTGGGCGACCTGGCGGCCGAGGACCCGCAGCAGCGGCAGTTCCGCCATCTCCAGCACGCTGACCTCGGCACCGGCCGCACGGGCCGCCGCCGCGGTTTCCAGGCCGATCCAGCCGGCGCCGATCACCGCGACCCGTGACGCGGCTTTGAAGGCCGCCTTGATCTGGTCGCTGTCGCCGACGCTGCGCAGGTAGAGCACGCCGTCCAGGGCAGCACCCGGCACAGGTAGCTGGCGTGGCGAGGAGCCAGTGGCGAGCAGCAATTTCGAGTAGCCCACCCGGCTGCCGTCGGCGAGACTCACCTGGTGCGCACCGGGGTCGATGCCGGTGACAGCTGCGCCGAGGCGCAGGTCGACATCGTGGTCGGCGTACCACTGCGCCGGGTGGACGTAGATCGTCTCCCGTTCGGCCTTGCCGAGCAGGTAATCCTTCGACAGCGGCGGCCGCTCATACGGCCGTTCGGTTTCGGCGCCGATGAGGATCAGCGGGCCGTCGAAGCCCTCCGCCCGCAGCGTCTCGGCTGCCTTCGCCCCGGCCAGGCTCGCCCCGGCGATCACGCAGGTCATGTCCGTGGTCATGGTCAGCTCCTGTGCTGTCGCGACGGTTGCCGCAAAAGGGCGGCAAACTGCTGGTCCAGCCGCACCCAACTGGCGCCGGCGCTCTCGGCCGCTACCCACGGCGCCCGCTGCAGCACGGTGGCGGCATCTGGCCCAGGCGGCGCCGCCATCACCAGCGGCCCGGCGGGGTCGGGGGCGAGTTCATGCGTCATGTCGCTTCCGCCCTGCACGTACAGCTGAAAACCCTGCTCGCGGCGGACCCGGCAGGGAGGCCACACCCATCGCGGCGCCGCCTCCGAGCTGGCCGGTGTACCCGTGTCATGACTGGTCAGCGCCTACAGCGACGCAGCAGTGGCCCGGCTGGGGATCAAGGGCCGGGCGCAGCGAGCTCAAGCGCAGGCCCGCGACGAGTCCCTCGATCAGCGCAAGGTTCATGCCGCAGACAACGTCGCGGTGCCGCTGCGCCAGATGGTGAAAAGGACAGTTCCGCAGCCGGATCGCGCCGTCCTGCCCATGCCCTGGCTCATACCCATGCCCGGACAACAGCGCCTCCAGGTCCTGCCGCGCCGCGCCCACGCGGGCACCGGAGCCCCGGAACTGCTTCCCCAGCTCGGCACCCAGCTGCTGTGCGGCGTCACGCAGCGCTGCCCGGCTGCGGCCGCTGTGGTCAGACTCGACCGCCTGCACGAGCAACCGGGCCGCGAGCTCATACTCACGCGGGGGCACGGTCACTGCGAACTCGCGGCTGGACCGTGCGTAGACCTTGGCCGGCCTGCCGGCACCGGGTCCGCGCCGGCCAGGCGGCCGCCGGTAGGAGGCCGCCAGCAGCCCCGACTCGGCGAGCTTGTCCAGGTGGTAGGCAGCCAGCGCCCGGCTGATCCCGGCCGCGGCAGCGGCCTCGTCTCGTCCCACCGGCTCGGAACGCCGGCACACGGACTCATACAGGCGACCGCGCACGGGATCGTCCAGGCTGCTCACTGACGCAAGGTCCCGGTCGTTCCGTGGCGGAATCACTCCCGCACTCTATCACTAAAAGAAACTAGCTAAAGAAGATCTGCGCGGCCGACCTGGCCGGCGGGTTCCTGTCCCGGCTTGGTTCTCCGTGCGGGGGTATCGAGGCCATAACCGATTGACGTCTTCTGCCGGGCAGGCGGCGGCGCAGCGGCAGGCTGCTTCGAGTGGGTGTGCCTGGGTGCGGGTCACGCGGGGTATGTTCGGGCCTGTTCCGGCAGTCCTTCATCTTGCGTGGTCAGGGTGTGGCCGCTGCAGCGGCCGCGACTTCTTCCACGATGGCGGCGATGTCGGCGTCGGTGGTGCGGTGGTTCACGATGCAGGCGCGGAGGGCGAAAGCGCCGTGGATGCTGGCGTTGGACAGGCAGACGCGCCCGCGACGGATTACCTCGCGCAAGATCGCGGCGTTGCGCTCATCCAGTTCCGCCTCCGGAGCGTTCTTCCAGCGGAAGCACACCGTGCTGAGCTCGACCGGCGCCAGCAGCTCCAGGGTGGGCTCGGCCGTGATGAGCCGGGCCAGCAGTCGCGCATGTTCGAGGTCATCGCGGACGGCGGCGCGGAATTGGCCGATGCCGTGATAGCGCAGCGACAGCCAGAGCTTGAGCGCGCGGAATCGGCGAGACAGCTCGAGGGACTCCTCGAAGAACGCAAAGCCCTCGACCGGGTCGCCGGACATGCTCCTGGCGTACTCGCCGGTGTAGGCGAAGGCGCGGCGCGCGGCGCCCGCATCGCTGTAGAGCAGCGCGCTGCAGTCCAGCGGCTGGTACAGCCATTTGTGGGCGTCCAGGGAGATCGAGTCAGCCTGCGCCAGGCCGGCGAAGATCCCGGGAGCGGCTATCGCCGCGAGACCGCCGTAGGCGCCGTTGACATGAAGCCACAGGCCGCTGGCCTGCGCGATGTCAGCGATCTCGCGGAGCGGATCGACAGCGCCGGTGCTCGTCGTGCCCGCGGTCGCGATGACCGCGATCGACGGGATACCCGCCCGGCGGTCTTGTTCGATAGCCGTCGCCAGTGCGTCGGTGCGCATGCGGAACGCCTCGTCCACCGGGATGAGCCGCAGGTTGGCGCGCCCGGTACCGAGCACCGCTAGCGCCTTCGGCACCGACATGTGCACGTCGGCGGAGGCATACACCGCACACGGCCGGGCGCCGTCCTCGTTCGCAGGTGACGTGGCCTCGCGTGCCATCGCCAGGCCCATCAAGTTCGCCGATGACCCGCCGCCGACCAGGCTGCCGGTGAACCCTTCGCACCCGATCGCTTCGGCGAGCCACCGCACAACCGTCCGCTCGACGGTCACCGCGGCCGGCGCCGACCGCCACGCGGTCACGTTCTGATTCAGCACCGACGCATACAGATCCCCGATCGCCGCGACCGGCTCACCCGAGCCCAGCACGTAAGCGAAGAACCGCGCGTTCCCCGGCCGCGAATGATCCGCGATAGCAGCCAGGTCGTCGAACGCCGCGCTGCCCACACCCTGCTCGGGCAGCGGCCAGTCGAACACCTCGGCTGTCGCCGCCCAAGACGTCGCGGGAAACGACGCACGCCCATCCAGGCCGGCAAGGTACTCGCTCGCCGCCCGGCATACCCGATCCGCCAGCAGGCCGAAATCCTCCGGCGACAACTCCAGCGGCATGCCCGGATCCTAGGTCTGTCTGCTGGGCGGCGCACCGCCATCGCCCTATCCGTTTCAGGGCAAGATCAGGGCGAGACCACTGCCGGAGGCCCCGGTACCGTATGAGCAGGTCGTCCAGGACTGCGACGGCTGAGCGGTTATCGAGCCGGGCGGACGGAGGCGCGGATGGCCCTGATGTTCCTCAACGGCGACGGGATGCGCGGCGGTTCCGCTCATCATGCCATCGAGGATGCTCCGCTGATTGGCGAGCGGCGGACCGCGCCGCGGTACCGGTTCTACTCGGTGCGCGACGAGTTCCCCGCCCTGTACCCAGCCGCTCAGGAGGGCCAGGCCATCCTCGGTGAGCTGTACGACGTGCCCATGAGGGCGCTGCGCGCGCTGCTGGCGACGGAGCCACCGGAACTGGAACTATCGATCATCGAGCTGGAGGACGGGATACTGTCGTTCGCCATGGTGCTGCGGGAAACGGAGCGTCAGCACGGCATCCACCGGGACATTACCCGCTACGGCGGCTGGCGATCTTATCGCGGGAGCCTCGCCCAGCCCGGCGAGGGCTGATCGGCGCCCTGTGATCAGCGCTGCGCGATCGTGTGCTCACCTGGCCGGTTCGGGCCAGGCCGACCGGGCGGACCGGTGTGGCTCCGCCCGCTGGCCCCGGACCCACACGCCGGCCACGTCCGCAGGGGTCGCCAAGGCGAAGATCCTGGCCAGCGCATCAGTGACGTCGCAGGCGTGCATGAGGTTGACCGCCAGCGTGCTCTCCGCGGCCGGGCGGAGCCATACCGCGTCGAAGTCCTTGCCCACCGCGAAGTCACCGACGTGGCTGTCGAGGCCGAGCGCCTTTGCGCCAGCCCGGGTGGCCAGGTACAGCAGGTGGACGGGGGTGAGGCTCAGCCCGTCCGGGCCTAGCATCTGCTGGATGAAGTAGGCCTGCAGCGCCTCCTTCGGCATGAACAGGCCTGATCCCGCGCCCACGTCCGACCCGAGCGCGACGTGGACGCCGTGCTCGACGTGGCGGCGCAGCGGGAACAACCCGCTGCCGAGCGCGCAGTTGCTGGTCGCGCAGTGCGAGACCGACGCCCGGTGCTCGGCCAGCAGCGCGAGCTCGGCGTCGCAGGGATGCACGTTGTGGGCGAAGACGCTGCGCTCGGTGACCAGGCCGTGCCGCAGGTAGGTGTCCAGGTAGTTGCGCGCTCCCGGGAACAGGCCCGCGACCTGCGCGATCTCGGTGACGTTCTCGTTGATGTGCGAGGTGAACCACACGCCCTTGCCGAGCAGCTGCGCGCAGACGTCGAGCATCTCGTCGGACGCGGACAATGAGAACCGCGGCGTGACGGCGTAGCGCAGCCGCCCGCGTTCATGCCAGCGGAGGATGAGGTCCGCGCTGTCGGCCAGCGCGGTCTCGGGCGAGTTCAGCAGCTCGGGACGGAGGTTCCGGTCGCTGAGCACCAGGCCCGACGTGATGTTCAGCCCACGTTGATCGGCCGCGGCGAACAGTTCCTCCATGGCGGGAGAAAAATGCGACCCGAATACGAGCGCGCTGGTCGTCCCCGACGAGACCAGGCCGTCGAGGAACTCCCCGGCCACGGCGCGCGCGTACGCATGGTCGGCGAGCCTGCTCTCCTCGGGCAGGGCGCACCGCTCCAGCCAGTCCAGCAGCGGCATGCCCAGCCCGCCGATCGCGCGGATCTGCGGGAAATGAACGTGCGTGTCGACGAAGCCCGGAACGAGGAGCCCGCCAGACAGGCGGGTGACCGGCTCGCCGGGATGCTCGGCACGCAGCGCGGCGAGCGAGCCCCGGGCGCGGATGACGCCGTCGCGGACCAGCAGGGCGCCGTCCTGGTCGGCCGCGAGGGCGCCCGCCGGGTCGCCGGTGAACGGATCACCGGGCGTGTTGACGATCGTGCCGGCGTAAAGCGTCACCGGGTCACCACCGTGCTGGCCCGTGCGCCCAGGATCTGCAGCAGCGCAGATGCGACCGCGATGGCGATCACGGCGGGCTCCTTACCCTGGATCCCGGGCTGGCCGATCGGGCAGGTGATCTGGCGGATCGTCTCCGGGCTGTGCCCCTCGGCGGCCAGCATGGCCTGAAAGCGCGCCCACTTGACGCTGGAGCCGATCAGCCCGATGCTGCCCAGAGGCTGGGGGAGGCGAAGGGCCGCGTCACATAGGGCGAAGTCTTCCGCGTGGTCGTGCGTCATGATCACGGTGTGCGCTCCGCGCGGCAGCTTCTCCAGCACCTGCTCGCCGAGCAGGGTGTGGTGGATGCTGACGTCCGCGCTGCCGTCAATGACGTCCGCGAGCCGGACCCGGTCGAGCTGCTCGGCACGGGAGTCGGCCAGCACCAGCTGGATCGGCAGCCGCGACAGGATGCGCGCCAGCTCATAGCCGACGTGCCCGATCCCGAACAGGGCGACGACGGGCCGGGCGGCGAGCGGCTCCAGCAGCAGGCGCACGACGCCGCCGCAGCACTGGCGGCCGTGCTCGTTCCGCGCGTGCGGGTTGAGCTGCGTCTCGCGGAACTCCGGTCCGGTTGCCCCGGATTCGATCAGCTCACGGGCCCGGGCGATGGCCGACGCCTCCAGGTTGCCGCCGCCGACGCTGCCCCAGCTGCGATCGCGGCTGACCATCATCTTGGCGCCGGCCTCGCGCGGCGCGTGGCCGCGCACCTCGATGACGGTCACCAGCACGCCGGGCTGGCCGTCGTGCCGCAGCTGCTGCGCAGCGCTAAGCCAGTCCATCTCAGGCCCTCGCGTATTCGGTGGGAGCGGTCTCGGCGGGCTGCCCGGCCGGGGCGGTGCCGCGGGCGGCCTGGATCGCCCAGTAGACGGCTTCCGGGGTGGCGGGGGACGCGAGGCCGACGCTGCTGCAGCCGGCCCGAACGCGGCGACGGCCTGCCGCAGCGCCTCCCGCACGCTGAACGCCTCCATCAGCGGCGGCTCGCCGACCGCCTTCGAGCCGTACACCACGCCCGATTCCGTCGCCCGCTCGAACAGGTGCACGTTGAACTGCTCGGGCATTTCCGAGAAGCTCGGGATCTTGTACGTGCTGGCGGCCTGGGTGGACAGCCTGCCCCGGCCCGGCCCGTCGGTCTCGTCCCAGGCCAGCTCCTCCAGCGTCAGCCAGCCGACGCCCTGCACGAAGCCGCCCTCGATCTGGCCCAGGTCGATCAGGGGGGACAGGCTGTCGCCGACGTCGTGCACGATGTCCACCCGCCGCAGCCGGTAGGCGCCAGTGAACCCGTCCACCTCCGCCTCTGACGCCGCGGCGCCGTAGGCGAAGTACTTGAACGGCTCGCCCTGCATCCGCTCGGCGTCCCAGTGCAGCCCGGCGGTGCGGTAGAAGCCGGCCGCCCACAGCGGGACGCGCTGGTAGTAGGCGTCGTGCACCAGGTCGGCCCAGGCGATCTGCCGGTCACCGAAGCCGATGCCGGTGACGACGCCGCCGGTGAACCGGACGTCGTCAGGGTGCACGCCGAGCTGGCCGGCGGCCACGGTCGCCAGGCGCTCGCGGATCTGGTCGCAGGCGTTCTTGATCGCGCCGCCGTTGAGGTCGGAGCCGGAGCTGGCCGCGGTGGCGGAGGTGTTCGGGACCTTGTCGGTGCGGGTCGGGGCGAGCCGCACCAGGTGCATCGGCACGCCGAGCGCGGTGGCGGTGACCTGGATCATCTTGGTGTGCAGGCCCTGGCCCATCTCGGTGCCGCCGTGGTTGATCAGCACCGAGCCGTCCTTGTAGACGTGCACGAGCGCGCCGGCCTGGTTGAAGGCGGTCAGGTTGAAGGAGATGCCGAACTTGACCGGGGTGATCGCCAGCCCGCGCTTGGTGTCCGGGTGGCTGGCGTTGAACGCGGTGACCTTGGCCTGGCGGCGGGCGAAGTCGCTGCGCCCGAGCAGGATTGACCAGATCGCTTCCAGCCGTTCGGCGTGCCGGACCGGCTGCCCGTACGGCGTCGGCTGGCCGGGTGCGTAGAAGTTGCGGTGCCGCAGCTCGTGAGCCTCGATCCCGAGCCGGGGCGCGCAGCGGCCCAGGATGTCCTCGATGACGATCATGCCCTGGGGGCCGCCGAAGCCGCGGAACGCGGTGTTCGATGCCCGGTTGGTCTTGGCCACGCGGCCGTGCACCTCGATGTCGGGAATCCAGTACGCGTTGTCGATGTGGCACAGGGCCCGGGCCAGCACCGGCTCGGACAGGTCGAGGCTCCAGCCGCCGTTGCTGGTCAGCGTGGCCCGCAGTGCGCACAGCCGCTTCTGCTCGTCGAAGCCCGCCTCCCAGGTCGCGAAAAACGGGTGCCGCTTACCGGTCATAGTGATGTCCTGCGTGCGGTTGAGCCGGAGGCTCACCGGCCGCCCGGTGACGGTGGCGCCGAGGGCGGCGACGGCGGCCAGCCCGTGCGGCTGGAACTCCTTGCCGCCGAAGGCGCCGCCCATGCGCAGGCACTGCACGGTGACGTGGTGCGCGGACAGGCCCAGCACGTGGGCGACGATGTCCTGGGTCTCGGACGGGTGCTGGGTGCTGGACTGGACGAAGATCTGGCCGCTCTCGTCGACGAGCGCCAGCGCGGCCTGGGTCTCCAGGTAGAAGTGCTCCTGCCCGCCGATCTCGAGCTCGCCGCTGAACCGGTACGCGGCCTTCTCCAGCGCGGCGGCCGCGTTGCCACGGCTGACCGTGCGCGGGTGGCCCTGGTAACTCCCGGCCCTGATCGCGTCGTGCACGGTGATCAGGGCGGGCAGCGGCTGGTAGTCAACCTCGACTTCGTCCGCTCCCTGCCGGGCCGCCTCGAGGGTCTCGCCGAGCACCCAGCAGACCGCGTGGCCGTGGAACATGACCTCGGTGGGGAACAGCGGCTCGTCGTGCTTCTCGCCCGCGTCGTTGAGCCCGGGCACGTCACCGGCGGTCAGCACCCGCACAACGCCGGGCACCCGGCAGGCGGCGCTGGTCCGCAGGCCGGTGACCACGGCGTGCGCGTGCGGGGCCTGGACCGGCCAGGCGTGCAGCGTGCCGAGCGTGCGCCCGACCAGGTCCTGGGTGTACAGCGCGGCCCCGGTGACGTGCAGGTCGGCGCTTTCGTGGGAGACCTCCAGGCCCACGGCCGGCTGGTGCGGCCGGTCTGCCAGCGGCCCGTGTGCTGTGCTCATGGTGTCCGGCCTCCTCACGCCGCCCGGGGCGCCGGGTTCTCGGCGTAGAACTTCAGCAGCGAGCTGCGCAGCATCGCGATCCGGTAGCCGGCGCTCGCCCGGTGATCGGTCATCGGCGTGCCTGCCCGGGCCAGCTCGCCGGCGGCTGCCGCGGCGGTGTCGCGCGTCCACGGCTGGCCGGTCAGCGCGTCCTCGGCGGCGCGGGCACGCAGCGGCGTGGCCGCCACCCCGCCCAGGCCGATCCGGACCGAGCCGACGACGGGACCGCCCGCGCCGTCGTCCAGCCGCAGGGCGTACGCGACGGCGACGCTGGAGATGTCGTCGAACCGGCGCTTGGCGATCTTGTGGAACGCGGTGACCGGAGCGACGGGCAGCGGGATCCGGATCGTCTTGATCAGCTCGCTGGGGCGCCTGACGCTCTGCCGGTAGCCGGTGAAGTAGCCGGCCACCGCGACCTCGCGCTCCCCAGCGGCCGACGCCAGCACCAGCGACGCGTCCAGGGCCAGCAGCACCGGCGGCGCGTCGCCGACCGGCGAGGCCGTGCCGAGGTTGCCGCCGAGCGTGGCCCCGTTGCGGATCAGCCGGGACGCGAACTGCGGGAACAGCTCGGTCAGCAGCGGCACCCGGCCGGCCAGCCGGTCCTCGATCTCGGACAGGCTGAGCGCGGCGCCGATGTCGATGCGGTCGGGGCGGACCGAGAACTCGCGCAGTTCCGCGAGGCGCTCGACGCCGATCGTCAGCGGGACCCGGGCGTGCCGGAGGTTCAGCTCGACGCCCCAGTCGGTGGATCCGGCGACCACCTGCGCGTCCGGATGGGCGGCGAGCAGGCCGAGGGCGGCGGGAAGGCCGGCGGGGCGGACGTAGCGGCCCTGCCCGCTCGAGGTCGTGGTGGCGGCGGGCGCGGGCGCCGGCTCGGCGAGGCGGGCGAGGATCGGATCCTGCGGGTCCGGCGGGCCGAGGGCGTAGGCGGCGTCGCGGATCGGCCGGTACCCGGTGCACCGGCACAGGTTGCCGCTGAGCGCGTGCAGGTCGAAGCCGTTCGGGCCGTGCTCAGGGTCGGCGGTGCCGGGGGCGCC
>CAVOOC010000026.1:0-15417 GCA_963697445.1 uncultured Actinomycetes bacterium
GGCTCGGGGATTTGAACCCCGGAAGGGCGCGAACCCTAACCGCATTAGCAGTGCGGCGCCATAGACCGGACTAGGCGAAGCCTCCAGGCGACGAAATCGTCTGACCCAGGGTACCGGCCGGCCCCTGGACCGCCAACCGGACTCGTTGATCTCTCCGCGCGGCGGCTCGGGTCTCGTACCCGGACGCCGTGATAATGCCCGGCCGAGCGGACCGCAAGAAGTACCGCAGGCCGGGTCCCCCGGGGGAATGGGACCCGGCCCGCGGTTCAACACCCGCGGCTCTGGCCTGACAGGGCCAGCGGGTGGACATGGGAAGGCCGCTGCGCTCCGGGGGCTGAACTTGTAGACGGGGCCCTCCCTAGGGCAGAGGTTGTGGCCACGCGTGGGCTGGTTGACCTGCCGGGTCACCTGGCCGGTCACCTGCTGGATGGGCCGGGCGGCTTCCTGCTGTAGGTGAGGCCGGGTGCCTGCCTGAGGTGAGGGGCGGTTGCGGCCGCGGGCCGGGACGTGCTGTCTGCCGGGGGGACCAGCGGGCGGTCGTCCGGGGGACGGAGCGGGACCGTCCGTCCCGGGAATGAGCCGAACGGGGCGGGCTGAAGATGCCTGGCGGCTGCGCCGGGGTTGCTGGCCGGGACTCCGGGAGGGGAGACCGAGGCGCAGAACGCGCTGACGTTGGCCGCCCCGCCTGCCGCCTTCGCCGAGGGCGGAACGCCATCGCCCGGCCGGGGGCATCCCGCGCGCGCGGGCGCGCCAGTAGGAGTGCACAGGCTGAGGCGGTGCGGCCGGGGGCGGCCAGGCCGACTCCCCGGCCCGGCTAGCCCCGCCCGGCTAGCGCCCGCGTGTGCCGCGGGTGCGGCGATGACGTCGTGCGCCGCCTTCTGCAGCGGCGCGGGCAGGGCCCGACGTAGGCAGCGGCGGCGGCGGCGACGGCGACAGCCGCGGCCGTGGCGGCAATCTTCGCGCTGATCCGCCCGAAGCAGCCCGGCCTGCGCGGAAGTACCCGGCGCGGCCGGTGCGGCGTGCCGAACGTGTCACGGAACCCGACCATGGCGCGGGTCTTACCGGCAAGCTCGCTCCCCGACGGCCCGGCCTGCAGCGCTGTGAGCACCTCCGCGACATGCAGCAGCCCCGGGGCAGCGTCCGGCGGCGGCTGGCCAGTCGCCAGCAGCTCGTCCAGCGCGGCGTCCCCGACGGGGGGGACGTTGCCGCCGGGCCGCCACGGAAAATTAGGCATGTCAGAATCCGAAACGAAGCGCCTCGTCATAGGTACGGCGGCCCTGGAGAGATTCTCGGCAAGCCGCCGCAGGCCCCGGTGGGCCGCCACCCGGACGGCACCCGGGCTGCGGCGAGCAGCCTCGCCACCGCGCCGGTGTCCAGCCCCGCCACGACCCTCAGCAGGATCACCTCCGCCTGCAGCCGCGGCAGCTCCGAGACCAGCGCGATGGCCGCCTGGGTATCGATGTTCTCCATGGCGACCTCGGCCGCGTCGGGCGCTGCCGGGGCGCTGGCCGCGGTCAGCTCGGCCAGCGACGCGGCCGAGCGCCGCGCGCCGCGCCGTGCGTCGTCGATGGCGCGCCGCCGGGCGGTGGTGAACAGCCACGCCCGCCACGCCGCCTCGTCGCCGCGGAAGGCCGCCAGGCCGCGGACCACGTGTGCCCAGGTCTCCGCCGCCACGTCCTCGGCTACCCGGGGGGCCATCAGGCGCAGGTATCGCAGGAGTCCCGGGTTCGCGTCATGCCACAGGGCGGAGAACGCGTTCTCGCTGCCGTCCTGCGCAGCCTCGAGCACGGCGGCGAACTCATCCCCCATCACGCAGCCGAGTATCCCTCGTCGGCTGCATATTTACTGCTTCTGGTGCAAACCCACACAGAATGTTGCACGGCGGGTGACCGGCGCCCGCCGTGGTCCGTCAGCGGGCCTCTACTATCTCGTACTCACCCCGGGCGTAGGAGTCACGCATCCGCGTCTTCGCGAACTTGCCGACGCTCGTCTTGGGTACCTCGGCGATGAACGACCAGCGCTCGGGCAGCTGCCAGCGCGGCACCGTGTTCCCGAGGAACGCGCGCAGGTCGGCAGCGCTCACCGAGGCGCCCGGGCGCAGCACCACCGCGGCCAGCGGCCGCTCGCCCGACTTCTCGTCGGACACGCCGATGACCGCTGCCTCGGCCACGTCGGGGTGCGCCATCAGCAGGTTCTCGAGCTCCATGGAGGAAACCCACTCGCGACCGGACTTGATCACGTCCTTGGCCCGGTCGGTGAGCCTGATGAAGCCCCGCGGGTCGATGCTGCCCACGTCGCCGGTGCGCAGCCAGCCATCACGGAACTTCTCCGGGTCATCGTCCTTGTAATAGGCCCCCGTGACCACGGCCCGCGGACTTCGACCTCGCCGACCGCCTCACCGTCGCGGGGCAGGATCGTGCCGCCTTCGCCGACCAGCCTGGCCTCGACCGCGCAGCTCAGCCTGCCCTGGCTGTCCCGGTAATACCATGCCTCGTCGCCCGTCACCCCGGCCGGCGGGTAGGCCACGCTGCCGAGCGGCGACGTCTCCGTCATCCCCCAGGCGTGCAGGATCCGGACGCCGAGTTCCTTCTCGAAGGCCTCCTGCAGCGCGTGCGGGACCGCGGAGCCACCGCAGGGCACGAGCCGCAGCGAGGACAGATCCCCGCCGTTCTCGCGCACGTGCCGCAGCACGTCGCTCCAGATCGTCGGCACGGCGCCGGCCAGCGTGGGCCGCTCGGCCTCGATGAGGCTCACCAGGGGCGCGGCCTGCAGGAACCGGTCCGGCATGATCAGGTCCGCGCCCGCCATGACGGCCGCGTACGCCAGCCCCCAGGCGTTGGCGTGGAACATGGGGACGACGGGCAGCACCCGGTCCCGTTCCGACAGCCCGAACGTGTTGCCCATGCACACCCCCATCGAGTGCAGGTACGTGGACCTGTGGCTGTAGACGACGCCCTTCGGGTTGCCCGTGGTCCCGCTCGTGTAGCACATCGCGGCCGCGGACCGCTCATCCAGCTCAGGCCAGTCGAAGGCCTCGGGCTCACCCGCGAGCAGGTCCTCGTAAGCGTGCACCCGGCGGCCTTCGCCTTCGAGCCCGGCGGTATCGGCGGCAGCCGTTCGGTCCGGGGGCGGCGTGACGATGACGTGGCGCACCGAGGAGATGCCCGGCAGGACCTTGGCGAGCAACGGGACCAGCGTCGCGTCCACGATGATCACGTGATCTCCCGCGTGCTGGGCGATGTAGCCGAGCTGAGCGGGATCCAGCCGGAGGTTCAGGGTGTGCAGCACCGCGCCCATCGAGGGCACGGCGAGGTAGGCCTCCAGGTGCTCCGCGTTGTTCCACATGAGGGTGCCGACCCGCTGGTCGGCATCGACGCCGAGCCTGCGCAGCGCGCCCGCCAGCTGGGCGGCGCGGCGGCCGACCTCGGCGTAGGTGCGCCGCCTGGTCCCGTCCTCGGTGGCCGTGACCACCTCCCGCTCGCCGTACAGCGAGGTGCCGTACCGCATCAACGACCCGATCGTCAGCGGCACGTCCATCATGGTGCTGCGCACTGGGCACCTCCTGTGCAGCGCTCTCACGCTTCCGGCGGCCCGCAGTCCTGCTGCGGGCGACGTGCGCGCGGAAGCGTCCTCGAGGGGATATTGCCACGCAGCGGGCTAAACGTCACTCCGCGAGCGCCACGGCCGGTCCGGACGGCCCGGCGGGCTGCCCGGGCACGCCGAAATCCCCGATGAGCTCCGCGTCGATCCGCAGCTTGGCCACGGCCCTCGACACCGTGCTCTTCACCGTTCCGAGGCTGACGCCGAGCACGCCGGCGATCTCTGCCTCGCTCATGTCCTCGTAATAGCGGAGCACGACGGCGGCGCGCATCCGTTCCGGCAGGCGCCGCAGGGCGCGGCTGAGCGAGTCGTGCATCTCGCTCTCGCCGACGTGGTCGGCCACCGGCTGGTCGGGGATGTCGTCGGTGGGGTATTCCTCGAGCCGGCGCCGGCGCCACCAGGAGATTTGGGTGTTGACCATCGCCCGCCTGACGTAGCCGTCCAGCGAGCCGAAGTCCTCGATCCGGCGCCAGGCCAGGTAGGTTTTGGCCAGCGCCGCCTGCAGCAGGTCCTCGGCGTCGGCCCGGTTGCCGGTGAGAAGGTATGCCGTGCGGAGCAGGGCCGGGCTCCTCGCCGTCACATAGTCGTGAAAGCCGGGATCCTCACGTTCGACACCATGCGTAACGCATGTGCCGATACGCATCCTCGGTATCACGTGATCGCCCCCGACGCTCACATCACAACGGTACCCAGATTACGGCCCGCGCACGAGGGGGCACGGAGGAAAGAGCAGCCTCGTGGCGAGTTTCGGCGGTGTGGCGGCCGTATTTTCGGTATAACCACAAAGAGGTATATGTGTGACTACGGAGAGTAAAGCACGCTGAACCACTTGACTCGAGGCGACTCTTCTACACATCGTCGTATAGTCCGTGCAATCTCATGGAGGGCAAGTGCGGCATCTGCTGGACGGCCGCGCCGTCGGCGCGCGGCAGCCAGCCACCGGGACGGCTGTCCCGCAGCCCGGGACTCCGGGCTCGGCGCGGATCGCCAGGCGGAGGCTGCTGCAAGCTGCCGTGCTCGGCCCGCAGGGCCACGGCGGCCGGGTTCCGCCGGCCCGCGGCGAGACGGCCGCCGGGACGCCCCTGCCCGTGCCCCGCGCGGTGACCGGACAGGTGCTCGACGTCAGCCCCCATGTCCTGGTGATCGGAACCGGCGAGGCCGAGGAGCGCTTCGCGCTGACCGCGGACGCACGGGCCTGGCGCGGCGACAGGACCGACCCGGCAGCGGTCAGGGCCGGCGACCGCGCCGTCGTGCGCAGGCACCCTTCGGGACGAGAGATCGCCGACCGGATCTGGGCGAACATCGGGCGGGTCACCGGGACGATCGCCCGCCGGGACGGCGACACGCTCGTCGTCAACGGCGGCGATGGCGGCGGCCGGCAGGTGCTGGTCATCGCGGAGCGGAACGCCCGCCGGATCCAGGTGAGATTCCCGAGACTCGAGCCCGGCTATCTCATCGACCTCATCGGGGTGCGTCACGATGGCTACCTCGAGGGGCTCGTCCCGGCGACGTCCCAGCCGGCCTACCGCGCGGATCGCGTGCCGTCACCCGCCCTGGTCAGCGGTCACGTGCCGGGCTCGATCAGCGGTTCCGCGGTCTGGCACGAGCCGGGGGACGAGCCCGACGGCCTGATCGGTACCGGTTATCCGGCCATTGATCCCCCGAACGCGGCTGCGCCGGGGTCTCCCGCCCGGCGCGGCGCGTCGGGCTGCGTGAGACTTCCTTACTTGTCGGTGGGCAGCCGGCTGCGGGTGCGCAACGACTGCACGGGACTTTCCCTCGAGGTGCCCGTGATCGGCCCGGCGCCGGTGGCGCGGCTGTTTTGCGATCGCAGCGTCGTCTGCGGGCCCTCGCCGCGCGGCCGGATCGCCGACCTGACGGTGGCCGGCTTCGTCGAGCTGGGCGGCGAGCTGGACGAGGGCAACTTCAACGCGACCATCGAGATCGAGGGCTGACGGTGCTCGCAGCGATCAGAGACGTGCAGGTCCCGCTGCTGGCGGTGATGCTGCTGGGTGCCTGCCTGGCCAAGCTCGGCCACGTGCTGAGGGCCCGTTCGGTGGACGTGGCGCTCGGCCCCACCGCGCTGTTCCCGATCGGGCTCCGGCGGCCGGTAGCCATGGCCATGTGCGCGGCGGAGATGGCGCTCGGCGTCGCGCTGATCGCCACGGCCGGCCGGGCCGGCGCGGGCCTTCCGGCGACCGCCGCCCGCGGCGCCGCCGCCGTGCTGTTCCTGACCGCAACGGGCGGGCTGATCGAGCTCCGGCAGCGGCGGCCCGACGTGGGCTGCGGCTGCTTCGGCGACCTGAGCAGCACGCCGGTGCGGCTGCGCGCGATCGCGAGGTCGGCGCTGCTCGCCCTGGCCGCGATCGCCTCCGTCGGCGCCGCGCCGCTGCACCTGCCGCCGCCCGGGGCCGCGCTCACGCTCCGGCTGGGACTGCTGGCCGCCGAGCTCGTGCTGATAGCCGCGCTCTCGCCGGAGATCAGCGAGGCGCTCACCAGGCTCGGGTATTCGGAGCCCTGCGAGCTGCGCGCGCTGCCGGTCGGCCGGACCCTCTCGGCGCTGCGCGGCAGCCAGCAGTGGCGCAGGCACGCCCGGGTGGTCACCGGCGATCAGCCGGTCGATGTCTGGCGCGAGCTCTGCTGGCGCTACCTCGTCTATCCGGGCAGCTACGGCGGCCGCGAGGTCGAGGTGGTGTTCGCCGTCTACCTGCGGCCGCGGCGCCCCGCGGTGCGCGCCGCCGTGGTGGACGCGGCGACCGGCGAGGTCCTTCCGCCCCTCACCGTCGGGTCGCCGCCGGCCACCAGCTGGCCGGTGCGGCCCCTTCCGCCGCACCCGGTGGGCCTGTGGCCGGCCATCGGCGCTCGGCCCGCCGCGAGCGCCCGCCCAGAGACCGCCGGCCCGGGGCCTGCCGAGGACCGCCCGGCGGCACCGGCAGCCGCGCCGCGCGAGGCCGCGCCCGTCCCCGAGCCGCTGGCGCCGCCCGCCCAGGAGGAACCGCAGTTCCTGCCGGCCGCGACCGTCGCGGAGCTGTCAGCGCTGCCTGACAGCCTCTACAGTGTTCTATCCCTTTCTAGCCCGGGCCCTAGAGAGCGGCATAATCGCGAAGAGGCGGCCGAGCGGAACATCGCGTAGGACGGTCATGCCCTAAGCCGGCTGCGATCGCAGGAACCGGCCGAAATGCGGGACGGTGAACGCGATGAGACCCCGCTCCGAGCTGTAGATCAGCCCTTTCTTGATCAGGGCGTCACGGGCCGGGGAGACGCTGGACGGCTTGCGGCTGAGCTCGTCGGCCACCCGTGACGTCGGCACCGGGTCATCCCCGAGCGCCGCCATGGCCCGCATGTACTCCCGCTCGGCCGGGGTGGCGCGCTCGTACCTGCTGCCGAAGAACCCGACCGCGAGCTCGCTCTCCGCCTCCGGCGCGGCGACGGCCACATCCTGCTCGGTCACCGGGTTCGCCGCCGCGACATCCCAGGTGACCTTGCCGTAGGCCTGGACGAAATAGGGATAGCCGTCGGCCGCACGGTACAGCGCGTCGAGCGCCGCGGGCCTGAACTCGATGCCCTCGCGGCGGGCCGGTGCGATGAGCGCCAGGTCGGCGGCCTCCCGGTCCAGCCGGTCGATCCGCACGTAGCTGAACAGCCGCTCGGAGTAGCTCTTGCTGGCCGACAGCACGGACGGCAGGTGCGGCAGCCCGGCGCCGACGACGATCAGCGGGCCGCCGGTCTGGGAGAGCTCATGGCACGCGGCGCACAGCGCGGACACGTCCCCGGCCGGGACGTCCTGCATCTCGTTCGACGAACAGGGCGATCCCGACCCCCAGGTCGGTCGCGACCGACGCGGCGTCCGCGAACAGCTCGGTCAGGTCGGTCTCGAGGTCGCCCGAATCGGCGCGCCCGCGGACCGCGGGGACGTCGATGCCGAGCGGCGCGCTGCCCTTGGGCAGGCGCGGATCCCTGGCGGCGAAGGCCTTGAGCACGCCGAGGAAGTGCTCGATCCGGTCCGGCGCCCGGTGCCGCGGCGCGAGCTCGCGAATCGCCATGTGCAGCGCGCTGGCGACCGGCCGCCTGATCGACTGGTCCGGGCGGGCCTCTATCTTCCCCGTTCCCCACAGCTGCTGGATCGCCATCGACCGGAACGAGTTGAGCAGCACGGTCTTGCCCACTCCGCGCAGCCCGGTGAGCACGATGCTGCGCTCAGGGCGGCCGCGCGCCACCCGTTCGAGCACGACCTTGAACTGGCTGATCTCCCTGTCCCGCCCCGCGAGCTCGGGCGGCCGCTGGCCGGCCCCGGGGGCGTAGGGGTTTCGCACCGGATCCACGGAATAGGACTCTATGGCCAGATCTAGCGCCAGCCCTAGATTGGCGAAGAGAACGCTATCGGCGTGTCGCGCCCGCGCCCCGGCCGGTCGCGGCGTGCAGGATCCGGGCGAGCGCCTCCAGTGCGACCGGGTAAGCGCGCTGGCTGGGAGTCCCGAAGCCCACGACGATTCCCTGCGGGTGATCGCCTGCCTGGTGCCAGTGGCTCTCCAGGCCCTGCAGGGCCAGGCCGTGCTGGGCCGCCCGCGCTAGCACCTCGTCCTCACCCGGGCCCCCGGGCGGCAGGGTGACCAGGGCCTGCAGGCCCGCCGCGATCCCGCGCACCGCCACGCCGGGCAGCGTTGTACCGGACAGCGACGTACCGGACAGCGGCGCACCGGACAGCGTTGTACCGGGCAGCGTTGTACCGGACAGGGGCCGGTCCGCCTCCGGGGCGAGCCGGGCGATCAGCAGGTCACGGCGGCGCCGGTAGCGCAGCCGGCAGGCCCGGATGTGCTTGTCATACGCATGACTGCGGATGAAATCGGCGAGCGCAAGCTGGCCGGGTACCTCGGTGTGGACGTCGTGGTGCAGCTTCTCCTCGGTCACCGGCCCCACCAGATGGTGCGGGAGCACCATCCAGCCCAGGCGCAGCGCCGGACCGAGGGTCTTGGAAGCGCTGCCGACATACGCGACGTGGCCCGGGGCCATTCCCTGCAGCGCGCCGACCGGCTGCCGGTCGTAGCGGAACTCTCCGTCGTAGTCGTCCTCGATGACCAGGTTGCCGGTGGCCCGCGCCCATCCGGCGAGCGCGTGGCGGCGGGCCGGATGGAGGGTCGCCCCGGTCGGATACTGATGCGCCGGGGTCACGACGACCGCGCCGGGCTGCCCGCCGGTGGCTCGCGGCAGGTCGCCGGGGCGCGCGCCGTCAACGTTGACGGGCAGCGGCAGCACGGCAAGGCCGGCTCGCCGGACGACCTCGCGGTGGAAGCTGAGGCCGGGGTCCTCCATCGCGATCGCGGTCGTCCCCGCCGCGCCGAGCACCCGGGCCAGCAGCGCGAGGGCCTGCACGTACCCCGAGGTGATCACGATCTGATCGGGGGTCGCGAGCACGCCGCGGGCCCGGCCGAGATACTCGCCGATCGCGGTGCGCAGCTCGATCCGGCCGCGGGGCTCGCCGTAGCCGTAGACGTCCGTCCGGGCGTTGCCGAGCGCCCGCCTGCTGGCCCGCAGCCAGGCGGCGACGGGAAACAGCGACACGTCGGGCCGTCCGGGCCGCAGATCGTGCCGCGGCGCCGGGACGGCCGGCCGCGGATCCCCGGCCGGCGGGCGGGGCCGCGGGAGCTCGCTCACCGACGTGCCTGATCCCTGCCGGGCCGTCAGGTAGCCCTCGGCCACCAGCTGGTCGAAGGCCGCGCTCACCGTGCCCCGGGAGATGCCCAGGTCGGCCGCGAGCGCCCGGCTGGAGGGCAGCCGGGAGTGCGGCGCCAGGCGGCCGGAGCGGATCGCGTCGCGCAGCGCGCGCTCGAGCCCGGCCCGCCGGCCCGCGGCCGTGTCGTGCTCGAGGTGCAGGTCCACCCCGAAAGTGGCCCAATCTTCTTGCACGAAACTGGATCTTATCTACGGACCAGCTGGCCCGTAGCGTCATGGTCATGACGACAGAAACCGATTTGCAGACATCAGCCCCCGTCATCCCTCCGGTCAGGCTGGCCGTCAACGAGCTCGCGCCCAGGATCAGCAAGGCGATGAACTCGCTGGAAGCGGCCAGCAGGCACATCAGCCTCGAGCCGAAGCTCGTCGAGCTGGTCCGAGCGCGCGCGTCGCAGCTCAATGGCTGCGCCTACTGCGTTGACATGCACAGCCGCGACGCGCTCGCGGCGGGCGACTCGCAGCAGCGGCTGTTCACCCTGCCGGTCTGGCGGGAAACCCCGTTCTTCACCGCCCGTGAGCGGGCCGCTCTCGAGCTGACCGAAGCGGGCACCCGGCTCAGCGACGGCCCGGTACCCGACGAGGTGGTCAACCGGGCCGCGGCCGAGTTCTCGCCGACTGAGCTGGCCGAGCTGATCTGGACGATCGCGGTGATCAACGCGTGGAACCGGCTCGGGGCAGTGGCCCGTCCCTGGCCGCTCTAGACGGTCCGGCCGCGGGCTGGCCGGGCTGCGGTCCACGCCGCCGCATGCCAGGCCGCGGGCTAGCCGGGCCGCGGGCTAGCCGGGCTGGTGCCGGTGAGGCGCCGGTAGGCCTCCGCATACCGCGCCTGGGTCGCCGCCACGATCTCCGGCGGGATCTCCGGCCCGGGCGCGGTGCGGTCCCAGTCGAGCGTGCTCGACCAGTCGCGGACGAACTGCTTGTCGAAGGAGTGCTGCGGCCCGCCCGGCCGCCATTCCGCGGCGGGCCAGAACCGGGAGGAGTCCGGGGTCAGCAGCTCATCGCCGATGGTCAGCGTCCCGTCCGGCGCGTAGCCGAACTCGAGCTTCGTGTCGGCGATGATGATCCCGCGCTCCAGCGCGAGCTCGTGTCCCCGCCGGTAGATCTCCAGCGTGATCCGGCTCAGCTGCTCGGCCGTCTCGCGGCCGACCGCGGCGATCACGTCGCCGAAGCCGATGAACTCGTCGTGCTCCCCCGGCGGCGCCTTGGTCGTCGGGGTGAACACGGGCTCGGGCAGCCGGGATCCCTCGGTCAGCCCGGCCGGCAGCCGGACGCCCGAGACCGATCCGGACTCCCGGTAGGACGCCAGCCCGAGCCCGGTCAGGTAGCCGCGGGCGATGCACTCCACCGGCAGCATCTCCAGCCGCTGGCACCTGATCGCCCGCCCGGCAAACTCCGCGGGCACGTCCGAGGCAGAGATCACGTGGCTGGGCGCGACACCAGCCAGCTGATCGAACCACCACAGCGACAGCGCGGTGAGGATCCTGCCCTTCCCGGGGATGGGCGTCGGCAGCACCACGTCGTAGACCGAAACCCGGTCGGAGGCCACGAGCAGCACGTCGCCGCGATCGGCGTAGACGTCCCTGACCTTGCCGGAATGCAGCAGCTGCACGGCCGTTCCCCCGGATCTTCAGAGCCGGACCGGCGGCCACAGGTTGTGCTGGGCGCCGATCGGGTCGCCCGGCCACTCGTGCGTCGCCGCCAGGTTGTCGTGTGCCGGATGCTTCGCCGCGGCCGGCCCGTCGGCGAAGCCGCGCAGCACGCTGGCGGTGACCTTCGTGGTGAAGGCGGCGGTACGCCCGTTCAGCCCGAACGGCGGGTAGGGCCGCGCGAGCGACGCCACCCAGCGCAGCGTCCCGGTGCTGAACACCCCTGCTCCCCCGCTGTGCGTGTAGTACGCCGAGTCCGAGTAGCTGTTCACGCCGCGGCAGGTCAGCGGCGAGTGGGACAGGATCTCGATGGGCCGTTCGACCGGCGCGCCCGGGTTCACCCGGTCGTACTCGATGCCGACCAGGCCGGCGAACCGGGTACCCGCCCGCACGCCCGTCCCGGCGAACATCCACGCGCCGGGCGAGGCCACGACGAAGCTGGCATCGGCCGGGTTCGACTCGTACAGCACGCCGGTCAGCGACGACTCCGGATCGGGGTTCGGCGGCTCCCGCCAGTCGCTCGTGACGAGCGCGTTGTCCTTCCCGTACATCGGGTCCTGGGTATAGCTCGTCTTGTAGCAGATGATCAGCCGCCGCGCGCCCAGCGTGGTGCTGGCCAGCCGGGTCCGGCGGAACATCGTGTTCGCCCCCAGGAAAGCCAGGTTCACGCCGGCGTCCCTGGCCGCCGTGACGCTGGCCCGCTCCGGCGGCGACCAGTACTCGTCGTGGCCGAGCGAGAACAGCGCGCTGGCTCCGGTCAGCAGGTGCGGGTCGGCGGCGATGTCCAGGTTGGTGACGTAGCCAAGCGGCAGGCCGAGGCGCTCGGCCAGCTCGATGAGCTTCCGCTCGTGGTAGAGGAACATGTAGGCGCCGCTGGCGTCGTACGGCCGGTCCAGGCTGACCGCCAGCGAGCGGTTGGCGTAGTCGCTGATGCCGCCGGGCCCGTTGTAAAGGTCGTAGCCGCCCCACGTGTTGTACGCCTGCCAGGTCGAGACCGCGTTCTTGATCACTGTCTTCCCGGCGGTGCTCGCCGACCGGACGGTGACCGGCACGAACCGCTGCGCCCCGGACTCCGCATCGAGCCGGAGCAAGTAGGCGCCCTCGGGCCAGCCGTGGGTCGGCACGGTGAGGGCCGGATCCCAGCGGGTTTCGACCGTGTTGGCCGGGCGGATCACGGTGGGCCCGGGCTGGCGGTGCCCGCGCACGGTCGCCGACCGCCACAGCAGCCTGGCCTGGTCACCGCCGTACCAGCCCATCCGGAATGCGCTCACCGTGAACGAGCGCGCGGTCGTCGAGACATACAGCGTGATCGCCTCGCCGGGCAGCACGCTGGCCTGCCCGGCATACCCCATGATCGCGTCCGGCGCCCCGACGTGCCTGATGCCCCAGTTCGGGTCGCCGTCGCGTGAGTTCTCGCTCACGGCGCCGGGGCGCGGGGACCGCCGCGTCCCGGCATGCGCCGCTCCGCCCGGCGCCGCGGCGTTCCCGGCGCAGGCGGCCACCGCCGGCGCAGCGGCGGCAGCAGCAGCCAGGCCGAGGAAAGCCCGGCGCGAGTGGGGAGACCGCGGACTCATGCGGAACAGGATGCCACGCACGGCCGGCTGCGGGGACCGCGAACGTGCTGGTGTCGCCGCGCGCGCCGTGCCGCCGCACTACCATCGACGGCATGACCGAGCCGCCTGTCGCGACGCGCGCCGGCGAGGGAACCACCCCGGGCGGGCAGGTCTCCCCCGCGCGGGCCGGTGCCGCGCCCGCCGGGCGGTGGCAGGCACGGCGCGCCCGGGCCGTGACAGTGCTGCGCGAGCACTGGCTGGTGTCCGCGCTGCTGGCCGCGGGGCTGGTGCTGCGGGTGCTGACCCAGATCGCCTACCAGCCCGCGCTGATCTACGTCGATACCCTCAAGTACCTGTACGGCGTGTACCCCGGTTCCGACCCGCTCGGCTACCGGGTGCTCCTGAAGATCCTCCTGGTCGCCGGCGACCTGAGTACCGTCGCCGCGATCCAGCATCTGCTCGGCCTGGCGATGGCGGTCGTCCTGTACGTCCTGCTGCTGCGCCGGGGGGTCCGCGTCTGGCTCGCGGCCCTGGCCGTCGCGCCCGTACTGCTGGACGCCTACCAGCTGCAGATGGAACAGATGATCATGCCCGACGTCTGGTTCGAGGCGATGATCGTCGCCGGGCTGGCCGTGCTGCTCTGGCGGCCCGCGGTCAGCGTGCCGTTCGCGGTCGCGGCGGGCCTGGTGCTCGGGTCGTCCGCGACCATCAGGGCGACTGGCGAGTTCCTGGTGCTGCCCGCGGTGCTGTACCTGGTCGCGGTCGGCGGCGGGTGGCGCCGCGTCCTCGTCAGGTCGGCCGCGCTGGCGGCGGCGGTCGCGCTGCCGATCCTCCTGTACAGCGGGCTGTCCGACCTCAGGTACGGGCACTTCTGGCTGTCCAAGGGACAGACGACCATCGGCCGACTGGCGGCAGCGGCCGACTGCGCCACGCTGAAGCTGCCCGCAAACGTGCGGCCGCTGTGCCCAACGCCGGCCGAGCAGGTTAAGGGCGCGGACTGGCTCGAGCATTCCGGTCAGTCGCCGCTGTACGCCGCCATCGCGCCGGGCGCGAGCCGGACCAGGCTGTTCGCGGAGCTGGGCGCGGCGGTGCGAGGGCAGCAGCCGCTGCGGGTGGTGGCCGCCATCGCCGGCGACTCGATGCGCCTGTTCGCCCTGACCCGGGACGGCGTCGAGTCGGAGACGCCCATCTCCCGCTGGCAGTTCCAGACCAGCTACCCGACCTTCTCCCCGTGGGTCACCCTGCGCGGCGGCAACGTCATCGTGATCGGCTTGCAGCGGCAGGCGTTCGGGAAATTCAGGTTTTCCGTGCTCAGTCCCTCCTATGGCGGCAGGGCGCACGTTGACCGGCCGATCGCGGCCTTCCTGCGGGCCTACCAGCTCGATGGCGGCTATACCCCCGGTCCGCTGCTTGCGGTGTTCGTCCTGGCGGGGGTGGCGGGCTCGCTCCTCGCCCTGATCCGCCGCCGGGCAGGCGGCCAGCGCGGCCTGCGGCTGGCCGTGGCGAGCCTGCTGTTCACCGGCACCGCCGTCATCGTCCTGCTGCTGCCGGACCTGCTGGAGTTCTCCTGGCGGTACGAGCTCCCGGCCGTGATCGTCCTGCCGCGGCAGGCGTGCTGGGCATCAGCGCCCTTCTGGCCCGCCGCCAGGCTAAGGAGCCCGCGGCGGGGGCGTAACCGCTGACGGCATCTTCAGGCCGGCCGCGGCGAGTACCTCTTCGGTGGGCCGCGGGCTCGTCCGCACCCCGGCCGCGACGCCCCTGACGAGTGCCGACCTGAGCACGCCCCGGTCGCGGGAGCCCGCGAACGTCCGCGCCCAGCGGCGCAGCGTGGCGCCCCCGTACAGCACGCGCTCCAGCGGGCCGAGCGGCGAGCCGGACCTGAACATCCAGAATCTTGTTCCGCACCTCGTAGAAGAACCGCTGCCCGGGGTCGGCGTCGGTCGAGCCGAAGGTCCGCGTCTTGTGCACGACGACGCTCGCCGGGCAGAGCCAGCCGGCATTGCCGCGCAGCAGCCGGGCGGTGAACTCGAAGTCGTCGTTCCACAGGAAGTAGTCCGCCTGCGGCAGGCCGCGCCGCCGGCACTCGGCGGCGTCGACGAGGACCGACACGAACGACGCGGACCTGATCGGCACGCACCCGGCGGCCGCCGCGGCAGCACGCTCCGCCCTGGTAACGAACGGCCGGGCCCGCGGCGTGTTCATCGGGTGCGCGCGGCCGTCGGTCCACCGCACCGAGCTGGCGACCAGCACGGGCGGCCGGGCCGCGCCGCCGCGGGCCTCGAGCAGCGCCCGCAGCGCACCGGGCGCGGGCACCGTGTCGTCGTCCATGAGCCAGAGGAGATCCGCGTCGCCGACCAGGGCCAGCGCCATGCCGCAGGCGAACCCGCCCGCGCCGCCGGTGTTGCGCGCCAGCTCGGCCAGCTGCGCGGCCGGGAACTGCGCGCGGACCGCCGCGGCGGTGCCGTCGGCGGAGGCGTTGTTGACCACGATCACGTCGTCTGGCGGGCGGCTCTGCGCGTACACCGCGGCGAGCGCCTCCAGCAGCAGCTGCTGCCGGTTGTAGGTCACCACCACGGCGGTCACCCGGGGCAGGCCGGCCGCTGCCGCCGGGCGGCCGTTAGCTCCGGGCATGCCAGGCCGTGTCGTCGTCTGGGCGCCGATCCGCGCCGCCGAAGATCTGCGAGACATGGCCTAGGGACGCTTCCGTGCCCGGGACCGTTCGATCGCCCGCCAGGCCAGGATGCGCGCCCGGCGCACGGCCGGATACCGGCTGCTCAGCTCCCGCACCGTCCGCTTGAGCCGCGGCGAGGACGCGACAGCCGACTCGACCAGCCCGGTCAGCCCGCGGTGGGCGCCCTGCTCGGGCTGCGGCCTGGCGGCCGGATACT
>CAVOOC010000027.1:0-104561 GCA_963697445.1 uncultured Actinomycetes bacterium
CCTCGCCCGGCCGCAGGTGCTGCTGCTCGACGACCCGCTGTCCGCGGTCGAGGTGCAGACCGAAGCCAAGGCGACCCTGGCGCTGCACCGGGTGCTGGCCCAGACGACGGCCCTGGTCGTCGCGCACCGGCCGTCCACGGTGCAGCTGGCCGACACCGTGGCGCTGCTGGACGGCGGGGTCATCGCGGCCGTCGGCACGCACAGCGAGCTGATGGCGTCGCAGCCGGCCTACCGCGACCTGATGACGATGGCCTCCCGGGAGGTGAGCACATGACGGCGCAGGCCTGGCGCGGGCTCGCCGCCGAGGAAACCGAGGAGACCACGGCGGGCGCCGCCGCGCTGCTGCACGGCCGCAGCAGGCGCCTGCTGGCCGGCCTGCTCCGCAGCCACCGGCGGCGAGTGGCCGCGACCATGGCGCTGATCGTGATCGCCAGCCTGGCCGCGCTGGCCGGCCCGTGGCTGGTGGGGCTCGGCATCGACCGGGGCATCCCGCCGCTGGCCCGCAGCCGGGACGCCGCGCCGCTGCTGGTCCTGACCGCCGTGTTCGCCGCCGCGGTGGCCGTGCAGGCGGTCGCGACCCGCAGCTACGCCTACTCGATGGGCAGGCTCGGCGAGCGCGTCGTGCTCGACCTGCGCACCCGCGTGTTCGCGCATTTCCAGCAGCTGTCGGTGTCGTTCCACGAGGACTACACCTCCGGCCGGGCCATCTCCCGGCAGACCTCGGACATCGACGCGATCTCCGCGCTGTTCGAGGACGGCCTCGACTCGCTGGTCTCCGCGGTGCTGTCGCTGCTGCTGGTCGGCGCGGGCATGCTGGCGCTGGACTGGCCGCTCGGGCTGGTGGTGCTGGGCGGCTTCGGCCCGCTGGCATGGCTGACCGCGTGGTTCCGGCGGGAGTCGGCCGTCGCCTACCGGCGCGGCCGGGAATCCATCGCGCAGGTGATCGTCCAGTTCGTCGAGACGATGACGGGGATCCGCGCCGTCCAGGCGTTCCGCCGGGAGCACAGGAACGACGAGATCTTCGGCGAGCTGAACGCCGGCTACCACGCGGCGAGCCTGCGCTCGTTCCGGCTGGTGGCGCTGTACGCGCCCGCGATCACGCTGGTCGGCAACGTCATCACCGGGGCGGTGCTCGGCTACGGCGCCCTGCGGGTCATCGACGGCGACATCAAGGTGGGCGTGCTGGTCACCTTCCTGCTCTACCTGCGCCGCTTCTTCGACCCGCTGCAGGATCTCGCCCAGTTCTACAACGCGTTCCAGGGCGCGGCCGCGGCCCTGGAGAAGATCTCCGGCGTGCTCGCCGAGCGGCCGTCGGTGCCTCCGCCCGCCGTCAGCGTTCGGCTCCCCGATCCTCACGGCGGCGGGCGCTGCATCCGGTTCGCGTCGGTCACTTTCGGGTACCGGGCGGAAACGGTGATCCCGGACCTGAGCCTGGACATCCCGGCGGGACAGACGACGGCGCTCGTCGGCACGACCGGCGCGGGCAAGACCACCGTGGCCCGGCTGCTGGCGAGGTTCTACGATCCTGACTGCGGCCGCGTCCTGCTCGACGGGGTGGACCTGCGGGATCTGGACGACGCGACGCTCCGGGCCGAGGTCGTCATGATCACTCAGGAGAACTACCTGTTCAGCGGCACGATCGCGGACAACATCGGGCTCGGCCGCCCGGCCGCGGACCGGGCCGAGATCGAAGCGGCCGCCCGGGCCATCGGCGCCGGCGAGTTCATCGCCGCGCTGCCCGGCGGGTATGACGCCGACGTGGGGAAGCGGGGCGGCCGACTGTCGGCAGGCCAGCGCCAGCTGATCTCGTTCGCCCGTGCCTTCCTCGCTGCTCCCGCCGTGCTGGTGCTTGACGAGGCCACTTCGCTTCTCGATATTCCCTCCGAACGGCTGGTGCAGCGAGCCCTGCGCACGATGCTGGCAGGCCGCACGGCGGTGATCATCGCGCACCGGCTGTCCACGGTGGAGATCGCGGACCGGGTGCTGGTCCTCGACCGCGGCCGGGTCGTGCAGGACGGCCCGCCGGGCGCGCTGCTCGCCGCCGGCGAGGGCAGGTTCGCCCGGATGCACCAGAGCTGGCAGGCCGGCCTCGCGTAAGCTGAACCGCGCAGCCCCCCGCCCGCGTTTTACATTCGGGCGCCTGATTCCGGGCCCGCCGGGAATTCGCGCTTACGGTAAGGAGAAATAAGGTGTTTGGCGGCCACCATGTGAGCAAGGAAGCGGAAGAACAACACGCCGCAGATGTCGCGCTGGGGGATAAATTCACGGAGCTGCTCGAGGCGGCAAGGACGGCCGAGGCCGCGCTGCGCCGGGCACAGGCCAGCGGCGCAGGAGTGCAGGAGCTGCACGATCTGGGCAAGGCGCTGGACGACGCGCTCACCGAGGTGATGCGGTCCGCGTACGCGGCCCAGCGCGCCGCCATCGGGGCCCGCGGCTACGACGACCGGATTTACCGCAGGAAAGCCATGGCTACCTCGGCAGTCAAGGCGTGGACCGCGGAGGCCGAGGCGCTGCTGACGCTGCGTGAGGCGCACCGGCTCGGCGGCATCGTCCGGGTCCCGCCGGCTCCCGCGGCCTGACCGGCCCGCCGGCGTGTCGCCGGGCGCGGGCGGCCGGCCAGGAGCAGTCTGGAGGGGTGCGAACTTCGCGGGTCATAGCCCGGGCTATCACGCGGCGTAGTCAATTAGCGCCAGGATGCATACCTGCCGGAAACTACAAAGGATGACAAGGCAAACAGTCACAACGGGCCATGTCGTGAAGGCAGGTCAGCCTGCACACTAGAATGTGACCAAGACCATAACGAGGAAATGACCAGGAGGCACCTCAATGTGCCCGCACACGCCGGCCTGTCCGGAGGCATCAGCACCGGACCGTGAGGCGGCCCGTACGCTCATCAGCCACCCAGAGCAGGGCTGGAGCCTGCTCTGCAACGGCATCGTCATCTTCGAGGACACCGGGGAACTGCTCCCCGGCGGAGACGCGATCGGACCGCACCGCCCCACGGACATGCCCCTGCAGGCGCGCGCCGCACACGGCGCCAGCCCTGCGTACGGCGCCAGCCCCGTTTACACCGGCGACCACGCCTACAGCGGCGGCCCTGCCGCCGCACCGGACTCGCCAGCCGCCTAGCCGGCTCTCCGCCTAGCCCCAGCGCCCAGACCCGCGCCCGCTCTCACGGAGTCTCATCACTCCCGCTGGCGGGCGTTCTTCATGCGCCCGTCCGGGCTCAGCACCCGCGGCAGCCAGGCGGCGACCGCCCGGCCGACGGCCTGCGGATGCCGCGACAGCGCGTGCGTCTCCCCCGCCAGCACCACCAGCCGCGCGCCGGCCCTGCGGCCGGGCACGCCGAACGGGTCCCGCTCGCCGCTCACGATGAGCAGCTTGCGGCCGCCCGGGATGCGCAGCTCGGCGGCGCGGGAGAGTTCCGGGCGGCCCGGCGGGTGCAGCGGGAAGGCCAGCGCGATCACGGCGACCGCGCCGACTGCCGCGGCGGTGCGGCAGGCCACCCGGGCCCCGTTGCTCCGGCCGCCCTGCACGAGCGGAAGCGTCCCGCCCGCCGCGTGCGGGGCGGCGGCCTGCGCTTCCCGGAGCGCGGTGATGATCTCCACCCAGGCGGCGTCCTGGGCGGCGGCCGGCCCGGGCGCGCGGCCGCCCCGCACCCGGTACGGCTGGGTGATCCGGGCCACCGCGCCGCCCAGCGCCGTTGCGGCGTCGCGCACCGCGAGCGGATCCGGCGCGTCAACGTCACCGCCGGCGCCGTGGGTGAGCGCGAGCCGGAAGGACGGCCGCCCGGGGCCCTCGATGACCGCCCGGGCAGGCCCGCGCGTCGTTTCTATGTCCACCTCGGCTCGCTCTCCCCGGCCAGGCCAGCCGGTCAGGCCCCGGCTGGTTCACAGCTGCCTGGTCGGCCAGCGCGATGGCGAGCTGGCCGAGCGCGGTGGGGTGGAACAGCGCCGCCGCGTCCAGCCCCTGCACGTACGGCTGCTGCGTGCACAGCTGGTGCCCGGCGAAGTCAGGCTGCGGCGAGGAGAACCCGAACTGCGCGGCACCCGAAGCCAGCACCTGGTTCAGCGTAGCCAGCCGGGAGGTCAGGGTCTGCAGGTTCGCGGCGGTGAGCCCGGCCTGGCTCAGGCACCCGGGCTGGGCGCCGAACGGGTCGTAGTAGCGGTTGACGATCACCTGCGGGTGGGCGGGCAGCGCCGCCAGCCGGCTCAGCAGGTCGAGGTAGTTCTTGCTGAACGAGGCCAGCTGCTGCTGGAAGTAGGCCGTCGTGGCCCGGTCGTCGCAGCGCGGCGTGACCGAGCAGTAGCGCACCTGCGCCGCCCAGTTCAGGTCGTCGGCGCCCACGCTGACGATGACCACCGACGCCTGGCTGGCCTGCTCGGCCACCGCGAGCTGCGGCGCCAGCCGGTGCCCGTCGTGCTGCTGCGGCCCGAGCAGCCCGTGGCTGATGGTGGCGCCGTTGCAGGCGAGGTTGAGCACGCTCCAGCCGTTGACGCCCGACAGGTCAGCCGCATAGGAGTCGGCGCTGCGCCCGCAGGCACGGGCGGTGACGGACGCGCCGGGCACCGGCGCGAGCCCGGCTCCCGCCGCGGTGGAGTCGCCGACGACCACGACCCCGATCCGGGGCAGCGGGCCAGGCCGGGCGGAGCCGCGGCGGCCGGGTCGCCGTGCCGACGAGCTGGTTCAGCGAGTGCACCTGGCGCAGCAGGGCAGGCGCCGAGTACGTGGTGATCATGATGGCGCCCACGTTGACGGCTTCGGCCGCGAGCAGCCCGGCGGCCAGCAGCCAGAGGGTGGTGGCGCGCCGCAGGCGGCGCCAGCCCGCCACCGCCCCCGCCAGGATCAGCGCGCCCGCCCCGGCGATCGCCGTCTCCCAGGCGAAGTAGCGCTTCCACCCGTCGGCCAGCCGGGCGCCGAGTATGCGTTCCGCGCCGGTCCGGCGGGCGCCCTCGACAAACGTGGTCAGCTCGCTGTTGATGGTGATCTGGGCGAGCTGCAGCCGGGGCCGCACCGGGCCGGTGAACCGCAGGTCCGTCGGCAGGCTCTGGCCGAACAGGTCGATCTCCCCCGGGCCGGACAGGCTGAGATCAGGCGCGCCGGCGCCGACCCGGATCACCTGCCCCGCGACGGTGACCGTCTGCATGGGCGTGACCTGCAGCGATATGGCGATCGCCGCTGCCGCCAGCAGGGTGAGGAACACCAGCCCGGCGAGCCCTCGTAGCGCCTGCCGGGCCCACCGCCCCGTCCGCCGCATGCCGCCAGTCGTTCCCATTCCGCAACCGAGGCTAACAAGGCGGGGGCAGTGGCCGGTGCGTCAGCGCTCCCTGGTGCCGGCGCACCGGCTGTGCCGCGCCCGTGGCCGTTGGCGGCGTTAGGCTGTCAGCAATATGCATGACAGGGGTGAGGGGGTCCGGAATTTGACTTCTCCGACGCAAAGCCCTGCGCAACGGGGGGTAGGCCAGCGTCCTTTTCCTGGCCGGCCGGAAGGCGCTGATACCCTTCCCCAGATTGATCACTTCCTGGTTCTCATGATGGAGAACCACTCGTACGACAACTACCTCGGCATGCTGGGCCGGGGGCCGGGTGAGCACCCGCGGGGAGACGGATTCGCGATCGGTCCCGACGGCAGGCCGACGGCGGCCAACCCCGCTCCCGACGGCCGTGTTCAGCACGCCTTTCACATGCCCACCACCTGCCAGCTGAAGGGGCACCCGTCCCAGGCGTGGGCCCAGAGTCACATCCAGTTCAACGGCGGCCGGAACGACGGGTTCGTCAAGTCAGCCAGCGGGCCGGTCGCGATGGGCTACTGGACCGGGGCCGATCTGCCGTGGGCTTACTCGCTGGCCGCCACCTTCCCGCTGGCGGACCGCTGGTTCGCGCCGCTGTTAGGCCAGACGCAGCCGAATAAGCGTTACCTGCTGGCTGCCACCTCGGTGGGCATGGTCGATGACGTCCTGCCCGAGGTCCTCCTGCCCGCCTCCGCCGATACGATCTTCGACCGCCTGGACGCCCACGGCATTCCCTGGCGGAATTACTACTCGAGCTTCCCGCCGACCAGCTGCGTCTTCCTCGGCGCTGCGGTCGAGGGACACGACAGCGTCGTGCCGATAGCGCAGTTCTTCGCCGACGCGAAGTCGGGCAACCTTCCCGGGTTCGCGATCATCGACCCGGACTTCGGTCACAGCTCCGAGGAGAACCCGCAGAACATCGTGCACGGCGAGGTCTTCGCCGCATCGGTCGTGCAGGCCGTGATGGAGTCGCCGGCGTGGCCGCGCACGCTGCTGATCTGGACCTTCGACGAGGGCGGCGGCTACTACGACCACGTGCCGCCGCCGCTGGCCGTCACCCCGGACGCCACGCCGCCGCTCCCGCCCGCCGACCACTACGACGGGTTCACCCGCTACGGCTTCCGGGTGCCGGCGGTGGTGGTTTCCCCTGGAGCCGGCCGGACCACGTGACCAGCGTGACTCACGACCACACGTCGATCCTGGCGATGGTCGAGCGCAAGTGGAACCTGACGCCGCTGACCGGGCGCGACGCAACCGCGGCCGACCTGTCCGACTTCCTGGATCTGAGCCGCCCTGCCTTTGCCCAGCCGCCGCGGCTGGCCGCGCCGCTGGCCGGTCCCGCCCAGCTCGCGTGCGAGAAGGACGGTCCCGGGCAGATACCGCCACCGGGCTCGGTGACGCGGGGCTAGCTGACGTCCTGGGCCGGCGGGCGGCGGTCCTCCCCGGGCCGTTCTGGCTACTTGGGCGGCCGGCCGGTCCCGGGGCGGATGGGGGGGATGGCGATGCCGCCGTGGCGGCGGGGTCCCGACCACAGCGCCGGCACGACGTCCAGGGCGAAGGCCACCCCGTACGCGGCCTGCTCGTAGTTGAGCCGCCAGCCGACGAAGTCCGGCCAGGCATCGGCGGGCTCGCGCACCTCGATGGGAAAGTTGACCTTGCGCATACGCTCGACCGCGTCGAGGAAGTCCTCGTAGCTGAGGCTGATCTCGCCGTTCGGGTCGGGTTCCTCGGGCACGTCGATGCCCATCGTGCGCGCGATCTGGGTGAAGCAGATGAAGCCGGAGCGCAGGCAGAGGCGGGCCGGCACCGCCGGTGCGGCCTTGGGGGACAGCGCGAGGTAGAGCGCGGCGGAGTCGAGCACGGCCAGCAGCGCGGTCACCCAGGACGACAGCGGCCGGGGCGACCGGAAGCGCGCCAGCGACGGGTAGGTGGTGTGGCTTTCCGTCACGTCGGCGGACCAGCGTTCCCACTGGGCGTACAGGTCGGGCAGCGTGTCGATGGTTGACGAGCCCGATCCCAGCGCGTAGTGGGTGCGCGCCAGCAGCTCCGGTCCCCAGGACGGGACGCCGGCCTGCGCGTTCAGCAGCGCCACCTCGGTTTCCCGCCGGTTGAACGCCGCGTAGAGGGCCGGCAGGTAGGCGATCTGCAGCGTGACGATCACCAGCCCGGTCGCCGCGGTGATGAACACGATCGCCAGCGGGGCGGCACCGGGCGTCGTCGCGAACCCGAGGGTGAACATCGAGGACCCGGAGACCTTGAACGCCGACGCCAGGCCGGCCGGGCGAACGGCCACAGCAGCAGACCGAACCCGATGAAGGTGATCCCCAGCCAGGCGGCGAGCTGGGTGATCACGATCGCCGCGGCCTGCGCCGCGAGCACCCGGTCCCGCCGCCGGTAGTCGGTGATCTTGGCGGTCGCCAGGCGGAACACCTTGTTCACGATGCGGTCCACCAGGCGGGTCAGCCAGCTGCTGACCGGGCGGGGCACGATGACGGTCCCGACGATGCTGGTGCAGGCGGTGAGCACGAGCAGCCCGCCGGCGACGGCAGCCACTGAACGGGCGGCGTCGGGGACCACCATCGCGTTCACCTCCTCGGGCAGCGGCTGTGCCGAACCTACCGCTACCGGGGAAGCAGGACGATCTTCCCCCGGGTGTGCCGCTGCTCCAATTCTGCATACGCGTCCCGCACCCGGTCCAGCGGGTACGTCCGGGCCACCGGGACCACCAGCTCGCCGGCCGCGACCAGGCCGGCCAGCTCGGACAGGACGGCGGCCGGATCCTCGGCCGCGGCGACCCCTTCCATCTTGGCGCCGGCCTGCTGCGCCGCCGCCCAGTCGATGATCGTGTCGATCCGCTCCTTGGGCACGCCGAGCTCGACGGCCAGGTCCACGTAGCCGCCCCCGAAGCAGTCGATGAACGCGTCGATGCCGTCCGGGGCGGCGGCCCGCAGCCGGTCCGCCAGGCCCTCGCCGTAGGTGACCGGCGTGACCCCCATCGATGCCAGCCAGCCGGCGTTGGCGGCCCCGGCGATGCCGATCACGGTAGCCCCCGCGCGCCGGGCCAGCTGGACGGCGAGGGATCCGACGCCGCCGGCGGCAGCAGAGACCGCCACCGTGTCACCGGGCCTGGTGTCGACCGCCCGCACCGCCGCCCACGCGGTGGTGCCGGCCACGTGCAGGGAGCCGGCCGCCTCCCAGCTGACCCCGGCCGGCTTGGGGACCAGCTGGCCGGCCGGAACGCTGACGGCCTCGGCATGACTGGCGCGCTCGTCCGTCCACCCGATCACCTCGGCGCCCGGGGTGACGGATGTCACCCCGTCGCCGACCTCGGTCACGACGCCGGCGAAGTCGCTGCCCTCCCCCGAGGGGAACCGCGCCGGCCACCGGTCGTGCATGAGTCCCCGCCTGATCGACGCCTCACCCGGGTTGAGGGCCGCCGCCCTCACCTGCACCACCACCCGCCCCGGGGCGGCCCGGGGCCGGGGCACCTCGGTCACCTGAAGCTCCTCGACCCCGCCGTACCGCTCGAACCGCACCGCTCGCATCGTCTCGTCAGTCATGGAGGCGCTAACCGCTCCCGCCCGCGGATCATTTCCGGCCCCGGCCGGCGGCCGGTGCTAGCGCCTGCGGCGCGGTGCCGGTCTAGCGCCTGCGGCGCGGTGCCGGTCTAGCGCCTGCGGCGCGGTGCCGGTCTAGCGCCTGCGGCGCGGTGCCTGGTCTAGCGCCTGCGGCGCGGTGCCGGTCTAGCGCCTGCGGCGCGGTGCCGGTCTAGCGCCTGCGGCGCAGGGCGGGCTCGGTCAGCGCCGGGGGCTCGTAGCCGCGGTCCGGCGGGTTGAGGTTGGTGCCCGGCGGGACGATCTCGTCGATCTTGTCGAGGATGTCGGAGGTCAGCACCACGTCGGCGGCGGCGAGCTGGCTGTCCAGGTGCTCCATCGTCCGCGGCCCGATGATGGCCGAGGTGACGGCCGGGTGACTGGTGACGAACGCCAGCGCCAGCTGGATCAGGGTCAGGCCGGCCCCCTCGGCGAGCACGGCGAGCTTCTCGGCAGCGTCCAGCTTCGCCTGGTTGCCGGGCAGGCTCAGGTCGAACCGCTGCGGCAGCCGCTGCGCCCGGGTGCTGACGGGCATGTCGGCGCCCGTGCGGTAGCGCCCGGTAAGCCAACCGCCGGCGAGCGGGCTCCACGGGATGACGCCCATCCCATAGTCCTGGCAGACCGGCAGCACTTCGGCCTCGACGCCCCGCACCAGGATCGAGTACGGCGGCTGCTCGCAGACGAACCGCTCCCGCCCGCGCCGCTGCGCGGTCCACTGGGCCTCGACGATCTGCGACGGGGGGAAGGTCGAGCTGCCCGCGTAGCAGATCTTGCCCGCCCGGACCAGGTCGGTGAGGGCGCCCAGGGTCTCGTCGATGTCGGCTGCCGGGTCGGGCCGGTGGATCTGGTACAGGTCGATGCGGTCGGTGCCCAGGCGGCGCAGGCTGTTCTCGCACTCACGGATGATCCACCGCCGTGAGTTCCCCTGCTCGTTGACGTCGTCGCCCGTCGGGAAGTGAACCTTGGTCGCGAGCACGATGTGGTCACGGCGCCCCGCCGCCAGCGCCTTGCCGACGATCTCCTCCGACTCCCCGCCGGAGTACGCGTCGGCGGTATCGATGAAGTTGACGCCGGTGTCCAGCGCCCGGTGGATGATCCTGACCGACTCGTCGTGGTCGGGATTGCCCCACCCTCCGAACATCATCGCGCCCAGGCAGAGCTTGCTGACCCTTACCCCGGTGGTGCCGAGCACGCGCATCTCCATGCTCCAAGCCTAGGGCCCGCCCGGATCAGCGGGGCGACCAGCCCGGGTCCCGCCCGGCGACACGGATACGCCCCGGACGGCACCGGGCCGTCCGGGGCGTATGAGCGGGGCTAGCAGCCGTCGTAGGGTGCCCAGTTGCCCTGGCCGCCCTGGGCCAGGGCGGTGGCGAACACCGCATTCTGCTCGGCCACGCCGGCGCTGCCGAAGTCGGCCGGGTTGCCGCCGTAGGCGGCCCAGGTGGCCGCGCTGAACTGGTACAGGCCCCAGTGGCCGCTCGGGTTCCAGACCTGCGGGTTGCCGCCGGACTCACGGGCCACCACGCAGGCGCCGAACGCCCCGCCGGGATAGGTGCCGCTCCAGCTCGCCGCCGGCGTGGCGGTCGTGGTGGCCGCCGGGGCCGACTGGGTACCCGCGGCCGGGGTGGAGTGGCGGGGGCTGTAGCCCGGTGACAGCTGGGCCGGCGGTGCCGGGATCTTGCCGGGAAGGGCCGGGATCGTCAGCACCTGCCCGCTGGTGATGTCGTTGGCCCAGCGAACCTTGTCGTGGTTGCTCCAGTACAGCACCGGCCAGTCGCCCGGGTTGTGGTAGACCCGGCCGGCGATCGCCGACAGCGAGTCACCGGGCCGCACCGTGTACGTCGAGGCGGCCGGGGCCGCCTTGTGCCGGGCACCGCGGGCGGCCAGCAGGCTGGCCGAGCTGTCCGGGTCGTGCCGGTACGCCGCCGGGACCCTCTGCGCCGCCGCGGGGGAGGAGGCCGGGTTAGACGAGACCGGCTGGGTGGTGGCCGGGACGGTCGCCGCGCCCGCCGCCTGCGCGGGCAGGCAGATCGCCGCGGCCACTCCCAGGGTGGGCACGGCGGCACCGGCCGCCGCCTGCGGCAGCCGGACGCGGGGGGGTTTGCTGTGGGCGCCCAACGGGCTCCTTCCCGAGCAGGGCGCGCTCCACGGGAAGCCGCCCGGGGGTGCTGGCGGGCTTTCGGAGCGCCTGTCAACGGGCGAGCCTAGCCAGGTCAGATGCACCTTTTCCGGAAAATCCATGACATCAGGACGAACCCGCCACCGGCTGCTAAACTCTGCCCCGCCCGATCACCAGCGCCCCACCAGCCACAGTCGTGCACTCTCGCATCACCCGGTGGACCAGGGGGTCCTGGTTCCCGCTTCCGGGATAGCCCGGGAATGCGCGGTGCGCCGCCCGGGCTGCCGCCCCGGGCTGCCCCGTGGCTCAGACGTTCAGGAGCTTCTTCAGGAACTGGCCCGTGAAGCTCTCGTCGGCCATGGCGACCTGCTCCGGGGTGCCAGTGGCCACCACGGCGCCGCCGCGCGAGCCGCCCTCCGGGCCGAGGTCGATCACCCAGTCCGCGGTCTTGATCACGTCGAGGTTGTGCTCGATCACGATGACCGTGTTGCCGCCGTCAACCAGGCGCTGGAGCACGCCCAGGAGCTTGCGGATGTCATCGAAGTGCAGCCCGGTGGTCGGCTCGTCGAGCACGTAGATCGTCCGGCCGGTCAACCTGCGCTGCAGCTCGGTGGCGAGCTTGACCCGCTGCGCCTCGCCGCCGGACAGCGTCGGCGCCGGCTGGCCGAGGCGGACGTAGCCGAGCCCGACGTCCACCAGCGTCTTCAGGTGCCGGTGGATCGCGGGCACCGGCTCGAAGAACCCGGCCGCCTCCTCGATCGGCATGCCGAGCACCTCGGCGATCGTCTTGCCCTTGTAGTGCACCTGCAGCGTGTCGGTGTTGTACCGGGCGCCGTTGCAGACCTCGCACGGCACGTAGACATCCGGCAGGAACTGCATCTCGATCTTGATGGTGCCGTCGCCCGAGCAGGCCTCGCACCGGCCGCCCTTCACGTTGAAGGAGAACCGGCCCGGCTGGTAGCCGCGGATCTTCGCCTCGGTGGTCTGCGCGAACAGCCGCCTGATGTGATCGAACACCCCGGTATACGTCGCCGGGTTGGACCGCGGCGTCCGGCCGATCGGGCCCTGGTCCACGTGCACGACCTTGTCCAGGTGCGCCATCCCGGTCACCTTGACGTGCCTGCCCGGGACCGTCCTGGCACCGTGCAGCTCCTTCGCCAGCGCGTTGTAGAGGATCTCGTTGACCAGGGTCGATTTCCCGGATCCTGAGACGCCGGTGACCGCGACCAGGCAGCCGAGCGGGAAGGTCACGTCAACGTTCCGCAGGTTGTGCTCGGCCGCGCCCTTCACCACGAGCTCGCGGCCCCGCGCCCGCTTGCGCCGCCGCGCCGGAACCGGGATGGCTTCCCGCCCGGACAGGTAGGCGCCGGTCAGCGACTCCTCGCTGGCCAGCAGCTCGGACACCGGCCCGGACACGACGATCTTGCCGCCGTGCTCCCCCGCCCCGGGGCCGATGTCCACCACCCAGTCGGCGCTGCGGATGGTGTCCTCGTCGTGCTCCACCACGATCAGCGTGTTGCCGAGGTCGCGCAGCCGCAGCAGCGTCTCCAGCAGCCGGTGGTTGTCCCGCTGGTGCAGCCCGATCGACGGCTCGTCCAGCACGTACAGCACCCCGACCAGGCCGGAACCGATCTGGGTCGCCAGCCGGATCCGCTGCGCCTCCCCGCCCGCCAGCGTCGCCGACGCCCGGTCGAGGGTCAGGTAGTCCAGGCCGACGTCGAGCAGGAAGCCGAGCCTGGCATTGACCTCTTTCAGCACGCGGGCGGCGATCTGCATGTCGCGCTGCGACAGCTCGGTGCTGAGCAGGAGCTTGGCCAGCTCCCCGATGGGCAGCGCGCACAGGTCCGCGATGGACCGGCCGTCCACGGTCACGGCCAGCGAGACCGGCTTCAGCCTCGAGCCCTTGCAGACGGGGCACGGTACCTCGCGCATGTAGCCGGCGAACTTCTCCCGGCTGGAGTCGCTCTCGGCCTCGGAGTGCCGCCGCTCGATGTACGGGATCACGCCCTCGAACGAGGTGTAGTACGAGCGCTGCCTGCCGTAGCGGTTCTTGTACCGGACGTGGACCTGCTCGCCATAGCCGTAGAGCAGCGCCTTGCGGGCGGCGGCCGGCAGCCTCGACCACGAGGTGCCCATGGTGAACCCCATGCCGTCGCCGAGCGCCTCGATCAGCCGGGAGAAGTAGTCGTTGATGTGGCCGCCGCTCCACGGCGCGATCGCGCCGTCGGCCAGCGACCTGGACGGGTCGGGCACCACGAGCTCGGGGTCGACCTCCATCCGGGTGCCCAGGCCGGTGCAGTCCGGGCACGCGCCCCACGGCGAGTTGAACGAGAACGACCGCGGCTCGAGCTCCTCGAACGAAAGGTCGTCATACAGGCAGGCCAGGTGCTCGGAGTACATCCGCTCCCGGTGCGGGTCATTCTCCGGCAGGTCCACGAAGTCGAGGATGACGATCCCGCCGGACAGCGACAGCGCGGTCTCCACCGAGTCGGTCAGCCTGCGCCGCGCCTCGGCCTTGACCGCCAGCCGGTCGACCACGACCTCGATGTCGTGCTTCTCGTACTTCTTCAGCGACGGCAGCTGGCCGGCCGCGGCGTCCTCGATCCGCACCACCGTGCCGTCCACCCGGGCCCGGGAGAAACCCTTGGTCAGCAGCTCGCGCATCAGCTCGCCGTACTCGCCCTTGCGGCCGCGGACCACCGGGGCCAGCACCTGGAACCTGGTGCCGTCCGCCAGCTCGAGCAGCCGGTCCACGATCTGCTGCGGGCTCTGCCGCGCGATCGGCCTGCCGCAGACCGGGCAGTGCGGCTTGCCGATCCTCGCGTACAGCAGCCGCAGGTAGTCGTAGACCTCGGTGATCGTCCCGACGGTGGAGCGGGGGTTACGGCTGGCCGCCTTCTGGTCGATCGAGACCGCGGGCGACAGCCCGTCGATGAAATCGACGTCCGGCTTGTCCATCTGGCCGAGGAACTGCCGCGCATACGCCGACAGCGACTCCACGTAGCGGCGCTGGCCCTCGGCGAAGATGGTGTCGAAAGCCAGGCTGGACTTACCCGACCCGGACAGCCCGGTGAACACGATCATGGCATCCCGCGGCAGATCCAGCGAGACGTCCTTGAGGTTGTGCTCGCGGGCGCCGCGAACCACAAGTCGATCAGCCACTACGCTCTCAGCTCTCCGCCCTCGATATCAGTGCCTTCGACATCATTGCCTTCGACGTCGTCAGTGCCTTCGACGTCGTCAGTCCAGGGGGGCACGGCACGCCCAGCCATGGTATCCGGGGGGTCCGACATTTTCGGGCCGGTTGCGAGGCCCGGCCGAGGCCCCGCCCGGCAGGAGAGCCGGGACCCGGTCAAGGCGTTCCAGGCGGGCCAGGCTGCCGCCGCCGGCCAGCCTCGGGCGCGGCGGCTGGCTACTCCCCGTCACGCCGCCCGGCAGCTGACCCCGATGTGACCAACCACCCCTGAACCCCGATGTGAGCCACCCCTGAATCCCGATGTGAGCAACCACCCCTGATTCGCGTTCATTCCGTCGGTCCCCTGAGTGCCTGCCAATTTCATGATCGTTTGGCTTTGCACACGCTACGACCAAAAATGCGCCTGGTTTGTCCCGATTCTGTGGTCGCAGCGTGTGCAAGGTGGCGCCGGGCAGCCGGACCGCCGCAAGATCGGCGCCGTCCGGTGACCGCGCGTACCTAGGCCGGGAATCCGTCCGGGCCCTGGCCGAGGCGGACGGTCACGGTGGACGTCTGGCCGTCCTCGATACGGACGACGGCGGACACCGACTCGAGGCCGCCGGCCACGAGGGTGTGATCCCCGCCGTCCAGGCCGGCCAGCCGGTAGGCGCCGTCCGCGCCGGTGACCATGCTCGCGACGACCTCGCCGTCGGTGTTGGCCAGGGACACGGTCACCCCGGGCACCGGGGCGTCACTGGGGTCCCTGACCACCCCGTGCACCTCGGCCTCGGCCGCCAGGGCCAGCAGCGCGGTCCTCGTCACCCCGTTGACATCGACCCGCGTGCTGGCCGGCCGTGGCCGGCGGCGCTGGCCGTCACCGTGTACGTTCCCGCGGGCACGCCGGGCAGCAGGAAGCTCCCGTCCTGCCCGGTGATGTCCCGCGCGACCTCGTCCCCGGAATCGTCGCTGATGACGACCGCCGCCCCGGGCAGCGGCGCGTCCGCGGCCGATCGCACCGATCCTGCCAGCCCGCCAGATCCGGCCAGCGCGAAGTCGTGGCCGACCGCCCCCCCGCCGGCGCTCACGATCGCCGCCTCGGGCACGTAACCGTGCGCCTGCACGATGACCGTGAACCCGATGGGCTCGATGCCGGCCAGTTCGTAGTCGCCGCCGTCGCCGGCGACCGCCCGCCCCGCCTGCCACCCGTCGCTGCGCAGGACGGTCAGCACCGCTCCGGGGACGGGGCTGCCGCCGCGGTCACGGACGACCCCGCGCACCGTCCGGAGCACGCCGGCGGGCGCGGCTGCTCCCCCGGCCGCAGCCGGGCCCCAGCCCGGGGGCACGGGCGCAGCGGGCGGCTGGCTCCCGGCGGACGCCCCGAGGGCGCCGGGCAGCAACGACGCCCCGGCCGCCACACCGGGCGCAGCCGCGGCGGCGCGCAGCTTCCGGCCCCTGGTGAAAGCCGAGGCCAGGGCCGCCACGACGTTGGCGGCGATGGCGAAGGTGAACGCGACGCTCAGCCCGTCATGGAACGGAGTCGATATCAGGTGCGGGAAGAAGCTGTGACTGGTCAGGTTCGCGGCGCGCCCGGGCGGCAGGTGCGCCAGCACCTTGCTGCCGAGTATCTGCTTCATGGGGTTGTAGCCGAGGAACGCCGAGAACAGCAGCGCGATCGGCGGCAGGTGCGCGATCTGGTGCGCGGCCGCGGCCGGGACGCCCTGCGCGGTGAGCCCTCCGAACATCGCCGAGGGCAGCGAGCCGGCCAGGCCGGTGATGATGAGAGTGAAGAAGATGCCGATGGATAGCACGAACGCGGCGTTCTGGAAGGTCGCGGTCATGCCGCCCGCGGCGCCGCGCTGGTTGGCCGGCACCGAGTTCATGATCTCGGCCCGGTTGGGCGAGGCGAACAGCCCGGAGCCGAAGCCGTTGACCGCGAGCACCGCGGCGAACACGGGGTACCTGAAGTCCACCGGGACGAAGAACAGGCAGAGGAAGCTGCCCGCGGTCAGCAGCGCGCCGCCGACGGTGAAGGCGCGGGCGCCGAACTTGTCCGACAGCAGCCCGGACAGCGGTGCCGACACGAGGAAGCCGATGGTGAGCGGGATCATGTAGATGCCGGCCCACAGCGGGGTCACCGCGAAGTCATAGCCGTGCAGCGGCAGCCAGATGCCCTGCAGCCAGATGATCAGGATGAACTGGATGCCGCCGCGGCCCAGCGCCACCAGCAGGTTGGCCAGGTTGCCGGCGGCGAAGGCCCGGATGCGGAACAGCGACAGCCGGAACAGCGGGTCGGCGACCTTCGTCTCGACGACCATGAAGACCGCGAGGGCGACCGCGCCGCCGATCAGCGCGGTCAGCACCCAGGGGTTGGTCCAGCCCATCGTGTGCGTCCGGTACGGCTCGAGCCCGTAGGTGATGCCGACGAGGATCGAGATCAGGCCCGCCGCGAACAGCAGATTCCCCCACCAGTCCATCCGGGCCGGCTGCCTGATGCCCTGGTCGCGCAGCATGAAGTAGGCCCACACGGTGCCGAAGACGCCGAACGGCACCGAGACCAGGAACACCAGGTGCCAGTTGTGCGGGGCGAGCACGCCGCCGAGCAGGAGGCCGAAGAACGAGCCCGCGATGGCCGCGATCGCGTTCATGCCCAGCGCGGTGCCACGCTGGTTGGCCGGGAACGCGTCGGTCAGGATGGCGGTGGAGTTGGCGAACAGGAACGCGCCGCCGATGCCCTGGACGATGCGCCAGCCGATGAGCCAGAGCGCGGCCTGCGCGCCGTGCATCCAGCTCACCGCCAGCAGGATCGACGCGACGGTGAAGACCGCGAAGCCCAGGTTGTACATGCGCACCCGGCCGAACATGTCGCCGAGCCGCCCGAAGGCCACCACCAGCACGGCCGACACGACCAGGAAGCCCATGAGCATCCACAGCAGGTAGCTGGTGTTGCCCGGGGCCAGCGGGTTCAGCCCGATGCCGCGGAAGATGTCCGGCAGCGCGATGAGCACGATGGACTGGTTGATCGTCGCCATCAGCACGCCGAGCGTGGTGTTGGACAGGGCGATCCACTTGTAGTGCGGGCCCGGTGCCCTGGCCTGGCGCCTGCTGGCCGCCCCGGGCGCCGCAGCGGCGCCCCTGGCCGTCACCCCCATGAGCCGTTCCGCCTTCTGTGCGCCATCCGGGTTGCTTGCTTAATGCGAACTAACTGTACCCGACCACCTGGCGGCTGCCGGGTGAGGCATGGCCCGGGCGGGCGGCCTAGGATAACCGGGTACCCGAAGGAGAGGCGCCGTGAGTTACACCGGGAACGTGAAAGTGGGCGGCCCGCCGGACAGCCGCGAGCTCCCCGGGCTGAGCGTGACCAAGCTCGCCGTGGGGCCGATGGACAACAACGCCTACCTGCTGCGCTGCGCGCGCACCGGCGAGGCGCTGCTCATCGACGCCGCCGCCGAGGCGGGCCGGCTCCTCGAGCTCATCGGCGACACCCCGGTCACCCGCATCGTGACCACGCACCGGCATGCCGACCACTGGCAGGCGCTCGCCGAGGTGCAGGCCGCGACCGGTGCCGCCGTCGTCGCGCACCCGGACGACGCGGACGAGATCCCGGTCGCCATCGCGGAGCGGGCCGGCCACGGCGACACGGTGCGGGCAGGCGACTGCGAGTTCGCCGTCATCCACCTGCGCGGCCACACCCCGGGAAGCATCGCCCTGCGCTACGACGCGGCCGGGGAGCTGGCCGGCGGGCCGCACCTTTTCACCGGCGACTCGCTGTTCCCCGGCGGCCCGGGCAGGACGACGAGCCCGGCGGATTTCACCTCGCTGATGAACGACCTCGAGGAGCGGGTCTTCGGCCCGCTGCCGGACGGGACGTGGGTGTACCCCGGCCACGGCAACGACACCACGCTCGGCGCGGAGCGCCCGCACCTGGCCGAATGGCGTGCCCGGGGCTGGTGACCCGCGGCCGGTCACCGCCCGGCGGCAATCTGTCCGGCCGAGACGACACGACGCGGTTCTTGGGCGTACCATTGGAAACGTTTTCCGCGCTAAGCTGTTGTTACCATGGCCCCGTGTTACCGACAAGCATCGCGCAGCAGGTCAGAGTGCAAGCGAGGGGTGGACGTTGACCGTAACCATCCGTGAGGTCGCCGATGCCGCCGGCGTGTCCACGGCTACCGTCTCCCGGGCGCTGTCAGGCGTCCAGACCGTGGACCCGGAACTGGCGGAGCGCGTCAGGCGCTCGGCCGAGAGCCTCGGCTACCGCGCGAACCGCGTGGCGCGGGCCCTGCGCAGGCAGTCCACCCAGACCATCGGGGTCGTTGTCCCCGACATCACCAACCCGTTCTTCCCCGCCGTGATCCAGGCGGTCGAGCGGGAGCTGCGCCAGGGCGGCCTCAGCCTGCTGCTGTGCGACGCCGGCAACGACGTGGCCATCGAGGCCGAGCTCATCCGGAACCTGTTCGACCACCAGGTCGACGGCCTGCTGATCAGCGCCTGCGACAGCGTCGCCAGCCAGCCGGCGGTTCGAGCAGGCAGCCAGCCGGATGCCGCTGCTCCAGTTCGGCCGGCGGCCCGTCGCCGAGCTCCCGTACGTGGGCGTGGACCAGGCGGACATGATGCGGCAGGTCGTCGGCCACCTGACCGGCGCGGGCTGCCGCAGCTTCGCCTACATCGGCCCGCAGCCGGACGGCTCGGCCGCGAGCGAACGGCTCGACGAGTTCCTCGCCCTGGTCCGGTCGCTGGACCCCGCGGCGGCGGACCGGGCCTACCAGGGCGGCTCCTCGATCGGCTGGGGCCGGGAGGCGGCGGACAGGCTGCTGGCCAGCGGGCCGCTCCCGGACGCGATCGTCTGCGCCAGCGACGAGGCCGCGGCCGGCGCGCTGCAGGCGCTGCGCGAGCACGGCGTCAGGGTGCCGGACGACGTCGCGGTCACCGGGTTCGGTGACACGGTGCTCGCCGAGGCGTCCGACCCGCAGCTCACCACGGTCAGGCAGCCGCTGGAGGAGCTGGGGGTGCAGGCTGTGGCCGCGCTGCGGGCCGCCATCGGCACCGGGCTGCGGCAGCCGCAGTCGGCCGTGCTGACAGCCGAGCTCGTGATCAGGGGCTCGACCCGGCCGTCCGCCGCGCGGGCGGCGCTGACAGCCCGGGCGCAGCGGGCCAATAGCATAAACATCGTGACCGTACCGGCGACTGACGCGAGGCTGACCCAGCACACACTCGGCAATGGCCTGAGGGTCGTCGTCGTGAGCGATCGCAGCGCCCCGGCGGTAGCGGTCAACATCTGGTACAACGTCGGCTCGCGGCACGAGGAGCCAGGCCGGACCGGCCTGGCGCACCTGTTCGAGCACCTCATGTTCCAGGGCTCGCAGCACGTGGCGTCCGGCGAGCACTTCGGCCTGCTGCAGGCCAGCGGCGCCAGCCTGAACGCCACGACGAGCTTCGAGCGCACCAACTACTTCGAGACGATCCCGGCGGGCGCGCTCGAGCTCAGCCTGTGGCTCGAGGCCGACCGGATGGCCAGCCTGCTGGCCGCGCTGGACCAGGCCAACCTGGACAACCAGCGGGACGTCGTGAAGAACGAGCGGCGGCAGCGCTACGACAACCAGCCGTACGGCACCGCCTGGGAGCACCTGTACGCGCTCACCTTCCCGGCCGGCCACCCCTATCACCACATGCCGATCGGCTCGATGGAAGACCTGGACGCAGCCACGCTCGACGACACCGCCGCGTTCTTCCGGCGGCACTACATGCCGGCCAACGCGGTCCTGTCCGTCGTCGGCGACATCGCCGCCGACGAGGCGGTGCGCCTGGCCGAGCGTTACTTCGCCCGGGTGCCCGCCGCGGCGGCTCCCGGACAGCCGGCGACGGCGCCGCTCGGCCCGCTCGCCGAGCCCGCCCGCCTGGTGCTCAGCGAAGCCGTGCCCTCCCCCGCCCTGTACAGCATGTGGCGCGGCGCGCCGGACGGGACGCCCGCCGCGGACGCGGCTGACCTCGCGCTCGAGATCCTGGCCGGCGGCAACGGGAGCAGGCTCGCCAGCCGGCTGATCCGCCGCGACGAGCTCGCCCGCGGCGCGCACGGCGGCCTGTCGCGGTTCGTCCGGGCAGACTCGTCCGCCATGCTGGTCGTGCGGGCCCGTGCCGACGCCGACATCGCCGCGGTGGAGACCGCCGTGGACGAGGAGCTTGCGCTGCTCGCGGATCACGGCCCCACCGAGGAGGAGATGAGCCGCGCTATCGCCATGAAGGAGCGGGAGTGGCTCGATGAGACCTCCGACTTCGGGGGCCAGGCCGACCAGCTGTCCCGCTTCGCGTCCTTGTTCGGCGACCCCGGGCTCGCCGCCACGGCGACCACGCGGCTGCGCGAGGTCACGGCCGGCCAGGTACAGCAGGCCGCCCGGCTGCTCCTGCCGCAGCACGCCGCCCGCGTCGTCTACCCCGGCCAGCGGGGTGACCGGGCGTGACCGGCGAGAGCGTCGCGGTGCGCCCGGCCGTCGCGCCGGCCAGGGAGTGGTCGTTCCCGGCGTCCCGCCGGCGGACGCTGGCTAACGGCCTGTCCCTCCTGGTGTACGACCTGCCCGGCCGGCCGCTCGCGGCCGTGCGGCTCGTCGTTGACGCGCCGCTGCAGGCCGAGCCCAGGGACGGCACGGCCGCGCTGGCCACGGCGCTGTGGTCGGAAGGCACCCTCGAGGACGATGCCGAGTCCTTCGCGCGCAAGCTCGACCGCATCGGCGCGTCGTACGGCGCGTGGGCGAGCCACAGCGCGCTGGCGGCGGGCCTCATCGTCCCGGCGGCGGGGCTGGCACCCGCGCTGGACCTCGCCGCGGCCAGCGTCATCAGGCCCGCGTATGCCGACCGGGACGTGGCCCGGCTCATCGGTGAGCAGATCGACGCGATCACCGACCGGCGGTCACGGGCCGAGGCGCGCGCGTCGCTCGAGCTCTACGCGCGGGCGTTCACCGCTGACAGCCGGCTCAGCCGCCCGGTGGAGGGCACCGCCGAGGACGTCGCGGCGCTCGACGCGGCGAGCCTGCGCGCGTTCCACGCCGGGCGCGTCCAGCCGGCGCGGTCGACGCTGATCCTGGCGGGCGACTTCACCGGCGTCGACGTTGACGCCGCCGTCACGAAGGCGTTCGGCGGCTGGGGCGGGGGACCGGACGGCGAGCCGGCCGAGCCGCCGCATGCTGCCCCGCCGAGCGCGCTGATCGTCAACCGGCCCGGCGCCGTGCAGAGCGTGCTGCGCGTCGGCGCGCCGTTCCCCGGCCGGCACAGCCCCGACTGGGCCGCGCTGCGGGTCGCCGCCTACGCGCTCGGCGGCGGCATGAACTCCCGCCTGTCCGCGTTGCTGCGCGAGGAGAAGGGCTACACCTACGGCATCCGCGCCACCCTGGAGCCGCAGAACCAGGGCGGGCTGTTCACCATCGGCTGCTCGGTCGCGACCGACGTCAGCGGCCCCGCGCTCGCGGACATCGCCCGGGTGGTCCGCTCGACGCTCGGCAGCGGCATCGGCGAGGAGGAGCGGGACCACGCCGCCGACTACTTCCTCCGGGTCGGCCCGGTCGGGTACCAGACCAGCGCCGCCGTCGCCGACCAGGCCGCCGCCGTGGTCGCCGACCATCTGCCCGACGACTTCGTCAACCAGCACTACGCCGCCATCCGCGCGGTCACCGCGGGATCGGCATCCCGGGCGCTGTCGCGGAACCTCCCCTTCGACCAGCTGTCGCTCGTCGTCGTGGGCGACGCCTCGGCCATCGAACCGGACATCCGCGCGGCGTGGCCCGGCGACCTGCACGTCTCCCCCGCGTGACGCAGCGCGGGCCGCGAGCGGCGGGCGACCCGGGCAGCGCAGCCCGCGCCTGGGTACATTGGCCGGATGACCCACCCGGCCACTACCTCCGCCGCGCTGGCCGCCTTCAACGCGGCGCCGGCCGCTGACGCCGAGCGGGACATCGCCCGGTGCTGCGCGTCGCGTTCCCTCGCGGCGGCGATCGCGGCGGGCCGCCCGTACGCCGACGCCGGCGCGCTCGGCGCCGCCATCGACGCCGGGTTCGCCCGGCTCGGCTGGGCCGACATCGCCGGGGCGCTCGCGGATCACCCGCGGATCGGCGGCCCGGCGGCCGGCTGGTCCGCCGGCGAGCAGGCCGGGGCGGCGGCAGCGCCGCCGGCGGTAGCCCGCGAGCTCGCCGACGGCAACCGCGCCTACGAGCAGCGGTTCGGCCATGTCTTCCTGGTGTGCGCCAGCGGCCTGTCCGCCGGCCAGCTGCTGGCCAGCCTGCGCGCCCGGCTGCCGAACGACCAGGAAACAGAGCGGAGCATCGTCGCCGAGGAGCTGAGGAAGATCACGCAGCTGCGGATGCGGAAGCTGCTCGGCCCGTGAGCGAGGCACGCGCAGCGGGCGGAGAAGCGAACCAGGAGGCGCCGTGAGCCTGTCCACGGACGTGCTCGACGCGACGCTGGGACGGCCCGCGGCGGGTGTCGCCGTCCGGCTCGAGCGCCGCGGCGACGACGGCACCTGGACCCCGGCGGCCGCCGGGCGCACCGGGACCGACGGCCGGCTGGCCGGCTGGCTGCCCGAGGGCGAGCCCGCCGCCGGCGTGCACCGGCTGACGTTCGGCACCGGTGCCTACTTCGCCGACCGCGGCGTCCCCGCGCTCTACCCCGAGGTCACCGTCACTTTCGAGGCCCGCGACCCCGGCGAGCACTTTCACCTGCCGGTCCTGCTCAGCCCGTACGCCTACTCGACCTACCCGGGGAGCTGACGCGTGGCCATCGTGCTCGGGCCCAACCAGTACGGCAAGGCGGAGATCCGCCTGGTGCACGTCAGCCGCGGCGCCGACCGCCACGACATCAGGGACCTGACCGTCGGCGTGACGCTGACCGGGGACATGACCGCCGCGCACCTGACCGGTGACAACGCCGCGGTGCTGCCCACCGACACGCAGAAGAACACCGTGTACGCGTTCGCGGCCGAGCGCGGCATCGGCGCGATCGAGTCGTTCGCGCTGCTGCTCGCCAGGCACTTCACCGGGTCCCAGCCGGGCATCGCCACCGCACGGGTGAGCGTGGCCGAGCACGGCTGGGACCGGATCGGCGGCACCGGCCACTCGTTCGCCCGCCGCGGCAGCGAGACGAGGACCGCCGAGGTCAGCTGCGACGGCACGACCGCGTGGGCGGTCTCCGGGCTGGCCGGCCTCACCGTGCTCAACTCGGCCGGGTCGGAGTTTCACGGCTTCATCAAGGACCGCTACACCACGCTGGCCGAGACCACCGACCGGGTGCTGGCCACCGACGTGACCGCCCGCTGGCGGCACGCGGCGGTACCGCCGGACGGCGGCTGCGACTGGGACGCCTCGCACGCCGCGGCCAGGCGTCACCTGCTCGAGGCGTTCGCGCAGACGCACAGCCGGTCGCTGCAGCAGACCCTGTACGCGATGGGCAGCCGGGTTCTCGAGCACAGGCCGGAGATCGCCGAGGTCCGCCTCGCACTGCCCAACAAGCACCACTTCACGGTCGATCTGGAACCGTTCGGGATAAAAAATGCCGGTACGGTGCTGTACGCGTCCGACCGCCCCTACGGGCTCATCGAGGGGACGGTCGTGCGCGACGACGCGCCGGACGCCGGCCTCGCCTGGTAGCCGGGAGCACGCGTGGACTTCCTCCGTCCCGCCTCCCTGGCGGACGCGCTGGCGGCCAGGACCGAGCACCCGGACGCGGTCGCCATCGCCGGCGGCACCGACGTGATGGTGGAGATCAACTTCGGCACGCGCCGGCCCGGTGCCCTGCTCGACCTCGGCCGGGTGGCCGAGCTGGCCGAGACCGGCCGCGACGGCGGCGTGCTGCGCGTCGGCGCGGGCGTGTCCTACGCGCGGATCATCGGCGAGCTCGGCCGTGAGCTGCCCGGCCTGGCCATGGCGGCGCGGACGGTCGGGTCGCCGCAGATCCGCAACCGCGGCACGGCGGGCGGGAACCTGGGCTCGGCGGCGCCGGCAGGCGACATGCACCCGGTGCTGCTCGCCTGCGACGCGATGGTCGAGGCCGCGTCGGTGCGCGGCACCAGGCTGATCCCGGTCGCGGCGTTCTTCACCGGCCCGAAGCGCAGCGTGCTCGGGCAAGACGAGCTGATCACCGCGTTCCTGATCGCGCCGGCCGCGGCGCCGCAGCAGTTCGCCAAGATCGGCACGAGGAACGCGATGGTGATCGCGGTGTGCTCGTTCGCCCTGTCCCTCTGGCCGGAAGGGCGCCCGGCGAGGACGGGGGGAACCGTCGGCACCGGCATTGGCTCGGCCGGGCCCGTGCCGCTGCGAGCGGGCGCCGCGGAGCAGTTCCTGGCCGCCGAGCTGGCCGCCGCCGGGCTGTGGGAATCACGCGGGGCGCTGCCGCCGGCGGTGGCCGCCAGATTCGGCGAGCTGGCGGCCGGCGCGGCACGACCCATCGACGACGTGCGCGGCACGGCAGCGTACCGCCGCCACGCCCTGGCCGTGCTGGCCCGGCGCACGCTGGGCTGGGCCTGGGACTCCTACCGGAAGGGGGAACGGCCATGCGGGTGAGCCTGCGGGTCAACGGCAGGCAGGTCACCGCCGAGGACGTGTGGGAGGGCGAGAGCCTGCTGTTCGTGCTCCGCGAGCGGCTCGGCCTGCCCGGCTCGAAGAACGCGTGCGAGCAGGGCGAATGCGGCTCGTGCACGGTGTACCTGGACGACAGCCTGGTGTGCGCCTGCCTGGTCGCGGCCGGCCAGGCGGAGGGCCGTGACGTGGTCACCGTCGAGGGCCTGGCCGGGCCGGGCGGGCTGGATCCGGTCCAGCAGGCCTTCATCGAGGCGGGCGCCGTGCAGTGCGGCTTCTGCACCCCGGGGCTGATCGTCGCGGCGCATCACCTGCTGCGCGACACCGTGGGAGCCGGCCTCCCGGCGCCCGGCGTCGCCGACATCAGGGAGGCGCTGGCCGGCAACCTGTGCCGCTGCACCGGGTACGAGAAGATCCTGGACGCGGTCCGGCTCGCGGCCGGCCGGACCGCGGCCCCGCCGGCGGCTCCGGCGGGAGCGCCGGCGGCCGCGGCAGCAGGCGACGCGGCACCGGGCCGGCCCGGACATCCCACGGCAGGCCGCCAGGTCCAATAGCATGGGTCGGCCGCCCCGGTCAGCCGTGGCGGGAGAGCTGCAGCTGATCACCCGCTCAGGAAGGACAGCGGAATGCCCCGTCGCCTCACCGTGCTCGGAGCCGGGTATCTCGGCGCCACGCACGCCGCGTGCATGGCCGAGCTCGGCTTTGACGTGCTCGCCCTGGACGCGGACGTGAGCCACGTCGCCGACCTCGCTGCGGGCAGGCTGCCCCTGTACGAATCCGGCCTGGAGGAGCTGCTCAACCGCGGCCTGCAGTCCGGGCGGCTCCGCTTCACCACGTCGTACGCGGAGGCCGCTGACTTCGGTGACGTGCACTTCGTCTGCGTGGGCACCCCGCAGCTGCCGGGGTCGCAAGGAGCCGACCTGTCGCAGGTGCTCGGCTGCGTGGACGAGCTGGCGCCGCTGCTGAAGCGGCCCTGCCTGATCGTCGGCAAGTCCACCACCCCGGTGGGCACCGCGGCGATTCTCGCCGAGCGGGTGGCGCGGCTCGCGCCGGTCGGCACCGGCGCGGAGCTCGCCTGGAACCCGGAATTCCTGCGGGAGGGGTTCGCGGTCGCGGACACGCTGCGGCCGGAGCGGATCGTGGCCGGGGTGCGCTCGGCGGCCGCCGAGTCGGTCCTGCGGGAGGTCTACGCGGAACCGCTGGCCGCGGGCATCCCGTTCGTCGTCACCGACTTCGCCACCGCGGAGCTGATCAAGGTCGCCGCGAACTCGTTCCTGGCTACCAAGATCTCGTTCATCAACGCGATGGCCGAGGTCTGCGAGGCGGCGGGCGCGGACGTGACCAAGCTGGCGGAGGCGATCGGCTACGACCACCGGATCGGCCACGCCAGCATGCGGCCCGGCCTCGGCTTCGGCGGCGGCTGCCTGCCCAAGGATCTGCGGGCGTTCGTGACCCGCGCCGGCGAGCTCGGCGCGGGCGAGGCGGTCTCGTTCCTGCGCCAGGTGGACGCCATCAACACCCGGCGCCGCGAGCGCATGGTCGAGCTGGCCCGCGAGCTGGCGGGCGGGTCGCTGCGCGGCACGTCCGTCGCCGTGCTCGGCCTCGCGTTCAAGCCGGACTCGGACGACATCAGGGACTCGCCCGCGCTCGACGTGGCGGCCACCATCGCCCGCCTGGGCGCCCGCGTCACCGCCTACGACCCGGCGGCGATGGACCGCGCGCGGAAGGCGCACCCGGAACTGGAGTACGCCGGCTCCGTGATCGACGCGGCGACCGGCGCGGATGTCGTGCTGCTGCTGACCGAGTGGCCGGAGTTCCGGGAGGCGGACCCGGAGGTCCTGGGGAAGGCCGTCGCGCGGCGGCACATCGCGGACGGGCGCAACGCGCTGGACCCCGAGACGTGGCGCGCCGCCGGCTGGACGTACCGGGCACTCGGCCAGCGCTGAGCTTCAGCCCGCGGTTATCTTCAGCCCGCGGTTATCTTCAGCCCGCGGTTATCTGCGGCTGGCGCGGCGCTCCGCGCGCCGGGCGCTCAGGCGGATCTTGGCCAGGATCCACACCGCGTCCACGCCGTCCCGCCAGGTGATTTTCTTGCCTGCCTCGCGGCTGCGTGCCCGGTAGGTGATCGGCACCTCGAACGGGCGGATCCCCTTAGCCAGCAGCTTGCCGGTGATCTCGGCCTCCATGCCGAAGCCGTCGGAGGTGATGTCCAGGCTGCGGTACAGCTCGAGGGGCATGAGCTTGTAGCAGGTTTCCAGGTCGGCGATGTAGGCGTTGAACAGGACGTTCGCCGCCGTCGTCACGCCCTTGTTACCCATCACGTACCAGAACGAGTACGCCGAGTGGCTGCCGAACCCCCGGCTGCCGTACACCACGTCGGACTCGCCGCGCAGCACCGGCGTGAGCAGGTCGGCGATCTCCTCCGGCTGGTATTCCAGGTCGGCGTCGAAGGGGACCATGTAGTTGCCGGTCGCTGCCGCCGCGGCGGTGCGGATGGCGGCTCCCTTGCCCTTGTTCACCGGGTGCCGGAGCTTGATCAGCCGCTCGTCGTGCATGCCGTCGATGATCTCGGAGGTCCCGTCCTTGCTCGAGTCGTCGACGACCACCAGTTCCACCGGGCAGGGGAAGCTCACGTCGAGCACGCGCTTGATCGCGTTCTGGACGGTCCCGGCCTCGTTGTAGACGGGCATCAGGATGGAGAGCTTCATCACACGTGTCATCCTCTTCCTCGTTCCTCGTTCCCTCGTGACTGAGCAGAGCGGCGGGCGGGCAGGCCCGCGCGGGACCGGCGAGATCAGCCGGTTACCTCTGGGTGCCCGCGGAACCAGTTGATGGTGCGCGTGAGGCCCTCCTCCAGGCCGACCTCGGGCTTCCACCCGAGAAGCTCGCCGGCCAGGTCGATCCGCGGCCGCCGGACCATGGGATCGTCCTGCGGCAGCGGGACGTGCGTGATCGGGGACTGCGACCCGGTCATCCGCCTGATGGTCTCTGCGAGCTCGAGGACCGTGAGCTCGGTCGGGTTCCCCAGGTTCACCGGGCCGGCGTGCGGGGACCTCAGCATCCGCACGATCCCCTCGATCAGGTCGTCCACGTAACATACCGACCGGGTCTGGCTGCCGTCGCCGAAGACCGTGATCGGCTCGCCGCGCAGCGCCTGGCGGGTGAAGTTCGGGATGGCGCGGCCGTCGTTCGGGCGCATCCGCGGCCCGTACGTGTTGAAGATCCGGATGATCTTCGCATCCACGCCGTGCTTGCGGCGGTAGGCGACGGCCAGCGCCTCGGAGAAGCGCTTCGCCTCGTCGTAGACGCTCCGCGGGCCGACCGGGTTGACGTTGCCCCAGTAGTCCTCGCCCTGGGGGTGGACCAGCGGGTCGCCGTACACCTCGGAGGTGGAGGCGAGCAGGAAGCGGGCGCCCTTCGCGCGCGCCAGGCCCAGGGCGTGCATGGTGCCGAGCGAGCCGACCTTGAGCGTCTCTACCGGCAGCTCCAGGTAGTCCGGCGGGCTCGCCGGCGAGGCGAAGTGCAGCACCGCGTCCACCGGCTCGCCCACGTGCAGGTAACTGCTGACGTCGTAGCGGATCAGCCGGAATGCCGGGTTCTCGGTCAGGTGCGCGACGTTGTCCGGGGTGCCGGTGCAGAAGTTGTCCAGGCAGATCACCCGGCACCCGTCGGCGAGCAGCCTCTCCGACAGGTGCGAGCCGAGGAACCCGGCCCCCCCGGTGATGACGACCGTCTCAGACATCATGTCCCTTCTCAGCGTGCGCCGCCGTGACGAGTACCGGTATTAGTCCGCCGTCAGCCAGCCAACCCATGGCCAGACGTCATGATTAGACCGCTGAAATATACCGTGAATAGCGACGGCGCGCGGCACTCCGGCGCCAGCCGGAGCACTACCGGCGCCACCCGAACACCGTGCCGACCTGCACGGTGGGCGGGCCGAACAGCTTGACCGCGGCGCGTTCCAGCCGTGACCCGGGGGTGGTGACCACGATGATCCCGGCGGGCTTCATCTTGGCGAGGTCGGCGGCGACGTGCTTCCTGCCCGGGGAGACGGCATTCTTCGCGCCCTTGTACAGCGCGTTGAGGTACGCGGCCGTCGCGCTCTTCCCGCCGCGGCACGACCGGGCCTTTCCTGCCGCGTTCGGCGCGATGCAGTAGCCGCCGACCAGGGAGCCCGGCTGGCCGGTGTCCGCCTGCCAGCGCATCATCTCCGGCGGCTGGTTGGGGACGACGAGGAAGCTGGCGTCCGGCCCGAGGTGCAGCCGGGTGATGGCCGTGGTCCAGCCGGCCTGCGGCGGCTGGATCGGGCCCGCCTGGAACGGCAGCGGGATGAGCGGCAGGACCGCGACCACTGCGACCGCCGCCACGGCCCAGCGCCGCCAGTCGTTCGGCACCGCCGCGCGCGTCCGGTCCAGCGCGAACGCGAGCACGGCGGCAGCCGCGCCGTCCCCGAGGAGGGAGAACCGGTTCACCAGCATCTGGTTGAGCACCGGCAGCCGCCCCAGGTAGTGCCAGGGCAGCAGCCCCGCGGGGATGTGGACGCCGTTGGCCACGATGGGGTCGACACCGAGGCTGAAGAGCGCCAGCAGCGCGAACGTCACCGCCGCGATCCGGACCCGGACGTCGCGCCAGAAGCAGACCGTGGCGATCAGCAGCACGACCAGGAGCGGCCAGCCCAGGTAGGCGACGTACTCCCCCACGGCCACGGGATGGTTGGCCAGGACGTCAGCGAAGGCACGGGAGTGGAAGAGCAGGCCGCCGGGCGGGGTCACGAAGTCGCGGAGGTGGTTCTTGAAGTGGATGACCTTCCACGGGCTGCCGTACTCCTTGAGCGGGCCCTTGAACTGCTCCCACAGCGGGTACCCGCAGGTCAGTACCACGACGGCGACGGTCGTCGCCAGGCCGGCGGCGGTCCCCTTGAGCCGCTGGGGCACCAGCTTCGGCCGGCTGAGCACCAGCACCGCCACGATCACCGCGGCGGCCACGGCCACCTGGGCCAGCATCTCCTCGGAGATGTAGACCTGCGCGGCCACGAGCAGGCCGAGCCAGATACCCATCAGCCACGGGCGCCCCCGGCCGGTGAGGATGCTCAGCAGCGCGTTGACGATCAGCGGCGGCAGCATGATGAGGATGAGGTGGTAGTGGCCCCCGGCCTCCATCCGCAGCGCCGGGGAGAAGCCGTAGACCGCGCCGCCCAGCGCCGCCGCGCCGATGCTGGCCCCCCAGCGCCGCAGCACCGCGTACATGGCCGCCGCCGAGCCCGCGAACGCCAGGGTGAGCAGGATCGTGAGGCTGACCTGGGGACCGAGGGTCAGCGTGATCGGGGTCAGCAGGATCCCGGGCAGCAGCAGGGAGGTGTTCCACATCAGGCTGATGCCGCGCGGCGCGTTGAGCGCGTGCGTCACGAGCGCAGGCAGGTGCCCGTGCGCGACCGCCGCCGCGTCGTAGTGGAGGAACCAGGCGAAAAGATCGACGTCGTGCGAGATGCCGTTGCCGGCGATGATCTGCGCGCGCCCCGCGGGATCGGCCCACAGCCGCCAGGTCAGGACCACCGCCCCCAGCAGGTAGCAGCCCAGGACCGCCCACTGCGCTATGGTCCCGGCGCGCGAGCGCTCGCCTGTCTCGGCGCGCGTACGCCGGCGTTCGGATACCCACGGCGCGCGGATCGCCGACCGCACGAAGCTCACCGCCACCTCCACTCGCGGGGGACACACGCAGGAGCCGGCCGCACGCCAGAGCCTCCTGTCCGGCGGCCGGGTCAGGACGCGGGTAAGGATAGCTCAGGCAGGGACTCGCGGAGGTCATGACAGGCCCCAGATCGGGTCACGGAAGGCACCAGGGGAGCGCCGGTGACGGCGGAAGTGAGAGCCTGTTGGTCATGCCGAGCGAGCAGAGCGCGCTGCCGGATCAGCCCGGCCCCGCCCCGGTCATCGTCATCGACGGGTGCGCCGTCGCCGCGATGGACGGCACCGGGCCGGGCGACACGGGCGCCGAGTACCCGGCCGGGCACGTCATCGTGGCCGGCGGACGCATCACGGCGGCCGCCGCCGGTCCCGCTCCGCCGGTGCCAGAGGCCGTCCGGGTCGACGGCACCGGCTGCCTGGCCACCCCCGGCCTGGTCAACACCCACCACCACCTGTACCAGTGGCTGACGCAGGGCCGGGCGCAGCAGGAGTCCCTGTTCGGCTGGCTCACCGAGCTCTACCCCGTGTGGGCAAGGATCGAGCCTGATCAGGTGCACGCCGCGGCCACCGCGGGGCTTGCCTGGCTCGCACTGACCGGGTGCACGACCAGCACCGATCACCACTACGTGTTCCCCCGGCGCGGCGCCAGCGGCGGCCAGGCCTTCGCCGGGCCGCTCGAGGCCGAGATCGCCGCGGCCGCAACGGTCGGCCTGCGGTTTCACCCGTGCCGCGGCTCGATGGACCTGGGCGAGTCGTCCGGCGGTCTGCCGCCCGACGAGATCGTGGAGAGCACCGACCAGGCCCTCGCCGCCACCGCGGCGGCCATCGAGGCATACCACGACCCGTCGCCGGGCGCGATGGTCCGGATCGCGGTGGGCCCGTGCTCGCCCTTCACCGCCAGCAAGGAACTGATGCGCGAGGCGGCCGCGCTGGCCCGGGCGACGGGCACCAGGCTGCACACGCACCTCGCCGAGACCCGGGACGAGGAAGATTCGCTCCGGAGCAAGACCGGCCTGTCCCCCGCGGAGTTCGCCGAGGAACTCGGCTGGCTCAGCGACGACGTCTGGCTGGCGCACGGCGTGCACCTCGGCGACGCCGCGATAGCCAGGCTCGCGGCGACCGGCACGGGCGTCGCGCACTGCCCGAGCTCCAATGGCAGGCTCGGGTCGGGCATCGCCCCGGTCCGCAAGCTGCTGGCCGCGGGCGCGGCGGTGGGCCTCGGCGTGGACGGGCCGTCCTCGGGCGACGCGGCTTCCATGGCCGGCGAGCTGCGCCAGGCGCTGCTGGCCGCTCGCGCCAGGGACGCGGACGCGAGGGCGCTGACGGTGCGGCAGGCGCTGTGGATGGCGACCCGCGGCGGCGCCCGCTGCCTGGGCCGCGACGACGAGATCGGCGCGCTGCGGCCCGGCGCCCTGGCGGACGTGGCGCTGTGGCGGCTGGACACGCTCGCGAACGACGCGATCGCGCACGGGCCGGGCGGTGACCCGGTGGCCGCGCTGGTGCTCGGGCCGCCTGCCCCGCTGGCGCTGCTGCTGGTCGGCGGGCGCCGGGTCGTCGAGGACGCGGAGCTGCGCACCGCCGACCCGGCGGCGGCGATGAGCGCGGTCCGTGCGGCCAGGAAAAAGCTCTTCGGGGAGGTCCCCGCGTGAGCACTACGACCGCACCCCCCGGGACGCTCACCGAGGCGCCCGGCGGCGTCTCGGGCGGCGTCGCCGGGGGCGTCGGCGCGAGCGCCGGGCGGCCAGACGCCAGGGCGAAGGTGACCGGCGAGTTCGCCTACTCGTCCGACCTGTGGCTCGACGGCATGGTGTGGGGCGCGACGCTGCGCAGCCCGCACCCGCGCGCGGTCATCGAGCAGATCGACATCGGCGCGGCGCTGCGCGTGCCCGGCTGCCGCGCGGTGCTCACCCACGCCGACGTGCCCGGCCGCAAGGCATACGGGCTCGAGATCGCCGACCAGCCGGTGCTCGCTGCGGACCGGGTCCGTTACCAGGGCGAGCCGGTCGCGCTGGTGGCGGCGGACCATCCCGAGACCGCCCGCCGCGCGGCGGCGGAGATCAGGGTTTCCTACCGGGTGCTGGACCCGCTGACCGACGCGCGGGCCGCGCTCGCGGCCGGCGCCCCGCGCGTGCACGAGGGCGGCAACGTGGTCCGCCACGTCAGGATCCGCAAGGGCGACCCGGATGCCGCCGCCGAGGTGGTGGTGTCCGGCGAGTACCAGGTCGGCATGCAGGACCAGGCTCCCCTCGGCCCGGAGTCCGGTCTCGCCGTGCCTGCCGACGACGGCGGCGTCAACCTGTTCGTGGCCACCCAGTGGCTGCACGCGGACCGGGCCCAGGTCGCGGCCAGCCTGGGACTGCCCGAGGAGCTGGTGCGGATCACGCTGGCCGGGGTGGGCGGCGCATTCGGCGCCCGCGAGGACCTGTCCATGCAGATCCACGCCTGCCTGCTCGCGCTGCACACCGGCAAGCCGGTCAAGATGGTCTACTCGCGCGAGGAGTCGTTCCTCGGCCACGTGCACCGGCACCCGGCCACGCTGCGTTACGAGCACGGCGCCGGCGCGGACGGCAGGCTGGTCTACGTCCGGGCCGACATCGTGCTCGACGGCGGCGCGTACGCGTCCAGCTCGACGGCGGTGGCCGCCAACGCGGCCACGCTCGGGATCGGCCCGTACGAGGTTCCTAACGTCCGGGTCAACTGCCGCGCGGTGTACACGAACAACCCGCCGTGCGGGGCGATGCGCGGGTTCGGCGCGGTGCAGGCGTGCTTCGGCTACGAGTCCCAGATGGACCGGCTGGCCGCCAGGCTCGGCCTGGATCCGGTCGAGCTGCGCATCCGCAATGGCATGCACGAGGGCAGCGTGATGCCGACCGGGCAGGTGGTGGACTCGGCCGCGCCGGTGGCCGAGCTGCTGCGCCGGGTCCGGTCCCGCCCGCTGCCGCCCGTCCTGCCTGCCCCCGCCGCCGACCTGCGGGCGCTGCCCGGCGGGGTGTCGAACTGCACGCACGGCGAGGGCGTGGTTCGCGGCGTCGGCTACGGCATCGGGATTAAGAACGTGGGCTTCTCCGAGGGCTTCGACGACCACTCGACCGCCCGGGTGCGGCTGGCGCTGGTCAACGGCGAGCCCGCCGCCGACGTGCACACCGCAGCGGCCGAGGTGGGCCAGGGCCTGGTTACCCTGCAGGCGCAGATCGCCCGCACCGAGCTCGGCGTCAACCAGGTGCGCGTCGTGCCCGCCGACACGTCGGTCGGCAGCGGCGGATCGTCCTCCGCCTCGCGGCAGAGCTACGTGACCGGCGGCGCGGTCAAGGCCGCCTGCGAGCAGCTCCGAGAGCAGTTGCTGGAGCGCGCCCGGGCCAGGTTCCCTGGCCATGACGGTGAGCTGTCCCTGGCCGGCGGGAAGCTGGTGTCCGCCCGCGACGGGGCGCTGGCCACGCTGGCCGACCTGCTGTCCGGACCGGACGGCGCCGCCGAGGCGACCGTGACCTGGCGGCACCGGCCCACCAGCCCGCTCGACCCGCAGACCGGCCAGGGCGACGCACACGTCCAGTACGCGTTCGCCGCGCACCGGGCGGTGGTGGACGTGGACACCGAGCTCGGCCTGGTGAAGGTGGTGGAGCTCGCGTGCGCGCAGGACGTGGGACGTGCGATGAACCCGCAGGCGGTCGAGGGCCAGATCCACGGCGGCACCGCCCAGGGGCTCGGGCTGGCGCTGATGGAGGAGATCCAGGTCTCCGGCGGCAAGGTGCGCAATCCCTCGTTCACGGACTACCTCATCCCCACGATCCTGGACATGCCGCCGGTGCCGCTGGACGTGCTCGAGCTGGCCGACCCGCACGCCCCGTACGGGCTGCGCGGAGTGGGCGAGCCGCCCACGATCTCGTCCACGCCGGCTATCGTCGCCGCGATCCGGGCCGCCACCGGCCTCCCCCTGACCCGGGTGCCGGTCCGGCCCGAGCACATCACCGGCACCGGCAGGGAGCCGGACGCGTAGTGGACACGCACGGGATCAGGTTCGACGTCAACTGCTCCATCCTGTTCACCGAGCTGCCGCTGCTGGCCCGGCCCGCGGCGGCCGCGGCGGCGGGCTTCGGCGCCGTCGAGTTCTGGTGGCCGTTCGGCCAGCCGGTCCCCGGTGACCGTGAGGCGGACGCGTTCCTCGCCGCGATCGGCGACGCGGGAGTGTCGCTGGCGGCGCTGAACTTCGCCGGCGGGGACCTGGCGGCCGGGCACCGCGGCTGGCTGTCGCACCCGGACCGCTCCGCCGACGTCCGCGACAATGTGGATGCCGCCGCCGGCATCGCGGAGCGGGCCGGCTGCCGGGTGCTCAACGCGCTGTATGGCAACCGGCAGGACGGGGTGCCGGAGGCGGAGCAGGACGAGGTGGCGGCGGAGAACCTGGCGCTGGCGGCCAGCACGGCGGCCGGCATCGGCGCGACGGTGGTCGTGGAGGCGCTCAACTCGGCCGAGAGCCCGCGGTACCCGCTGGTGTCCGCGGAGTCCGTCGTTGCCGTCCTCGACCGGGTAAGGGCCGAGGCCGGGGTCACCAACCTGGCGTTCCTCGCCGACCTGTACCACCTGGGCATGATGCGCGAGGACCTGGCGGGCGTGCTCGCCGCCTATGCGGACCGGATCGGGCACGTGCAGATCGCCGACGTGCCCGGCCGGGGCGCCCCCGGCACCGGCACGATCGCGTTCGGGCCGCTGCTGGGCCAGCTCGCCGGGCTGGGCTACCGGGGCCGGGTGGGCCTGGAATACAAGCCCGCTGACCCGGCGGACAGCTCGGCGAGCTTCGGCTGGCTGACGGCGGACGCCGTCCGGGACGCGGGCTGAGACCCACCGGAGGTCGTTCGGATACTTGACAGTTCAAGTCATCGTGCCTAGGTTTGACTTGAATTTTCAAGTCGAAATCCGGCGACGGCGAGGAAGCGTCATGGGCGCTCTGGCGAAGCTTGAGGACGGGGTTGACCACGTCCGCGGCCCTGCCGCGGGACACCTGATCCTCGAATACGGCGACTACGAATGCCCGTACTCGCGCCGGGCGTTCCGGGAGATCGGACGGGTCGAGGGACGGCTGGGTGACGGCGTCCGCTTCGCCTTCCGGCACTTTCCGCTGACCGAGATCCACCCGCACGCGCTCGCCGCGGCCGCCGCGGCCGAGGCCGCCGCGCGCCAGGACCGGTTCTGGCCGATGCACGAGCTGCTCTTTGACCGGCAGAAGGCGCTCGAGGACGACGACCTGCGCCGCTACGCCGCCGAGCTGAGGCTGGACGTGGGGCTGTTCGACGAGGACCGGACCGGCGCCGGCGTGCTGGCCCGGGTCCGCCGCGACGTGGAGAGCGGCACGGCGACGGGTGCGGTGCTGGGCACGCCCACCCTGTTCATCGACGGCGTCGTGCACCGCGGCTCCTACGACGCGCCGGCCTTGCTGGAAGCGCTGGCCGGCTAGCGCTTCCGGCCGACCGCCGCGTAGGCGGGAATGTGGTGGCCGGCGCTGGCCACGCCCCGCCATTCGGGAAGCGGCACCACGCCGGGATCGACGAGGTCAAGGCCCTCGAAGAAGCGGGCGAACTCGGCCTGCGTCCGCCGGGTCTGCCGCACCGATCCCAGCCGCTGGTTGTACCGCCGCGCCGACTCGGCCACCGCGTCCGCCTCGATGTCCGCCGCCGTGTCCGACACCACCAGGTAGCTGCCCGGCGGGACCGCGTCGAGCAGCCGGGCCACGATCCCCCACGGGTCATCCTGATCCGGTACGTACTGCAGGATCATCAGCAGCATCACCGCGACCGGCTGGCTGAAGTCCAGCGTGCCCGCCGCTCCCTCCAGTACCGTGCCGGTGTCGCGCAGATCCGCGTCCACGTAGGCGGTCGCGCCCTCTGGCGCGCTGGTCAGCAGCGCGCGGGCATGCGAGAGCACGATCGGGTCGTTGTCCACGTACACGATCCGGCACTGGGGCGCTACCTGCTGGGCCACCTCGTGGGTATTGTCCACGGTCGGCAGCCCGGTGCCGATGTCAAGGAACTGCCGGACGCCAGCTTCACCAGCCAGATACCGAACGGCCCTGCCCAGGAACGCTCTGTTTGCGCGCACGCCCGGCAGTACGTTCGGGTTGGCGGCGATCACCTGCTCGGCCGCCTCCCGGTCGGCGGCGAAATTGTCCTTACCGCCCAGCCAGTAGTCATACACCCGGGCGGGGTGCGCCACGCTGACATCCAGCTTCGCTGCCCCGCCGGGCCGAGTCGAAGCCGCCGGCGTGAACCAGTCCTTGGCCATGATCGCCTTCCCGCACGCCCGCTGTCGGCCCGGGGCAAACCATCTCGGGGCAAACCCCCCGAATGCCCGCCAGCCAAGCGTAACCGCTCGCGGCGCCGGCGAGCAGCAGGAATCACCGCGGGGGCGTTCGAGCGCGCGTTCGGTACCCCTGCGCGCCTATCAGCCGTGCCACTGGTACTGGCGCCAGTAGGCACTGTCGCCGGACTGCCAGTGGCGGCGCATACGCCGGCGCAACCGGGCCACCGCGAAGATCCCCGCCACGAAGGCCACCAGCCAGAGCGCGAGGACAAGCTGGAAGAACGCGAGGAACAGCCACCCCGCGCCCGGAATCACCAGCGCGGCGGCCAGCGCGAAGACCGCCAGCGGCAAGAGCCGCGGTCCGCTGCGGAAAACGCCCCCCCGGCGCCCGGCCCAGGCCGGAGACTGCCGGGCCAGCTCCGGTGCCGGCGCGGGATCGGGAAGGTCGGCCATGGTGTGCCGCAACTCCCCGAAGGTCTTCGCGCTGAGCGCCGCCGATATCCGCTCCTCCAGCTCTTCGGGGGAGAGTCGGCCCTCGGCGAAGTGCTCGCGCAGCCGGGCTGTCACGCGTTCCCGGTCAGCGTCTGAAATCCGGATGCGATCATCCATCATGCTGCCTGCCTTACCTAGATTTCCTGCTCGTCCTGAGCGGTCTCGCCGTCGTCCTCGGCGAGGATCCGGTAGAGCTCGCGCCGGGTCTGCTCCAGCAGCCGTTCCGCCGCCAGGACCTGCCCGGGCGTGCCCGCGTGCGCGATCTGGACGATCCCGCGGCCGAGCCTGGCGGCCTCGGCGAACAGGCCGGGCACCTGCCAGGCCTCCTGCTGAGTCGCCGACTCCCAGGCACCGCGTGCCATCTCGGGGTTGTGCTCCACGTACTCGCGGCCGGCCTCGGTCAGGCTGAACGTGCGCTTGCCGCCCGATTCCTCGCCCGCTATCAGGCCCTCGTCGGCGAGCTGGGACAGCGCGGGATATACCGCGCCTGGGCTCGGCCGCCAGGCCCCGCCGCTGCGCTCCTCGATCTCCGACATGATCTGGTAGCCGTTGCGCGGCCCGTCCCGCAGCAGGGCAAGGATCGCGGCGCGCACGTCGCCGCGGCCGGCCTTCGGACCGCGCGCCGCGCCTGGCGGGCCTGCCGGGCCGGCCGGTCCCGGCCACCCCCAGGAGCCGCCGAAGCCGCCGCCCCAGTGCCCGGGGCCTGGCCGGCCCCGCCCTTCCGCTCCCACGGCCCGCCGCGCCAGTGGCCGCCCGACATCGCCGCGGTGCCGCGGCGGAGCTGGCCGAGCAGATCGCCCGCGCATCTGAACATCTCGGACAGGCCGGAATCGGCCTCACCCGCGCCCCACGCCGCTGCCGACATCATCCGCTCCATCCATCCTCACGATACGATCACGATATATCGACAGCATATGACCGGTTGCTCGTAAGGTCAAGTTATATCTCGATGAGCGGCTGTTGTGCCGTCCCTGCTCGGCTGCGGATGTCAGGCGCTGCTACGGATCCTGACGATGGCGGCGGTTGTCGCCCTGACGGTCAGGCTGATTCCGCCCCGCGGGTCGGCGGACAGGGCGCTCCATCTTCCCTCCCAGCGCGTGTCGCCGGTGATCGCGGCGCCGCCGAGCGTGGCACGTGGGCTGGTGGCGTCGCCTGGTTCCCCGCTGGCGAGAGTCATGGTCTCCGCGGTCTGCCACCCCGGGCCGGGCGGGATGATCGTCACGGCCGCATCGGCCGCCTCCGCTCCGTGCGTCTTGTTGATGATCGTGACGCAATCCCCGCCCGTTCCGCCGATGCAATAGGCGGTCAGGTTGATGCCGTCCGCGTTCACGATCGCTACCGGCCTGACCTGCCCGGCCGAGGCTAGGGTGAAGGCTTTGATGCCGTACCCCTTCGGGGTGACCGCATAGCCCCCGCCGGTTGCGGCAGGATCGGGGACGATCGTGTCGGTGTAGAGCCACTGCTTATTGTGGAAATTCACGCCCGCGGCCGCATGCGCTGCCCACCAGTGCAGGTAATCCAGTGCCCACAGCGCCGAGGCGAAGGCGTTGCTGGCTCCCGGGACGCCGGTGAGGTAGTCATTCGATTCGGTGAGCCGGTAGCGCAGGCCAGCAGCGGCCACCGGAGCGAGGTGGTTCACGTAGAGCCAGGGATAAGGGGTATACGTGGTGTGCGCCGGCTGAGTCCCGGCCACGGTGCCGTTCACCCATTCGGGGGACAGCATGTTCCTGATCGCCTGCCCGGCGGTTGTCCGCCCGGGGTCTCCCCCCACGTAGTAGTGCTGGGTGACGTGCGCTATCCGGCCAGAGTCTGTCTCGTGGCTGGCGAACCGTTCCGTCCACGACACGCCGCCCTCAGGGTCGGGGGTGTAGGTCAGCGTGCTGTAGGCCCCGGTGTCTGGCCCAGACAGCGGCGCGTCGGGCGCCGCTTCCCTGACCGCGTCGGCAAAGCTCCGCCAGGTGGCCAGGTAGGACCGGTACGCGCTGCCCGGCACGCCCGAGTTCTCCTCGCAGATCGCCGGGTCAAACGGATGGCCCTCATACGTATGAAAGGCATGCCAGTCCGGCTCGTTCCCGATGGCGAAGCTGTCCACGTGCTCCCGGTAGTGACGCCAGATGTACCCGGCGGCCTGGGCATCTGCCGACCTCAGGTCAGTGATGGGCGCCGCGGAGGGGTTCAGCAGCCGAAGCGTATAGATGACCTTCACCCCGGCCGCGTCGGCAAAGGTAAACAGGTTGTCGATTCCGGTGAAGCCATCGCTGCCCATTCCCGCGGGGATCAAGTCATCCACCGAGCCCCCGCCGACCCGCAGGTTGCGCAGGCCCAGCGTGCGAAAGAGAGTGACGAGCGAGGTGTTTGCCGGGCTGAACAGGTAGCCTGCCACGCCGGCGTTGCCGGCCGTGAGCGGTCCCCGTTCGAAACTCAGCCCGGCGAAACCGGCCGGGACCACCAGCCCCGGATGCTCAGCGTCAACGCTGATCGTTACGGGATGGGCGCGCGGCCGAGCGTCGCGCACGCTCACCGCCGCCCTGGCGGGCAGGGACACGCGCCAGAGCGCCCCGCGAACAGCATGGCCAGGTCATTCCCGGCCGCCGGAATGACTTAACCGCCCATCACGACCCGGCTGCGGCTCAGCCCTCGGGCAGCGGTTGCGGCACGATCCCCTGGCTGTCCTGGCGGGTGCCGTACTCGTAGGCGGCGCAGTTGCTGGACAGGGTCAGCTCGCGGCCGCCGCGGCCATGGACGGTCAGCTCGACGGCGGCCAGGGCGGCATGGCGGACCGCACGGGTTCCTCCCGGCGGATCAGCGTAAGCCACAGCGACCGCGTCCTGCTCGCTGGTTGTCACGCTCAGCCGAAGGCGGCCCGGACATCCGCAGATTCCGCCCCAACGTTGACAACGGGGAGGTCCCTGCGTACGCCGAGAGCGGCTGGACGGGACGCAAACTGCAGATCGCGGACGCGGCACTGGACATCACCATGCCAACGCCGCGCTGCTTGGTGCCCACGCTGCGTCAGGCTGGGCTACGCCGACATCGCGACACCCTCGTCGCGCTCGCCCGGGACAACCGCCTCCAGCACGGGCCCGGCAAGTGGGCATGCCTCGGCGCGTACGCCTCCGTGAGCGCCGCCGGCCAGATCAGCGTCGGCGACCCCGTCGTTCAGGGCGGGGAGGGTCGCGGGTCGCGGCGAATCGGGTGACCGGCGGGAACCTCGACGATCACGATCCGGACGCCGTCCGGGTCCTCGACCCACATCTCGATCAGACCCCACGGCTCAGTCGCTGGCGCTCGCAGGACACGGGCGCGGGCCGCGGTCAGCCGCTCATGCTCAGCGTGAACGTCCCGCACTTGGAGCCAGATCATCATGGAGTTTCCCGGTGGATCGGCTGAGCGCCCGGACAGTTCCAGCAATCCCGGACCGAGGAAGAACACCGTCCCGGGGTCAGCCGGAGTGCCGAACTCCCGATAGATCGCCAAACCAAGCACGTCACGGTAGAAGTGGCGGCTTCGGCCTGGGTCGGTGGGGCGCAACAGGATCCGGCTGCTCAGTACGTCCACGCGACCATCCTGGCAGCCTGCTGGGCCCCGGTGACGGGACTGCACCGCTGCCCAGGCCTGGCCGCCGGCGATTTAAGGGGCGGCAGATGTTCCGTGCGCGGTGATCTGGCGGTCAAGCTGCGGGGGCCCGGTGATGACGATGGCCCTGGCTGGCTCGCTGCTGGTCACGGTGAAGCCGTGCAGGCGGTCACGTGGCACGAACACGAAGCTGCCCGCCGCCGCGGTCCAGCGGTCATCCTCGCAGAAGCCGGTGAGCTCGCCCTCGAGAAGATAGAACATCTCGTCTTCGCCCGCATGGACGTGCGGGTGGACCGACAGCGCTGGCGGATACGTCGCCTCCATCACGCCGAGCTGGCCGAGCGTGTCCTCGCCGGACGCCTTGATCACGATGCGGGCGCCGTGAAAATCATAGGCGGGCCCATCGTGGGCTCCACGTATGAATCCAGGCACGGCCACTCACCACCTTCCGGTTCCAGGCCAGCCCCTGGTCTCCTCCAGCCCACATCCTCTCAGCCACCGGCCGGCGCGCGAGGTGCCGGCTGCTCGGGGTGAAACTGCGCTTTAGGCTGGGATCATGCTGAGCGGACGGCAGGAGGCAGCGGCGAGGGATTTGACGCGGTGGTGGGAGGGCGTCCGGCAGGGCGCCGGCCCGCGCGCGGTCCTGTTTGCCGCCCCGGGGGGCTGGGGGCGGTCCACCGTCCTTGACCAGCTTGCGGGGGCTATCAGCCAGGCGGGTGCCCCGGCCGCCCTGGTCGTGCGCATCAGCGGCACGTCGCTTTCGGACGGGCCCGACCTGCAGGCCGCGATGCTGCGGCAGTGCCTGATGGGAGCCGGGGTGCGACAACGCGCAGCTGAGATGCTCTGCCGGGGCCGGCTGCGCGGCACGGCCCTGCTGACCGCGCGCGGCCTTTTCGCCTCCAGTCTTGCCGCGGCGCTCTCGTTCCTGCTGGCCGGCCTGGCGGTGGCCGCGGCTGGCACGGCAGGCGACGACAGCGCAGACGGTGAGAACGGCGCACTCGCGCGCGCTGCCCGGGCGACGGCCGCGGTGTCGGAAGCGGCGCCGGTCGTGGTGATGATTGACGATGCTGATGCCCTGGAGCAGGGCCTCGCCCTTACCCTGGTCCAGAACCTGATCGGCCACCAGGACAGCCGGGTCCTGGTGATCGCTGTGGTCCATCCGGGCAGCGGCCTGGCCTCGGCGCTTACTTCCCGTGCCCGGAGCGGGCGGACCGCAGGGCGAGTGCACCGGGCAGACGCTGACCCGCGCATGGGGTACAAGTCCCGCGCCGACCTCGCCGGCGAGCTATGCCCGCATCTGCCGGTCGTGACGGCCCAGCGGCTCGCCCGGGGGACCCAGACATTCGCCGACGTGTTCGCTGCCGCCGGGTCCGAACCGCCCGCTGAGTGATTCCCGGCGCTAAAATCCCGGAACCAGATCGTCCGGGAACGACGGTAGCGTGCCTCGCATGGACAGCGACAGCAACGCGATCCTCCGCGAACCGCCGATGGCCGGTGATGAGCTCGACACGCTCCTGGGCACCCTCGAACGCCTGCTCACGAGCCGGTGATGGCACGCTGAGAGCGACGGCTCGTTGACCCGCGCGGCCGTCCCCGCCCCCGCTTGCTCGCGACCACCTCGCCGCGCAGGATCAGCTCGCCTCCCCACACGCCCCACGGCTCGCCCCGGTCGAGCGCGCCCGCGAGGCAGGCGGCGGCCGCGGGGCAGCCCCGGCACAGTTCCTTCGCGCGGGCGATATCGCCTGGGAATTCGGCGAAGAACAGGTCCGGGTCAGACAGGCACCGCAGCCCGCTGCCGTCGGACACACCGGCCCGGGCGCGTGCCCTGCCCGTCGTCGCCACGCTGGCTGAACCGATCATCGCGCTGCCCTTTCACATCGCCTCGGAGCGAAGGCGGAGGGGTTTCTCGTGTCCCTAAGAGCCTTGCCGCCCCCTCGGGCCCCCGCCAGATGCCGATGTCGTCACCTGGCGCAGATATTCGCGGGCGGCAACCGGTGATGAACGTCATCAGCGGCCACTGATATAGACGACTCCGGAGCGCGGAACTCATCGCAACGGTGCCGCGCCGTCGCGCCGGCCAGCACCGGCGCTCTAGGCAGTCACGCGCCAGGCAGTCACCCGGCAGGCAGTCACGCGTCAGATGGTCACGCGTCAGATGGTCACGCGTCAGATGGTCACGCGGCAGGCGCCACGATCGCGCCTTCGATGCGATGGCGTTTCAGCGCGTCGGCGACGAATCCGCTTGCCTTCATCTCTTCGGCGAACGCGGCCAGCAGCGCGTGCGCCGGGGCGCCCCGGCTGGCTGACATGCCCATGGCCTGCTGGATCACCATGAAGCGCCCCGGCAGCACCCGCACGCCCGGCGCGCGCCGTGCCTCGGCTTCGAGCACCTGCCGGATGCCCGCCGCCACCTCGACGTCGCCCCCGCGCACGGCAGCGAGCGCAGGCTCTGCCCCGGGGAACCTGACGATCGTGGCGTGCATGATCTCGCGGGTGAGGAACAGGTCGTAGGCGCTGGCCGCGCCCACCGAGATGCGATGGCCCTCGCTGTTGACCTGGGCGTTGCCGGTCAGCGCCGACGATTCGGGTACCAGGTAGCTGCCTTCGATGAGCACATAGGGCGCCGTGAACAGCAGCCCCTCGCCGCGGGCGGGGTCGATGGCGAAGAAGCCGATGTCGGCCTCGTCGTTGCGTACCGCATCGACCGACGCCGCGGCCTTCTCGAACGTCACGAGTTCGATCGCCACCCCCAGCCGCCGCGCGAACTCGTACGCCAGATCGGCCGAAACGCCGGCCGGTTCGCCGCTTACCGGGTCCTTGCTCGCGAGCACCGGATTGCCGAGGTTGATCGCGGCCCGCAGCGTACCGCCGGGCGCGAACGCTGACGCGAGGGCCGGGGCAACCGGCGGCTGCTCATCCTGCCAGGGCACGGCTCGAGCTTACGCACCTCGCCGAACCCGACAAACCCGAGATAGCCGAACGGCTGGCGGAGCAGAGCCGGCTCGATGACGGCCGGCCTCCCGGCAGGGAAATCAGGCCTGCTTCTGGGCCTGCAGGAAAAGCTCGAGCGCCCGCAATCCGAAGTACGCGCTATAGGAGGCCCACGGGAAGTTACCGCCCTGCTGGTAGCCGCCGATGACGCCGAACACCGTGCCGGTACCGTCGGCGGGGTCGAAGCCGAGAATCCAGGGACCACCGCTGGTCCCGTTCTGGAAGTTGCGGCAGAAGAACTTCATCTGGTCCGGCGCGAACTCGAAGCTTTCGGTCGCGCACTTGATGGGCCCGTCGGCGGTGTCGTTGTAGCCGATCACTTCGATCGGGTGGGCGTAGCCGCGGTCGATGCCTAGCCAGAGCCCGCCGGTCACCAGCTGGATCGGCTCGTGGGTGCCGGCGGGCGGGGCAACGGCGAGGAAGGCGAAGTCGAGATTCTGGTCCTGCGACTGCTTCCATCCCGAGGCGACCGTGATGGTCTGAACGGGCCAGGCGCCGAAGGGCAGCTTTCCGTGGTGATACTCGGGGACGAATTCTATGTTGCTCGCGTACGTGCTGCCGTAGACGCAGTGGGCTGCGGTAAGGACCAGGTTCGCGGTCAGGCTGTTCACCACGCTGGCCGTGCAGAAGTGCGCTTTCGTCCCCGTGGTAAAGAACAGCGCCCCGACGGTGGGCACCCCGGGGAACCGGGTGGGACTCGGTATCGCCGCGGGCGGCCGGGCCGGGGTGCCCCGCAGGTGAGCCGGCGCCGGAGCGGCGGGCAGGGGCGTCGCGGCCGTCAGCCGCGCCGGTGTCCAGAACGCCCGGGTGGCGCTCTGCGCGGCCGGGCTGACCGCGTGCACGACCCCGCCGCCCGGCCGCGGGCCTGCCGTGGCCGCCGCGGCCGTGCCCGGCGCCGCTCCGCCGGCCGCCACGAGCGCCGCAGCCAGGGTGCACGCGGTCACGGCCGCCCGGCCGCGCAGGGATCGTGCCTGGATGCCCATGTGATCTCCGTGACTTGCGGGGGTGGAAGGGAAGCGATCGCGCCTGGCATGTGATTTCACTAGCGAGACGCCGGCGCTGTCAAGGATCATGGCCCGGTGACTCACATCAGCCTGGTCACCGTCGTGGTCCGTGACTAATGACGAGTCAGCTGGCTGACAGCGCAAGTGTCAGATGGCTGACGCGCCCGCTACTTGGGGTTCGTCTTGCCGAGCGCCAGGTCACACGCCTGCTCGAGGCGGAGGCTCTTGCCCAGCGTGTAGGCACGTTCGGACTCTTCCGCGCCCAGGGCCTTCCGCAGCCGCGCCCTGTTGTCGTCGCGAAGCTTTTGGTCGGATGGGTCCTGCTCGTATGCTTTCGCGGGCGCGGCAGCCACGAGGGCGGCATCGAGGACGTCGTGTGCGCCCGTCAGCTGAGCTGCTCGCCGGTAGTCCCCCATGCTGGCGGCACAGAGAGCAAGATGAAAGATGAGCGCCCCGACGAGCCGTGGGTCGTGGTGACGGCAGGCGGTCAGCGCCTTGCGGTACAGCACAGCGGCGTTCTGTGGCTTCCCCTCCAGGTACACGACATAGCCGAGGAGGCGCCAGTACTGGGGCAAGAGCCAGGTGGATTCGGCCTCTTCCGCGGCAGCGATTGCCTCCTCGCTATAGCCGCGCGCAACTGCCAGCTGCCCGTTTGCGAGCGCACCGGATGCGAGCTCGGCAAGCTCGCTGCAAACATAGTGCAGATCCCCGGCTTGCCGGTGATGGTCGAGCGCCTCGAGCAAGACCTCCCGGCGGGCGTTGGATGCCGGCATCAAGTACGCCAGCAGAAACAGAGCGTCTCCGATCAGTCTGGGGTCACCGGTGCTGCGAGCAGCCTCGAGCGCTCCCTGGCCGAGCTCTGCTGCTCCCGGTTCGCCCAGAAACCCAGCGGTGGTGTAGCGGAGGGTTAGCGCCTCGGCGATAAGCCGTGGGTCCTGCAGGCACCTGGCAATCTCAAGGGCTTGCTCGCCGAGCTCTGAGGCGGATTCTCATCTCATCTTGCATATGCATCCCGAGCAGCGACCCCACTAGGTATCCCGTGGCGAGCAGAGCACGCACCCGCAGCGAATCGGGCGCTAGCTCGGGGCGGGCGAGTGCCGCACGCAGGTGGACGATCGGGGCGAGGTGGCCACGGCTCCAGAAGTAGCGGTACAGCGCCACCCCGAACCGGAGAACCTTCTCGGCGTCGTCCGGGACAGCTGAGAAATGGGCGAGCGCCGCCTGCAGGTTCTCATGGTCACGGTCAAGCCGCCTCAGCCAACGGCCTTGGTTGCGGGCGACGAGCTCTGAAGCCGCTTCCTCGGACAGTTTCAGGTAGTACTCCGCGTGTGCCCTCCTGGCCGCAGCGGCCTCAGCATCGCCCGCGCTGGCGAGCCGATCGGCGGCGTACTGGCGGATAGTCTCGAGCAGCTTGTAGCGCAGCGAGCCCGAGGAACGCTCGGTGACGACGAGGCTCTTGCTGACAAGCGATTCGAGGACATCGGCGATGTCGTGCACGTCGGATGCTACCGGCGCGCAGATGGCCTCGGCCGCTTGCAGGTCGAAGCCGCCGACGAAGACGCACAGGCGGCACAAGACCTCCTGCTCGTGAGGGTTCAGAAGGTCGAAGGACCAGTCAACCATGGCCTGCAGGGTGCGCTGGCGAGCCAGGGCGTTGCGGCTGCCGCCGGTTAGGAGTCTGAAACGCTGGTCCAGGCGGCTGTTCAGGTCAGCGAGCGACATGGCTCCCAGGCGGGCGGCCGCCAGCTCGATGGCTAGGGGGACGCCGTCTAGTTTCCGGCAGAGCGAGCCAACCAAGGCAGCGACCGACTCATCGAGAACGAAGCGGTCGCCGTGAGCGCTGGAGCGCTCGGCGAACAGCTGGACGGCTTCGGACCCTTCGAGGTCTGCGACGCTGTCGGCTCCTTCTTCTGGCAGCGAGAGCGGCGGCAGCCGGTAGACCCGCTCGCCGTCGATCCCAAGTGGTTCGCGCGAGGTGGCGAGGAGGTGGACGTGCGGGCAGGTCTGCCCGATGAGCTCAGCGATGTTGGCGCAGGCGTCGATGAGGTGCTCGCAATTGTCCAGGATGATCAGCGCCCGTTGCTCTTGGAGCACTTTGAGCACGGTGTCGAGCGGTGCCTGGCCCGCCTCCTCGCGCAACCCGAGAGCCGCACCGACAGCTCCGGGCACCTGCTCGGGCTGGGCGACCGTCGACAGGTCCACGAACCAGACCCCCCGGCCGCTTCCATCGAGTAGCTCGGCGGCTACCTGCAAAGCCAGGCGGGTCTTGCCCGACCCGCCGAACCCAGTCAAAGTGACGAGCCGCCAGGACTCGACGAGAGAATGTACCTGCTGAAGCTCGGTCTCCCGGCCGACGAAACTGCTCAGGTACGACGGCAGATTGTTTGGCAGCTCAGGGTTCTGCAGCGAGCGCAGTGGCGGGAAGTCGCGCTCCAGGCCGTCCGCTTCGAGCTGAAGAATCCGCTCAGGGCCCCCGAGGTCCTTCAGTCGGTGCAGGCCCAGGTCCCTGAGGCAGGCCCCACCGGGCAGAGAATCGCGCACGATCGCGCCGGCCGCAGCCGACAGCAGGACCTGGCCACCGTGTGCGACCGCCGCCACCCGCGAACCACGGTGGACATCGAAACCAATAAGGCCCGTGGCCGTCTCCAGTGCCTCCCCCACATGAACGCCCATCCGCACCCGAACCTGCTCACCCCCAGGCCAGTCATGGCCAGCAAGAGAACGCTGCATGTTGATCACGGCGGCCACGCAGGCGCTCGGAGACGAGAACACGGCGAAGAAGGCATCGCCCTGCGTGTCGATCTCCTTCCCTCCGTGAGAGGCGATAACTGAACGGATCTGAGCATTATGATCTGCGAGCACGCCAGAATAGACCTCATCGCCGAGGCGCCCCAGCAGCGCTGTCGAACCCTCGATGTCAGTAAAGAGGAAGGTGAACGTCACTGTGTCCCCACGCGTTGCACCAGGACGGCGACCTGAGCCTCCAGCGTTGCGGCCGAGCCAATGCGGTTGTCGATGGTGACGTGCGGGGCGGCGGGCTCGGTGCCGAGCCGCATGCTGGCGGCAAACGCCTCGAAGTCGGCGAGCTTCGCGGAGTCCCGCTCAGATGCGCGCGCGGCCAGGCGATGACGCAAGGTGGCCGGATCGGAGCGGACCCAGACCAGATGCACCGTTCCGCCGCCGAGGCCGGCGACCCAGGACCGCCACTGGCAGGCGTCGTGGATCTGCCGGGTAAAAGGTCCGGACAACAGCACGGGGCAGCCATGGGAACGGATCTCGCGGGCGGTGGCGGTCATCCCGCTGTACTCGTGGATCTTGATGTGCTCGTCGTACCACGGGCCTTCGCGTTCCCCCGGAGGGCGCCCGGCGGCGGCGAGGGTCGCGGCCACGAACGAGCCGTAGATCGTGTCCTTGTCGAGGAGCGCGGGTGCCGGCCGCACGGAGGCCAGCAGGAGGCGCGCGACCGTGGACTTACCGGCGCCGGGCGGGCCAGCTACCACCCACGCCGTCGCAAGGACAGCCATGGCCAAACAGTACCGGGCCGGCCGGCGGCGCCTTTCCGGGTGAATGCAGGCGATGGTCACTCTGGCGCGGCGTGCCCCCGGGTAGGCCGCAGCACTCTGATCGAGGCGAGCGCCCACAGGGCGACCGCCACCAGCCAGATGATCAGGCGAAGCCAGGCGGGCTCGCCGAGGCCCGGGGGCTGGAACGACTGGCCGCTCAGCGGCGCGTACGCATACCACCCGGACATTCTTCCCAGGCTGGTCAGGTAGCTGGCCAGGATGCCGAGCGCGAGCCCGAGGGCGATGACTCCGATGACCCTCTGAGCTGTGCCCAGCCTGTCGATCCAGCGCATGGACTAATCCTGCCAGGTCAGCGCCGGTACCGGGGGGGCAAAGGGCGGGGGCGGTGCTCGCGCCCGGTGCGATTGACCGGGCGTCACCCAGGCCGCCGGCGTCGATGGCGGCTCAGCGGCCGCCCTTGCTCCACGCTGCCGTGCTCTTGCTGCAGGCCGCGTACCGCACCGAGGCGCTGGCGACGACCTGGTCCGATGACAGGCCCGGGCAGGCCCTGGCCGTGGCGACGAAGCCGATCGCAAGCACGCCCAGCAAGCTGGCCACCACGAGGAAGACCACCACCGTCCGCGGCACCCGCCTGGCGGAAATGGCCTCTACAGGGGGCATGGCATCTCGCGACGCGGCGAGCCCGCTGAAGGCCGCGAACATCGATCTCAGCCTGGGATCTGCCGCCTGCAGCGCTCGCTCGATCTGGTCAAGCACCTGTTGCTGGCGCGCGGGCAGGCTCATCTGTTCTCCGGTGCGTCCAGGACTCCTGCTGCCGCGCCGGTCCGGCCCCGTCACCGCTGAGGCCGGCCCGGACCAGACCCGGGCAGCTGCCGCACTCAACTATGACACCCGCCGCGGAACCCGGCCAGGCCGGCTCGGCCCCGCGACGGGCCTGCGGGCGCCCGAGGATCAGGATGCGTACGTGAGCACCAGGTCACCGACGCGCGGGAGCGCGGCTTCGACGTGCCTGGCAGCGCTGCCGCGGACGCTGCGGTAGGCCTTGAGGACCGTGGCCCGCTTGGAGGCCGCCGCGAGCGCGTCGGTCACCGAGAGCAGCGCCTGAGCCACCTCCTCGCCGCGCTTGGCCAGGTAGTCGCCGAACTCGGCGCTGCCCGAGGTGCTGAAGTCCGCCCAGAACGGCTGGAGCTGGTCAACGAGCGGCGGAAGCAGGGTCTTCACCATGTGGTGGACGTAGCTCGGCGCGACGGCGTTCACCGTCTTGTAGGCGAGCTTGACCGCGGTCCCCTGGACTCCCGACTTGCTGGCGATCTCCTGCTCGATCAGCGCGTGGCAATCGGCGATCACCTTGGGCAGGGTGCCCGGGGTGAGCAGGATCTCCTGAAGCGTGGCTGCCATGGGTATGTCCTTCTCCTTGTCGCGGGGGCGCTCGTTGGATCCTGCGGATACCCGAGTAAGTGCCCGTCCGGGGCCGCGCGGACCGGCTCCGCTCAATTCAGGGCGCGTTTAGGGTACCGTGCCCGGGTGCCGCCTGTTATGAGAACTTGGCGACGATGATGGTGATGCGGCAGCCCCCGGCCGTGCCCGGGCCGGCCTGCCTAGGATGAAGCGAGGGACCCGACGGCCTAGAGGGGTGAGTGCGCGGTGACGCGACCGCTGGAGAGCACTGTGGCGCTGGTGACCGGGGCTTCGAGCGGCATCGGCGCGGCCACGGCCGCCGCCCTCGCCGCCCAGGGAGCGGCGGTGGCGCTGGCGGCACGGCGCAGGGACCGGCTGGACGCGCTCGCAGCCGGCATCCGGGACCAGGGCGGGACCGCGCTGGTGCTCGAGGCCGACATCACCGACCAGCAGCAGGCGACAGACGCCGTAGAGCGCACGGTCGCCGAGCTGGGGCGCCTCGACACGCTCGTCAACAACGCCGGCGTGATGCTGCTCGGCCCGGCGGTCGGCGCGCCGCTGCAGGAATGGCAGCAGATGGTCCAGATCAACGTCCTCGGCCTGCTGTACTGCGCGCACGCGTCGCTGCCGCACCTGCTCGACGCCGCCGCCACCGGCCCGCGCCAGGTCGCCGACATGGTGAACATCAGCTCGGTGGCCGGCCGGGTGGCCCGCAGCGGCAACGGCGTCTACAGCCTGACCAAGCACGGCGTCGGCGCGTTCAGCGAGTCCCTGCGGCAGGAACTCGCCGGCCGCTACGTCCGCGTCTCCCTCGTCGAGCCGGGCGCCACCGCGACCGAGCTGGCCAGCCACAACCGGCCCGAGGTGCTCGATGCCATCCGGAGCCAGTTCGGGCAGACGATGGAGGCCGACGACATCGCCGACGCGATCGCCTACATCGTCACCCGGCCGCGGCACGTCGCGGTCAACGAGATGCTGATCCGTCCGACCGAGCAGGAGCGATAGACAAGAATGCTGCTTGGCCTGGTGCACGTCAACCTGGGATCGATGAGCCGGCCGGACGGCCTGGTGGCGGCGGCCCGGGCCGCCGAGGCAGCGGGCTTCGACTCGGTGTGGGCGGGCGAGCACGTCGTGCTGCCGGATCCGCAGGTGCCGCCGTCGCCGATGGCGCCCCGGGATCCGGCGCTGGACTCGCTGCTGGCGCTGACCTGGGCCGCGGCTCACACGGCCACGATCCGGCTGGCGACCGGGATCATCATCCTGCCGCAGCGCAATCCGGTGGTCCTCGCCAAGCAGGTGGCGACCCTGGACGTGCTGTCGGACGGCCGGGTCATGCTCGGCGTCGGAGCCGGCTACCTCGAGCCGGAGTTCCGCGCCATCGGCGCGAACTTCGCCGAGCGCGGGGCGATCACCGATGAGTACCTGGACGCGATGCGGGCGCTGTGGCAGGACGAGCATCCGGAGTACCACGGGCGGTTCGCCGACTTCGCCGGCGTCAACGCGTACCCGCGCCCGGTGCAGCAGCCGGTCCCCGTCATCGCCGGGGGCCGCAGCCCGCCGGCGTACCGCCGTGCGGTCGCGAGCGCCCACGGCTGGTACGGGTACTGGCTGACCCCGGAGGAGGCCGCTTCCTCGCTCGCCGGGCTGGCCGCGGCGGCGGGCCAGGTGGAGCGCCCGGCCGCCCTCGGCGAGCTCGAGATCAGCGTGACGCCCCGCGGCCGGCTCACCCCCGGACTGGCCGCGGAGTTCGCCCGGGCCGGCGTCCACCGGCTCGTCGTGCTCGCGCCCACGACGCCAGACGGGCCGGCCGCGACGATCGAGACGGCCGTCGCCGCCGTTTCCGCCCTGTGAGCACCACCGGCCTGCACGGGGCAGCCGTCACGAGACGGGCGGCGTGGCCGGCGTGTACGCGGTGCGGAAGAAACCCCGGACCGGCTCGCCGATCGAGATGTTGTGCTCGAATGCGCGGGGTTTCGCCGGGCTACCCGGGTTGAACCGGATGAACACGTCGTCGCGCTGCCCGCTGTTGGGGTCGTAGACCGCCGCGGTGAACTCGCCTGCCGCCGCCTGGTAGTCGTAGGCCACCACCTGATGATTGCGGCGCAGGTCGGCGGGGTTCGCAGAGGCCACGGTCACCAGGCCGAGCGGCACGGGGATGCCCCGAGCCAGGTCAGTCGCGATCTGCGGCCACTGGTCCCCGAGAGTGCGCGAGACGACCCCCCGCACGGAGATCACCCGCTGGCCGAGGACATCGAACCCGGAGTCAGCATCCAGCAGGTTCATCCACTGGTAGTACTGCGCCACGCCGGCCGGGACATGCCAGGAATCGATCAGCCGCCGCACTATGTAGCCGTACAGCGGGTCGGCCTGCGTCGGCTGGCGGGGCGGCGGCAGCCGCCCGGCGTGCCAGTAATCGAGCGCCGCGTAGACCATGCCGCCGCACAGGCCGGCCGCGGCGTTACCGATGTTGATGCTGCCGAACGGCGTGTTCACCACCACGGCCGGCTGCGACGGCCAGCTGTTAGTGAACGCGAACCCCTGCCGTGACGGCAGGAATCCCTGATCCGGCATAGTCGTCCCTTCCCGGAAAGGCCTGGTCCCCGCAGCACGCGCAATCGCGCCTCAATCTTGTATCAAGATCACGCTGGCAGGCTCCGCTGTTGTGGAGGCCAGCATGAACATGCACAGGAGCGAGACCAAGGATGCCACGGCTCTGACATTAACCGCAGAGAACGCCGGGCCGCGCGGTGCAGCGCCGCGCAGTGCAGCGCCGCGCAGTGCGGCGCCGCGCAGTGCAGCGGCCGGGCGGCCCGACGCTGACCGCGCCGGGGCTCGCGCCCGGTCTGGCGGCTGGCGCGGGGCGTGGCGGGCGTGGCGGGCCCGGTTCGGGCTCGCCGAGGTGAGCGGGACCATCGGGGCCGTCGCCGGCTTCGCCGCCGGGTACCTGCCGGCCGGGTCGCTGCTCACCGCCGCCGGGCTGGCGACCATCTTCGAGGCCGCCGGGTTCTACGGCTGCATCGGGGTCAAGACGGCGGTCGCGGCCCGCCGGGCAACCACCCACCTGGCCGGGTGGCGCAGGCTGTCCGCCGGGGCCTGGCACGCGGTGAAGGAACAGCTGGCGTCGTGCCTGGCCGCCGAAGCCCTGGACGACTTCCTGATCCGCCCGGGTTGCCTGGCCGGCGCCGCGTGGCTGCTGCGGCCGCTGCCGGGCGGCATATGGCTGGGGTTCGCGGTCGGGAAGGTCGCTGCCGACCTGGCCTGGTACGGCATGGAAGCCCTGGCCCGCTGCGGGGTCGCCCGGTCGGTCGCCGCCAGGCAGCCCACGGCCCCCTACCTGCTGCTTGACCTTGACCGCGCCAGGGACAGCTACCGGGGCGCTGACCGCCGCGCTGCCGGGGATCGCGGTGCACTACGCGGTCAAGGCCAACCCGGATTCCCGGTTGCTGGCCTGCCTGCACGGCGCCGGGTGCGGGTTCGAGGCCGCGTCCTGGCCGGAGGTCAGGGCGGCGATGCGCGCCGGCGCGAACGCGTCGGCGGTGCTGTTCACCCATCCGGTCAAGCCCCCTGGCGACATTGCCCGCGCCTGGCGGGCCGGGGTGTGGCGGTTCGCTGCGGACACCGGCGCCGAGCTTGACAAGATCGCCCGTTATGCTCCCGGAGCCGCGGTGCTGCTGCGCATGGACGGCGGCGCCGGCGGCACGGTCGGCGACCAGGGCAAGTTCGGGGCGCCACCCGGGGAGGTGGCGGCACTGGCGCGGCGGGCGAGGGGGCTGGGCCTGGAGCCGTACGGGCTGGCGTTCCACGTCGGGTCGCAGATGATGAATCCCAGGGCCTGGGACGGCCCGATCCGCGAGTGCGCGCAGATCATGACCACGCTCGCCGCGGACGGCATCAGCCTGACGATGCTCGACGTTGGCGGCGGGTTCCCGGCCCGCTACGACACCGACCCGCCGCCGCTGACCGAATACGCCGCCGCGATCTACGACGCGGTCGCCGGGCTGCCCTACCCGGTACGGCTGGCGTGCGAGCCCGGGCGGGCCATCGCCGCCCCGGCCGGGACCATGGTCGCATCGGTCATCGGAGTTGCCTGGCGCCACGGCTCGCTGCGGGTCAACCTGGACGTCGGCGCCTTCCACGGCCTGATCGAGGCGCTGGAGTCCGGCCGGGAACTGCGGTTCCCCGTTGCCGTGCCCGCCGCCGGCAACCGGATGCTGGTCCCGTGCATGCTGACCGGGCCAAGTTGCGACAGCCAGGACACGATACTCGACCAGGTGTGGCTGCCCGAGCCGTGCGCCGGTGACCGGGTGCTGATCGGCAGCACCGGCGCCTACACCACCTGCTACTCGGGCGGCAGCACGTTCAACGGCTACCCGGCACCTGAGGTCAGGTTCCGGCGGCGGCCGGCATGAGAGGATGGTCAGCCCGGGCGCAGCCCCGGGCACTGGCCAGGCAAGATGCGGACGGAGGCACCGGCCACGCGGCAGATGGCGCAGGCGCGGGCCGGGCACGTGGTGGTCGCCCCCGACAAGTTCAAGGGCACGCTCACCGCTGCCCAGGCGGCCGCGCACGTAGCGACGGGACTGCTCCGGGCGCGTCCTGGCCTGGTGATCGAGCAGGTTCCTGTGGCCGACGGCGGGGACGGGACCGTGGCCGCCGCCGTCGCCGCCGGCTTCCGGCCGGTGGCGCTGACGGTGCGCGGGCCGGCCGGGCAGCCGGTCGAGGCCGAGTACGCCTGGCGGGACGGGACCGCGATCATCGAGGCGGCGCAGGCATCCGGGCTGGCCCGGCTGCCCGGCGGGGTGCCGGCACCGCTGCATGCAACGAGTTTCGGCGTCGGCGAGCTCATCGCGGCCGCTGCGGCACGCGGCGCCCGCCGGATCGTGCTCGGCCTCGGCGGCGTGGCCAGCACCGACGGCGGCGCGGGCATGGTGCAGGCGCTCGGTGGCAGGCTGACCGGCCAGGACGGCCGCGAGCTGCCGCCCGGCGGTGCCGCCCTGTCCGCGCTGGGCGAACTGGACCTGGCCGGCCTGGCCCCGCTGGCCGGCGTCGAGGTGCTGGTGGCCTCCGACGTGGACAACCCGCTGCTCGGCAGCCACGGCGCCGCGGCCGTGTATGGCCCGCAGAAGGGCGCGTCCGCCGCCGACGTCGCAATCCTGGAGACCGCCCTCACCCGCTGGGCGGATTGTGCCGAACGCGCTCTGGCGGGTCATACAGCCGGCACCCGAAACGATCCCGGGCAGGACCCCCCGCAGCGGTCCGGTGCGCTCAGGGACGAGCCGGGGGCAGGCGCGGCCGGGGGCCTGGGTTTCGCGGCGCTCGCGTTCCTTGCCGCCAGGATCCGGCCCGGGATCGAGCTGATGCTGGACATGCTCTCGTTCGCCGAGCGACTGGCCGGGGCCAGGCTCGTCATCACCGGCGAGGGGTCCCTGGATGCCCAGACGCTCCGCGGCAAGGCCCCCGCCGGGGTCGCCCGCGCGGCAGCGGCAGCACGCGCGGCTGCCGGCGCGGGCACGGACACCGGGCACACGGACACCGCCGGGCACACGGACGCCGGGGGCTCGGGCCCCATTGCCCGCCTGCCGGTCATCGCCGTCGCCGGGAGCAACACGCTCAGCAGCGAGCAACTGCGCGGCGCGGGCATCGAGGCCGCCTACGCCCTGGCCGACATCGAGCCCGACCTCGAGCGCTGCCTGGCCAACGCCGGCCCGCTGCTCGAGGAGGTCAGCCGCAGGCTCGCCGCCGACTGGCTGCCGCAGGACGAGGCAGCCGCTCCGCAGACGGCGGGCCGGCCATGAGCTATGACCTCGTGATCAGGTCACGCCAGGTCGCGCTGGCGGGCGGCGTGCGGCCCGCTGCGGTAGCCGTTCGGGAGGAAAAGGTCGCGGCCCTGGCCGGCTACGGTGCGCGGCTGGACGCGGCGGCTGATCATGACCTCGGTGACCTTGCCCTGCTGCCCGGCCTGGTGGACACGCACGTGCACGTGAACGAGCCGGGCCGCACCGAGTGGGAGGGCTTCGCGTCCGCGACGAGGGCCGCCGCGGCGGGCGGTGTCACCACGATCTGCGACATGCCGCTGAACTCGCTGCCGCCCACCCTCACCGCCGGCGCGCTGGCCGCCAAGCGGGCGGCGGCGGACGGGCAGTGCGCGGTGGACGTGGGGTTCTGGGGCGGCGCCGTCCCGGGCAGCCAGCCGGAGCTGCGGGCGCTGCACGAGGCCGGGGTGACCGGGTTCAAGTGCTTCCTGGCCGACTCCGGGGTGCCGGAATTCCCGCCGCTCGACCCGGCGGGCCTGCGGGCCGCGATGACCGAGGTCGCCGCGGCCGGCACGGTGCTGGCCGTGCACGCCGAGGATCCGGCCGAGATCGGGGAGGCATCGGGCACCGATTACTGGTCGTTCCTGAAGTCCCGGCCGCCGCGGGCCGAGCGCCGCGCGATCGAGACGGTCATCTCGGCGGCCGCACGGACCGGGGCGCGGGCGCACATCGTGCACTTGTCCGCCGCCGAATGCGTCGCCATGATCAGCGGCGCGAAGGGGGCGGGGATCGCGCTGACCGCGGAAACCTGCCCGCACTACCTGTTCTTCGCCGCCGAGGAGGTACCGCCGGGCGGCACCGAGTTCAAGTGCTGCCCGCCGATCAGGGACGCCGTCAACCGGGAGGCGCTGTGGCGCGGGCTCGAGGCGGGCGCCATCGACTGCGTCGTCTCCGACCATTCGCCCTGCCCGCCGGGGCTGAAGGCGAAGGAGTCCGGGGACTTCGGCGCCGCCTGGGGCGGCATCGGGTCGCTGCAGCTGGGGCTCGCCGCGGTGTGGACCGCCGCGCGGCGGCGCGGCCGGACGCTAGCGGACGTGGCCCGGTGGATGGCCGCCGGACCTGCCGCGCTGGCCGGCCTGCCAGGCAAGGGGATGATCGCGGCCGGCTACGACGCCGATCTCGTCGCGTTCGATCCGGAGGCGACGTTCACGGTCCGCGGCGCCGAACTGCAGCACCGCAGCCCCGTCACGCCGTACGAAGGCCGCGTCCTGGCCGGGGCCGTGCGGCAGGTCTGGCTGCGCGGCCAGGTGATCACCCCGGATTCCCGGCCGGCCGGGCGGCTGCTGCGCCGGGGAGGAACCGGCGTTGGCTGAGGCTGTACCTGGTCGGCGGGCCGTCTCCGGTCCGGGCGGGTTGCCGGATCTCGCGTCTCGCGCGCTGCGCGGATCCGTGCCGGCCGCCAGCGACGAGTTTTTCGCCGAAGCCGACAACCTGATCAAGCCGGAAGCGCCGGCGCACCGGCCGCGGACGTTCGGGCCGAAGGGGCAGCTGTATGACGGCTGGGAGACCCGGCGCAGGCACCTGCCCGACGGCTCGCTGCCCGGGCCTGACGCGCATGACTGGGCGGTGATCCGGCTCGGCGCGCCGTGCGTGGTGCGCGAGGTCGTGGTGGACACCGCGTTCTTCACCGGTAACCACCCGCAGTCCTGCTCGGTGCAGGCCGCCACGGTGCCCGGGTACCCGGGTATCGCCGAGCTGGCGGCCGCCGCCTGGGCGGAGATCGTGCCGCGCAGCCCGCTGGCGGGCGGCACCGAGCACGTGTTCCCGGTCGCCGGCCCGGGGCGGCGCCGCACCCACGTGCGGCTGAACATCTTCCCCGATGGCGGGGTGGCCAGGCTCCGGGTGCACGGCGAGGTGGTGCCCGACCCGGCGCTGGTCACCGGGCTGACCGTCAACCTCGCCGCGGCCGAGCTCGGCGCGGACGTCGCCGGGTGCAGCGACCGGTTCTTCTCGGCGCCGCGCAACGCGATCTCCCCCGGCCTGCCCGCGGTGATGGGCGAGGGGTGGGAGACCAGGCGCCGCCGGGACGGAGGCAACGACTGGCTCATCGTCCGGCTGGCCGCCGCCGGGGTGGTGCGGCTGGCCGAGATCGACACGCTGCACTACAAGGGGAACGCGCCGGCCGCCGCCGCGCTGTCCGGCATCGACGCGCGCCGCGCGCCGCTGTCCGATGCCGGCGCGTGGTCGGAGCTGCTGCCGCGGACCAGGCTCCAGCCGGACACGGCGCACCGGTTCCTCGTGGCCGGGGCCGAGGCCACGCACGTGCGGCTGGACATCTTCCCGGACGGCGGCGTGGCCCGGCTGCGGCTGTTCGGCTCGGTGACCCCGGACGGGATCGCGGATCTCCGGCGCCGCTGGCAGGAAACCGGCTGAACCGCTAGGTCGCGTCGCGGAGCCAGGCGCGGAGCTGCTTGCGGTCGAGCTTGCCGACGCTGGTGAGCGGGATGGCCGGCACGATCCTGACCTCACGGGGGTACTTGGTGGCCGCGAGGTGCGCCCTGGCGTGCTCGATGAGTTCCCCGGGGCTGGCATCCGCGCCGGGGCGCAAGGCGGCGAACGCGACGACCTCCTCGCCCAGCCGCGGGTCCGGGCGCCCGACCACCCCGGCCTGGGCCACGGCCGGGTGGGTCAGCATGACGTCTTCGACGTCGCGCGGGTAGACGTTGAAGCCGCCACGGATGATCAGGTCCTTCTTCCTGTCCACCACGTACAGGTAGCCGTCGGCGTCCAGGTGGCCGATGTCGCCGGTGTGCAGCCAGCCGCCGGACAGCGCCGTGGCCGTTGCCTCCGGCGCGTGCCAGTACTGCGACAGGACGCCGGGCGACCGGACGCAGATCTCGCCGTCCTCGCCGGGCGGCAGCATCTGCCCGGAGTCGTCCTGGATGGTCACCTCGCAGCCGGGGATGGGCAGGCCGACGCTGCTGACCTTGCGCGCGCCCAGCGGATTGGCCGACACGATCGACGCCGACTCGGTGCACCCGTATCCCTCGTAGATCATCGCGCTCGGGACCCGGGCCTCGAACTGCAGCCGGGTCTCCTCGGCCAGCGGCGACGCGCCGGACGACACCGCGACGAGCGCCGACAGGTCGGCTTCCTCCAGCGGCTGCGCCAGCAGCATCTGGATCATCGACGGCACCAGCGCGCTGGTCTGCACGCGGTGCCGCTGCGCCAGCTCGACCCACCCGGCCGGGTCGAACCAGCGCATGAGGATCGACGTGCCCGGCACGGTCTGGTGCATGCCGACGCAGGTGACCAGCAGGCCGTAGGCGTGGGCGAGCGGCAGCGGCAGTAGCGTGCTGGTCAGCCCGGAAGAGGCGGACACCTCGCTGGTGGACGATCCGCACCAGAACAGGTTGGCGTGCGTCAGCGGGACGCCCTTGGACCTGCCGGTGGTCCCGCCGGTGTACAGCAGCGCCGCGAGGTCCTCGTCGGCGCGGTCCACGATGGCGCCCGGCCCGCTGGCCGCCACCTCGTCGAAGCCGAACACCGGAACGGGCTCGGCGGCCGCGTCCGTGGCGCCGCCGGCGACGACGATGAACCGCGCGCCGCCGGCCCCGCCAGCGCGCCCTGGACCTTCGGCAGGAACTCGGCGGTGGTCACCACGCCCACCGCCCCGGAGTCGGCCACCGCGTGGCGCAGCTCGTCGTCGCTGACCAGGAAAATCAGCGGGGTCACGACCGCCCCGGCCCGCCACGCCGCGTTGTAGGTGACGAGGACCTCGGGGCAGTTGGCCATCAGCACGACGAGCCGGTCGCCGGGACGGGCGCCGAGCCCGGCCAGCCCGGCGGCGAAACGCGACGCCCGGTCGGCCAGGCCGGCCCGGGTGAACCACCGGCCCTCGAAGAACAGCGCGTTCCCGTCGCCGAGCAGGTCCAGATGCCGTTCTGCTTGCCTGGCCAGGTTCTGGTCGCCCATGTCCGCCCTTACCCGCTAGTAGCTCCGCTTATGGAACCATATGCCGCCCGCGCGGCGGCTAGCCGCCGCGGGTGGCGGGGCGCCCGATCAGGCGGAGGATGACGCCGATGCCGAGCACGCCGGCCGGCACCAGGGTGACGATCGCGGGCAGCTGGTAGCGCCAGGAGAACTCGAAGACGTCGGACACCAGGGTCACCGCCGCCCCCGCGGTGAAGAACAGCAGGCAGGCGAGGGCGAGCTGGCGGGTGCCGGGGTCCGCCCGCTTGCGGCGCACCAGGGCAGCGACCGAGCCGATCGCGCCGGTCAGCGTGAACACCAGCAGCAGCGGGCCGGGGGTGTAGCCGCCGTCGAGCTGGTAGGAGCGCAGGAACGCGGCGACCGGCTTCCAGACGGTCGGGCCGCCGCCGCCGAACTGGGCGGTCACCTTCCGGACGATCGGCGGCGTGGCGTTCGGCGGGTGGTACGGGTAGGCCGTCTGGAACTGCCAGCGGTAGATGGGCGTGTCGCCCGGGCTGGTCGTGCGGACGACCGAATACAGCTTGAGCACGTCCTTGCCGTAGTGGCCGAGCACCCGCAGCGGCTGCTGGGTGAGCACCCGGTGGCTGAAGTCGGCGACCAGCGTGTTGACCTCGGCCCGGGGCAGGTGCGCGTAGTAGGGCGCCACCGGGGAGGCCTGGTTGTACTGGAGCCAGTCGGGCCCGTGGGCCTGCTGGGCCTTCGTCGGGCACAGCGCCCGCTCGCTGGCGGGCAGCTTGAGGGTGGCGCAGTCGGCGGCCGCCGCCATCCGCCCGTAGGTGGACGTGGCACCCGTGTGGGACAGGAAGAAGCTCCCCGTCATCAGGTAGGAGCCGGTGCAGTAGGCGAGGATGGGCAGGGCGAACGCTGCGCACAGCACGGCTGCCTTGCCGACGACGTGACGCCAGCCGCCGCCGGCCGCGAGCAGGTAGATCACCGCGGGCACGATCAGGGACTCGCCCACCTGGGCGATGATCGCCGTGGTGCCCAGCAGCAGACCGGCGATGACCGTGGCCCGCCAGCCCGTCCTGGGCCGCCAGAGCAGGACGGCGAAGCCGGCCACGAGCAGGGCCTGGAAGAACGTGCCCGGCAGGATCGTCTGCTCGTTCTGCAGCTCGTAGGCGTCCAGCAGGACCGCCGCGATGGCCAGCGCGGCCAGCCAGCGCGAGACGCCGCGGCGCAGCAGCAGTGCGTAGATGACCACGGCCATCGCCAGGCCGAGCACGTGCTGGACGGCGGCGACCAGGTCGAAGTTGCCCACGAACAGGATGGCCTTGAGCGGTCCCTCGTAACCGACGGGGTCGTTGCCGCCGGAGTTGTACAGGTACCTCGTCGCGTCGAGGAACAGGGCAGGGCGGTAGGCGAGCAGGGCGAGCACCCGCAGCACTAGGCCGGCGGCCAGCAGGACGGCGGCCAGCCAGTGCCGCCGCAGGACGGCGGCGGCCCTCGCCGCGTGCCGGCGGCAGGCCCGGCCCGGCAGGCGCAGCCTGGCCTGGCTGTCCGCCTCCGCGGGCTGCACCCGGCTGTTCCCGGACATGGCAGTCACCGGGGACGTCTCGCTCGATCCCTTCATCGTCGCAGCGCAGCCTGCCCGCCGCTGGAGAGGAACAGCGCGAGGAAGACCGTGACGATGGTCAGCCACCGGGTCATCCGGTTGCGCGGAACCTGGGTGAGCGCGGCCCACGCGACCGCCGTGTACCAGGCGAACACCCACGGGGCGACGAGGATCCAGGAGAATACCAGCGCGAAGGGCGCCACGACTTCCAGCGGCTGATCCGAGGAGATCCGCCGGTGGATGCACCAGGCGACCACGATGAGCGCGATCGGCCAGAGCGAGCTGATGACGATGGCGATGATGGTGGGACTGGCGCCCGCGGTCTCCGCCGCCAGCTGGACGAGCCGCCACGGCGATGGCAGCGTGACCAGCTTCAGCCCGCCGAGGACGGGTTTCAGCGCCCCGAAACCGTAGATGGTGTATCCCAGGGCGAGCGTCGCCAGGGCCGCCACCGCGATCCGGGCGGTGCGCGCCCATTCGTGCCTCCGGAGCATCGGCCAGGCGAGTCCCAGCCCGATCAGCACCGCGTAGATCTTCACCCCGCAGGCGAAGCCGACCAGCATGCCGACCAGCACGTCACCGCGGATACCCGACACCCGGCGGGCAATCTGGATCGAGCAGATCGCCGCCGCCGCCACGAACGTGTCGAGATGACCGCCGCCCACCAGCTGCTGGATGAGGACGGGGTTCGCCGTCCAGAACAGCGTCGCCCGCACCGGGTCATCGGAGGTCTTCAGCAGCAGCAATCCGACGCCGATGAACGTCGCGGCGTTAAGGATCATGAAGACCCAGATGGTGAGGGCCGGGTTCGTGCCGCCGACCCACGCGGCGAACTGCTGGATCACGGTGGCGAAGGGACCGTAGACGGAAACCTGGTGATGCCACAGCGAGCCGACGATGTGCAGGTAAGCGGTGTGCGGCAGGCCGGCCGCCGGGCTGGTCGTGTACGGATCCCCGCCCAGCGCCGCGATCCGGCCGTAGGCCGCGTAGCTCGCGGTATCCGATGAGCCGACCGGGGTGAGGCTGGCCATGACCGCGACGAAGCCCGCGCTGGCCAGCACCAGGTGCCGCGGGTTGGGGCGCCATCCCTGGCTGTGCGCCCACAGCATACCGGCGAGCCCCAGGCACGCGAGGATGTCCGCGGTGTAGAGGAGCACCGTCGCGGTGATGAAGGTGCCGTTCAGCGACGGCATGAGGGACGACAGCGGCAGCCTGATAGGCAGCGTCTCGGCGTTCGGCGCCGTCGCCCCGACGAGGATGCCCAGCAGCAGGCCCGCCGCGGAGACGGTGACCGCGATCTTCGGCTCGGAGAGCCTGCTCCAGGCCAGCTTGCGGATCACGCTGCTCATGACCCGCTCGATCGGACCGTGCCCTTCGACGGGACGATATATCCCGGATCGATCAGCCGGCCCGACAGATCCGGGCGGGTCGGCCGGGTGAACGGGCACCTGTGTCACCTGGGCCATACCTCCCTTGCCGAATCTGCGCGGCCACTACCGGCGCGGGTACTGCCGCGCCGGCCGGTCCCGGGACACCGGATGCCTTCATTACTGGTCAGCTGAGCCTGGCTGGGTACTGGCATCCAGCGTAGGGTGGCGCGCGAGGGCTCTACGCCACATTCAGCTGAATCCCGCCTGGCCTGGCCACCCGGCGCCGACGGTGAGGTGTGTAGCCCGCATGCTGGCGCCTCTTCCAGTCACGTCAGGGTACCGCGACGCCCCGGACCGGCCGCTCATGCCGGCGCCACGCTCTGGTAGGCGGCCATCGCCGCGTCGAGCGCATCCTGCTCGCTGGGCAGCGCCGCCGCCCGCCGGGCCGCGGCTGCGCTGAGCCCGGCGGACAGCGCCGGATCGTCGAGGACCGACAGCACCGCCGCGGACAGCGCCCCGGCGTCGCCCGGGGGGATGAGCAGCGCGGCGTCCTCCCCGGTGAGGTCCGGGATGCCGCCGGCCCGGGAGGCCACCAGCGGCCTGCCTGCCCGCAGGGCTTCCTGCACGACCAGCGGCTGTCCTTCCCAGGTGCTCGGCAGCACCACGACATCGGCCGCCGCGAGCAGAGCGGGCACGTCGCCGCGCCGGCCGAGGAAGCGGACCCTCGCCCCGCTTGCCTCGGCACTGCGGGCCAGGTCGGCCTGCAGCGGCCCGGCGCCCGCGATCACCAGCAGCGGCGCCGGGTCACGGTCCCGCCAGCGGCCGGCGGCCTCGATGAGGGTGCCGAGCCCTTTCTGCGGAGCGAGCCTGGCCACGGTGAGGATGACGGGGGTGCGGGCCGGATCGCCCGCAATGCCGAGCGCGGCCCGCAGGCCGGCCAGCGCTTCCGCGGAAGCGCGCGGCGGCGCGGGCGGCGCGGGGACCACGGCGCGCGCCACCTGCCGGGCGCCGAGCCTGCGCATCCGCGACTCCAGGTCGGCAGAGACGCAGAGCACCGCGTCCGCCCGGCGGGCGACGACCCGCTCGAGCAAGCGGTAGACGGCGGCGGCCAGGCCGCCGCCCGGCGCCGCGTTGTGCACGGTGACGACCAGCCCCGCCCGGGCACGGTCGCGGCCGGTACGGTCACGGGCGGCGCGGCGCCGGGCGGTCCCGTCAGCGGCGGTCCCGTCAGGGGAGGCCCCGTCACGGGCGGCCCCGTCACGGGCGGCCCCGTCACGGGCGGCCCCGTCACGGGCGGCACCGCGCCGGCCGATCGCGAGCGCGGCCAGGGCACCCGCCCGCAGCCCGTGCGCGTGCACCACGTCAGGGGGTGAGCTGGCCAGCAGGGCGCGCAGCCGCCGGACCGCTGCCAGGTCGCGCCGGGGCCGCGGACGGTCGGCTATCTGCACCGCCGCGAACTCTACCGCCGGGCCACGGAGCGGGGCCGCGCTGTCTGCCGCCTGGGTCCCGGCCGGCCCGTAGACGCTGACCGTCACGCCGCGCCGGGCCAGGCCGTCGGCCAGCATCCGGACGTGCCGCTCGGTCCCCCCCGCGGACGTTCCGAGGACGTAGGCGACTCTCACCGCGCCAGCCTCGCCCTCGCCCTCGACACGAGTGACCGCAGCTCGCCCCCGTCCAGCCCGGCAACCACCAGGCCGAACGCCAGCACCGTAGACACGCTGGCGAACAGCACCACGACCGCGTTCGGCAGGAACCCGGTGACGCGTAGCGCCGCGGACACGCCCGCCCCGGCGGCCGCGCCTACCAGGGCGCCTGCTACGCCCGCGGCGCAGGCCCTGGTGAAGCCGCGGAGCGCGGTGCCGCCGCGCGTCCGCCGCACCGCGCTCAGCAGCGCGATCCCGGCCACCGTCAGCCCGGCGGTGTTGCCGAGCCCGAGGGCGGGGACCACCCAGCCGCGGGAGACCAGCGGCACGATGGCGAGGTCGGCGGCGATGACCAGCAGCCAGCCGCCGGTGATCGCCGCCGCCGCGATCCGGGTGCGCCCGGAGGCGAACAGGATCCGGGACAGGTTGGCGGCCAGGCCGAACCCGGCCAGGCCGGGGGCGAACGCGGCCAGCGCCCAGGCCAGCTCGCGGGCCCTGGCCGGATCGTGCGAGACGAACACGCGGGCGGCGGGCACGCAGGCACCGGCGAGCAGCGCGACGCCGAGCCACGAGACGATCGCGGCGGCGCGGGTCGAGGAAGCGGCGGCGGCATCGAAGTCCGCGGTGCCGCCGCTGTCTCGCACGGCGGCCTTGCTCCCGTTCTGCGCGGAGGCGGACAGCACCGGGAAAGCGCTGGTCGCGATCGGCACCGCGAGCACCGCGTAGGGCACGAAGAACACCTGCCAGCCGTAGCTGTAGAGCACCAGCGCCCCCGGGCCGCCGCGCGCGTTCGCGAGCACGATCACCGCGACCGTGCTGAGGTTCTGCGCGATCACGGCCGCGATTCCCGCGAGGGCGAGCGCCCGCACCCTGGCCGCGAGTCCCGACGGGAAATGCAGCGCGGGCCGCAGCCGCAGCCGCAGCCGGCGCACCGGGGCCAGCGCCGTGACGGCGAGCGCGGCCACCCCTGCGGTCGTGCCGATCGACAGCATCAGCTCCGCGGCCCGCGGCAGATGGGGCAAACCGCGGTGGTGGTCGAGCGGCACAAAGGCGAAGTACGCGGCGGCGACCACGATGCTGGACAGCACCGGCGCCAGGGCAGGGAACGTGAACCTGCGGTGTGCCTGCAGGATCCCGTAGCCGACGATGGCCAGCCCGTACAGCACGATCTGCGGCGCGAACACCACGAGCATCCGGGAGCCGACCGTGAGCATTCCCGTCTTCGCGCTGCCGGGAGCCATGCCCAGCAGCAGCGACACGATCGGCCGCGACGCCAGCGCCACCGCCACGCTGACGGGGACGAGCAGCAGCAGCGTCCAGGTCAGCAGCGCCGAGGCGGTCTGCCGCGTCTCGGCCCTGGCTCCGGCCAGCGCGGGCGCGGCCAGGACCGGCACCACCATGCCGGTGAGCGCGCCGCCCAGCACGATCGCGTAGACGAGGTTGGGCACCTGGTTGGCGGTCGCGTACGCGGTACCCAGGCGGGTCGCGCCGACGGTGTGCGCGAACACCAGCTGCCTGCCGAAGCCGACGACGTTCGCCAGGCCGGTGATCACCGCGATCACCAGCGCCGGCAGGCCGATCCCGCCGGCGGTCCTGGCCGCCTGCGGCGCCGTCCCCCGGTCGGTTGCCGGGGCCGTCACGGGAAGTCGGCGGTTGCCTGCTCGGGGATACCCGGTGGGGGCCACGCCTCCGCCTCCACGCTCTGGCCCGCCGGCCGCGCCGCCGCATCGCGGGGCTCGGACGGCGCCGCGGGCCGGCGACCGAGCATGTCGAGCCAGCGCAGCGGAGACGTCCGCTCGATCACCTTGGTGAAGCTGATCACCTCGCTGGCCGCGGTCAGGCCCCCGATGCCGGCGAGCAGCAGGATCCTGGCCGGACGGGACAGGCTGGCCGCGGCCGCCGCGCCGAGCATCCCGCCGAGGGCATTGGCCCCCGCGTCGCCGAGCATCGCCCGCTCCGCCAGGTCCTCGGGAAGCATCGCCAGCGCGGCACCGGCAGGCGCCGCGATCGCGCGGCAGGCCGCGCCGCGGGCAGGTCCCCGTGTCCCGGCCGCGAGCAGCGAGCAGCCGGCCAGCGTCACCTTGATCGCCCGGCCGGGGCGCAGGTCGAAAAGGTTGAGCAGGTTCGCGCCGCCCGCGGTCAGGCCGGCGTTGATCACGACGTCCGCGGGCGCCCCGCCGAGCAGCGCGGCCGCGGCCAGCCCGGCGGAGCCGATGCCGGCGATCTTCACGGCGCCGCTGGTCACCTCGCCCCGGGCCAGCGCTCCCAGGTGACCCCGGAATCCGCGCTGATCCGCCCCCCGGCCGGCCAGGTCGTCATAACAGCCGAACGCCCCCGCTCCTGCCCCCGCGACGGCCAGCGCGGCGCGGGCGCGGCCGGGCAGGCCGGGAGTGACCGCCGCGACGGCGGCCGCCGCCACCGCGGCGGCGGGCCCCTCGGCGAGCGTGAGCTGCTCGCCTCGGTGGTTGGTTCTCGCCCAGGCGCCGCGGCCGCCGGGCGGCCGCCGGGACAGCGCGGCGTAGCCGCCGCGGGCTGCCGCGGCGGCGAGGACGGCGCTGCCGAGCCCCGCCAGGGCGCAGCCCCTGCGGCCGGTCATCCCCTCCCCCGCGACGACTTCCCGCCCGTGGTGCTCGTCCCCGCCGATCCCGTGACCGCGGCGGTCGCCGAGCCCGAGGGGACGGGCGCCTGGCTCGGCACCGCCCCGGTGTTCCCCGGATCCACTCCGTAACTGCCGGCCTTGTGGCCGGTCAGTGCCAGCTGCAGGGCCCAGACGGCCACGATCTGCCCGGTCGTCGTGTCCGCGTTGTCTACGCTCGATATCTGCCCGCCGGCGTTGCCGGCGCGCAGCGCGTCGATCGCGCTACCCGCTACCGAGCCGGTGGCGGAACCGGCCATCACGGTGCCCAGGCCCGCCGTGTTCAGCTGCTGGGCGAGGGTGATCAGGCCCTGGTTCGCCGGGTCGGAGTCGCCTCCGGCCGGCGGCGACCCCGGCGTGATCACGACGGCGAGGGTGGCCGGGACGGACGGCTGGCCGCTGATGCTGATGAGGCCGGCCTGCGCATAGCTGGCCAGCACGGCCTGGGCGGTGGCCGACGGCTTGCTGCTTGTCGTGCTGCCCGCCGCGCTGCTCTTGGTCAGTATCGCGCTGCCGAGCAGCTTGGCGGCCTGCTGCAGCCCGGTCCCGTTGGCTAGCTGTCCGCCCGCAGGCGCCAGCTGCACGGCGAGCTGAGCCAGGAAATTCTCGTTGCTCTGGCTCGCGTCGAGCAGCTTGGGCTGCAGGCTGACCTGGCCGGTCACCGTGGCACCCGCCAGGTGCAGCGCGGACGTGATGCCGGTGACCACCGAGCCGGGCGCCCCTGGCGCGTTGACGAGGACGACGCGCTGGCCGGCCAGCAGCCCGTGCAGCAACTGCGGCTCGGCAGCCTGCGCGAACGCCTCGTCTGCGCTCACCAGCTGGTTCAGCGCGCTGACCTGCGCCTTCTTCGCGTTGAGCTCGTTGTTCAGGGTGTTCGACGTCCTCGTCAGCGCGTTGAACGCTGTCCCGCGGAGCTCGGTGGAGCCGAGCACGATGCCGATCGCCAGGGCGAGGAACACCGCGACGATGGAGACGACGTGATAGCGGAAATTGATCACGGTTACAGTCCGGTCAGCCAGGAGACGAATTGATCCCACTTGGCACTGAGGTAGTGCAGCAGGATCGGGCGGCGGGCGAGAATCCCACGGCCACCAGGATGGTCACGATCGCGGCGAGGATGAGGAAGAGCAGCGCCCAGTTCGAGATCCCGTTCCGGTAGAGCTGGCTGACCCCCTTGGGCTCGACGAGCGTGCCGCCGACCCGCAGCCGGGTCAGGAACGTGCTGGCGGCGCCTGACCGGCCCTTGTCCAGGAACTCCACCAGCGAGAACCGGGTGCCGACGGCGACGATGAGGCTGGCGCCCTTCTCGTCGGCGAGCAGCAGCGCCACGTCCTCGCTCGTCCCCGCGGCGGGGAAGAGCGCGCAGGTCATGCCGAGATCCTGGACCCGGGCGAGGCCGGGCGCCCTGCCGTCGGGATAGGCGTGCACCACAAGCTCGGCTCCGCAGCCCAGCGCCTTGTCGGAGACCGAGTCCATGTCGCCGACGATGATGTCCGGTTTGAGCTTCGCCTCGAGCAGCGCGTCCGCGCCGCCGTCCACGCCGATCATGACCGGCCGGTACTCGCGGATGTAGCCACGCAGCAGGTTCAGGTCCTCGCGGTGGTGGTAGCCACGGACGACGACGAGCACGTGCCTGCCCGCCAGCTTGGTGCTCAGCTCGGGAACCCCGACACCCTCGATGAGCAACTCGCGCTCGCGCTTGAGGTACTCCATCGTATTGGCCACGAAGGCCTCGAGCTGGGTGGCGAGGCCGACCTTGGCCGCGGCCTCGGCCTCGGCCACGGAGTCCTTGTCCTGCAGCGTCCCGGTGGCGACGACCTCGTCCGCCAAGTACAGCGCGTTACCGTCGAGCCAGACCGTCTGGCCCTCCGACACCCGGGCGAACACGTCGGGCCCCGCGCTGTCGACCAGCGGTATGCCGGCCTCCACCAGCAGCTGGGGCCCCAGGTTGGGGTAGCGGCCGGTGATGCTGGGCGCGGCGTTCACCACGGCCGCCACCTGGCAGTCGATGAGTGCCTCGGCGCTCATCCGGTCCAGATCCCGGTGATCGATGATCGCGATATCCCCGGCGCTGAGCCGCTTGGTGAGGTTCTTGGTCCGGCGGTCGAGGCGCGCGGCACCGATCACCTCGGGCAGGTCGTCTGACCTGCCGCGGCGTGTCCAATTCAGGAGGCGGGACGGGCTCTTCATCGCGCTACCATCCTGCCAGACAGGGCGGCTAGCAACGGCCACGCTCGCATTGACGGCGTGTTACGCCCGCGCAGGTGAACCGCCGGGCAGCCGGGTCCGTTCAGAAGTGTCGTACCCCCGAGCTACCTTGGGATGCGATCGCCGTTGTCGACTGGTTCACCCCGGTGTGACAGGGTAGACGGCGGCGACCAGAACGTGGCGACCAGAACGGAGCACCCGCGCCCTGATCACCGACGGGAACCACCGGCCCCCGGCTGTCTCTGCCGACATCGGGGAGGCAGCCGCATGGTCGCGCCGCGTTCCGGGCCCGCAGAGTACCGGCGAGCCGGGCGTGCCCGGCGGCCCGCCGCTGTCGGAGGAAAACGCCGAGGCGCACGTCCACGGCATCTGCTTCAAGACCGGCCCGCCGGGACAGGTCGGAGTCGAGCTCGAGTGGCTGGTCCGTGACCGTCGGGACCCGGCGCTGCCTGTCGAGGCAGACCGGATCACACGGGCGGTAGCCGGCCTGAGCAACGGAAACGCCCGCGCCGTCCTTCCAGGCGGGGGCCTGCTCACCACCGAACCAGGCGGTCAGCTGGAGGTAAGCTCCGCGCCCGCCACCAGCCTCGGCGGCTGCGTCACCGCCGCAGGAGAAGACCTCGCCGCGCTGCGCAATGCGGTGTACGCCGCGGGCCTGCAGCTGTCCGGCGACGGCCTCGACCCCATCCGCCCGCCCCGGCGCATCCTCGACCTGCCGCGCTACGCGGCCATGGAGGAGTTCTTCGACCGCCGCGGGCCGTGGGGGCGGGTGATGATGTGCAACACCGCATCCGTCCAGGTCTGCCTCGACGCCGGGGACGAGAACGGCGGCACGACGGGTTACCGGTCCCGCTGGCGGCTGCTGCACGCGGTTGGCCCGGTGCTCGTGGCCGCGTTCGCCAACTCACCGCTGCGGCGGGGACGCCCGTCGGGCTGGCGGTCCACTCGGCAGGCCGTGTGGTCCCGGCTGGACCCCGGCCGCACCCGGTCGCCGGCCTGCGCGGAGCCGCCCGGGATCCCGGGACGGCCCGGCAGCGGCAGCAGCGGCCCGCACGCCGCGAACGGCCTGGACCCCCGGGACGCCTGGACGGCCTACGCCCTGGACGCGGAGCTCATGTGCATCCGGCGGGACGGCCCGTCGGCCTGGACCGCGCCGCCAGGCCTGACCTTCCGTGACTGGCTGCGGGGAGCGGGCGAGCGGCGTCCCACCACCGACGACCTGACCTATCACCTGTCCACGCTGTTCCCCCCGGTACGCCCGCGCGGGCACCTGGAACTGCGCATGATCGACGCGCAGCCGGCCGACGGCTGGATCGTTCCCACCGCGGTTGCCGCGGCCTTGCTCGGCGACCCGAAGGCGGCGGACGCCGCCATGGCAGCGGCCGAGCCGCTCTGGGACCAGTCCGGGTCGGCAGCCGTTCCGAATCAGGGAAGGGACGCCAGCCCGTGGCTGCGCGCGGCGAGATACGGACCTGCCGATGCCGGGATCGACCGTGCCAGCAGGGCGTGCTTCGAGGCCGCGGATGCTGCGCTCGGCCGGGCCAGCGCTCCGGCCGCGGTGCGGCGCGCGGTCGCAGGATTCGCCGAACGTTACGTGCTCAGGGGCCGATGCCCGGCCGACGACCGACTGGCCGACAACAGACCGAAGGAGCTCAGATGACGGCCGACGCGCAAGCACTCAGGGACCAGATCGCGGCAGAGCTGACCGCCGCGCGCGCCCGCACCAGCGGGCTGACCGACTGCGTGGACGACGAGGACCTGACCCGGCAGCACTCGCCGCTCATGTCCCCGCTGGTCTGGGACCTCGCGCACATCGCCAACCAGGAGGAGCTCTGGCTGCTGCGCAACGTCGGCGGGCGCGAGCCGATCCACCCGGAGATCGACCCGCTGTACGACGCGTTCGAGCACCCGCGGTCCGAGCGGCCGGCCCTGCCGCTGCTGCCGCCCGCGCAGGCCCGGCGCTACGCGAACGACGTCAGGGGCCGGGTGCTGGACCTGCTCGGCACCGCGCCGATGGCCGGCTCCCCGCTGGTCGCCAGCGGGTTCGCGTTCGGCATGATCGTGCAGCACGAGCAGCAGCACGACGAGACCATGCTGATCACCCACCAGCTGCGGCGGGGCACGCAGGCGCTGTCCGCGCCGCCGCCGGAGCCCCCGCCCGCCGACGCCCTCGGCCTGCCGACCGAGGTGCTCGTGCCGGGCGGCCCGTTCACGATGGGCACGTCCGACGAGCCCTGGGCGCTGGACAACGAGCGGCCCGCGCACCGGGTGGACGTCGCCCCGTTCTTCCTCGACACGGTGCCGGTGACCAACGCCGGGTACGAGCAGTTCATCGCCGACGGCGGTTACGACGAGCAGCGCTGGTGGAGCCCCGCGGGCTGGGAGCACCGGCAGAAGGCCGGGCTTGCCACCCCGCAGTTCTGGCGCCGGGACGGCGGCCAGTGGGTGCGGACCAGGTTCGGCGTCACCGAGCCGGTGCCGCCGGCCGAGCCGGTGATGCACGTGTGCTGGTACGAGGCCGACGCGTACGCCCGGTGGGCCGGACGCAGGCTGCCCACCGAGGCCGAATGGGAGAAGGCGGCGCGGTTCGATCCGGTCACCGGCCTGACCCGCCGGTACCCGTGGGGTGACGGGCCGCCCGGCCCGCAGCACGCCAACCTGGGCCAGCGGCACCTGCAGCCGGCCCCGGCGGGCTCCTGTCCCGCCGGGACGGCGCCCTGCGGCGCGCGCCAGCTCATCGGCGACGTGTGGGAGTGGACCGCCAGCGACTTCCTGCCCTATCCCGGGTTCTCCGCCTGGCCGTACCGCGAGTACTCCGAGGTGTTCTTCGGCAGCGAGTACAAGGTGCTGCGCGGCGGGTCCTTCGCGGTCAGCCCGGTGGCCTCCCGCGGCACGTTCCGCAACTGGGACTATCCGGTCCGCCGCCAGATCTTCGCCGGCTTCCGCACCGCCCGGGACGCCGCGGCCGACCTCCGCTACGGATGGGAGGCGGGCCGGTGACCGCGCTGCGGATCGAGCGGCGGCTGCCGCCGGACTTCCTCGCCTCCTCGCTCCGCGAGGATGCGAGGGCCGGCCTCACCGCGTCGCCGAAGTGGCTGCCGCCCAAGTGGTTCTACGACGCCAACGGCAGCGCGCTGTTCGAGAAGATCACCGAGCTGCCGGAGTACTACCCGACGCGGGCCGAGCGGGCGATCCTGCGCGGCGCCGCGGCCGAGATCGCGGCGGCGAGCCGGGCGCAGACCCTGGTCGAGCTGGGCTCGGGCTCCTCCGACAAGACGCGGCTGCTGCTGGACGCGCTCCGCGACGCCGGCACGCTGCAGTCCTACATCCCGGTGGACGTCAGCGAGGCCGCGCTGGCTGACGCCGGCAGCCGGCTGATCGCCGAGTACCCGGGCCTGTCCGTGCTCGCCCTCGTCTCCGATTTCGGTCATGACCTCGGGCTGCCGGCCGGCGGCGGCGAGGACGGCGGCGGCGGGCACCCGCCGCGCATGATCGCCTTCCTCGGCAGCACCATCGGCAACATGCTCCCCGCGGAGCGCGCCGGGTTCCTCGCCAGGCTCCGGGCCAGCGTGTCCGGCGGCGACACGCTGCTGCTCGGCACCGACCTGGTCAAGGATCCGGCCACGCTGGTGGCCGCCTACGACGACCCGGCCGGGGTGACGGCGGACTTCAACAAGAACGTGCTGGCCGTGCTCAACCGCGAGCTCGGCGCCGATTTCGATCTGGACACCTTCGACCATGTCGCGCTGTGGGACCCGCAGGCGGAGTGGATCGAGATGCGGCTGCGCTCGGCGCTCGCGCAGCAGGTGCGGCTGCCCGCCATCGGCCTGACGGTCCGGTTCGCCGAGGGCGAGGAGATGCGGACCGAGGTGTCGGCCAAGTTCCGCCGCGACGGCATCGAGGCCGAGCTCGCCGCCGCCGGGTTCGCGATGCGCTCCTGGTGGACCGATCCGGAGGGCCTGTTCGGGCTGTCGCTGTCGGTCCCCGGTGGCGCGTAGCTGGCGGCAGCCGCTACAGCACCGTTAGGTGCGGCGGCTGCGCACCATGGACCGTGCACGCTTCACACAGACTCGTCTTCCCGGAGCCGGTCTATGAGTGCATTCGAAACAGCGTCGCCCCGGTGGGGGAAAGGCTCGAAGCCATGGAAGATCCGGCGCGCAGCTGGCGGGTGTCACGGCCCGCCCAGCCGGCGTCGCCGGAGTCTGCGGAGCCGATGAACGCCTCCACCCGGTCACTGGCTGGCGCGGCGGGCAGCCGCTCGGCGAGCAGGTCGGCCGCCACCTGCTCCGGGGCCTGGCCCCGGCGGGCTGCCTCGGCTTCCAGCGCGGCGGCCAGCTCGCCGGACAGGTGCACGGTCAGCGACATGACATCAAAGGTACCGGCCGGATCATCCCGTCCGCCGACGCTGTATGGGGCCGCCTCGCCGAAACCTTCGATGTCTCCACCGACCACCTGCTCGTCGGCCCCCCGGCAGGCCCTTACGCTCACTGGCACTGCTGGAGCCGGTGGGTCTGGTGGTGGCGGTGGAGGTGAGGATGTCGGCCTGGATGGCACCGTCGCCGTCGTAGTTGTAGCTGGTGACGGTGTCCTGGCCGCCGGTGACCGAGTCGCCGGTTTGCTGGGTGCGGTTGGCGAGCGGGTTGAATTCCGAGCCGGACAACCGCTGCTCTGAGGCTTTGAACTGCCGTGAGTTCACTGGCGGAAGCTGGATGAGTGACCGCCAGCGGCAAGGTGCCGGTCGGTGGGGGCGCCCGCTCCTTCCAACGAGTCAGGTCTCATCGGTGGCAACCGCCAGTGCGCGGCGCACCGCCGCGCCCAGTGCCGCATCATCTGCCGCGGCGTCCTGGATGATTACCTGATCCGGCATTTCGGTGAAACCGTCCCTGCGACCCCCGTTCCGGAATGGAGTCATCTCGATATCTGGCTGAGCATCGTCCCACTGAACCGAAACCGAACGGGTCCCACGAGCATACTGGGTCTCAGATCGCACTCCTGCGAGCTTGAGCAGCTTTCCCCTGCGATGGCGCCATTCCGGGTCGTTCCGGAAATCCGGAACGGGCACCCCGTCACGGCTGGAGGCCAGCGCCGAGCGCACCAGCCCGCCCAGCATCTCGTCGCCGACCGGCTCTTCCGCGGCCTCCACCCAGTCGCCCTGCACGAGCAAGGGGTACTTGCCTTCACTTGTCCACCAGCTCGTCACGAACACTCGACCTGCCCGCGTGTCTGCCACGGCCTGTCGCTTCATCAGCCACTCACTATCAGGTACTGCACGGACACATTCTGCTGAATCCCGTATTCGTAGGCAGCGTATATGGCATCCCGCTGGGGCCCCGCTGGCCGCGACATTCGGGATCGCTACCGTCAACGCCCGGGACTGTATCTGGCTCGCCCGGATCTCGGCACCAGCAAAGCTGTCCCCGTTAAAGGAATGCCACCTGGATATACCGGTTTAGCGTCTGGCTGATCCTGCACTCACAGCGTTACGGGTTCGCCGTCGAGTTCGACCGAATCCGCGATGGCGACGAGGCCCGCGTCTTCAGACCAGAGTACGATCTCCACATGTGTATACCCCGAAGAGGTTCTATTAGCATGAATCTCGGTCAATTCAGCATACTTCCATTGGCCAGGAATAGAGTTGAAGAACCGAAATTCAGAAAGTGCCCTAAATTCCAGTCTGTGGTGAATTGCCTGAGAGCCGGCAGTCACATGACAGCTGATTACGAGTAGCCGGGATGTGATGTCAATGTCAACGTGGTCAAGGATGGCGCCCCAAAGAGCGTCTAGTGGATTCGGCATCACTGGCCTATCCCCGAGATGATGTTAAGGATATCTTGCAACGAGGTACTGCTGATAGGAATGTGTGTGAGCGCTGGGTCTATGGACACCCCGCCTGTCGCAGCGAACGTCTGCAGACCCGGAAAGCTAACACGATAGTAATTGGTATTGCCACCTCCGCAGCCTGAGGAACGTACCGGGCGAGGTCACTCGGACTGCCTCATTGCGTCAAGCGCGCTCCGGGCAGCCGCGACAACGGCGGGCCACCTAGTGTCGGCGAGATAGTCACTGTCGGGACGGTCGCCGAGTTCGTCCAGAATCGGGCCCAGTGCATCATGTACGGTTCGGAGCGCATCGACCTCCTCTTCGGTGAGTACAGCGCCCACCGCGGCCGACGGGTCAGGCAGGACCTGACTGTCGTCATAGAGAATGTGCACGTTCAGCGTGAGATCGTCGTAGTAGTTGACCCCTGGCTCTGATACTCCCCAGTGTGTGCGCTGATGTTGGGGATCTGCGAGCGATCTCAGCGCTGCGACGACCTCGTCGCGCATCGCCGGAAACTCGACGCTGGTGATCATGGTTGACTCCAACTCGACCACGTCAGCCAATCAGACAGCGGAATGTGGGCTTGAGGATTCCCGGCGAGGCTTCCGACGATCGGTTTTCCGTCAGGTCCAATGATCTGTCCGCCGCTCCGAACCACGACGTGATCGAACTGTTGGCTGGGCCAGCCTGAGCCCGGACTGCCTTGGTCGATCCGGATTCCGCTGCCGGGATTGGACGGGTCAGTCCATCGAGTTGCAACGCCCTTCTTGTTGGCGAGTCCAGGTCCCCAGTCTTCGGGCACCTTGGCTGCTCCTTGCTCTAGCGCCGCTAGTTCGTCTTCTGCGGCAAGAGAGGATCATGGTGGCAGCGCGCGGGCGAGGATCTCAGGTGGTAGGACTCGCGATGCACCCAAGATCTCCAGACCCACGAGCCGGTCGTCCGGCGAAAAGAGAAGGATCACTGCGGCGTTGTCGATCTCTAGATCGCAAATCTGGGATCGCGGCGCACCACCCGAGGGGATGGCACCGCCGAGAACCACAAACGCCGCGTCGGAAGCAGCGTCGAAGGTTATCTTCATGGCGTCCAGTCCCAACCGTAGTTGCTGGCGATCCGGACGACCGCCTTCACCGGCCAGTTGGTGTGAGCCGTAACGACTCCGTTGTTACCCTCCACGATGAAATCGTAGCGGCCAGGTGTTGCCTGGTTGAGATAGACAGTTGCCCCATCCGCCTGGCTGAAGACTTGGCCCGCCTTCGTGGCAGCAACGCTCTCGTTGGTGAAGCCTGCTTGTGCGAGTCTCTCGGCACCGTGCGCCGTCGCCTGAGTGACACTGGCCGCTCCTGCGTCTTCTGCGGCGACGGCTGTGCCTCTCGCGGCGTACGTGGCGGCCGCCGAGGCGGACGGCGACCCGGAGCGGCCCGGGCCCGGAGTCACCCGCGTGATCGTGATGGGGCACCGGCGCGCGGCCGCCGCGCCGCCGGGCTGGCCGAGGTCCCGGTGATCGTGCGTGACGACCTGGCCGGCGGGCCCGCGCTCGCGGCGATGGTGGCCGAGAACCGGCGCCGGGAGGACCTGAGCCCCCTGGCCGCGGCCGAGGCGATCGCCGAGCTGGCCCGCCGTGGCTGGCGGCAAAGGCGGATCGCCGCAGAGACCGGCTGCGGCCAGGCGCACATCTCCAAGCGGCTGGCCCTGCTGCAGCTGCCCGAGCAGGCCCGCGGCACGCTGACCGCCGGGAAGATCAGCGTGGCCGACGCGCAGGAGCTGCACAAGATTTACGGCAGCGTGCCGACCCGGCGCCGTTCTCAGCCGCGGGACCGGGTAGCGCCGACGCCTGGACAGCGCCTGCGCTCCGGCAGTTACATGGCAGCTAATTTAACAAGTTACATGGCAGCTAATTTAACAAGAAGCGAGGACAAGGCAAGCTCAGGCCAATCAGAGTGTCCACGCTTTCAGGCGAGCCCCGGTCCTCCATCGTGGCATCCAATCAGCCGGGCAGGGCGTCCGCCATACCCGGCACGATTTCCAGCCACCGCTGCGTCTGTTCCAGCGACATAACCAGGCCATCTCGTGGCACCGGCACGTCACTGCGGACGAGCACTGACCGCGGCCCGTAGCGCGCTGGATCAAAGACATCGATTTCGAGGGCCTTGCAGTATCGCTCGAGCATCTCCGAGGTAAACCGATCACGGACTCGGCGAGCCCGGTAGGCGTCCGTCTCCTCGAACCATTGCTCCGTGCCATCAGCGTGGAAGACCCACCGGCTGCCGTCGTGTGACGCCGAGATTGTGCGCACGTAGTTCAGGAACCCTGTCCGCAGTGGCCCGAACATCTCGAACTGCACCGCGCCAAGTCGGCCCTCCGTAATGCCGCGCTCACCGACGGTATGGGGGATCACTCTGACTGCGAGGCCCTGGCAGCCCGCAGCCTCTGAGAGATACCCGATTGTGCTGACCGCATCGGTTCCGCGCACCAGGCAGTCGAAATACGCAGTCCAGCCATCAGATGCCTCCACCAGCAACTCCCTCGGCCGGGCCCCCGGGATCAGCGGCTCCAGCCGGCGCAGACATTCCGGGAAATCCCCGGACTCCTCGACCGTCACCGTGCCGGCCAGCAGGGACCGCCGCCAGCCCGCCAGCGCCTCGACAGCGTCGTCCAGGCCAAGTTGAAGGAATCCCATAGAGGATGTCGTGGGCGCGAAGCGCTCGGAAAGCAACGTCTTCATCAGGGCACATACCAAGGAAGGAACATTCCGGATGGGTCGTTGGCCAGGATACGGGGCTGGTGGGCCACTGCGCTTTGGAGCGAGCTGGTTTCGAACTCCTCATACCAGCGCACCCCGTTGAGGCTGTACTGCAGGTCGGGTCTGTTGATACCCACGCGGATTCCTGCGAAGTTCACCTGCTGCTGATTCACCCGGAGGTCGAACGCACCTGCCTGCCGCAACCAGCCGATCCTAGTTTGCAGCCATGCGTTCTGTGTCGTGCTAGAGCCTATCGGCCGTGTCAGTGGCAACGGAGCGGGTGCCTTAGGACTAACGGCGATGTCCTGTGGCAACCGCTGGGCGGCAGCTACACTGCCGGCGTCTTCCGTGGCGAGGCCGAGGAGTTCGCGGAGCCTCGCGGCGCTGCTGGCGCCGCCGAGCAGGAGCGGTCCGCCGTAGTACCCGATCTTGTATGCCACGCTTGACGTGTCCGCGCCGGGTATCGGGTCGGTGCCGAACTGGTCGAGCCCGAGCCCGGCTATTATGCCCGGCGCCGGGTTCTGTCCGGGGAGGTGCAGATAGGCCTGCGTCATCCCGGTACCCATCTGGACCACGCCGCTGGCCAGCTGCGCGGCTGGTGCCGTGTAGATGCCCAGTATCCCGTTGGCGAACCCGTGCCCCAAGTTGCTGAACCAGCCACAGATCCCGCAGCCGCCGCCGCCTCCGCCTCCGCCTCTTGAGGGCGCATGGTAGCCGGGGCAGCCGACGAAGGCGGAGCTGCAGCCGCCTCCGCCGGTGGGGGCCACGATCATGAGCCCGGACGGGTCGGCACCTGTACGGCGAATGGTGGAACGGCTCCGCCAAAACCCCAGCCGTCTCCGCCAGCCCGGTCGACGACGGATTCTGGCACCACGCCACCCTCACCTCCACCGGCAGCGCACAGACCCTGTACGTAGACAACCAGCCCGGCGTGGTCCTGAACGGAACGGTCAACATCAGCGGACAGGGCAGCAACCTCAGCTTCGGCGGCGGCTACATCGGCTACAACTGGCCCAGCGAACCCCACTACCAGCAGAACGGCGGCACCGGCTACAGCGACTACTTCACCGGCCAGATCGCTGACGTCACCTACAACTACCCCGGCGGCCCCTGACCGCCGGCCAGCACGGCGCGCCACCCTGGGCCCGGCGGCATGGATTCTCCGGCCAGCCGGGGACCGGGATTAGCGCCCGGCCGCCGCCGGCGTCAGGTTAGGACCAGGGCCAGGCCTCGTCGCTGCCCCCGGCCTCCTCGGCCTTCTCGGGCGCCCCTGGCTCCCCGGCCAGCTCGGCTCGCTCCTCGGGTGCCCATGGCTCCCCGGCCAGCTCGGCTCGCTCGGCGGCGGCCAGACCGAGCAGCTCCCCGGCGTGCGCCTGACCGAGCTCGGAGTCCTCGAGCCCGGCCAGCATCCGGGACAGCTCCCGCACCCGGCCCTGCCGGTCGAGCCGGATGACGCCGCTGCGGGTGACCGAGCCGTCGTCGGCCTTCTCCACCACCAGGTGCGTGTCGGCGAACGCCGCGACCTGCGGCAGGTGGGTGACCACGATCACCTGGGCCAGCCGGGCCAGCCGGGCCAGCCGCCGGCCGACCTCGACCGCCGCCTTGCCCCCCACCCCGGCGTCAACCTCGTCGAACACGAACGTCGGCACCGGGTCGGCGCCCGCGAAGACCACCTCGATGGCCAGCATCACCCGGGACAGCTCGCCGCCGGAGGCGCCCTTGTGCAGCGGCAGGGGCGGCGCGCCCGGATGCGCGGCGAGCCTGATCTCCACCTCGTCCCTGCCCTGCGGCCCGGGCTCGCCGGCCGGCGTGACCGCCACGGTCAGCCGCGCGTGCGGCATGGCCAGCGCGACCAGCTCGGCGGTGACCGCGGCGGCGAACCGGTCCGCGGCCTGGCCGCGCAGCCCGGTCAGCCGGGCGGCCAGGTCATCCGCCCGGGCGGCCAGCTCGGCCTCTTCGGCGGCGAGGGCGGACACCAGGTCGTCGTCGCTGTCGAGCTCGGCGAGCCTGCCGACGGCCCGCTTCGACCAGTCGAGCACCGCGGCGAGGTCGCCGGTGCCGTCGCCGCGGCTGCCGAACGCGCGGATCAGCTTGGCCAGCTCCGCGCGGCGGTCCTGCACGACGGCCAGCCGGAGCGGGTCCGCCTCGACCGACTCGGCGTAGGAGGCGAGCTCGGTGGCGACGTCGGAGACGATGTACGCGGCCTCGGCCACGCGGCCGGCCAGCCCGGCCAGGGCCGGGTCGTGATCGGCGACGCCGTCGAGCGCACGGGCGGCGCCGGTCAGCAGCGTCGCCGCGTCCGCGCCGTCGTAGCTGCCCGCCGAGGGGTCGCCGGCCAGCGCGTCGTGCGCGGTGGTCGCGGCCGCGTGCAGGGCGTCGGCGTGCGCCAGCCGCTCCTCCTCCGCCAGCAGCTCCGTGTCCTCTCCCGCGGCCGGCGCCGCGGCGTCGATCTCGGCGAGGCCGGCCCGCAGCTCCTCGGCCTGCAGCTCCCGCTCGCGGGCGCGGGTGGTCAGCTCGGTCAGCCTGCCGCGCACCTCCCGGTGCCGGTGAAAGGCACGCTGGTAGTCCGCCAGCACGGCGGCCAGCTTGTCGCCCGCGTACTTGTCCAGCGCGGCGCGCTGCCTGGCGGGCTTGAGCAGCTGCTGCTGGTCGGCCTGGCCGTGCACCGCGACGAGCTCATCGGCGAGGTAGGTGAGCAGCGACACCGGTACCGCCCGTCCGCCGGCGTGCGCCCGCGACCGTCCCTCGGCAGATACCGAACGGCTGACGACCAGGGACTGGCCGTCATCGTCGAGCTCGCCGCCCGCCTCGTCCACCTGCCGCGCGACGTGGCCGCCCGGGTCGATGCGCAGCAGGCCCTCCACGGTGGCGCGGTCCGCGCCCGGCCGCACCCGCGCGGGGTCGGCGCGCCCGCCGAACAGCAGGCCGAGCCCGGTCACCACCATCGTCTTGCCGGCGCCCGTCTCCCCGGTGACCACGGTGAGCCCGGGTGACGGCTCGAGGACGGCGTCGTCGATCACCCCGAGGCCGCTGATGCGGACTTCCTCAAGCATCGGCCTGTGACGCCTCCTCTCCGCCCGGTGCCGCTCCTCTGCCGGGTGCCGCTCCGCCCGGTGCCGGCCTGCCGCCGGCCGCCGCCGGGCCTGGTGCCAGGGCCTCCTGCCTGCCGCGCCAGCCGGTCACCGGCAGCCCGAACTTCACCACCAGGCGGTCGGTGAACGCGGCCGCGGCACCGGTCCCCGCCCCGGTCTCGTGGCGGTGCAGGATGGCGAGCAGGACGGGGCGCGCCCCGCGCCGCACCTCGACCCTAGATCCTGGCGGCAGATCGACGCTACGGCGACCATCGCACCACAGAATGGCCCCTGTCACCTCGCCACGCCCGGGGCCCGGGTCTGTCCCCAGTCCCGGCAGGCTGGCGGGCTTGCGCTGCGTCCCGCCGATCACCTCGACCGCGAGTGTGGCGGACGGGGAGATCACCATCGGGCTGGCGAACAGCGCGTGCGCGCAGATCGGCACCAGCAGCAGCGCCTCCACCTCCGGCCAGACGACCGGGCCGCCGGCCGAGAACGCGTACGCGGTGGACCCGGTGGGGGTGGCGCAGACCACGCCGTCGCAGTCCCACGTGGACAGCGGGCGCCCGTCCACCTCGGTGACGACTTCGAGCATCCCGATCCGGGGGGTCTTCTCGACGGTCGCCTCGTTCAGCGCCCAGGTCTCGGCGGCGACGGAGCCGTTCTGCCGCACGGTCACGTCGACCGTCATCCGGCGCTCGACCGAGTACTGGCGTGCCACCAGCCGGTCCACCGTCCGGGCCAGGTCGTCGGGCTCGGCCTCGGCCAGGAAGCCCACGTGGCCCAGGTTCACCCCGAGCAGCGGGACGCCCGCCGGGCGCGCGATCTCGGCCGCCCGCAGCAGCGTCCCGTCACCGCCGATGACGATCACGACCTCTGCCCCGGCCGCCGCCTGCGGGCCGGGCGGGACCTCTTCGGCGCCGCAGCACAGCTCGCTGGCCTCCGTGGTCAGCACCCGCACGGTCAGGCCGGCCGCGGTCAGCTTGTCCACGACGAACCGCGCGCTGTTCAGCGCCTGGTCGCGCCCGGTGTGCGCGACCAGGAGCACCGCCCGCTTCCCGTCCGTCATGACCATCCGACGTGTGCTCCTCCGCGTTTCGGAACTACCGGGGTCCGTCGCTGATCGCCTGCTGGAGCGCGCCGTCGTCGAGCGGCGGCGCACCGCGGCGCAGCCACAGGAAATACTCCACGTTCCCGGCCGGGCCCGGCAGCGGGCTGGCCGTGATGCCGGCGACGCCGAGCCCGCGGCAGGCCGCGGCCTGCGCGATGCCGGACACCGCCTCGGCCCGCAGCGCCGGGTCCCGCACCACGCCGCCCGGCCCGACCCGGCCCTTGCCGACCTCGAACTGCGGCTTCACCAGGAGCACGAAGTCCGCGTCCGGGGCGGCGCAGCTCACCAGCGCAGGCAGCACGGTGGCCAGGGAGATGAAGGACAGGTCGGCCACCACCAGGCCCGGCGGCGGGGCCACCTGGGCGGGTTGCAGCTCGCGGACGTTGACCCGCTCCAGCACGGTGACCCGGGGATCGCCGCGCAGTGCCCAGGCCAGCTGGCCGTAGCCCACGTCCACCGCGACGACGTGCGCGGCGCCCGCCCGGAGCAGCACATCGGTGAAGCCGCCGGTGGAGGCGCCCGCGTCCAGGCAGCGGCGGCCGGCGACGGTCAGGCCGCCGAACGCGGCGAGGGCGCCGGCCAGCTTGTGACCGCCCCGCGACACGTACTGCGGCCCGGTGCCGCCGCTCACCGTGATCGCGGCGTCCCGGCCCACCTGAGTGGCCGGCTTGCCGGCGGTCAGCCCGGCCACGGCGACCCGGCCGCCGCTGATTAGCTCGGCCGCCTGCTCCCGTGACCTGGCCAGGCCGCGCCTGACGAGCTCGGCATCAAGCCGGATCCGGCTGGACATGACGGTCGGCATCCTGCTCAGCGGCCATCAGGCTCAGCCGCCGGCCCGGAATCGAGCTCGCTGAGCACCTGGCTCAGCCGGGCGTGAGCGTCTGCGAAAACCGCCACGTGCTCGTCTACGGGCAGGCCGGCCAGCCGGCCGATCCCGGCGAGCACCTGGTCAACCCGGGCCTCGCCGGTCTCCGCCCCGCTGTCGTGCCCCGCCGGGCTGTCGTGCCCCGCCGGGCTGTCGTGCTCCACCGGGCTGTCGTGCCCCATCTGGCTGTGCTCCATCGGCCTCCACGCTCCTCGCGCCGTGCACCGCTTCCCCGAGGAACGCTACCGTCCGGAACCGACAGGCTGACGCAGCACCCGCCCCGGGCTGGCAGGATGGGCTCCTGCACAGAGAGCGAGGTCGAGATGGCGACCGCGGACGAAAGCCGCAAAGCGCTGGAGAGCCTGCTGGGGCGCATCACCGAGATGGACCCGGCGGATCGTGCCGCGAATTTCCCTGAGCGCACCATGAGCGCCCGGGTGCCCGACCTGGGGCTGCTGTTCGCCACCCGCGTCGGGCCGCATGGCGTGGACCCGGTCAAGGAGGTGCCGCCGGACAGCCCGCCGGCGCAGGTCAGGTTCACCGCGAACAGCGACGACCTGGTCTCGATCGCGGGAGACCCGGCCTCCTTCGCCCGCGCCTGGCTGACCGGCAAGCTGAAGGTCGAGGCGAACATCTTCGACGTGCTCCGGCTCAGGAAGTTCCTCTAGTCCTGGCCGCTGGGCCCGGCCGCGCCGCCCCGCCACCAGACGGTCACCACTTCCCGCCCCGACGACCCGAAGTCGGCCGGGCGCTGCGGGTCGGCGCCGGCCTCGACCAGTGCGGCCGCCACCTCGCCGGCCCGCTCGGGCGGCAGGCACAGCCGCCGCCTGGTGACGTCGGTGAGCTCCTCAAAGCTCGCGTAGTCCGCCCCGCCGGGACGGCGCCACCGCTGGCGGCCCGGCTGCAGGCCCATCGCGTCCAGGATGCGCAGCAGGTCGTCCGCGGTGGGCCCCTCGGGCCGCCGCAGGCTGTGGAACTTCAGCCACAGCCCGTTGAGCGTGACCAGCGGGTGGGTGGCGGTCACCTCGGCGACCACGAGGCGCCGGGCGTGCCCGGTGAGCGCCGCCACGAAGGGCGCCAGGTCGGGCACGTTGTAGAGCACGTGATGGCACGTCACCACGTCGGCGGACGGGAGGCCGTCGGCGGCCTCCGGCCAGCTGCCGTGCACGCGGCGGGCGGTGATGCCCTGGGCGGCGGCCCGCTCCGCCAGCAGGTCGAGCATCCCCGCGTCGCTGTCCACCGCGGTCAGCGCGGTGGCGCGGGCGAGCAGCGGCAGGCACGCGGCCCCGGCCCCCGCGCCGACGTCCAGGACGCTGCCCGGCGGGTCGAGCGCCGCCCAGGCCTGGTCGAACGACGGCCCGGACGGCGCGGTCTGCACCCGGTCCGCGCGGCGGGCGAACACCTGCCGCGGCAGCACCCAGGGGCTCTCGGCGACCGACGCGGTGATCTCGTCGGGGATCGCCCACGCGGCCAGCTCGGACCGCCAGGCGTCCAGCAGCGCGCTGAGCTCGGCCAAGCATCCACCTCCCGGTCCGGCCCGCGGGCTAGCTGGTGAGCATGACAAGCATCCACCTCCCGGTCCGGGCGGCCCCCGCGGGCTAGCTGGTGAGCATGATCTTCACGTTATGGAACCCGGTGTACAGGGTCGGGTAGCCGTCGCCGGGGCCGTTCTGCTGGTCGTCGCCGGCCGCCGCGATCTTCTGCAGCACGTTCATTCCCGCGATGACGGTGCCGAACGGCGTGTAGGCGGGCGAGAGTTTGGTGTCCTTCCAGCAGATGAAGAACTGGCTGCCGTTGGTGTTGGGCCCGGCGTTCGCCATCGCGACCGTGCCCGCCGGGTACGTCGCGCCGGCCAGGTTCTCGTCGTTGAACTTGTAGCCCGGGCCGCCCGAGCCGGTGCCGGTCGGGTCGCCGCACTGCAGCACGTAGATGAACTGGACGGTGAGCCGGTGGCAGTGGGTCTTGTCGAAGTAGCCGTGCTGCGCGAGGAACCGGAACGAGTACGTCGTGCACGGCGCGGCCGCGGTCAGCGCGCTGAAGACGATCGTGCCCTGGGTGGTGTTCAGCACGGCGTCGTACGGCTGCGCGGCCTTGGCCGGCGTGAAGTCAGGCAGCCCCTTGAAGCGGTCGGCCGGGATCGAGGGGACGTAGCCGCAGCTGTTCTGGTCCGGCCGGACGGACCCGGCGACCCGGGGGACGCCGGTCCGCGGCAGCACGGTGGCCGTCGCAGCGTGGTGCCGCGGCGCGCTGGGCTGCCGCGGTGCGGCCTGCGTCACGCCCGCCGCGACGAGCCCGGCCAGGCCGAGTGCCGCGGTGGCGCCGGTGATCGTGAGAATCCTTCGCATGGCGGAACCTCCTTTTTCCCGCGGGGCGGCGCAAGCCTAGATCGTGCCGCCGGTCCCGGGAAAGGGGTGCCGCCACATTATGACGTTTTCTCGCCGGGCCGCCGGTGGCGCGTTCTGGCCGGCGCGCCGGTCGGCGCGGGCATACTCGGACAGGTGGCGGCGCTCATCCCGCGCCCCCGGGCGGAGGTGGCGCCGGGGGCGGTGCACGTGCCCGGGTGGCTGAGCCCGGCCGGGCAGCGGCGGCTGGTCGCCGCCTGCCGCGACTGGTCCCGGCCGCCAGCCGGCCTGCGCGCGACCAGGCTGCCCCGCGGCGGCGTCATGTCCGTGCAGACGGTCTGCCTGGGCTGGCACTGGATCCCGTACCGGTACTCACGCTTCGCCGAGGACACCGACGGTGCGCCGGTCAAGCCGTTCCCCGGCTGGCTGGCCGACCTGGGCCGGCGTGCCGTCGCGGCGGCCTACGGGGATGAGCAGGCCGCGGCCTATCAGCCGGACACCGCGCTGATCAACTACTACGACGGGGCGGCAAAAATGGGCATGCACGCGGACCGCGACGAGCGGACGCTGGCGCCCGTCGTCTCGCTGAGCCTCGGGGACAGCTGCGTGTTCCGGTTCGGCAGCACCCGCGACCAGGGCAGGCCGTGGACGGACGTGGTGCTCGAGTCGGGCGACCTGTTCGTGTTCGGCGGCCCGTCCAGGCTCGCCTACCACGGCGTGCCGAAGACGATGCCGGGCACCGGCGACCCGGACCTCGGGCTGGCCGGCGAGGCCGGCTGAACATCACCCTGCGCGAGTCGGGGCTGGTCTGACCGGCTCAGCCCAGGAGGGTGCGCGCCACCGTCTCGGCTAGCCAGTCCTGGTAGTCGTCGTTACTCCAGCCGCGGTCGGTGACCAGGAGCCGGTAGACCTCGGGAGAGTTGAGCACCCACAGCGCGTCCCGCGCGCGGGCGGGGTCCAGCCCGGGCCGGAGGCTGCCCGTCTCGGCGAGGTGCGTGACGAACATGGTGGTCCCCGTCAGCCGTTCGGAATTTATCTTCTCGGCGAATGCCTGCAAGTCCGGGTCCCCCGCACGCGATCCCGCCAGCAGCACGTCCAGCAGCGGCGCGACGCGCTCGCTGATCTGGCGGGAGTGCGCGGCGTAGCGGGCCACCTTGCCCTGCGGAGACGGGTCTTCCAGCAGGTCGCGCCAGCTACCGCGCGAGGGTACCGGGATGGGCAGGTCGTCTCCGGCCAGGGTGACGTCGTAGACCTCCTTGACCAGGGCGGCCTTGCTGCCGAACCGCTTGTAAATGGTCTCGGCCGACACGCCCGCCGCGTCGGCGACGGCGGCGATCGTCATAGCGGTGTAACCGCGGCCGAGCAGCATCTCGCGGGCCGCCTGCAGGATCCGGCGCCGGGTCTGGCGCGCCTGCTCCTGCCGGTGCCGGTTGTCATACCGGCGGCGGCCGTTGACGGGTTGGCTCGACATTAGCTACAGTCATCCTGCCTTCAGTACTGGCTATCTGTACTCAATACTACGGGAGGGCAATCATCATGACGCTAGCCGACGCGAACACGCGCAGCGAGACAGCCGCGCTGCTGGTGCGCAGCCTGGACGCGATGGCCAGGGGCAGCCGCGAGGAATTCGACCGCATCTACGATCCGGCGGCGGTCAACCGCGAGGCGGCCACCGAGCCGCCGGTCACCCGCCAGCCGGGGCCGGCCTTCTGGGCCACCGCGCAGTGGCTGCGCGGCGCATTCTCCGGGCTGCGGTGGGAGGTACACGAGGTGACCGGGGACGCCGGCCTGATGGCCCTGCACGTCACCATGTCCGGCCGCCATACTGGGGACTTCGTCACGTACCGGCCGGACACCGGCATCGTCGACGCCGTCATGCCGCCCACCGGGAAGGCGTTCGCCGCGACTCAGACGCACTGGTTCCGCACCCGGGACGGCATGATCACCGAGCACTGGGCCAACCGCGACGACCTGGCTATGGCGAGACAGGCCGGATGGGTGCCGCCGACGCCGGCGTTCCTGCTGCGCGCCGCGATAGCCAAGCGGCGGGCGAGCAAGCGCTCAGCGTGACACCGCGCGGGCGTGCAGGCTCACCGCATACCCGCTGCCGACGTTGATCATGCGGCGTGGTTCGTGGCTGCCGCGGACCCGGATCCGGCCGTGGACCAGCGGGGTCCCCGGTCGGCCGTCCCGCGTGCCGGGCTGCTCGGCGATCGCGCCCGCGACCAGGCATGCCACCTGCCAGTCCTGCCCGGGTTCCGGCGTGTCGCCCTGCCCGTCCCGCCCGCGCTGCGGCCCGGCGCCCTCCCCCACCAGATCGGGCTCCCGCCCGTCGGCCTCCCCCTCCTGCTCGCGCTGCGGCCCGGCGCCGCGATACCCGGGGGGCAGGACGACCAGCCACGCCTCGCATGCGGGTCCGGGCGCGGCGACCGCGATGCGGACCGGTTGGCCCGGGTGGAACCGGACAAGGTCCCACCACCGCTGCGGGTCGGCCGCGAGCAGCCGCAGGCAGCCGGCGAGGTAACCGATGGTCGGGGGCGCGGCAGGGGCTGGTCCGGACGGGCTGGTCCCGGCCGGGTCGGCCGATCCGGCCGGGCCGGGTGTCCCGGCCGGGCCGGGTGTCCCGGCCGCGCCGGGCGCTGATGGCCGGGGCGCGGCACCGGCCAGGCCCTCGGCCAGCAGGGCGATCTCGGGGGCGACGGAGGTGTCGAGCTTCATCGGGAGTCCTTCGGCTGCGGGACGCAGTGGTCCCGGGGCGACGAGTCAGGGTCAGCTGAGAGTCGTCAGCGACAACAACACGAAAGACAGCAACAGCAGGCGCAGGCCGCACCGGCGCCGCGAGGATCGCGGCGCGGGAGCACTCCGTGCGCTGGCATGCCTGGTAGCACACCGCACGCGAGCAAGGTTGTCAAGTCGGGGACCCGGGGCACGTGCCGCGGCCGGGTCGCCGGCCGCGGAGATGGTTGCCGCGCCGGTGCCGCGGGCGGGTAACGGCGCGATGCGGGCGCGGCTCGGACGCCTGCGCACGTACAACGGCGCATGCCCGGGCCCATCTCAAGATCGAAGTGAAATCACCTACCACCTGATGTAGGTAACGCCCCATCGATCGGTCATCAGCAAGTCCTCAGGCCACCCATGGCGGGCACGGCCGTGGCCACCCGTGGCGGGCACGGCCGTGCCGGGGACCGGGCGACGCGGAGTCGGGGGGCGGGCCTGAGGCAACAGGGTGAGCGTCAGGCGTGGTCCAGCAGGCGCACGGCCTCGCTGGCCGCCTCGGGGGGGATCTCGCCGGCGGACCACGCGGCCGCGGACAGGGCCCGGAGCCCGTCGATGCGATCCCCGGATCCGGTCAGCTCGAGCCGTTGGTCGCCGACCGCGGGCCGCGCGGTCCAGCCGCGGCAGCGGTATCCGTCGCCGGCGGCCGTCACCTCCGGGTGCGGCTCGAGCAGCCCGGCCAGGTCCGCGGCGACGTAGGACGGGCGCCGGCCGGGCGGCGCCAGCAGGAGGTCAGCCGGCTGGGTCACCCCGGTCAGCACCAGCAGGCTGTCCGCGCCGACTCGGCACGCGCCCTCGATATCGGTGTCCAGCCGGTCGCCGACGACGAGCGGCCGGCGCGCGCCCGTCCGCTGCACCGACTCGGCGTGCAGCGGCGGCTCGGGCTTGCCGGCCACGAGAGGGCGGATTCCCGTCGCGGTGGCGATCACCTGGATCAGCGATCCGTTGCCGGGCTGGCGCCCCCTCGGCGTGGGCAGCGTGGCGTCCGCGTTGGACGCGACGAACAGCGCGCCGGCCTGGACGGCGAGCGCGCCCTCGGCCAGGTGCGAGTAGCTGATACCGGGCGAGTAGCCCTGGACGACGGCGGCGGGCTTCTCGGCGGCCGCCGAGACCGGGCGCAGGCCCCGCTCCCGCACCGCGGCCCGCAGCCCTGTCCCGCCGATGACCAGCACGGCCGAGCCGGGCGGCAGCCGCTCGGCCAGCAGCCGGGCGGCGGCCTGCGCCGAGGTCACGACGTCCTGCGGGCTGGCGGGTACGCCGAGACCGGTCAGCTGGGCGGCGATCGCGGCTGGCGTCCGGTAGGCGTTGTTGGTGACGAAGGCCAGCCTCATCCCGGCGGCCACGGCCTTGGCCAGGGCCGCCGCCGCACCGGGAATGGCGGCGCCGCCCAGGTAGACCACCCCGTCCAGGTCGAGCAGGGCGACGTCGTAGGCCGCGCTGAGCGGCTCAGGGCTGCTCAGCAGGCCGGGCGTCGCGGGCTGCACCGCCGTCATGCGGCCGCCGCCGCACGCCGCCGCACGTCAGCGACTGCCGGCGTCCCCGTCATCCGGCGTCGCCTGCCCCGGCCCCGGCGGTTCCCTCTGCCTCGTTACGGGCGCGCAGGGTCGCCCTGACGCCGCGAAGCGCCCCGGTGTAGTGCGGCAGGTCCGGCCGCATCGCGGCGGCCAGCGCGAGATACTCTGCGGCCGCCCCTGGCGCGCCGGAACGGGCCAGCGCGAGGCCGAGCCCGAAGTGGGCATAGTCGTCGGCGGGGCTAGCCTCCACGATCATCCGGAAGCTGTCCGCGGCCGCTGCGTACCAGCCCGCGTCGAACTGGGCCCGCGCCAGTGCCTCGCGGACCATCCGGGACTCGGGCTCTGCGGCCGCCGCGCGCTCGAGAAGCTGGGCGGCCGCCGCGGGGCTGCCTTTCTCGAGCAGGTCCAGGCCCCGCCGGTACCACGTCTGGGGGTCGCCGCCTGGATCGGCATCAGCCGGGCTGGCGGGCCCGTTTTCTTCCGGCCGGGAATCTTGGCCACCGCGTCGTCCTTCTGTCATATGTGCACACCCTTCCACCCGCCCGGCGGGCACCATCGCCGGGACCAGCCGATCTCGTGCTTGCGCCGTTCCGCGGGCTCCGCTATGCCGCGGAGAAGGTGAGCGGCCTCGCCGAGGTCACCTCTCCACCGTACGACGCCATCGGGCAGGGATCCGAGTCCAGACTTCTCGCGGCGGACCCGCACAACGTCGTCAGGCTCATCCTCCCGCACGCCGGTCCCGCGGCCGGCGAAGGCGGGTCGCGGGTCGCCGCGGACACGCTCCGCAGCTGGATTACGCAGGGCGTCCTCGCTGCCGATCCCCGGCCCGCGATCTATGTCTACGAGCAGAGCTCCGCGGCGGAACCGGGTCGGGTCCTGCAGCGCGGCCTCATCGGGGCGGTGCGGCTCAGCCCCCCCGGCGACGGGATCGTGCTGCCGCACGAGGCTGTCATGCCGGGACCGGTCACGGGCAGGCGCGAGCTGATGGAGGCCACGCAGGCCAACCTCGAGCCCATCTTCCTGCTCTATGACGGCAGCCCGGCCGGGATCCGCGCCGCCGGGCCCCCGGCCGGCCAGGCCGCGCAGGACGGTCATGACGCCCCGGCGGGCGACGGCCGCGGGGCCGCGACCCGCCTGGTGGACGAGATCGCGGCGGTCAGAGCGCCGCTGCTCACCGCGGTCACGGAAGACGGCATCACGCACCGGCTGTGGGCCATCACCGACGAGGCCGAACTGGCGGTCGTCAATGCGGACCTGGCGCCCCGGCAGGCGCTCATCGCCGACGGGCACCACCGCTACGCCGCCTACCTGGAGCTGCAGGCACGAAGGCGCGCCGCTGGCGGCCAGGCGGGGCCGTGGGATTACGGACTCGCTCTCCTCGTTGACTCCGCCGCATACCCGCCGCAGATCGGAGCCATGCACCGGGTCATCCCCGCGCTCCCGGCTGCCGACGCGGCGGCGCTGGCCAAGGCCGCGTTCGCCGTGCGGGATCTGCCCCGTGACCTGCCCGCGGCGCTGCTCGAGCTGGAGCGGGCCGGGCGGTGCGGCCCGGCGTTCCTCATCGCCGGCGGCGGCGAGCTCTACCTGGCGGACAGCCCGGACCCGGCCCAGGCCGCGGCGGCCATGCCCGGGGGGCGGTCACCCGCCTGGTGCGCCCTGGCACCGTCGGTCCTGCAGGAACTCCTCATCAGGAGCCTGTGGGGGATCGAGCCCGGCGAGCGTACCGTGCGCATCGTCCACCAGGACGCGGCCGCCGCGGTGCGGGCGGCGGACCAGGCGGGCGGGACCGCGGTGCTCTGCAACCCCGTCCCCGCCGGCGATGTCCGTGACATCGCGGCCCGCGGCGAGCGGATGCCGCCGAAATCGACGCTGTTCGGACCCAAGGCGCGCACCGGACTGCTGATCCGGACCTTCGATTGCGGCTGAGCCGCCTCAGCTCCCGCGGCCTCCCGGTGCTCCTGCCGGGCGGCAGTCGCTAGCTGGCGGTGACGGCGATCGCTGCGTTGAATGCATCGAGGGCCGAACTTTGCCGGCTGGCATCTGCCCGGTCGAACGGCCCGGCCCAGAGCAGGCCGAATTCGTTGTCCGCGTTCCTGGCGTTCTCCCAGATGGAGCGGGCGTTGGCGAGGATGAACGCGCGGTAGGCCGGGCGGGGGCTCTGCCGGTAGAAGTCGCCGAGATTGCGGACGAAGATCCCCTTGAACTGGGTGTGGTCCCCCTTGGACCCTCCGGCAGCAACCCGGCCGGGCTCGGCAAGTATCCCCGGGTGGCCCGCCGGCCCCGGCTGGCCCGCCGGCCCCGGAGGGCGGGCCAGCTCGCGGAGCGCTGCGTCCGCGATGGACTCTCCCTGCTCCAGGCAGGCGCGGTCACCGGTGATCTGGTACAGGGCAGCGAGGCCGCCGAGGATCACGCCCTGGTTATAGGTCCAGGTGGTGCCGCCGTTGTTCTCGCAGGCGGCGGTGAGCCCGTCATTGACCAGGCCGCTGGCGCTGATCATGCCGCTCGCGCGCAGCCAGCCCCATTCCCGCAGCGCCCAGTCCCGGTAGCCGCCGTCGCCGCCCGGCGTGCGCTGATGCAGGAGAGCGGCCAGCGCGAGGAACAGCTCGTTGGTGATCGCGTTCTTGTACCTCCTCTTCTCGTTCCACCACAGGCCGCCGCCGCACCTGTCGTCCCAGCCGGCCTCGTTGTGCGCGAAGATGGTCCGGGCTGCGTCGAGGTAACGCTCGTCGCCGGTGAGGTCGTAGGCCGCGACCCAGGCCAGCGCCCACCACCCGTTGTCGTCGTAGTAGCTGTTGATGAAATCGGCGTGCCGCCGCCGGGCGGCCGTGAACGTCGTCTCGATGACCCCGGCGTGGGTGCGGTCCTCGGTCAGCTGCGTGTACCTGATCACGGCGGTGAGGGCGTTGGCGGCATTCCACCAGCCGGTGGTCTTCCACCGGCCCTTCCGCGGGACGTACCAGCGCTGGAGCGCCGTGATCGCGGCGGCGGCGCAGGCACGGTAGTCGGGTTCGGCCATCCGGTTACCCCGGCCGCTTACCGCCGCTTGTACAGGTTCGGCGGCACCCCTGCGCCGCGGACCGGCCGGAAGTGGACGGAGAAGTACGCGCGCAGCGCGGGCGTCCACGCGATCCGCCTGTTCTCGACGCCGCTGAGCGTCGTGGACAGCCACACGTACTGCGCGCCGCGCAGTGCCCCGTCCCAGACCGCGCGCACCGCAGCGACCCTGGCCGCCCCCGTGACGCCGTTCCTGCCGCCGCTGAGCGCAAGGTCGGTGCCCTCGCCGTCGACGATCTGCGGGCAGCCGGGAACGGCCGACAGGAACCTGTCCGCCGCGATCGTGTACGACACCTCGTCGGTGAGCACGCACGCCCCCGCCGGCACCACCCGCGCGATGGCAGCCGCCGGGGTTACCGAGGTCCTGGCCCTGCTCTCGTGGAAGACCTGAGCCACGGTCATCGCCGCCAGCGCGGCGACGGCCACCGGGGCAGCCGCCCGCAGGAGGAGGCCGCCACGGCCGGGCCGGTGCGCCCGCCGCTGCTGCAGTCCCGTCACCAGCCTGGTGACGGGCAGTGCCACCGACAGGGCAAGGAACGGCGCGAGGAAACCGGCGTAGTGGTAGTAGAAATCGGCTGGCCACAGGAAGGCCGCCACCGTCAGCACGGCCGTGGCCAGAGCGAACCAGTCGAGGGCAGGCGGCCGCGTGCGGGTGACCAGCCAGGCGGCCGCGAACGCGGCGGCCACCAGCACGGTGATCGCGATCGACGCGGTCAGCACCACCTGGTTGCTGACCGGGGTCAGGCCCTCCAGCCCGGTCAGCGACGTGAGCCGGGACCAGGCGGAGATCCGCGCGACGTCCACCCGGACGATCTGGGCCACGATCACGCCGTGATAAAAGGTGCCCGGCGCCAGCGCCGCGAACGGCAGCACCGGAACGAGGAACCCGATCGCGGTGCCGCCCAGGTACGCGGCGGCCTGGCGGGGCCGGCGCGCCGACAGCGCCAGGATCACCAGCACGGGGATGACCGCCCAGACCTTGATCGCCCCGGCGAAGCCGAATGCCACCCCGCCCCAGGCGAGCCGCCTGCGGCTGCCGGTCAGGTGATCGCCGTCGAACACGGCGACAGCTCCGGCCAGGCAGCACAGCACCAGCCAGGGCTCCTGCAGCACCGTGACCGACGCCGCGACGGCGTCCGGGTACACGGCGAGGATCCCGCAGGTGATGACGACCGCGAGCAGGCCCCGGTGGCGGACGAGCCGACCGGCCAGCGGCACCGCCGCCGCTCCCGCGCACGCCGTGAGGATGCGGCCGGCCGCCATCGCCCCCCCCGTGCCCGTCCACTTGGCCAGCGCGGCCACCGGCGTCATCAGCAGGATCAGCCCGGGCGGCTGGACCAGCACGAAATCGCGATAGGGCAGCACCCCGTGGACCAGCCGCAGGGCCGCGCCCAGGTAGACCCCGTCGTCGTACTCGGTCACCCCGAGCAGGCGGCCGGGGCGGCTGATCTGGTACAGCCGCAGCCCGAGGGCCAGGACGGTCGCCGCGATGATCACCCAGCCGGCCCGGGTCAGCCGCCGCCGGCCCGGTTCGGCACGGTCGCCCCTGACGGGCAGTCCCGGCCTCGCGCCGGCCCGCGGCAGCGGATCCGGCTCACGGCCGGCCGCTCCGGCACGCGCTCACTTCTGCTGCCCCGACGACGAGGACGCGCCGGGATGGTGGTCGTAAAGGCGGATGTACACGCCGGTGACGTACCAGCGGCGGACGAGCGTGAAGCCCAGCCCGTTCAGGATGGGAACATCCTTGTTCGTCCCGCCCACGACCCATAGCCTGCTGCCCACTCGCGACAGGCGCTGGCGCTGCACCGGGACGGGCGCGTAGGTGCCGCCCATCGTGTTGGACTGCGCCGGCGACAGGCCCTGGCCCACATCGTGCAGCGGCCTGAGCCCGTACGGGTAAGCGATCGTGAGCCCGCGCTCGTAGACGGCGCCGCTGATGAGCAGCACAGGGTCCCCGGGGCGCTCGTGCCGGGCGACGATTTGGTTGACCAGGCGGATGTTGAAACCGTGACCATTGTGCTTGCGCTCCGCGGTCTGGGCGGATAGCCCCACGAGCGCGATCACGATCAGGCCGATGACGCCCAGGACCCGGCCGGCGGTACCCAGGACCCGGTCGAGCGCGGCCAGCGCCGTTCCGGCGAGCAGGGCGATGGCGGGGATGCAGAAGGCGACGTAGCGGTAGGTGTAGATCGGATGTGCCACGGAGACGACCAGCAGCACCACCGGCGGCAGCAGCAGCCAGGGCAGCGCCAGCGCGGCCAGCGGTGCCGGCCAGGCTGCGCGCAGGCGGTCCTGCCCGGCCACCGCGGCGGCGATGACGCCGATCACCGTGATCCCGGCCACGACGCCGAACAGCGGGCGGGTGCCGGCCAGCCGCATCACGCTGAGCACGTCACGGAGCTTGAGCGGCTCGATCCACTTGACCAGGTGCAGCTGCCCGTATCCGGCCACGATCACCGGGCTCAGCGCGACGACCGCGGCGGCAACGGCCACCAGCCAGCCCTTGACGAAGGAGCGGCCGAGGGCGCGGTCACGCCGCGCCCGCGAGGCCAGCGTCACCGCGTGCGCAGGCACGAGCAGCAAGGCGAACAGGTTGCCCAGGCCCAGGAAGACGAGGGCAACCGCGTATGCGACCAGCCAGCGTCGGCGCCGTTCGGGAGAATCTATGGACCGTACGAGCAGGTAGCTGGCTACGACGGCCAGCATGGTCACGATCGCGTAGTCGCGGGCGTCCTCGGCGTACCAGCTCACCGACGGCAGGACGGCGAACACGAGCCCGGAGGCGAGGCCTGCGGTGTCAGAGACCAGGCGCCGCCCGAGCATGGTGACCGCGCCGGCCGCCACCGCCATCGCCACCGCCGACGGGAACCTGACCGCGAACTCGCTGGCGCCGAACAGGTGCGTGACCACCCAGATCAGCGAGTAGTAGGCGCCGTGCACCACGTCCACCTTGCCCAGCAGGCTGACAAGCTGCGGGAAGGTGCGGTGGACGGCCAGCAGGGTGGCGTCCTCGTCTTCGGTGAAAGACGGTCCCTGGATCTGGTAGAGGGTGATACCGAGCGTCAGCAGGGCCGGGACCAGCGGCAGCCACGCCGGGAGCCTGCCCGCCCGCGGCGCGCTGGACTCGGCGCGCGGCCGGACGGCTGGCTTAGACGGAAGTGCCGCGGACTCGGCACCCTGGCTCATGTATCGCACTCCGTTCCGGGCAGCGGCTTCGCTGTGGGCGGCACGGCACTCGCTGCGCGTTGCGGGCAGCTCGCCTTCGCATTTCGCCGTGTAGCCCGGCCCGTCTTCAGTTGGCCTATTCTTGCGCACATGCCAGCAGCCGGAGGGCTGTGGCGCGAAGGAGGATTGCGCAGTTGAGCGGCAAGGCGGGCGTGAGCAGTGGTGGTTCCCAGCCGCCCGCAGGCGCCTCCTCCACTGGCGTGGATACCGGACAGGGTACCCCCGGCCAGGGCAAGAGCCGTCCAGCTGACGGTAATGGCCGGCGCAGGATTCGGGAGAACCTGCTGGCCCTGCTGCTGTGCATCTGCCTCAGCCTGCTCCTGTTCGGCCCGTTCATCCTGAGCCGGATGAACACCTGGTTCCTGGCCTCGCAGTCGCAGGACGGTTCCATCTTCATCTGGATGTTCCGCTGGTGGCCGTACGCGATCGCGCACCACCTGAATCCGCTGTTCACGACGGCGGCGTGGGCGCCAGGCGGCATCAACCTGGCCTGGGTAACCTCGGTGCCGGCCCTGGGGATCGTGATGGCCCCGCTGACGCAGGCGTTCGGGCCGTTCTTCGCGTTCAACGTGGTCGAGCTGGCGGCCCCGGCCCTGGCCGCCTGGACCGGGTACCTGCTGTGCCGCCGGATCGTCGGATCGTTCCTGCCGGCGCTGATCGGCGGCCTCTGCTTCGGCTTCTCGCCCATGATCGCCGACGAGGTCGGCCAGGGGCATCCCAACCTGGCGCTGACCTTCCTGATCCCGCTGGGCGCCTACCTGGTGCTCCGGCTGATCGAGGGCTCGATCCGGGTACGGTGGTTCGTTCCGCTGCTCGGGCTGCTCCTCGCCGTCCAGCTGTACCTGAGCACCGAGATCTTCGCCACGATGACCCTGATGGGCGTGCTGTTCGGCGTTGTCGGACTCGCGCTGGGCAGCCGCAGCCTCCGGCAGCGGCTGCTGCGGGCCACCGGGCCGGCGGCCGGCGCCTATGCGGTGGCGCTCGCGCTCGGATCGCCGCTGCTGTATGCCGCTTTCTCCCGCCCGCACCCGTACAAACCGGTCGCCTACACCGGCATCGACCGGGGCATCACGAGCTTCACGAATTTCCTCGCCTACGTGGACCCGGGCCGGTTCACCATCCTCGGCGGCGGCCAGCTCGGCCACCGCTGGGGCCACGACGGGAACCCGTGGTACTTCGGCATCCCGCTGCTCCTGCTGCTGGTTGTCTTCCTGGTCACGGAGTGGCACAGGCGGCGGACCCGGATGCTGGCAGCCGCCCTAGCGGTCACGCTGGTGCTCAGCGCCGGCGGCTCGCTGGCGGTGTTCGGCGCGCACATCTTCCCCTGGCGGCTGGTGTCGGCGGTGCCGGTGCTCAACCGGGCCCAGCCGGGCAGGCTCGTCGGCTACGCGTTCCTGCTCCTCGGCATCGCCGTGGCGATGTGGCTGGCCCGGCCCGGGAGCCGCGGGCTGCGCTGGGGACTCGCCGCGCTCGCCTTGCTGGCCATCGCCCCCAACGTGACGAGCAACGTGTGGGCTCGCCAGGTGCCCGTGCCCCGGCTGCTGACCACCGGCGCCTACCACAGGTACCTGACGCCGGGCGAGATCGTGTGGGTGGTCGATTCCCGGCACAGCCGGCCGATGGTCTGGCAGGCCCAGACAGACTTCTCGTTCCGGCTCGCGGGCGGGTTCTTCGGGGTCACGCCGCCCGGCCTGCATCCGCCGGCCGCCCAGGCGCAGCTGGGCCTGGGCTCGGTGAGCGGAACCACCCCGGTAGCGAGCATCCGGGCCTTCCTGGCCAGTCACGATGTCGGCGCGGTGCTGATGGCTGAGGAGTCGGCGAGCGCGGTCCGCACCATGGCCGTGGCCACGGGTGTCGCGGGCAGCCGGCACGGCGGCGTGATCGTGTTTCAGCTCGCTGGCGGCAGACGTCCATTACACTCGGCTCTCGGACTTCCAGGTAACCGGTAATCTCGCGGGGAGCGGCGAAACGTGAGTGCAGCGCCTGTGCGGCCGACGGCCGGCGGGGCACGCAGCGACACGGCGGAGGGACGCCGCGGGGGGCGTGCGTGGTTCACCCCGGTGGGCGCCGTCATCGCGGTGACCACCCTCGTGGCGCTCGGCCTCAGGGCCTACCAGCTCAGCACGCCCGGGTACCTGCTCGGCATTACCGAGTACGACGACGGGTCCTACTTCGGCAGCGCTATCCACCTGGTCAACGGCATCTTGCCCTACCGGGATTTCGTGTTCGTGCAGCCGCCGGGGATCACCCTGCTGATGACCCCCTTCGCGCTGCTGGCCAAGGTGACCGGCACCGTCTGGGGAATGGCCATCGGCCGGATCTTCACGATGGTCGCCAGCGCCGCTAGCGTCCTGGTGCTCGGCCTGCTGGTGCGCCACCGCGGTCTGCCCACCACGATCCTGGCCTGCGGCCTGCTCGCCGTTTACCCTGACGCCGTCACGACCGCGCGCACCGTACTGCTGGAGCCGTGGCTGGTGCTGTTCTGCCTGCTCGGCGCGCTGGCGGTGTTCGACGGAGACCGGGTGACCGACAACAGGCGGCGGCTGGTCCTCGGCGGGCTCGCGCTGGGGTTCGCCGGCGCCATCGAGGCGTGGGCGATCCTGCCCGCGCTGGTCATCCTCGCGCTCTGCCTGCCCGGGGTGAGGCGGGCAGGCAGGTGTCTGGCCGGGATGGCTGTCGGGTTCCTCGTCCCCGTCGTGCCCTTCGCCGCGCTCGCCCCGGCGAATTTCTTCCGGGATCTGGTCGTGGCGCAGGTCGGGCCGAGAGCCGGGGCGGTACGGGTCGGCATCTGGTACCGCTTCAAGGAGATGTTCGGGCTCAGCAACGTCCAGTTCGGGCACGCCCCCATCATTATTGCCGCCGTGATCATCCTGGGCTTCGCGGTCTGCACGTTCGCCGCCGCGTGGCTGGTCACCCGCCGCCCGCCGCCCGCTCTCGAGTGGTTCGCCCTGGTGACGACGATCCTGGTCGTGGCCATCTTCCTGTGGCCGAGCCAGTTCTTCTTCCACTTCATCGACTTCCTGGTGCCTTTCCTCGCGATGGCCGTGACCCTGCCGGCGGGCCGCCTGGTGCAAGCCGCCGAGCCGCTGGCGGACAGGAACGGGGCAGGAGCCGTGCTGCGCTGGTCGGCCGCGGGGCTGACGGCCGTGCTGATCACGGTGTTCGCGGTTGCGGAGCTCAGCGCGGTGTACCGGCAGGCGACCAACCGCTTCGTCGTGGGGGCGGCCGCTCAGCGCGCCCACATCGTCAGGGCCCTCGAGCGGGTGGTCCCGCCCGGTGCCTGCCTGCTCACCGACCAGGTTTCCTACACGATCGCCGCCAACCGGTTCGTCACCAGCGTGCCTGGCTGCTCGACCATGGACGACCCCACCGGGATGGACCTGGCCCTCAGCCACGGCCTGAAGCCGAACACGGGGGCGGGCAACGTTCCCGCCGTCGCCGCGGCGTGGCGTGACGCCTTCCAGCATGCCCAGTACCTCCTGCTCACCGGGCGGGCCTACAAGCGGGTGGCCTGGAACAAGTCACTCACGGCCTACTTCCACAGCAATTTCCGCAAGGTGACGTCGGTCCCCATCGGTGACGTGCTGTACGTGCGCAACGGCGGGCGCGTGGGCTGAGGCGCCGGAAGGTCTGAGGCGCCCGGAAGATTACGTCGCTGGCCGCGTGAGCTGCCGTGGCCTGGCCACCACGAACGACTGCTTCCCCAGGAGCCGCCACAGGGGCGGGCACTTCAGGTAGGCGCGGACAAGCGCAGCCGAGGTGGGAAGACGGCTTTTGGTGGTATAGGGCAGGAACCGCACGATGGTTTTCTCGGTGACGAAGTCCGCCATTGCCAGCGCTTCGTTCAGGGACCTGTCGTCAAGCGGCGAGATATGGTCGAAGAACATCCAGTAATCTTCCCGGCACAGCCGTATGTTCGGCTGCAGGACCAGCAATTTCCCGTCACCAGAAAGGACCCGGTGCGCTTCGCCCAGCGTCTGGAGTATCTGTTCCTTGGTGATGTGCTCGAAGAAGTTCGCGGCGAAGACAGCGTCAACCGAGCCGGTCCGCACCTCGGCGAGATCGGTCGTGGAGGTGATGATCGTCCGCACGTCCCTGTTGGCGCGGCGCTTGATCTCCGGGTTCATGTCCACGGCTATTTTTTCGCCTGCCCGGATGTTATTGATGAACTCGCAGTTCCCTGCGCCGAGCTCGAGCACGGCGGAACCAGGGTCGATCCAGCGCTGGAAGAAATCGGTGCAGAGAACCCGCCATAGCGCGTCCCGCGCGGGTTGCTCGGCCGCCATGAACCGGTTCGCGTACAGGCGCCTCAGGCTTTCAGTCCCAACCCGCTCGGCCATCGCTTCCTTCCTGGCGTCGCCGCGCGCCCCGGGGCGTCGCGGGCATCGAGGATTCTGCTCGCAACGACCCTATAGAACCGGTCAAAGCTAGGCAATCGGATCGTAAAAACTCTCCTGCGAGGCCGGCCAGGATTGCCCGTCCGCGACCGCGCGCCCAGTCTGACACGATGGATCACATGAATGACACTGCGAGCGGCCGGCCTGCCGCACCCAGTCGGCCGGAGATCACCGATCTCGGTCACGACGTCTTCCAGATCGATACGAAGATGGCAGGCTACGACGGCATCACCGCCGGATACCTGATCCGCGGCAGCCGTCCCTGCCTGGTCGAGACGGGCACGGCCCCGTCCGCCCCGGTGGTCAGGAGCGCGCTCGACGCGCTGGGCGTCGGGCCCGCGGACCTCGCCACGATCGTGGTGACCCACATCCACCTCGACCACGCCGGAGGGACCGGGGACCTGGCCGGGCACTACACCGGCGCGGAAGTCGTGGTGCACGAGCGCGGCGCGCGGCACCTGGCCGATCCGGGCAAGCTGATGGCAAGCGCCCGGATGGTGTACGGAGACGCGCTGGACAGCCTGTTCGGCGAGCTGGCGCCGACACCCGCCGAGCGGATCCGTGCGGTGGACCAGAACGGCAGCATCGACCTCGGCGACGGACGGCGGCTCGACAGCCACTACTCGCCCGGGCACGCGAAGCACCACGTGGGACTGCTCGACTCCGTCAGCGGCGACCTGTACGTCGGCGACGCAGCCGGCGTTTACGTCCAGGAGACCGGTGACCTCCGGGCGGCCACTCCCCCGCCGGACTTCGACCTGGAGCAGGCGCTGGAGTCGCTGCGGAGGTTCGGGTCGCTTCAGCCTGCCCGGCTCCTGTTCAGCCACTACGGCCCGGTGACCGCGGTCAACGAGATGCTGCAGCGGTCGGCCGACGAGATCCTGGTGTGGGTGGACGAGACCCGGCGGGCCCGCGGCACCGGCCAGGACCTCGACCACGCCGCGGCCATGGTGGCGCAGCGGGTCCGGCACCGCTACGCCGCCCTAGCCGACAGCGCGGATGAGACCGCCGCGGCGAGGCTGCAGCGGGTCGCCGACACGTCCGCCAACGTCGCCGGGATTATGCGCTGGCTGGACAAGTCCGAGCCGGCCGGCCAGCCGACCTCGGTTGGCTGACCCAGGGGCGAGCGGGTTCTACGGCAATCCGCGGGCCGGGTCGTCCGGGGTGAGGGCCGCGTCGTCCGGGGTGAGGTGTGCGCCGGCAGGCTGGTCGGGGTCGGCGTCCGGGTCGGGGTCCGGCGCCGTAAGCTGCTGCGGGCCGGCGTCCGCCGCCGCGGGCTGGCCGGGGGCGGTGTCCGCTTCCGGAAGCTGCTCCAGCTTGGCGTCCGCCTCCGCAGGCTCGTCGGGGCTGGCGTCCGCTTCCGCGACGTCCGCGAGCCCGGCCTCTTCCTCTTCCTCTTCCTCCGGGTCAGCGTCTTCCTCGCCGAGGTCCTCGATGATGACGTCGTCAAGGTCTTCGAACCGCTCCGCCGCGTCGGTCTCCTCGTCCGCGTCGGCCGCCGCCGCCCGGGCGAACCAGTCACGCGCCTCATCGCGGCGTCCAGCCTCGAGCAGGGTATCCGCGTACGCGTAGAACAGCCGCGCCGACCACGGGTACGTGCGCCCGTCGCTGAGCTCGGGAACCTGCAGCGCCAGCAGGGCAGCATCTGCCATGCCCTGGTCCCTGCGGATCCCCGATTCGACGATCGTGAGCTCGATCTGGGTTGCCCTGTCGAGCGAGCGGTTCTGCGGCTCCTGCACGATGGCGAGTGCCCGGTCCAGCCTGCCCAGCGCACGCTCACTGTCCGCCATCAGCGGCACGCCGCTGTCGCGGCCGGTCAGCCGCCTGGCGGCACGCAGCTCGGCAAGTGCCTCCGCCCACTCTCCTGCACGATAGGCCGCGATGCCGCAGGCCTCCCGGACCACCCCGACCCGCGCTGCGAGCTTTCTCGCCTGCTTGGCGTACAGGTAGGCCTGCCCGGGGTCTTCTTGCAGGCCCGATGCCACCAGGTGGCGCGCGACGCTGTCGGCGAGATCCGAGGGGAGCGTACGCAACTCCGCCCGGGCGGCGGGATCCAGCTGATCTGGGGTGATCTCATCGGCGATGCGCAGCACGGACCGGCCGTCGCGCTGCTGCGGCGGGCGCCGTCCCAGCCTGTCGGGAACCGTCTCCCGACGCGGGTAGGGTGCCCGCGCCGCGCTCGGTGACGCCGACCGCTGCGCGGAACGCGGCCCGGTCGAGGCTTCCCCCCGACGCGGCGATCGCGGCCCTTGCCGGTCGGGGCCTGGACCGCCGCGGCGCTGCGAGGCAGCCGGACGGTCCCGGTCGCCTGGCCGCTCGTCTCGCCGCTGCCATGCTGGCCTGGCCGGCCGCTGCTCCGGCCGCCCGTCAGTATCCCGCGGCGGCCGCCGCTCGGCCCGGCCGCGGGCCGGCTGTTCGTCTGCGGCACCCGGCCGGGCGCCGCGTGCTTGGATACGGCCGCTCAGCCGCTCTGCGGCCGGCCATGCCGTGGCATTGCGGGGGCGGCTGGTTCGCGGTGCGTCACCGCGTCCGGACCCTGGGCTGCCGCTGCGCCCGGCCCGCGGCCCGTCACCACGACCGGCCTGCGGCGAGTCACCACGACCCGACCCCGGCCCGCCGCCACGTCCTGCTCGGGGCGCATCCCCGCGTCCGGACCCTGGGCCGCCGCGCGCGCTGCGCGGCGCGTCGTCCCGGTCCCGCTGCGGGCCAGCTCGCCGGGCTCCTGGCCCGCCGCTGCGCCCGGCCGGGGGCGCGTCGTCCCGTCCTGACCGCGGGGCAGCACCCCGACTGGACCCCGGTCCACCGCGTGCACCGCGCGGCCCGTCGTCCCGCGCCCAGGGCGCGTCGCCCCGCCGGGCGCGGGGCGCATCATCCCGCCCAGCCCGCGGGGTAGCGCTGCGTGCGGACCCCGGGCCGCCGCGGGCACTGCGCTGGGCGTCGTCCCGGTCCCGTGGCGCGTCGTCTCGTCCGGCCCGGGGGGCAGCACTGCGTCCGGACCCTGGTCCCCCGCGCACGCCCCGCGGCGCATCACCGCGGCCAGTTCGCGGCGCGTCAGCACGGCCAGTTCGCGGCGCGTCACCACGGCCAGTTCGCGGCGCGTCAGCACGGCCAGTTCGCGGCGCATCGTCCCGCCTGGCCCTCGGGGCGTCGTCCTGACCGGCGCGCGGTGCGTCCTCTCGCCTGGCCCGGGGATTGTCGCCATCTGCGCTGGGCCGCCAGCGGTTCGAGCCCGGGTCCGGGCGGCCTCGGCCGCCGGCAGGACGGGCACCCGACCCGCGCGGTTGCCTGTTTGCGGGGCTGCCGACCGTAGCAGGGCGCCCCGGCCGCGACGGCGGCTTGCGGCCGCGCCCGCCACGCTGTTCACCAGGCACGTTCGTCCTCCAGCACGCCTGCGAAAAACCACTACACGATAAAGGGTCGTACATGCGTTAAGGGCCGTGCACCTGTATGGCGACGGCCCTCAACGAAAGATGTCCGGCGGCGTCCTACTCTCCCACGCGGTCCCCCGCGCAGTACCATCGGCGCTGAAGGGCTTAACTTCCGGGTTCGGAATGGGACCGGGTGTTTCCCCCTCGCTATAACCACCGAGACTCTATGGAGATGTCGTCCGGCCCGAAAGCCGGTGTCAGTCCTGCGCACATCCTCAAACGAGTGTGCGCGGACCCGACCGCATCTCGGGAACCGCATAGTGGACGCGAAGGCCGCCGCGGGTTGCCCCGCGGTTACCTGAAGATTGTAGGAGCCAAGCCACTCGGCCTATTAGTACCGGTCAGCTACACACGTTGCCGTGCTTACACCTCCGGCCTATCAAACCCAGTCGTCTAGCTGGGGGCCTTACCCGGTTAACCCGGAGAGAGACCTCATCTTGAGGCGAGCTTCCCGCTTAGATGCTTTCAGCGGTTATCCCTTCCGAACGTAGCCAACCAGCCGTGCTCTTGGCAGAACAACTGGCACACCAGAGGTTCGTCCGTCCCGGTCCTCTCGTACTAGGGACAGCTCCTCTCAAGTCTCTTACGCGCGCAGCGGATAGGGACCGAACTGTCTCACGACGTTCTAAACCCAGCTCGCGTACCGCTTTAATGGGCGAACAGCCCAACCCTTGGGACCTGCTCCGGCCCCAGGATGCGACGAGCCGACATCGAGGTGCCAAACCATCCCGTCGATATGGACTCTTGGGGAAGATCAGCCTGTTATCCCCGGGGTACCTTTTAGCCGTTAAGTGACGGCACTTCCACATGCTACCGCCAGATCACTAGTCCCAGCTTTCGCTTCTGCTCGACATGTCTGTCTCACAGTCAAGCACCCTTGTGCACTTACACTCGACACCTGATTGCCAACCAGGCTGAGGGTACCTTTGGGCGCCTCCGTTACCTTTTGGGAGGCAACCGCCCCAGTTAAACTACCCACCAGACACTGTCCCTGATCCGGATCACGGACCTAGGTTAGACATCCAGAACGACCAGAGTGGTATTTCACCGTTGACTCCACGTGAACTAGCGTCCACGCTTCACAGTCTCCCACCTATCCTACACAAGACGTCCCAAACGCCAATGTCAAGCTGTAGTGAAGGTCCCGGGGTCTTTCCGTCCTGCTGCGCGTAACGAGCATCTTTACTCGTAGTGCAATTTCGCCGGGTCCATGGTTGAGACAGTGGGAAAGTCGTTACGCCATTCGTGCAGGTCGGAACTTACCCGACAAGGAATTTCGCTACCTTAGGATGGTTATAGTTACCACCGCCGTTTACCGGCGCTTAAGTTCTGAGCTTCGCAGCCCGAAGGCTGCTAACCCGTCCCCTTAACGTT
>CAVOOC010000028.1:0-165427 GCA_963697445.1 uncultured Actinomycetes bacterium
GCGCGGTCTGCTCGACCAGCAGCACGTCCGTCTCGCGGTACCGGACGCCACCCCGGCACCAACCACTCTCGCCGTCGCCCGGCTGGATGCCTCCGGCTCGGCCGACTACAAGTTCTACCTCGACGGGACATCGGCAGGCCAGCTGGAGCCCGGCGACATCCCCGGCGAAGTACTCGAGTCCGGTGACGCCTTCGCGCTGGGGGGCCTGGGGATACTGATCGAGCCCATCGCCTCGAGCCTCAGCTGGCTGCTGCGGCAGATACCGGCACAGGCCATCGTGCTGCTCGATCCCAACTGCAGGCCGCGAGCGGTCACATCGCCGGCCAGTTACCGCGACACGGTCACCGGCTTCCTCGCCCGCGCCGACGTGGTGAAGGTCAGTGCCGACGACCTGAGATTCCTCTGCCCCCGGACCGATCCACGGCCGGCCGCGCGTGGCCTGCTCGAGCACGGGCCGGCAGCGGTCCTGGTGACAGACGGCCCGGCGCCGGTCATCGTCCACACCGCCGGCGCCGAGCGATCGATCCCGGTGCCCGAGGTCAGCATCGTGGACACGGTCGGGGCCGGAGACACCTTCGTTGCCGCCTTCCTCACCTGGTGGTCCGGGCACGGGCTCAGCCGGGACGATCTCGGCGACGCCGCAAGGCTGGCCCGGGCCACTGCCGCTGCCGTAGAGGTCGCAGCGGCCACCTGCACGGCCCAGGGTGCCGACCTGCCTGCGGGCTTTGCCTGGTCCCATGCGCCCGTTCCCAGGCTGAGCGTGTAGACAGCACCCGGCAGGACCTTCAGTGGTGATCGCCGGGGCGCCTTCTCGTGAGGTTTCGCGCGGGTGCTAGGCGAGCTGGGGCACGGCCTCGGGGCCGGTGCGTGCGCAGCCGTTCGGTCCTGGCAGGACGATGGCCATGCAGATCCTCCGGATCGTTCCGTCAGCGAGTGAGCAGGGCAGCGCGGCGGGCGGCGAGGATGCGGCGGACCTCCTCGGTCTGTTCATCGCTGTAGCGATCGAGGGTCGCGTTCAGGTCGTTCAGGTCGGCGGCCGACGTGTAGCCCGCCAGGTCGCGCTCGAGGGAGGTGCGTGCGCCGCGCGCCGCGCGCCTGTCCTCGCGGCTGGCGGCTCTGTGGGAGGCCCGGACCGCGCGGGTGCCGCGGGACCGGCCGCGGACCTGCGCCAGTAGCGGGCCGAGTCCGTGGGGAGTGTCCGGCATTTGAACTGTCCTAACGATCGGAACGGTGTCACCGCCAGTCTGCCCGGTGATGAATCATGCGTCCAATGACTAGGACGAACATTACCCATGAGCTAACGTCATGAATATGGATACGGACTCGCTGCGCTGGTTCCAGCAGGTCGCCGACGGCACCACCGTGACCGAGGTCAGCGACCTGGGGGCAGTCACCCAGTCCGGCGTTTCACGGGCGCTGCGGCGCCTGGAGGCCGAGCTCGGCACGCCGCTGCTGCGCCGGTCGGGCCGCACGCTGCGCACGACTCACGCGGGCGCGGTATTCAAGCGGTACGTCAACGCGCTGCTGCACCAGCTCGACGACGGGATCGCCGCCGTCAGCCAGCTCATCGAGCCCGACACCGGCACCGTGGCACTCGCCTTCCAGCACTCACTGGGCACCTGGCTCGTGCCCGACCTCGTCCGGACCTTCCGGACCGCTCACCCGGGCGTCCGTTTTCAGCTGACACAGGTCCGGGACGAGCTGCATTCGCCCGCTCTCGACGGCGGACAGGCCGACCTCGAGATCGGCACGCGCCGCCGCCGCGATCCGGCCGTGCACATCCGGCAGATCGCACTGGAGCCGCTGCGCCTGGCCCTGCCGCGCGATCATCAGCTCGCCGATCAGCCGCGCATTCATCTTGCCGAGGTATCCGGGGAAGCATTCGTCAGCCTCCGGCCAGCCTCCGCATTGAGGAAGCTGACCGACGATCTGTGCGAGCACGCCGGGTTCCGCCCGGCCGTCATCTTCGAGGGCGACGACCTGTCGACCGTCCGCGGCTTCGTGGCCGCAGGACTCGGCGTCGCCATCGTCCCGGCGCCACGCGCAGGATCGCCGGAATCGGCCACCGGACCGGTGCTGTACCGCGAAATCCCGGACACGGGGGCGGTACGGGAGATCTGCCTGACCTGGTCAGCCGAGCGGCGCCTGCTGCCGGCCGCCGAGCTATTCCGCCGGCACGTCATCACCAGAGCAGCCGCCGGACACGTCCCCGTACTCTCCGAATAAGGACCATGCGCCGGCACATGAGGCCCGCCCGGCACGGCGGAGCGCAGGCGCCACCGCCGACCGGTTGGATATCCAGTCTGCTGAGGCAGCCGAGAGATTCGAGCCCATCACCCGGCCGACAGGCCGACTCGCCCGCCGCCCCACTACCAGCTATATGGTTGTGTATTGGTATGCGGGCAACCATCGACAAGGCAGGCCGATTGGTTATACCGAAGGCGCTGCGAGACAGCCTTGGCCTCGTACCCGGCGAGGTGGAGGCGATCCCGGACGGCGCCGGGCTGCATATCGAGCCACTCGCCGGTGATCAGCTCGAGGACGAAGACGGCCTGCTCGTCATCCCTGCCGCCGATGTTTCCGTCAGCGATGACCTCGTCCAGACGCTGCGCGATGCCGACCTGCGATAACAAGCCCCAGTTGCTTCGAGCTCATCGATTAGCATTCCCGGCCAGTCGCGGGCTGGCAGCACCAGCTGGGACGCCGGCTACGCTCAAGTACCTCGCTGCGACCCAGGAGAGCCATGAGGAGCCCGCTGACGGTGCTGGTCAGCCGCCGCGAGACGTTCAACGCCGCGCACCAGTTGCGTGACCCGCACCTCTCAGAGGACGAGAACCGCCGCCTGTTCGGTAAGTGCGTCAATCTGCACGGGCACAACTACGCGCTGGATGTCGTCGTTGCTGGGAAGATCGATGACGCGAGCGGCTACGTCTGGGACCTGAAACAGCTTTCGGACGTCATGCGCAGGCTCATCATCGAGGACGTTGACCACCGGAACCTGAATACCGACGTGCCGTGGCTGCAAGGGCTCATCCCGACGGCCGAGAACCTCGCGGTGGCCTTCTGGGAAAGGCTCTGGCCAGGGCTTCCCGAGGGGTTGCTGCGGTCAGTCCGAGTCTGCGAGACCGACAAGAACTGGGCCGAAGTCGGTGATCACCTCTGAGGACCCGGCCCGGCGGGGCCGGGACCTGCGCAGCCGCTACACGGCCGCGGACCTGGCCGCGCTCACTCACGACGAGGTCCGGCGCTTCGTGCCTGATGGCGGCGGGGATCCGCAATCCGACGTGAGCCTGGCCTGGGAATTGCTGTACCGGCTGGAGCCGGAGCTCTACGAGTGCATGGCCAGCGCGGAGAAGCTCCATCCCGGCGTCATTGACTGGCTGCCGGGCGCCGCGGACCGGATCGTCGAGGTCGGCGCCGGCGCGGGACGCCTGACGCTGGAACTCATCGACCGCGGGCAGGAAGTCGTGGCCATCGAGCCTGCGGCCGGCCTGCGCCAGATACTTGAGCGGAAACTCCTCAGAGCCGATCATGGTTACCGCGCCCGCGTGATGCACGGGTTTTTCGACGGCCTGCCCGTTGCCAGCGACTCCGCCGACCTCGTCGTCGCGTGCTCTGTTCTCACGCCCGCCCCCGGCCACGGCGGCGACGCCGGCCTGGCCGAGATGGAGCGGGTGTGCCGGCCCGGCGGCTGCGTCGCGATCATCTGGCCCAACAACCTCGGCTGGCTGGCCGCCCGTGATTTCCGGTACGTAACGTTCGCCGGGCCGATGTCGGTGGAGTTCGCGAGCCACCGCGAGGCGGTAGATCTGACCGAGATCTTCTATCCCCATGCGGTCGCCGAGGTCCGCCGCCTCGGTAGCCGGCGAGTCCCGTATCCGGTACTGGGCATCAATCCGCCTCGTGACCTGGCCTTCAAGGTGATGGCCCGGTGAAGATCGCGATCGTGGCGCCGCTCGTCTCAGCCATCCGCGAGCCGCAGGGCGGAGGCTCGCAGGCCTTCGTGTCCGATCTCGCGCGCGGCCTGGCCGGAAGAGGCCACGACGTCCACGTCTACGCGGCCACCGGATCGCAGATACCAGGGGTCACGGTCATCGATACCGGGGTCAACCCGGCATCTCTGGCGGCCACGCTGTACCGCGCCGGTGACCCGGCCGGCCGCGACCCGGCCGCGGCGGCGCCGGCCTTCGCCAGCGTCTACTCCGCCGTCCGGCAGGCCCGGTACGACGTCATCCACAATCACGCCTTCGACGCCCCGGCGATCAGCCTCGCCGCCGGCCTCAACGCGTCCGTCGTGCACACCCTGCACCTGCCGCCCGACCCGGCCATCGCGGCCGCTCTGCGCCGGGCGGCCAGCAGTGGCGAGCCCCCGGCCGTGGCCGGCGTATCCGCGTTCCAGGCAAGCGCCTGGCGGGGCATGACCCGGGTCGACGCGATACTCCCGCCGTACGTTCCGACTCAGCTGATTCCCTGGTCGGCCGTGGCCGAAGACGGCGCCCTCTTCGCCGGCGCTGAGTCCCGAGAAGGGAGCCGCCGAGGCGATCGATATCGCCCGGGCGGCCGGAATCCCGATCAGCCTCTACGGCGACGTCTACGACGCGGCCTATGCCCGGGAGCAGATCGACTCTCGGCGTCACGCGCCAGGCGTGACGGTACATCCCGGGGTGCCCCGGGCGTCTGTGTGGAGGGCGATGGCCCGGGCTGCGGTGGTTATCTGCCCGGCACGGTGGGATGAGCCGTTCGGCATGGCGGCCGCCGATGCCCAGGCGTGCGGGACTCCCGTCGTCGCCTTCAGGCGCGGCGGGCTCGCCGAGATCGTCGTGGACGGCGCGACCGGCTTCCTGGTTGCGTCCGACAACATCCAGGCCGCCGCCGATTGCGTCCGGAACGTGGCCCGGATCTCGCGCACGGCGTGCCGTGCCCACGCCGAAAGCAGTCTCGACCTGGAACGGAGCCTGGATGCGCACGAGCAGCTCTACCGGCGAGTCATCCGTCCCGGGGCCGGAGCCGCGGTCCATGAGTGACCCAGGGCACTGGCTGGCAGGACGGGTGGCGGTGGTCACGGGCGCCAGCCGGGGAATCGGAGCTGCAACCGCTGAGGCCCTGGCCGGCGCGGGAGCGCACGTCGTTCTCGCGGCCCGTGACAGCGATGCCCTGGCCGGTGTCGCCCGGCGTATCCGGGCCGCCGGCGGCGAGGCCACGCCCGTACGCGCAGATGTAAGCAAGGTCGGAGATGTCGAGCGGCTGTTTGCCGCCGCCGCGCAGACCGGCCGTGTCGCCGCCCTGGTCTGCGCGGCCGGCGTGCTGACGTCAGCTCCGTTCGGCGAGACCACATGGGACATCTGGGAAGAGACGCTGGGGGTCAACCTGACCGGTTCGTTCCTGTGCTGCCGCGCTGCCTTCACCGCCATGCGCACCGCGGGCGAAGGACGGATCGTCAACATCGCCTCGCTCTCGGGCATCTACGCCACCGAGAAGTTCCCGGGGCTGACCGCCTACAACGTCTCCAAGTACGGGGTCATCGGCCTGACCGAGGCGATCGCCGTAGAAGGCAGGCAGCACGGCATCAGCGCCATCTGCGTGAGCCCTGGGGCGGTCGACACCCAGATGCTTCGCCGGGCCAATCCGGAACTTCGCCCGGGCCTGACACCCGGTGATGTCGCGGAACTGATCCTCGCGCTGCTGGATAGCCCGCTGGCTCCGGCCAGCGGGGCGAATATCCCCCTGTTTTCAAATGCCTAACGGCTTCCGCCGAGCAGCCCGAGCAGCAGTCATGCCTGCTTTCCGACCGACCACAGGTCCACCTGCTCGTCGGCGAGCAGTCCAGGAGGAGCCTGGGCGCGCACAGCCACGAGCCGGGCAGCCGCTGCCATCTCCGAGTCGCGGTCCAGCTCAGGGTCGCCGCCCCGGTCGAGCCCCATCGCGGCCCTGACGACGCCGTTGACGAGGTAGAACCCGATGAGCTTTCCTTCCGTCAGGCTCCCGCGGACCACGAACTCATCCCACGTCGTGGCGTGGCCGACGTACTCGAGCTTGTGTTCGTACTGATCGGACCAGAAGCTGTGGATGTAGTCGTAGGGAGCATCCGAGCCCAGCATCGATCTCGCCGCCGCGGCACCCTGTTTCTCGGCGTTGTTGTAGTGCTCGACGCGTACCCGGCCGAATACCGGGTGAAGATGGTTCGCGACGTCGCCGGCCGCATAGACGTCGGCAGCGCTGGTCCGGCAGAACTCGTCCACAAGAATGCCGTTATCCTCCGCGACCGGTTGCCCACGTACAGGCGGCACCACGGGCTCGATCCCGACACCAGCGACAGCGAAGTCGCATGCCACGCGAATGCCGCTGACGGTCGTGACCGCCTCCAGCCGCTCGGCCCCTTCGAACGCGGCGACCTGATCTCCGGCGAGCAGCTCGACGCCGTTCGAGCGGTGGATGGAACCGAACAGCGCGCCGACTTCCCCGCCCAGCACTCGCTCAAGGGGGAATCTGCCGGGAAAGACCGCGGTCACGTGCACCCCGAGCTGTGTCAGCGAAGCCGCCACCTCCGAGCCGATGAAGCTCATGCCCACTATCACCGCGCGCCGGCCCGCCGCAGCTTCGCCCTTGATCGCCTCGCAGTCGGCGACCGTGCGCAAGTAGTGGATGCCAGGCAGATCAGCCCCTGGAAGTTCGAGGGTGCGGTTCCGTCCGCCCGTGGCTATCAGGACCTTCTGGTACTGGAGCTCCTGGCCCGAGCCGAGGAGCACTGTATGCGCTGCGGTGTCGATGACTTTGACACTGGACCCAACGAGACGGTCCACGTCGTGCTCCTCATACCAGCTGGCTGGCCTGACATACCAGTTCGCGAGATCCTCCTCCGACCGCAGGTACGTCTTGGAGAGCGGAGGCCGGCCAAAGGGAACCCCCGGTTCCCGGCCGACAACGGTGACCAGGCCCCGGAAACCCTCTTCCCGCAGTGTTACGGCGGCGTTGCCCCCGGCCATGGCGCCGCCGACGATCACGATTCCGGTCCCTCCGGCCCCCTGAGGCACTCAGTGCATCTGCCCGTCCGGAGGCCGCGAGAAACCCGCTGCCACTGGCCACGGCCATGCCCAAGAAGTGCTTGGACAGCTTGCGCCGGTCCTCGCGTGCCTGGCGCTTGGCGATGTCTTGACTTTTGGCCGGTTCCGTCATTTGTTCGGGACATGGAGAACAATTCTGGCCTGGGCTCACAAGGCCGTAGCCGCCGTGCGTTCCTGTCCGCCTCGGCCGTTACCGCGGTCGCCGCGCCGATCGTCTCGCACACCACGCCGGCCAGCGCCCGGGTGGCCGGGGCGGGTTCCGGCCTCCCGCATGCGGGCCCTTCCAGCGACCTGCGTGCCCTGTTGAGTCAGGTGGACCCGGCCCGCATCCAGGCCACCGTGCTGCGGCTGACTCAGTTCGGCACCAGGCACACCGGATCCAGCCAGACCGACCCGGTGCGCGGCATCGGCGCGGCCACCGCCTGGGTGTTCCAGCAGTTGCAGGCCATCGCCGCTACCTCGTCGGGCCGGATGACAGTGCAGCAGCAGGCGTTCGTGCAGCCCGTCACGCCGACGATCCCGGTGCCGACCACGATCACCAACGTCATCGCGACGCTGCAGGGGACCGCGTCCCCGCAGCGGTACTACGTCATCACCGGTCACCTGGACTCCCGCGTCACCGACGTGCTCGACTTCACCAGCGACGCCCCCGGCGCCGACGACGACGCCTCGGGCGTCGCTGTCGTGCTCGAGCTCGCCCGGCTGTTCGCCACCCGCCAGTTCCCCGGCACCCTCGTGTTCGCGACCGTCGCCGGTGAAGAGCAGGGGCTGTACGGCTCGACCTTCATGGCTCAGCAGATGGCCGCCGCCGGCAACGACGTCCAGGGCATGTTCAGCAACGACATCGTCGGCGCCAGTCAGGCCTTCGACGGCACCAGGCCCGACCCGTACACCGTGCGGCTGTTCGTCGAAGGCATCCCGACTGCCGCCACGCCCAGTCAGATCTCGCTCATGCAGGCGGTCGGCGGTGAGAACGACGGGGCAGCGCGGCAGCTGGCCCGGTTCGTGCAGGAGGTGGCGCCGTTCTGGGTGACCGGCATGAACGTCCGGGTGATCTGGCGGCGGGACCGGTACCTGCGCGCCAGTGATCATGTCTCGTTCCAGGGACGGGGTTACCCGGCGGCCAGGTTCACCGAGCCCCGGGAGAACTTCGACCACGAGCACCAGAACGTCCAGGTGGTCAACGGCGTGCAGTTCGGTGACCTGATCGATTTCGTGGACTTCAACTACGTCGCCCGCGTCGCCAGGGTGAACGCGGCGGCGCTGTGGAACCTGGCCACCGCCCCAGGCACGCCCAAGAACGTGCAGATCCACGTCGCACCGCCTGCGGGCTTTGCCGGCATCAACACCACCACGCTCACCTGGAACGCCAATCCCGAGCCCAACCTGGCCGGGTACGAGGTGGTGATGCGGGAGACGACGTGGCCGGACTGGATCAACGCCACCCCCGTCGGCAACGTCACCACGGCCACGCTGAACGTCGCCAAGGACAACGTGCAATTCGGCCTGCGCGCCGTGGACCAGGCCGGAAACCGCAGCCCGGTCGCCTTCCCGCAGACGGTTACCACCTAGCAGGGAGCGTCCAGCCGTCCAGACTCAGACTCATGTTGCGGACAACGTGCTACGTTGCAAACATGTCCGTGAATGTGTCTGTGCGCCTCGACGACGCTCTCGCCGAACGTCTGCGGCTGCGGGCACGGGCCGCGGGCGAGAGTCTTTCCGACCGGCTGCGCCGGTACGCCGACGAGGGCGCCCGTCGCGACGAGCACCCGCTCATCACCTTCCGGGACGGGCCTACGGGCCGCCGGGCCGGCTTGATCAGCGGGCCAGACATCTGGGAAGTCGTCCTGTGGCTGGAGGATCTCGCCAGCGAGGCTGATCCTGTCCGCACTCTCATGGCCGAGCAGGATCTCAGCCGCGCTCAGATCGATGCAGCACTCCGCTACCGTGATGCTTACCCTGAGGAGATTCAGGCGCGCATCGAGCTGCATCGCCATGAGACCGCCGCTGCTGACGTGCGGTGAAGCTTCTGCTCGACGAGATGTACCCTGCCGCCTTGGCTGAGGCGCTGCGGCAGAAGGGAGTCGGGACCGCGACCGTCGCGGCGCTCGGGATGGCGGGAAGTTCCGACCTTGACATATTCGCCGCAGTAGTCGTGGATGGCTACGCGGTGGTGACCGAGAACGTGGCCGACTTCTCCCGCATCGCCGGCGAGCACGTCGCCGCGGGCCGTCACCATCCGGGCGTGCTGGTCGCGCTCTCCTCACGGTTCTCGCGCCGTCCAGCCGGCCGCGTGAAGCTCGTCGCGGCGATCTTGACTCAGCTGGGCGAGCCGCTCGGCGACCGGGTCATCTATCTCTCGGCTGCGCTTCCCCAGTCGTAACCCCTCGATTGAAGATCAACGCCACACGGAGCGCGGCGACGTGCACCGGCTCACCTGGCGGTAGGTTCCCACCATGCACCCGTCGCCGTCTATCGGCCTGTCGCTCGCGTTCGCCTCGGCGATTCTCACCAACACGGCGTACTCGTTCGAGCACGACGCGGCGGCAGCGCTCCCGCCGCTCTCGCCCCGCCGCCCGTTCCGGTCGGCGGAACTCCTACTGCGCAACCGGCGCTGGATGACGGCGTTCGGGCTGGAGAGCGCGGGATGGCTCTTGTACGTCGCGGCGCTGCGGCTCGCGCCGATCGCGCTGGTCCAGGCGGTGACGGCGTCGGGGGTTGCCGTCCTGGCGTTCGTCACTGCCCGCGGCCGCCCGTCCCGGCTCGCGGTGCGGGAACGGTTCGCCGTCGTCCTGGCGCTGGCCGGGCTGGCGCTCCTTTCACTGTCTCTGGTCGGGAGGACGGCCTCCGACCACCATCCGCCGGTCGTGGGCATCACCATCTGGCTGGCCGCCTGCGCCGGGGGCGCCGCGCTGCTCATCGCGATACCGACCCGCTTCGGCCGCGCGGCGTCGCTCGGTCTTGCGACGGGCCTGCTGTTCTCCGTCGGCGACACGTCCGCCAAGCTTGTCGGTTACGGCGGATGGTGGCTCGTCGCGCTGGTCCCGCTCATCGTTGGCTACGCCGCCGGGACCAGCGTGCTGCAGTCTGCGTACCAGCAGGGCGATGCCCTGACCGCCGCTGGCACGGCGACCATGGTGACGAACGCGGTCCCGATCGTGGCCGGGTTCGTCCTGTTCGACGAGACCCTGCCGCGCGGCCCGAGGGCCGTCCTGCAGGTTGCGGCGTTTGCTTGCCTCGTCGTGAGCGCCGTCGCCCTCGGCCGCCAGGACGCGCCGCCCGCGAGCGAGCCGCCCGCGCAACCTGCCTCGGTTCCGGGGTCGCCGGACGTCTAGACGCGGAGCAGGTCCGCCTCTGCCGCCTCGATCACCTGCTGCACGTGCAGGCCGCGCCGGACGTCGAGCTGGTGTGGCTCGCGCCGCTCGACGGCTTCCGCGAACTCGCGGTACATGGTGCCGAACGACTGCCGACCGGCCGCGTCCTGGCAGTCGATCTCGGCGACGCCGCCGCTGCCGAAAATCTCGATCTCGGCCCGCTGGCTGTCCGCCGTGGCGGTCGCAGTCAGCGACGCCTCGCTGAACCGGCCCGTCGAGTGCTCAAGCATCAGCCCGAGCCAGCCCTGCGGATCGCCATGCGCGTGCACGCCGCTGACCTCTCCGAGGGCGGCATCCAGCAGATCGATGAGATACGGCCCGAAATTGCGCAGCACGCCCATCTCGATCCGCCAGGCGGGCGCGGAGAATCCCGCCGCGAACGCCGCAGACACCAGCCGCCCGCTGCCTCCCTGGGGATGGGTCCGGGGAACGCGGGCGGCCAGGAAATCCCGGACCGCGGAGTCGTACCGCCACGCCAGCGCGACCTGAGAAGTCACGCCGGCGGCGGCGACCGCCGCCGCAAGCTCCTGCGCCCCGGCAAGATCACCGGCGATCGGGCTCTCCAGGAGCACGGCCTTACCGCGCCTGGCGGCCGCGCTGGCCAGATCGGGCTGCGCGGCAGAAGGCACCGCGAACGCCACGGCATCGCACTGGGTGAGCAGCTCGTCGAAGGAGCGGTAGGCAGGGACGCCGTGCGTCCCCGCGAGGCTCCGTGCCGCCTCCGGTCTCGGCGCCCAGACACCGGCGAACCGGGCTTCCCGGCACGTCGCCAGCGAGGGCGCGTGCGCCGTCGCGGCACGGTGCCCCGCGCCGGCGAGCCCGATCCTGACGGCCACCATCCCACTTTAGGACCCGGGACTTCCGATGCTCAGGCGGGTCAGCCGGGCTTCGAACATCCGTCATCTGACGGATGTCTTGCCATGCAAGTTGCATGAGACTTGCCCTGAAAGTACCGGCATGATCGGCCGGTAACAGTTGACCGGTTCCACGGCCGGAGGTCCAGCGTGCCGAGAGCAGTCAGCTGGCGTCGGCGGCGGCGGAGAGAGGCGGGCCCCTTGGACATCGCCCGGCTGAGGCAAAGCTTCGCCCTGGTCGCGGAGCACGGTGACGAGCTGCCGCTGTTCTTCTACTCCGACCTGTTCATCAAGCATCCGGAAGTCCGGGACATGTTCCCGGTGTCGATGTCGGCACAGCGGAGCCACCTGGTCAACGCGCTGGTGAAGATCATTTCCCAGGTGGACAGCGTGGATGACCTGACCGTGTTCCTTCAGGGGCTAGGCCGGGATCACCGGAAGTTCGGTGCTCTCGCCGACCACTATGACGCCGTCGGCGCCAGCCTGCTGGCGACCTTGGAGTACTTCTCCGGGCCGGCCTGGACGCCCGAGGTGGCCGCCGACTGGGCGGCAGCCTACGGGCTCATCGGCTCCGTCATGATCGCGGCAGCGCGCGAGGACGAGCAACTGCGGCCGCCCTGGTGGCAGGGCAGAGTCGTGGCCCACGAGCGGAGGACGTTCGACGTTTCCGTGCTGTCGGTCCGGCCGGAGCCGCGCATGGACTACCTGCCGGGGCAGTCCGTGGCGATCGAATCCCCCAGCCGCCCCCGGCTATGGCGGTACTACTCCATGGCGAACGCCCCTCGTCAGGACGGGCTGCTGGAGTTCCACATCCGGCTGATCGATGGCGGCGCGGTGAGCATGGCGATGACGAGCAGCACGGTCGCCGGCACCGAGCTGCGGCTGGGACCTCCGGTCGGGGTCCTCACGCTGAGTAACCCCCTCTCCGGCCGCGACCTCCTGCTCGTGGGGGGAAGTACCGGACTGGCCCCCATGAAAGCCATTCTGGATCAGCTGACGGCGGTACCGGAGCCGCCTCAGGTGCACCTGTTCTTCGGCGCGCGGACTGCCGAGGAACTCTATGACCTGGACAGCCTGGAGAAGATGGCCGCCCAGTACTCGTGGCTGACTATCACGCCAGCCGTCTCAGCCGACCCCAAGTTCGCCGGCGAGACCGGCAGCCTCCCCGACGTGGTGGCCCGGCACGGCGACTGGTCGGGGCACGACGCCTACCTGGCAGGCCCGACCACGATGGTCAAGGAAACAGCCGCCCGGCTGGCCTCAGCAGGCATGGCGCAGGAGCAGATACACATCGAGGATTTCGGGTGGAGTGAGCCTTGACCAGACCATGGTTCGAAGACCCCAACAGGATGACTCCCCAGGAGTTGCAGACTGTGACGTTCCCCCTGGCGCGGCTGGGGCGGCGCGGCTACGAGGAAGAGCCCGTCCGGGAATTCCTGCGCGCCGTGCACGCCGAGTTCGTGCGCCTGGTGAACGACCGGACCGTGCTGTGGCAGGAAGTTCAGCGGCTCCGCGGCAGGGTGCTGGCCGGGAAAACCGACGGTGACCCGCACGCGGTGCTGTTCGGCAAGGGAGACGCGCACATCCACGCGGTCCGGATCCTGTCCACCGCGCAGGTCACCGCCGACCGGTACGTGGCCGACGCCAAGGCCTACAGCAGCCGGCTCACCGAGGACGCCAGGCGGCGCCGCGACGAGATCATGCAGGAGGCCCAGCAGTACTCGGACATGCTCCTGGAAGACGCTCACGCCCGGGCCAGCGAGGCAGCTGTCTCGGCACTGAACTCGGGGGCGCCGCAGTCTGCCCACGAGCGGCAGGCTGCTCAGGCGGAACTGGCGTACCTGCGCACCTACAGTGACGTCTACCGGGCGCACCTGCGCGCTTACACCGAGGCAATCCTGCGGGGGATCGAGGAGTGGGAGCGCAAGGAACAAAGCTCACTCCAAGAAGCGGCGCAGGGCGTGCCCATCGGAGGGGCGCCGGCCATTGACGGCAACGGATATTCCGACGGCAACGGATACCACGACGGCAACGGATATCTGAACCACTGACATAAGGCGCCGGTGACATAGCGCGAGCGTTCCCGGCGCGGGCCCGGCTTTGCCGACCTTGCTTTCTCATAAAAAACCGCGTGTGGCCGGCGAATCACCGGCCACACGCCGTAACAGCGCAGCAGTTCCCGCCGGTATTTCAGTACATCCAGGGCCTGGCGGTAATGCGGTCGAGGCGAGCGTCACGCTCTGGGTGATGGGCCCTGGCATGGTCGCCGCTGCCATGGCCCGATGTCGGCGCGGTAGCGGCACCGAGGCTGCCGAGCGCGAGAGCAAGAATGGCAGCCCCGCGCGCCACCCGGCCCAGCGAGTCAGTTCGCGGCGCTCCCGTTAGCCCGTCGGGCGGAACGGTTCGCGCCTGCATGACTGCGTGCAGCATCCACTTGTGATTGGTCATCGGGGCGATCCCTCATCGGTAACTGGATAGCTGGTCTGCGCAGATTCTCTCAAACAGAAAACTACACCATTATCCGGCTCAGGATGCGCCATTCGGATAGATCCGCCCGGCATTTTTCAGGCCAGATCAGTATCGCCCCCGCCCGCCCATTGCCGGGCCCGCTCGCATCCCGGAACCTGGCCCCCCGGGGAGGCGGCATGCAATTGCGGTGCAAGTTGCGCCGCATGCTACCGGCGGGGCGTGATCGCTCACTTGGTCCGCTGATTCTCCCGGAACGGGTGGGAACTGCGTACAATGGGTATCAAGCGCAAACGGAAATGCTCGGGCACGTCTCGTTCGGGTCCTGTTCACGGGCGGTACAAGATGCAAGGCGATCATGGAATTCCGGGCGCTCGGACCGGTTGAGCTCTGGTCGGCTGGGCGGCGGCAGGATCTCGGGCCCGCCCGGGCCCGATCCATCCTGGCCATGCTGCTGCTCGCGCCGCGGGCGATAGTTCCGGTCGAGACTCTCATCGACCGGCTGTGGGACACGCGGCCGCCGCCGAAGGCCAGGGAAAGCCTTTCGGTCTACGTCGCCAGGCTCCGGGCGTCCCTCCGGGAGGCCGTCGGTGACACCGTGCAGCTGGTGGGCCGCGCGCAGGGCGGCTACATGCTCGAAGTCGATCCCGAGGCGGTCGACGTGCACCAGTTCCGCCGGATGCGCTTGCAGGCGGACGCCCTTGCCGCCACGGGCGACCACGATCAGGCAGCCGGGCTGCTGCGCGAGGCGGACGGGCTCTGGCGCGGCCAGGCGCTATCGGGGATCCGCGGCGACTGGGTCGCGCAGATGCGGGACGCTCTCGAAGAGGAGCGCCGGGCGGCCATCCTCGAGCGTGTCGCGTGCGAGCTGGAGCTTGGCCGGCACGCCGACCTGGTCGGTGAGCTTCGCCATCTGCTCGCTAAATACCCGCTGGATGAAACGCTGGTCGCGCACCAGATGACGGCCCTGTACTGGATCGGCAGGCCGGTGACGCGCTGAGTCTCTACCGCGAGACGCGCAGCCGCCTCGTCGAGGAGCAGGGCGCGGAACCGGGGCCGATGCTGTCCGAGCTTCATCAGCGCATCTTGGGCCGTGACCCCAGGCTGGCCGTGAGGCCCTCGGGCCAGCGCCGTTTCCGGGCGGCTGCGCCCGACACCCTTCCGCCCGAAACGGCGGAATTCGTTGGCCGCGGCGAGGAACTCGCGCTGCTCACCGGGGAAAGCGACAGCATCCCCGGGATCGCCATCATCGAGGGCATGCCTGGCGTGGGAAAGACCGCGCTGGCGGTCCGCGCGGCCCGCCTGGTCTGCGGGCAGTACCCGGACGGGATGCTCTACCTCAATCTTCGTTCCCATGATCCCGACAGACCGTCGCTCGACCCAGCCGAGGCGCTGCACCGTCTGCTCCAGATGCTGTCCGTGCCAGGCCTCCCAGATACCGGAAACCATCGGCCAGCGCGCCGCGCTGTGGCGGGCCCACCTGAGCCGCCGCCGCTCCGTCGTGATCCTCGATGACGCAGGCGGCCACGACCAGATCCGGCCGCTGCTGCCGCTGACCGGCCGGGGCCTGACCCTGATTACCACCCGGCGCGCGCTGCCCGACTTCGGCGGCGCCCGCTCGCTGACCCTTGACGTCCTGTCCGTGGCCGAGTCCGCCACGCTGTTCCGGCGGATCGCCGGCGAGGGCAGGGCCGGGGACGCGGACCAGGTCGCCGCTGCCGTCAGCCTGTGCGGGCGGCTGCCCCTCGCGATCGAGCTCACCGCCGGCCGGATCGCGCGCGACGGCCCGCCGGACCTGGATGGCCTGCTCGAGGAGCTGTCGCAGTCCCCGGCGTGGCTGGGTGGCACGGGCGCCGCAGCCCCGGAGGTGACGGCCGCCTTCGATCTGTCCTACCGGGCGCTGGAACCCGACCATCAGCGGTTCTTCCGGCGGCTGGGCGCGGGGCCGTGCGCTTGCCTCAGCTTGCCGGCCGCGGCGGCGCTGGGCGGCTGCACCCTCGCCGAGGCGGAGAAGGCGCTGGTCACGCTGCTCGACTGTCATCTGCTGGCACGGGCCCCCGACGGTCAGTTCCGCTTCCACGACCTCATCCGCGAGTACGCGGCGGCGCGCGCCGCGCGTGATGACCCCGAGCCTGAGCAGAGGCAGGCGGTGAGCAGGCTCCTGGACTATTACCTGCACACAGCCGATCAGGCTGACCGCGTGCTCTACCCCCTCCGGGGCCGGCCTGGCGTGCAGGTCACCCAGCTGCCGGCCGGCGGACCGGCCCTGGGCACGGCCGAAGACGCGGAAGGCTGGCTGGAAGCGGAGTGGCGCAACATCCTGCAGGCCGCGCGCTATGCGGGGCGGCACGAATGGAAGCAGAAGTGCGCCGACCTCGTCCATGTGCTGGCCGGCTTCATGGAGATCAAGGCGTACTGGGACGAGGCGATCGCAGCCCGCACCGTTGCCCTGCAGGCCAGCCGTGATCTCGCTGATCCGGCCAGGGTCGCCCAGGCGTCGCTGGCGCTCAGCGCGGTGCGCCAGCAGACGGGGCAGCACGAGGCGGCGATTGCGCTCGGCGAAGAAGCCGCAGCGATCTACCGGGAGATGGCCGACCGGAGAGGCGAGGCCGGGGCCCTCGACCAGATCGGACTGGCCCACCAGCGCACAGCCCGTTCGCGTGAAGCGCTCGCCTATTTCCAGGAGGCGAGGATTCTCTACGGTGCCGCCGCGGACCCGCGGGGCATTGCCGACACCCTGAGCCATTGCGGGATCGCTTCCTGGCACCTGGGGCGTTATCCCGAGGCGCAGGCTCACCTGCGTGAGGCGCTTTCGCTGTACCGTGACGCCGGCGACCGGCGGGGCGAAGCGAAGGTGCTGAACAACCTGGGCAGGGTGCACCTGTACAACGGCTACCACCGGGACGCGCTGGACGCCTATACCGAGTCCCTGCAGATATTCCGCGAGATAGGCGGAGCGCAGAACGAGGCGATCCTGTACCACAACATCGGCAGCGTCCACCACTACAAGGGCAGCTACTCCGAAGCGCTTGCCGCCTGCCGGCGGGCACTCGCGATCTACCGCGGCACGGGCGATCTCCCGAACGAGGCCGACGTGCTGAACGACATCGGTGCTATCTACCAGAGCGCAGGCTGCGACGACGAGGCGCTTGTTCATCACCGCAAAGCGCAGCTGATCGCCGAGGAGATCGGGGATCTCTCGCAGCGGCTGATCGCGCTTCGCGCGATCGCCGGCATTCACCGCGGATCGGGCAGCTACGGCGAGGCGTTTGATCACTATCACACCGCCCTCAGGCTGGCCCGGGAGATCGGCGATCCGTACGAAGAAGCCAAGATCCTCGAGGGAATCGCGGAATCGACGCTCAGCACCCAGCGGCCCGATGCGGCGCGGATTGTCTTCCGGCAGGCGCTGGACATCTTCGAACGGCTCGGCGTTCCCGAGGCGGCGTCCGTACGGCTACGCATCGAGTCCATGGACCCCGCGTTCGCTGCCCGCATCCCTTAGTCCGTATCCCTTGGCCCGGCATCCGTTCCGGTATGCCGCCGCCCGCCCCGTTTTGCCTGCGACCTGGGGTGCAACGCAGGCGTCAAGGCGAATGCAAGATGAGCGCCCAGGCTGGTAGCACACGATCGTGCTGCGGTCCCCGGTAGCTGGAAGTCGCTGGCCGCCGCTATCGCGGGGCACGGCGACTCGGGGCTACCAGGGAGGCCTCCGTGGGCTGGAACCAAGATCGAATCCGTCCGGGTGGTTCTCGCTGGCGCATTCCGGGCCGTGCCGGGCCGCGGGGCCGCCACACCCGCGGCCCGGCGCCGGACGAGGCAGTGCCGGCGTTCCCGCAGCTGCACGCCTGCCCGGTGGCAGCGGGCGCCGAGACCGGCTTCGACGCTGCCCTGGCCTCGCTGCAGGCGGAGTGGTCCTATCCGGGCCATGGCTGGTCCGCTCTCGACAGCCTGCTGGTCAGCGCCGAGCGGTTCATCACGTTGTTCTACAGCGAGAATCGCCTGGGGCCGCCCGCCCGGCGGCTCTGGCAGGTCCGCCGCGAGATCGAGGCGACGGGCACGTACTGGCACACCCCGGCCGAGCTGACCTTTGGCGCGCGTGTCGCCTGGCGGAACAGCTCGCGGTGCATCGGGCGGCTGTACTGGCAGAGCCTGCGGGTGCGTGACCGGCGCGAGGTCACGACGGCGGCGGACATCGCCGAAGATTCGGTCACGCACCTGCGCGAGGCGACCAACGGCGGCCGGGATCCGGCCGCTGATCACCGTGTTCGCCCCGGATGCGCCGGGCCGCCCGGGGCCGCGGATCCTCAACTCCCAGCTCGTCCGGTACGCGGGTTACGAAACCGCCGACGGCGCCGTCATCGGGGATCCGGCGAACGCCGATCTCACCCGGCTTGCCCGCGGTCTCGGCTGGCAGGGCGGCCGCCCGCCCGGCCGGTTCGACATCCTCCCCCTGCTCGTGCAAGAGGCAGGCGCGCCTGTCACGGTGCACCGGATACCCGCTGACGCGGTGCTCGAGGTAACCATCGGGCATCCGGAGTTCCGCTGGTTCGCCGGCCTCGGGCTGCGCTGGTACGCCGTGCCAGTGATCAGCGACATGTACCTGGACATCGGCGGCGTCTGTTACCCCGCCGCGCCCTTCAACGGCTGGTACATGTGCACGGAGATCGGATCGCGAGACTTCGGCGACAGCGGCCGCTACGACCAGCTGCCGGCGATCGCCGCCCGCATGGGCCTTTCGGTGGCCAGCGACACGAACCTGTGGAAGGACAAGGCGACGACCGAGCTCAACCTCGCGGTCCTGCATTCGTTCAGCAGTGCCGGTGTCACGATGACCGACCATCACACCGAGTCCGTCCGGTTTCTCCAGCACATCGAGCGGGAAGAACGGCACGGCCGGAAGTGCCCGGCCGACTGGACCTGGATCGTGCCGCCGGCCGCATCCTCCGCGACCCCGGTCTTCCACCGGTATTACCGGGATTTCGACCAGACGCCGAACTTCTACCGCCACCCGGCGTCCGGCAGGGCGAAACCGGTAATCCTGCACGAGCGTCACGAGCTTCACGAGCGTGTCGGCGAGGTGGCTGCGCTGGGCCGCCATCGAGACTGACCTCCGGCCGTGAGATCGGGTCAACGGTCGCCGGCTGGACCGCGCCGGGGCTTGCAGGGCAAGTGTCATGCAACTTGCATGACGAGACATCCGTCAGATGACGGATGTTCGGACCCCGGGCAGGCGGAGGCTGGTTGTGCCGCGGTTCAAAATCCGTCAGGTGACCGATGTATTGCAATGCAATTTGCAGGAGATTTGTCATGCAAGTACCGGAACGATCCATCCTGCGACGGTCAGCCGGATTGCCCGGAACCACCGCGCAGCGTGATCCGCAGCCGGACCAGCCCGAACGCCCCGCTAAGGAACCGGATGAACACGATGGCGCCGACCCGTCCGACCGCGCTCCGCCGGCACCGCGTCCCGCTGACCGCAGGACCGGCCGCGGCGGCCGAAGCCCGCGGCCAGGTGCGGGCGGCCATCTGCACCTGGGATGTCCCCGTCAACTCGAGCGTCGCGGTCCTGCTCACCAGCGAACTGGTGACCAATGCCATCACGCACGGAGCGGGCGGGACGGTCACGCTGGCCGTCAGCTGCTCCGGCGACCAGCTGCGGGTTGATGTGCATGACACGTCGAGCGCCTTGCCGGTGCCGGCCGACGTCCCGGCCGGCGCGGAGAGCGGGCGCGGCTTGATGCTGGTCGCCAGCCTGTCGGCCGGGTGGGGCTATTACCGCACCGCCGCGGGCAAGGCCGTGTACTTCACGCTCGCGTTCCAGCCGGATCTTTACCCGGCCGACCGACGGCTCGAAGCCATTCCCGCGTAGGGCGGGGCTTCGCCGGATCCCGGGATCACCTCGTCGCGATCGTGCGCAGCGCTGCCTCACGGGCTATGTCGGTCCGCGAATGCACGTCGAGCTTCTTCAGGATGTGGGAGACGTGAGTCGCGACGGTTCGCCGGGATAGCAGCAGCCGGGCGGCGATCTCGGGGTTGGACAGCCCCTCCTCCACGAATGCGGCCACCTTGGTCTCGGTCGGCGTGAGGCTGTCCCAGCCATTGCGCGCCTGCCGGTGCTTGGCGTGCGGGCCGCGGCGGATGCCGTGGGCGCGGAACCTGGCCTGCAGCCGGGCCACGTCCGCGGCCGCGCCGATCGAGGCGTAGACGTCCACCGCAGAAGTGAATGCGGCCCGCGCCTGGCCGCGGTCGCCCGAGCGGACGAAATCCCCGGCGGCCGCCTCCAGTGCCTTCGCCCGGAGCAGCGGCCGGCCCGCGTCGCCGTAACGTTCCGCGGCCGCGAGCAGCCGGGGGGATCCTGGTCCAGCAGGCCGCGGCAATAGAGCGCGTTTGCCTGCCGGTGGGGGACCCCCGATCCCGTGGCGAGGGCGGCGGCTTGGCCGGCGAGGGCCCGCGCGGTGCCCAGCTCGCCGGTCTGCATGGCAAGCCGGACGGCGTCGGCCAGCAGGTCCTCGATCTCTTCGAGTTCCTCGGTATGGCCGCCGAACCCGGCCGTCAGCTCGGCAAGCGCCTCGGGCAGGGCACCATCCTGCTCGCGGTCCATGCTGCGGGCAAGTGCCAGCGAGCCGACGAACCGGTGCCCGATGCGGTTGGCATGCGGGGCGGCAGCGCCGAGGTGGCGGCGCGCCGTGCCGGTCTCGCCGCGATGGAAACTGATCGCGGCCGCGATGCCGAGATCGCAGCAGGCCGCGGCGGGCTCCTGGAAGTTTTCCTGCAGGTTTGCCATCTCCGTCAGAGCTTCGTCCCACCGCCCCGTTTCGAAGAGCAGCTGGCCCAGGGCGCCGTGGGCCTGAGCTAGCCGGATCACGGTACCCACCTGGTCGGCAAGGTGCCGTGCCTGCCGGGCCGCGGCCAGCGCCTCCTCGTACTGGTCGAGGTCGCCCAGCGTGACGGCCTTGTTGATCTGCAGGAGCAGCCGCAGGTCGGTCAGTGCCGGATCCGACTGGGTCACGGTCAGCGCCCGGTCGAACAGCGGCAGCGCGTCGGTCATCTGTCCCTGCGCGGTGGTCACGAGCGTCAGCACGTGCAGTGCCCAGCCCATGGCCCAGCTGTCGCCCGCCTCCGACGCCGCCGCGAGCGCGCTGGTGGCGACCTGGCCGGCCTTGTCGATATCGCCGAGGTTGCAGTGCGTCCGCGCGGCCAGCACGAGCAGCCTGGCCCGGTGCAGGGCCTGGAGCCCGGGAAAAGCAAGCGCCCGGTCCAGCGTGGCCAGGCACTCCGCGGACAAGCCGGCTCGCATGCGGCACTGCGCGAGCGTCCAGTGCAGGTCCACCAGGAGATCGGGCTCGGCGGCATGCTCCAGCGCACGCGTCGCCACCTGCTCGGCCCGGGCGGTGTCGCCGACCCGGTAGAGGGCGTCGGCGAGCCGGCCCGCGAGCCAGCCATGCTGTCCCCGGCCAGCCGGGGAGCTCTCGACGGCCCGGTTGAGGAGTTCCGCCGCAACGCCGGGCGCATGGCCGACCAGCGTGTCCGCGGTGCGCCCCAGCCAGCTCAGCATCCACTCGTCCATCGGCTCGGTCGTGCCGCCGAGCCTGCCGACTGCCCGCAGCAGCTGGCGGGCCACCCGGTCGGCCGGCGCACCGGACTCCGCCAGGGCGCGTCCCGCATCGCGGTGCCAGGCGGCGCGCACCGGCGCGGGCATCTCGTCGTACAGCGCCGCCCGGATCAGCGGATGGCGGAACCCGAGGCCGTTGCCGGACTCGGCCAGGACGCCGGCGGCACATGCCTCGTCAACCGCCGGGATCAGGTCCGGCACGCTCCGGTCCAGCACGATCGCCAGATCCGGCACCGCGAAATCCACGCCCAGCAGGGCCGCAGCCCGCAGCACCTCGCGTACCGGCCCGGCGACAAAGCCAAGACGGTCCGCTATGGCCGCCGACAGGGAGCCCGGCGCGCGAGCGCTCGCCAGCTCGGCGGCTCCCGCGTCGGTAACGGTCAGGCCCGAGCTGCGGGCCAGCGCGGCGACAAGCTCGGTGAGGTAGAGCGGGTTACCCGCCGCCCCGTCGGCCAGCCGCAGCAAGCCGGCCTCGGGCCTACCGCCGGCCAGGGCCGCTACCAGGTCGGCCACCGCCGGCGCGGTGAGCGCGGTGAGCTGGAGCCGGCCGGCATCGCCCACGACGCGCCGCAGCGCCAGCAGGTCATCGCGCTGCGGCACCGGGCGCATCATCCCGACCAGGAGCAGCGGCAGCTGCCGCACCGACCTGGCCAGCCGCCCCCACAAGGTGATGCTGGCCTGGTCGGCCCACTGCAGGTCGTCAACGACCAGGATGGTGGGCGCAGCGGTGCACTGCTCGGCGACGAGCGCCAGCAACTGCTCCGCCAGCGCCGCCGACACGTCCGTTCCGCGGTCGGCGCTGACCTCACCGCGCAGCAGCCGGACGATCGTGTTCCGCCGGGGGTTCGCGGACGGCTCGCGAACCCGCAACCCCTCAAAAAACGGCACGAGCGGCAATGCCTGCCCCAGCTCGTCGCTGGCACCCCAGAACACCTGGCAGCCGGTCTCCGGCGCCCCGGCCAGGGCCGTCCGTACCAGCGAGGACTTGCCGATGCCCGGCTCACCCTCGATGAGCACCGAGCTGCCCCGCCCCCCGGCCACGGCCGTGATGAGGCCGGCTAGCAGCGCCATCTCGCTGTCGCGGCCGATGAGCACACCGGCCGGGGTCACGGGAGGCATGGGGCGAACTTTACTACCAGGGTATTTGCGGAACAAGTGGACATTTTTCGGATATTAATTCGACACAACGCTTTCTCTCAGTAATGGCAGCGTAGCGTTCCGCATCATGCAGTGCAAGTTTCCCGGGCCTTGCAGTGCACTAGCCGCTGACATTTTCTGGCATGAAGAAATGAATATTGCCGGTACGGAGACGATGAAAGAGTCGTGCAGTTTTCATTATTTGGAGAAAGCCAGGAAATGGCCTACGATAATGCGTAAATAGCCGGGGTCCGGCAACAACTCCACATGACTCAGATGCGCCGTGCGGGCCCACCGGGGCCGTGCAACAGGCCGCTGACCTCTGTAAATGCCATGGAGGAATCATGCGCATCAGCCGAGCCACCGTCATTTCCGCTCTCCTGGCGCTTGGTGCAGCCGGATCAATCCTGGCCGGCTCGGCTGCGCCTGTGGCGGCGGCGCAAGTGTCCGCTGCGCACGCGCCGTCAGCTGCCTCGCACATCCGGCCACTTTTGCACTATCATACGTGAGTTAACGCACTGCGCGGATAACCGCCGCGCGGATTTACCTGATCGCGCCGGACCGGTCGTGCAGTTATTGCAGGGCTCCATTAGTCCGTTGCGTTAGATCTGGCTTACTGCCGGGCTGGTCGCGGCTGCTGGCCCCGTCAGCAACTGCAGACTGATCTCTTCACGACCGCCCCGCTCGCCGCGGCCGTGTTGACGGCGCGTTGATCGTCGGCGAGCAAGGCCGCTTATGGGCCTGCGCGATCCGGTCGTGTGCATCGTGGGGGCCGGCCCGGCGGGGCTGGTCACAGCGCACCTGCTGCAGCGGGCCGGGATCTCGTTCGTCGTCCTGGAACGGCAGGAAGCCGACGGGCTGCGCGCGCGTGTGAAGGCCGGACTGATCGAGTACCGCACGGTCGAGTTGCTGAGCCCGTACGGCCTGGCCGACCCGATCGTCGGGCGTGGCGGGCGGATTGGCATGATCGAGTTCCGCGCCGACGGGCAGGCTTTCGTGCTGGATTATGCCAGGCTGTGCGGCGGGCGCTGTAGCTACATCTACCCGCAGCACGAACTCGTCGCGGACTGGGCCGGGCAGCTCCGGGCCGCTAACGGCGACCTGAGGTTCGGCGTTGAGGCGACGGGCATCGAGCAATCCGAGGACGGGGTGGTGGTAAGTGCCGTCCGCGGCACGGAATCTGTGACCGTCGAGTGCGAGGCCGTCGTCGTTGGTGACGGCGCGGCCAGCGTTCTGTCCCCTGGCGCGGCCGCCGTTTCGACCGTCTACCCGACCCGGTGGCTGACGCTGATCGCGTCCGTCCCGCCGTCGGCTGCCGGGTCGATCTACGGGCTCCACGCGCGCGGCTTCGCGGGCCAGTTTCACCGCTCGGCGGCCATGACCCGGTTCATGCTGGAAATACCGGTCGGCGAGGGCTACGGCCAATGGGACGATGACCGGATCTGGGCGGAGCTGGAACAGCGCCTGGCCGCGGCCGGACGGCCGGCGATCCAGCGGGGCGAGCTCCTCGAGCGCGACATCCTCGACCACCGGGTGCGCGTGTGCGATCCCATGCAGCACGGCCGCGTCTTCCTCGCCGGAGATGCGGCCCACCTGATCACCCCGGCGGGTGGCAAGGGCATGAACATCGCCATCCAGGACGCGATCGAGCTCGCCAGCGGCCTGACCGAGCGGTACGGCGAGCAGGACGACGGCCGGCGCCTGGCCAGCTACACGCAGGTACGGCTCCCGCGGGTCTGGCGCCAGCAGGAGTTCTCCAACCTAATGCTCAGCCTGTTCAACGCAGGCGCAGCCGGCGGGGGCCGGGACTTATCCTATGGGCTGCGCCGCGCCCGCCTCGACCTCATCATCAGCGACCCGCAGTACTCACGCTGGTTCGCCCGCGCCTACGCGGGAGTCGACGAGTAAGACCCGCTGCTGGGCGCCGTCGCCGGCCTTGCGGTGACCTCCAGGCCCTCGCCCGACCTCCAGGCCCTCGCCGGACCCCCCGAACCAACCCGGTGCCCGCCGACCCGGACCTCGGCGAGCCCACAGCGCTCGAACAAGCCTTTGTAACCTCCACCATTAACGATCTTTAGCGACGATGCGTCAGCGTCGCTGTAACAAAAGTTTCAAGACTGTTTCTATGAAAATCCATATGATTGACGCATCAGTCCGCCCGCAGCCCGGAGCAGGAGGGACACCCGATGATCGCGCCAGCAAGCCCCACGGTACGTCGGCGCCGGCTCGCAGCTGAACTGCGCGGGATCAGGGAGAGCAAGGGCAAGAGCGGGGATTCCGTCGCCGCGGCGCTGAAATGGTCGCCCTCCAAGATCAGCAGGTACGAACGGGCGAGGACCGGCTTGCGGCCCCGGGAAGTCGAGCGGCTGCTCGACTTCTACGAGATCAACGGCCCGCGCCGCGAGCTCCTTCTCGCACTCGCCGAAGACGCAGCTCAGAAGGGCTGGTGGGAAGAATTCCAGGACAGCCTTTCCGAGGACTACCAGCAGTTCATCGGCCTCGAGCACGAGGCGACTTCCATCGCCATCTGGCACGTTGACGTTGTCACGGGCCTTTTGCAAACGGAAGCTTACGCCAAGCACATCATTAGCAGCTACAGCCGGGTCGAGCCAGTCCCGCCGGGTATGATCGGCCGGCTGGTCGGTGTCCGCATGCGCCGCCAGCAGGTTCTCCATCGCGACGAGCTGCATCTGGCAGTCGTGCTCGATGAATCGATCTTGAAGCGCCGGATCGGCAGTGATTCTCTGATGTATGAGCAGCTGCAGCATCTCGCCCGTGCGGCTGACCGGCCGAATCTCACCTTGCGGATCCTCCCCCTGGACGCGCAGCACACGGTCACAGGCGAGTCCTTTGTCATATTCGGCTTCGGCGAAGATAGTGATGCGATGCTCCAGGATGTGGTGAGCACTGAGCATCTGAGAAACGGCTTCTCCCTGGAGGGGGAGCGCGAGACGTATTTGCACAGGATCGCCTTTCAGATGCTGACCGAGGCGTCGCTCGACCCGGCCGCGTCCAGGGAGCTCATCCTCGAAGCAGCGGAGTCGCACTGGTCAGGTACTCGCGGGGCCCGCTCGTAGGCATGTTCCGGCCGGGCGCGCCGCTGAAGCTCCCGGTGCCTCCGGCAAAGCGGGGCAACTCGAGTAAATGTCACAAGTCGTTTATGCCCGGATCGTTGCGGTGATGGCCCTCGGTATTACCAACTAAGGCAGAACCCGCCCTAACCGCCAGCGACGTCTGCTAACCTAATGCCGCAGCTACGCTCAGTAGTCTATAGACTACTGCAAGTAGTTACAATTCGGGCATACTCACACCACATTCAGCGGGGTAAAGACATGGGAAGTCCCAGGCTCGGTGGCCGCCACGCACGGCCGAGTTCAGGTTCGTACTGGATGAAGAGTTCGCTGAGTTTCGCCAACGGCAACTGCGTCGAGGTGGCGGGCCTACCGGACGGCAGGATCGGCGTTCGCAACAGCCGGGACCTGCAAGGCCCGATTCTCCGGTTCACATCGGACGAATGGGATGCATTTCTCGGCGGCGTACGAAACGGAGAATTCGATACCTTCGGCAAGTGACCGCACAGGCGAAGCACTGGAGCGTCCTGGTCACGTCGGCAACCCAGCGTGACCAGGCCACGGTGAGCGCCGCGGGGCGCCCCGGACGTGGCGCTGCGCCATCTGCGGTCGCAGATGGCGCAGCGCCGGGACGGGCGAGCACCTAGAGCCTGGTGACCGGCCTCAGCTCGCCAGTGCCTTCACGACCGCCCTCGCTCTCTTGGCCCGCTGGCTCGCCGCCGTCCTCCAGGTGGAGGTGGGGGAGCCGGCGGTCAATGATGGCCGGGAGGCGCCAGTTGGCCTTGCCGAGCGTGTGCATCACGGCGGGAACCAGCACCGTCCGGACGAGGAGGGCATCGGCGACCACGGCCGCGGCCATGCCCAGCCCGATCATCTTGATCGTCCGGTCGGTCGTGAACGTGAAGGCGAAGAACACGACCGTCATGATCGCCGCCGCCGCGCTGATGATGCGGCCGCTGGTCGCCTGGCCGATGCGGATCGCGGCGGAGTTATCCCGGAGTTTGAGCCATTCCTCCTGGATCCTGCTGACCAGGAACACCTGGTAGTCGGTGGTCAGGCCGAACAGGACCGCGAACATGAGGATCGGGATGAACGGGTTGACCGGCCCGGTGTTGGTCACCCCGACCAGGCTCTTGAGCCAGCCGAACTGGAACACCGCGGTGACCACACCGAACGCCGCCGCCGCCGACAGCAGGTTCATGATCGCGGCAGTCAGCGGGATCGCCAGGCTGCGGAACACCAGCATGAGCAGGAGGAAGGACAGCGCGACCACCATGCCGACGAATAGCGGCAGCTTGGACGACAGCTGGCTCGCGACGTCGATGCCCACGGCCGTCTGGCCGCCCACCAGCACCTGCAGGTGCTGGCCAGCCAGCGCCCCCGGTATGACCTGGTTGCGCAGGTTAGTGATCAGGTTCGCCGTTGACACCGCCTGCGGGCTGCCGACCGGGTACACCTCGGCGAGAGCAACGGCGGGGTGGCCCGGGCCGGCCGGGAAATACGTCGGGCCGACGGTGGTGACGACTCCCCGCGTGTGGCTGGCCGCCGTGACGACGCCGGCGAAGGTGGCCCGGTCAGCGGGGCTGTGCAGCGGCGCGACCAGCTCCAGCGGGCCGCTGAAGCCGGGGCCGAATCCGTGCACGAGCATCTCATAGGCGCGGTAGGTGGTCGTGGTGGTGCTGGTGGGGTTGACGCTGGGGTCGGCGGTGCCCTGCCGCATGGACAGGAACGGAGCGCCGAGCGCCAGCATGATCGCGAGGGCGCCGAGGCCGAGGATGATCTTGTGGCCCTGCACCGTCTTGGCCCAGCGAGTCCAGCCGCGGGACGCCTCGCTGAAACCGGTCTCCCCGCGGGCGAGCGCGGCGCGCTGGCGGCGGGTCAGGATGCGCGTGCCGAGCAGGCTGGTGAGCGCCGGCAGCAGCGTCAGCGAGGCGGCGACCGGGAACGCAACGGCGATCGAGGCGGCGATGGCCGCACCGGACAGGGTGCTGACCCCGACGGTGAGGATGCCGAGCAGGGCGATGCACACGGTGATGCCGGCGAACAGGACGGCCCGGCCGGCGGTGGCCGCGGCAGTGACGACCGCCTCTTCGACCGGCAGGCCGCGGCGCATCCCGTTCCGGGCCCGGGTGAGGATGAACAGCGAGTAGTCGATCCCGACGCCGAGGCCGATGAGCGTGCACAGCTGGGAGGTGAACGACGCCATGGGGATCGGGTGGGACAGCATCGCGACCACGCCCAGTGCCGCGGTCAGCGCAATGCCGGTGCTGATCAGCGGGAGCAGCGCGGGCAGCACGGCGCCGAAGAACAGCAGCAGGATAACAAGGGCGGCGATGACGCCGATGAGGGTGCTCGACGACGATGTGGGGTTGGTCGATGCGGCGACGGAGCCGACGACGTCAACCTGCAGGTTCGGCGTGTTAGGGGCCCGGGCCAGCTTCACGAACTGCTTCGCCTCGGCCGCCGAGATGACGTTGGCATCCTTGCTGAAGTTGACCGTCGCGAACGCGACGTGCCTGTTCGCGCTGACCTGCTTCGCGCCCGCCAGGCTGTAGGGCGAGGTCACGCCCGAGACGTAGCGCAGGTGCGACACCCGGCCCAGCATGGTGTTGATTTGATTCCGAACGGCTGCCGATTGGACCGTTCCGGTTTTGGCCTGGAACACGATCTGTTCGGTGTCCCCGGACTGGCCCGGCACCGCCCGCTGCAGCAGGCTGGCCGCGGCGGCACTGGGCGTACCGGACAGCGTGGTGCCCTGGGCGTAGTGACTGCCGGTGGCAGACTGGCCGAGGAAGGCGCCTGCGAGCACCATCAGCCATATTCCGAGTACGACCAGGCGATGCCTGGCGCACCAGCGAGCGAGCGAACGCATGACAATCTCCTCTGCTGAGCCCCGCCTCTCGGGGTCTCCCAGCAGCATCGGGCCGCAGCGCCCTGCGAATCGTCGGCCCTCAGGACCCTTTGATGCGAGCCGTCTAGTCCTCGGGAAGTAACGCCCGCGATGCACGTTCGGGAGGGATTTACCTGGGCTGATGCCGGAGCCGCAGTAGTTCTCGAGGAGGAGTGCCGATGGCGGAGAGCAGCGGAAATGCATTCTCGCGGCGGATGGGAGACTGAGCGTGCCGCCGTAGGTTGGGAAGCGCCGAGAGGAGGCTGACGTGCCGGCGTTCCGAGCAGTGACCACGCGCATTGCCGCCAGCGGCAGGCTCGGGGTGCAGGGGCTGCTGCGCGCGCCGGACATCGATCAGATCCTGGCCGTCCTCGCTTTCATCGCGCTGCTCGTGGACCCCGTGCAGCTGCACAAGGTCCACCAGCTGACGCCGGTCATGGGCATCCTGGCGTTCGTGACGGCCCTGCCGCTGGTGGCCCGGCGGCGCTTCCCGCTCGGCGTCCTGGCCATCGACATCGCGCTGCTGCTGGCGTGCCTGTTCGTGTTCCACCCGAACCGGGCAGCGGTCGGCATCGTCATGTTGCTGGTGTTTACCGTGGGGCTGGAGGGAGGCCGGACCCGGTCGCTGGTGGTGGGCGCGCTGATGGCTCTCGCGGTGCCCGCCGTGGTGCTGCTGACCGCCAGCAGGGGCGGCCCCCTCGACGTCATCGCCTACACCTCGCTGGTGCTCGGCGCCCTCCTGGCCGGGGAGACGCTCCGCGCCCGCCAGGCGCTCGGGCGCTCGCTGGCCGACGAGGCGGCGCGCAGGCGCGAGTCGGCGGCGCAGCACCGTTACGACTCCGAGCGCCTCGCGCTGGCCAACGAGCTGCACGACATCATCGGGCACACGCTGGTGGCCATCAACGTGCGGGCCGCGGCCGCCGCGCGCCGCGAGCGCAAGGCCGGCGGCGGCGAGGCACCCACCGCTCTGGAGGAGATAGCGTCCGCCTCGGCCGGGGCGCTGGCCGAGCTGCGGACCGCCCTGAAGGCCCTGCGCACCGCGCAGGACGGGCCGGTCCCGCTGCACCCCATCCAGGACATGGCCAGCCTCGGCGACCTCGTCGCCGGCGTCGAGGCGGCCGGCCTCGCCGTCGACCTCCAGGTGACCGGGGTACCGGGCGCCCTGCCGGCGAGCGTCGGTCACGCCGGGTACCGCATCGTGCAGGAGGGCCTCACGAACGTGCTGCGCCACTCGACCGCCCGCAAGGCGCAGGTCCGGGTCGAGGTCGACGACTGCGCTGTCGTCATCGAGGTCACCGACGACGGCCAGAAACGGCCGACCACCTTCCCGGCGGGCGGGCACGGGGTGCAGGGCATGCGGGAGCGGGCCGCTGCTCTCGGCGGCACCTGCGAAGCGGGGACGGTCAACGGTTCCGGGTGGCGGGTGCGGGCCCGGATCCCGGTGGCGGGAAAGGGATCATGATGGGACCGATCCGCGTGCTCGTCGTCGATGACCATTCCCTGGTCCGTGCCGGGTTCCGCTCCATCCTGAGCGACGAGGACGACATCGAGGTCGCCGGCGAGGCCAGAGACGGGGCAGAGGCAGTCGCGGCGGCGGTGAGGCTGACCCCGGACGTGGTGCTCATGGACATCCGCATGCCCGGGGTGGACGGCCTCGAGGCGACCCGGCTGATCACCGCTCACCCCAGGCTGCAGGGCACGAAAGTCATCGTGCTGACCACGTTCGACCTCGACGAGTACGTCTTCGGGGCGCTCAAGGCAGGCGCCAGCGCGTTCCTGCTCAAGGGGGTCGAGCCGCCCGTGCTCATCGACGCGGTCAGGACCGTCGCCGACGGCGAGGCGCTGCTCGAGCCGAGCGCCACCCGCCGGCTGATCGAGGCGTACGTCGGCGGCCAGCAGGCTGCGCCGGTGGCAGGCTTCCCGCTTCCCTCGTCGCTGACCGCGCGGGAGATCGAGATACTGCGGCTCATCGCCGCCGGCCTGACGAACACCGAGATCGCCGAGCGGCTGTTCATCAGCCCGCTGACGTGCAAGTCCCACGTGTCGCGCATCCTGACCAAGCTGGACGCCAGGGACCGCACCCAGCTCGTCGTCCTCGCCTACGAGAGCGGCCTGGTCGTCCCCGGGCAGACCGACGGCCTCCCCGGGGTGCCGACGCAGAGCTAGCTGACGGCGGGTCCGAAGAAAAACGACCGGCGTTAGTGCATCTGCGTGTAATCGCCATCCGGACCACGAGGCGGCCGCCGGGCGGCGATCATCGCTTCGGCGATACGTTACGCGTAACATGACCTCATGATCGACACCCGGAACTGCGAGCAGTGCGGAGCGGTGTTCGCGCCCCGCCGCGAGCACGCCCGGTTCTGTTCGGCCCGCTGCCGGGTCGCCTGGAACCGCGAGAACTCCGCTGACCACTCGGTCGAGACCACCGCTGACCGCACGGTGGAGGTGAGCGCGCTCGACTGGTCCATCACCGCGATGCGTGACGCGACAGCACGGCTGCTGCGGGCGCGGGCGTGGGACAGGGCGCGTGCGTTCGCGGTGATCACTGAGGCGGTGTGGTGGGTCACCATCGTCGATGCCACGCTGGTGCGCTACCACCCCGCCACGTACGACCGCGTCCTGGCCGGTCTCCCTCCAGCCGAGCGCGAGCTGACCGAGGGAACCCTGGCCGGGCTGCGCTTCGTGCGGAACTGGATGGGACCGCACCTCGATCCCGCTGACTTCATCCAGCCGGGGGAAAGCGATTCCGGGCCTGTCGAGGGCCGTATCACGGCCTGGATGTGGAAGTCCGTGCCGGAACCGGGCCTCGGCTCCCTTCCGCCCCGCGGCCAGGCCTGGGAGCTGACGCGGCACGCGGCGTACGAAGGTCAGCTAGCGGGTCGCACCATCGGGGAGCCGTTCTGGCGCGCCGCGGCCTTTCTCAAGCTTGCCGCCGCGCAGGCGAGCCTCGTCTCGGAGGTCAGCGCGGATGCGGGACACGGGCCCGGCGCTTCCCTGGCCTATGGCGGTCAGCGCCCGTAGTCGTCCGCCAGCCTGCGGATGTCATCTTCGCCGAAGTAGTCGCCGTGCTGCACCTCCACGAACACCAGGTTCGCGTGACCGGTGTTGTGCACCCGGTGCGCGACACCCCTGTCGATGTCCACGGCCGTGCCCCGGCGTACCTCCGACTGCTCGCCGTCGAGAGTCACCACGCCTTCACCTTCGACGACGAACCAGTGCTCGGCCCGGCGCGCGTGCGTCTGGTAGCTGATGCGCTGCGCCGGATGCACCACGATGGTCTTGACCTTGAAACTCTCGCATTCGGCGAGGGTGATGTATGAGCCCCACGGGCGCTCGGCGTGCTGTGCCACTGCACCATCATGCCGAATTTCAGCGGGCCGCCAGGACCTCCACGATCTTTTCGGCGGCAGCGGACGGATCTTCGGTGTCGTGCAGTACCTCTCCCCAGGACCACCGGTAGTACCAGCGCAGCCGTCCTTCGGGGTCATTGGCGGGAATGCAGTCAATGCTTTCCGCGAGCATCGTGGCGCCCGGCATAAATACATGCAGCGCGGCCGGGTAGGTCGTCTTTACCGTGGCCGGGAGACCCCTGCTATCCAGGGCAGTAGCGAGCCTGTGCAAGTGGTACGTCCGCGCATGATCGGGTGCGTCGCGTTTCATCAGCCCTGCCTTTACGGTCGGCTCATTCTCCATGTCGCCCGGGCAGGTTTGTCAACTGCTGCCGGTGACGACCGCCGTCAGCGGCCGCAGTTAGCTGACGGCGCCGGGATGACCGGCGGCATCAGCCATCATCTGCTAGCGGCGTTCGCCGTCGTAGCCAGGGTAGCGGCCGTAGCCAGGACCCTGGCCGTAGCCGCTGCCGCCCGGGTCGTAGCCCGGCAGGCCGTAATCAGGGGCGCCCGTACCGTGGTCCGGCGGCTGGTAGCCGCTGCCGGCGGAGCCGTAGCCGGGCAGCTGGTAGCCGACCTCATCCGGGTCATAGCCCGGCTGCTCGTAGCCGGCGCTGCCCGGATCGCGGCGTGACTGCTGGTAGCCGTTACCGCCGGAGCCGTGGTCCGGCAGCTGGTAGCCGCTGTCACCGGCGCCGTAGTCCGGCAGCTGGTAGCCGCTGTCGCCGACACCGTAGTCCGGCAGCTGGTAGCCGCTGTCGCCGGCACCGTGCTCCGGCAGCTGGTAGCCGCTGTCGCCGGCACCGTGCTCCGGCAGCTGGTAGCCGCTGTCGCCGGCACCGTGCTCCGGCAGCTCGTAGCTGGTGTCGCCGAGGCCGTGCTCCGGCAGCTGGTAGCCGCTGTCGCCGTGCTCCGGCAGCTGGTAGCTGGTGTCGCTCCAGTCCTGCGCTGACTGGCCATAGCGGGTGTCGCCGTCGTAACCGTGGCCCGGCTGGTGGGCGTCGCCGTAGCCGGACGGCGGGAAACCCGGGTCATGACCGGTGCCATAGCCGGGGATCTGACCGTAACCGGAGCCGGCCAGGTAGTCCGGCTCGGCGGCCTGCCAGCTCCGCTGGCCAGGGTCGGTGCGGGACTCAGGGATGGGCGCGGAGTACCAGCTCACGGCCGGCTCGGCAGAGCCCGGCAACCCGGGCAGTGGCTCGAGGGGACCGCTCGGATGAGCATGGTCCGAGCCGGGCCAGCGGTCGGTACGGCTGCCGTAGGAGTCACCGGCGGACGGCGCCGCAGCCTCCGGGCCGGGACTGTCGTCCCAGCCCCGAGCGGGCACGTAGGCATCCCCTCCGGCGTACGGGGCGCCGTCAGGAATGCCCGCGAGCTCGTCGCGGCGGGACAGGGCCCGGTCATGGGAACCGCGGAAGGACCTGCTGTCGGGGGAGGAGGCGCTCGCCGCGGAGAAGGAGGGACTGGTCAGCGGATCCTCCGCGGCCCACGTCCTGGTGTCCCCGGCGGCCGTGCTGATGCCACCCCCGGCGATGCCACCCCCGGCCGTGCTGACGTCCCCGACGGCCATCCTGACGTCCCCGGCGGCCGACGCTTCCGGGTCCGTCGCCGTCCACGCGGTGGTCACCGGGTCATCGCCCGCGGTGTCCCGCCACCCGGCCGCCACCCCGCCGATGCTCGGATCGGTATCCGAACCCCGGGGGATGCTCACCGGGTCGGTCCACGGGTCCGCGGGCATCGCTGAGCCGCCGGCTGGGCGCTCGGCCGGGGAGCGGAAGCTGAACTGCGCGGTGGGCGCTCCCGCGGCTGCCATGGTCGGGGCAGGCTCCCGCCGCGACCGGCCGGAAGCAGCGTCCCGGCCGGCCCTGCGGCCGGTCACGTCAGCAGCTGCCGCGTCCGCGCCGGCGCTCCGCTCCGGCACCGGCGGCCTCGGATCGCTTCCCGGCTGCGCGGAACGTGCGGTGGTGGCGAGCGGCTTGTCGGCCGAGAGCTCGGCCCAGTACCGCTCGTCGGAGACGCCGTCCCAGTCGCTGGCCGACCAGTCAGCTCCGGACCTGTCCCGCCCGGTACCGGCCTGCCGCTGCCTGGACTCCGGCCGCTGCCTGGACTCCGGCCGCTGCCTGCGCGGGCTGTCGTCACGGTCATCCGGCCCGGCGCCGGCCTCGAGATCCTGGTCGTGCTGGTGGCCGCGCGGGCGCGGCAGGGGACCGCGGCGAGACTGGGAAGCAGCCGCCCGGGGGACGGCCGCGCGGCGGCGCGGAGCGGGGTCACGATCCCCGCCGTCCTCGTCCCGGCCGTAGCCGCGCGGGTCCCTGGGGCCCCGCCGCGCCATGGCGCGCGGCTGGCTGTCGTCAGCCCCGGCGTACTCAGGCTTGCGGTGCGGGGGACGGACCGGGTAGTCGTCCCCCTCGTCAGCTCGCATGGACCGGACGCTGAGAAAGACCACCACGAGGATGACGAGCACGATTACTACCAGGCCGACCACGAGGAGAAGCATTCCACCACCCAAACAGGCCATGGCCGCATGGTTGGCACCAGCGAGGCCCGCGCGGCCATAGCGCGAGCCTTCCCCCTGTATCGCCAGCACCCTGGATACATCCAAGGCTGGTCACCCAAGGCGTGATTCTGGCGCACCCGGATGGGCCTTGTCATGAGATTACAGAAAATTTACATGGCCCTGTTTACGCTACGAAGTTGATTGATTACGGTTCGGCATTACCCATGAGTCTGCCACGTGCGAGGGCTGCGTGTGCGATAGCCATCCACGCTGACTTGAGGCCTGCCCCGTTCGGTAGTGAAAGCACCGAGTCGAGCGCATAAACAGTGAACCTATAGGAGTGTTCCTGATTCCTCGGACATGGCGCATCATAGGCCGCATGACCAGCACTGTTGACCGCCTGACGCGCACCGGGAGGAAGCTGGCCCTGCTGAATGTCCGTGGTTGTCGGGTTGATATCGAACACGATCCAGTAGATATACGGCGTGATCGGTGCGTCCGAGTCATCAACGACAAGAGCGAGTGATTTCGTGCCGGCCGGCGCGCCCGACCAGTGCAGCGGCGGGCTGAGCCCCGCTCCGTAACAGGTGTAGCGGGCCGGAATAACCCCGCCGCTGAGCACCGGGCTCGCCACATTCATGATGTTGGGCGCGTCTCCCTGGAGGGTGGCGTAGCCGCCGACCAGGCCGCAGCCCGCCTGGGCGGCGAGCAGGAGGCACCCCGCCGCGGCGGTGACTGCGCCCCTGACCGGCAGCCTGCGGCCCCGACCAGATCGGTACACGCGTCGTCGCATCCCTTCGCAGCCTCGGCACCCCGCGCCCGCCCGACATCCGGAGCGGGGCGCGGCCGCCGCCCGGCGACCCCCGGCCGGGCGGTTTCGCCTTCATGATCGACGGAAGGTTGCTTGTATCAGGTGCCGAGGAATCTTCCATCGATCAAGGTCCGGGGCGCGGCCGCCGCCCGGTACCTGCGCGATCCTATGCGCTCCCGGCCGGTGGAGAGGTGCCGTCGGCCCGAGTCAGGGCCTGCCTGCGGCCGGCCCGTCGCCTAGTCCCGGGGGCGGGAGCTGCCGAACATGATCTCGTCCCACGACGGTACCGAGGACCGCTTGCCGCGCCCGCCCGCGGCCCGCCGTCCGGTCTGCGCCGCGGCGGGGGCGGGCTCTTCGGGGCCTGCTTCGCGCGGTTCGGGCCGGTCCCGCCCGTCCTGCTCGGCCGCTGGCTCGGTGTCCCGCACGCGATCGGCCGGCGGGACCGTCTCGGGCTGCCTGGCCGGCGCATCGGCCTGCCGGCGGCCCGGGCGCCCGGGCGCGCCGGGTGCCGCGCCGAACCTCGGCTGGAGCGGGGTCACGGTCGCCTCGCCGCGCCGCCCGCCCGGCTCCGGCGGAAGATCAGCCTCGGGCAGGGACAGCATCGCCGCCCCCTCGTCGAGGGGGGTGGCGTGCCTGCGCCGCGGGTCGTAGAGCCACTGCGCGGTCCGCGGGCCGCCCCCGGTGCTGAACACGAGCTGGACCTGCCAGCTGCCGTCGCCGCGCTTCGTCGAGTCCCACTGCGCGTCCTCGGCGCTGGTGCCGAGCGCGCTCAGCCGCTCCGTGACGACCTCGCCGAGCCTCGGGCCGGGGCCGGAGTCGCCCGGCCTGCGCACCATGGCAGCCTGCGCTTCCTGCGCCCGGTACGCCCGCTCGGCCAGCACCGGCCCCTCGAACCAGCGGACTCGCTCGATGGGAACGCCGGCAGCGTCGGCAATCTCGTCCGCGGTCTCTCCGGCACGGATTCGTTCCTGGATCTCCTTGGGTCGCAAGGGACTCTCCACCTCGATCTCGTACTGGGCGAGCCGGGAGAACTGTCCGCGCGCTACCGCCCTGAGCCGGTCATCGATCTGCAGCGAGAAGCGACCGCCCCGGCCGGGGACCACAAGAACGGCGTAGGTGCCATCCTCGCTCACCGCGACGAGGCGCAGTTCGTGCATGGGCGTCCCTTCCGCGCGGGAGCGCGCTTCAGCCTCCCCGCACGAGTCTGGCGGGTTCGGGCAGGCGTGGCCAGCACCGCGCCCGGCATGTCCCACAGTTCCCGAGGTGACCCGGACGGGAACCGCGGCCCCGGGCTGTCCCAGCGGAAGCATAGAGCGCTGGCGGGTCCGCGGCCGGGCGTCCTGGCGGACCGCGGGAATGGCCCGCGAGGCAGGTCGGTCCGATCGTCAGCCGTTCGGTATTCCGCTTGCCGGCAGCGCAACGGCCCGGCAGCTTACCTGCCGGGCCGTCGGGCGGCGGTGTTTAGCGAGCGGCGGCGAACTGGGCGGCCTCGGTGGAACCCTCCAGCGCGGTGGTCGAGGACTTCGGCGTGATGGCCGAGGCGACCAGGTCGAAGTAGCCGGTGCCGACCTCGCGCTGGTGCCTGGTCGCGGTGTAGCCCGCAGCCTCGGAAGCGAACTCCGCCTCCTGCAGCCGGACGTAGGCGGGCATGCCCTCCTCCTTGTAGCCGCGGGCCAGGTCGAACATCGAGTGGTTGAGCGCGTGGAAGCCGGCCAGCGTGATGAACTGGAACTTGTAGCCCATCGCGGCGAGCTCGCGCTGGAACTTCTCGATGGTCTCCTCGTCCAGGTGCCTGCGCCAGTTGAACGACGGCGAGCAGTTGTAGGTGAGCAGCTGGTCCGGATACTCCGCCTTGATCGCCTCGGCGAACTTGCGGGCGACGGCCAGGTCCGGCGTGGAGGTCTCCATCCACAGCATGTCGCTGTAGGGCGCGTAGGCCAGGCCGCGGGCTATGCACGGCTCGATGCCGTTGCGGACCCGGTAGAAGCCCTCGGCGGTGCGCTCGCCGGTCACAAACGGCTGGTCGCGCTCGTCGATGTCGCTGGTGATCAGGGTGGCCGCGTCGGCGTCCGTGCGGGCGATGACGAGCGTCGGCACCTTGGCCACGTCGGTCGCGAGCCTGGCCGCGTTCAGCGTCTTGATGTGCTGGCCGGTGGGGATGAGCACCTTGCCGCCCAGGTGACCGCACTTCTTTTCCGAGGCGAGCTGGTCCTCCCAGTGCACGCCGGCCGCGCCGGCCGCGATCATGGACTTCATCAGCTCGAACGCGTTCAGCACCCCGCCGAACCCGGCCTCCGCGTCGGCCACGATCGGCGCCAGCCAGTGCGTGCCGGGCGGCGTGCCGGTTGAACGCCATGGCTTCGGACCAGCTGATCTGGTCGGCCCGCAGCAGCGCGTTGTTGATCCGCCTGACCACCTGCGGCACCGAGTTGGCCGGGTACAGGCTCTGGTCCGGGTAGGTCTGCCCGGCCAGGTTGGCGTCGGCCGCCACCTGCCAGCCGGACAGGTAGATGGCCTGCAGGCCGGCGCGGACCTGCTGGACCGCCTGGTTGCCGGTCAGCGCGCCGAGCGCGCGCACGTAGCCGCCGGAATGCAGCAGCTTCCACAGCCGCTCCGCGCCGAGCCTGGCGAGGGTGTGCTCTTCGACCACCGAACCGCGGAGCTTGACGACGTCCTCGGCCGAGTAGGTGCGCTCGACCCCCGCCCAGCGCGGGTCTTCCTGCCACTGCAGGCGCACCCGCGCGGCCTTGTCACTGATGGTGCAGGGCCGGTGCCCGTTCCAGCTGGCACCGTTCCCGTGGGCACCGTTCCCGTGAGCACCGTTCCCGTGAGCACCGTTCCCGTGAGCACCGTTCCCGTGAGCACCGTTCCCGTGGGCACCAATCCCGTGAGCACCGTTCCCGTTAGGCGATGCAACCCCGTTGTCCTCGAGGCGACGTTCTGTCACTGGGTCTCCACCTTCCAAAGTCGTCCCCGGGTTATAGCTACAAATCTGCACGTCCGTTCCGCTTCCGGCCACGATCTGGGAGCAGAAAATTGCGCAAACTTCACCTATGATGAAGTCATGACGGTGTTCGCGGAAGAAGAGTCGCCATCGTTCACGCTGCACCAGCAAGATCGGCTGACGTTCGGCCGCAGGCTCCGGCACCTGCGCCGGGCCCGCGGGCTGACGCTCGCCGACCTCGGCGCCCGGGTCGGGCGGGCACCTTCGGCGCTGTCCATGCTCGAGAACGGCCGCAGGGAGCCGCGGCTGTCACTGCTGACGGCGCTGGCCGAGGCGCTGGACGTGCCGTCGGAAGAACTGCTGCGCCGGGATCCGCCGAGCCGCCGCGCCCAGCTGGAGATCGCGATCGAGGAGGCGCAGCGGGATCCGGTCTACCGCGAGCTCGGTCTGCCGCACCTCAAGGTCACCGCGAAGGTGCCCAATGACGTGCTCGAGCACCTGTCCGGGCTGTACACCGAGCTGCGCAGGCAGCGGTCCAAGCCGACCGCCACGACGGAGGAGGCGCGGGAGGCGAACGCGGAGCTGCGGCTGATGATGCGCGAGCGCGGCAACTACTTCGCCTCGATCGAGCAGGCCGCGGGCGCGGCGCTCGCCGCGGCGGGCTACTCGGGCGGCGCCCTGTCCCAGGGGCTGCTGCTGTCGGTGGTGAGCAACCACGGCTTCTCCGTCCGGTACGTCCAGGATCTGCCGCGCTCGGTGCGGTCGCTGACCGACTTGCGCAGCCAGCGGATCTACGTCAAGCAGGAGCCGGTCGGCATGCACTCGGCCCGCGCGGTCCTGCTGCAGGCGCTCGGCCACTTCCTGCTCGGCCATTCCGAGCCGCGGGACTTCGCGGACTTCCTGCGCCAGCGGGTGGAGGCGAACTACTTCGCGGCGGCGGTGCTCGTGCCCGAGCAGGCCGCGGTGCCGTTCCTCACCGCGGCCAGGGACGCCAAGGACCTGTCGGTCGAGGACCTGAGGGACGTCTTCTCGGTCTCCTACGAGATGGCCGCGCACAGGTTCACCAACCTGGCCACCCACCACCTCGGGGTGCCCTGCCACTTCGTGAAGAACGACGAGAGCGGAGTGATCTACAAGGCCTACGAGAACGACGGCCTGAAGTTCCCCTGCGACCCGTCCGGCGCCATCGAGGGACAGCGGATGTGCCGGGTCTGGTCAGGACGGCAGGTTTTCGGCGCCGAGGACAGGTTCTCGCCGCTGTACCAGTACTCCGACACCTCGGCGGGCACCTACTTCTGCGTCGCGCACGTGGACCCCGGCAGGGAACGCGGGTTCGCCGTCACTCTCGGCGTGCCCTACGAGCACTCGCGCTGGTTCCGCGGCAGGGAGAGCACGGTGCGGCGCCGCTCGGCCTGCCCGGACGGCGACTGCTGCCAGCGGCCGCCCGCCGGGCTCGCCGCCCGGTGGGAGGGCAAGGCCTGGCCGTCCGCGCGCGCCCACTCGCACGTCCTGTCGGTGCTTCCGGCCGGCAGCTTCCCCGGCGTGGACGAGACCGACGTGTACGAGTTCCTCGACCGCCACGAGCAGGGCTGACGCGGTCTTAATGCGCCGGCGCGGTCCTACTGCGCCGAGGGGAACCGCGGCGGCCGCTTCGCCCGCAGGGCAGTTACTCCTTCGCGCAGGTCCTCGCCCATGAAGGTGAGCATCTCGTAGGCGGCCGACTGGTCGAACAGCGGCCCGGCGCTGCGCAGCCAGCCGTTCAGCACGCGCTTGGTCAGCTGGACCGCCAGCTGGGAGCCGGTGGCGAGCGTGTCCGCCACCCGGAGCGCCTCGGCCAGCACCTCCTCCCTGGGCAGGCACTTGCTGACCAGGCCGATGCGCTCGGCCTCGGTGCCGGTGACCATCTCCCCGGTGAGCAGGTAGTAGCGCGCCCGGGCCATGCCGCACAGCAGCGGCCAGATGATGGCCGCGTGGTCGCCCGCGACGGTGCCGAGCCGGACGTGCCCGTCGCCCAGCCGCGCGTCCTCGGCGCAGATGCTGATGTCGGCGAGCAGCGCCACGACCAGGCCGGCGCCCACCGCCACCCCGTTGATCGCCGACACCACCGGCTTGTCGCAGTTGATCAGGTTGTAGACCAGGTCGCTCATCTCGGTGAGCATCCGGGTGACCTTGTCGTAGTCGCCCGCCATCCGCTCCACCATGGCCAGGTCGCCGCCGGCCGAGAACGCCTTTCCCGCCCCGGTCACCACGGCGACCCGGGCCTGGTCGTCCCGGGCCACGTCGGCCCAGATCCTGGACAGCTCGTTGTGCATGGCCTCGTCGGCCGCGTTGTAGGAGTCCGGGCGGTTGAGGGTGATCAGCAGCACGCCGTTGCCGCGGCGCTCGACGAGGAGTTTCTGGTAGCCGCCGTAGTCCATCCCGTGGGACTCCTTCCGTGGTGGGTCGCGTCCCCAGCGTCCCATTCCAGCCCGGGCCATCGCGTGCTACTGTTCAGTAACATAGGCTTCCGCCGCCGGAACGGGGGCCGGCACCCGCGCGCACGGAGCACCGCGAGGAGAGCAGCATGAGCCCTGAGGCAGACAACGACGGCGCCTTCTGCCTGGACCTGAGCGCCGACATCCGCGAGATGCGGGACTGGGTGCACCAGTTCGCCGCGGACGTGATCAGGCCGGCCGGCGCCGAGTGGGACGAGCGTGAGGAAACCCCGTGGCCGGTCCTGGAGGAGGCGGCGAAGATCGGGCTGTACTCGCTGGACTTCTTCGCCCAGCAGTGGTTCGAGCCGAGCGGGCTTGGCATCCCGGTCGCGTTCGAGGAGCTGTTCTGGGGCGACGCGGGGATCGGGCTGTCGCTGGTCGGCAGCGGCCTGGCCGCCATCTCGGTGTCCGCCACCGGCACGCCCGAGCAGATCGGCGAGTGGGTGCCGCAGATGTTCGGCGGGCCCGGTGAGGTCAAGCTGGGCGCGTTCTGCTCCTCCGAGCCCGACGCGGGCAGCGACGTCGGCGCGATCAGGACCCGCGCGGTCTATGACGAGGCGACCGACGAGTGGACGCTGAGCGGCACCAAGACGTGGGCGACCAACGGCGGGATAGCCGACGTGCACGTGGTGGTGGCCTCGGTCGATCCCGCCCTGAAGACGCGCGGGCAGGCCAGCTTCATCGTGCCGCCCGGCACTCCCGGACTGTCGCAGGGACAGAAGTTCCGCAAGCACGGGATCCGGGCCTCGCACACCGCCGAGGTCGTTCTCGACGACGTCAGGGTTCCCGGCCGCTGCCTGGTCGGCGGCAAGGAGAAGCTGGACGAGCGGCTGGCCCGGGTCCGCGAGGGCGGGCGCGGCGGCGAGCAGGGGGCGATGCGGACGTTCGAGGCGTCCCGGCCCAGCGTCGCCGCGATGGCCGTCGGGGTGGCGCGGGCCGCGGTCGAGTATGCCAGCCAATACTCCAGGGACCGGGTGCAGTTCGGCCACCCCATCGGGCAGAACCAGGGCGTGGCGTTCATGCTCGCCGACATGCAGGCATCGGTGGACGCCGCCCGGCTGCTGACCTGGCGGGCCGCCTGGATGGCGCGCAACGGCCGGAAATTCAGCCACGCGGAGGGCTCGATGTCCAAGCTCGTCGCGGGGGAGACCGCGGTGCGGGTCACCGAGCAGGCCATCCAGATCCTCGGCGGCAACGGCTACACCCGTGACTTCCCGGTGGAGCGCTGGCACCGCGACGCCAAGATCTTCACGATTTTCGAGGGCACGTCGGAGATCCAGCGGATGCTCATCGGCCGCGCCGTCACCGGCCTCGACGTCCGCTAGTCGTGCGACCTGAAGGGGTATTCGTCCATCAATTGCCCGGCCGGCCCGGACGGCCGGAAGAACAGGCCCGCGATATACCCGTCGAGTGACATCGACATAGAGAGCACTGACGCAGACACTTCGAACTCCTGCGGTCTCGATCCAAGCGGGTGTACCTTTTCTTGTGGACCGGCAGGGCGGGCATTTCTCATCGGCCAGCCCAGTGGCCAGGTGTTGACGCTCTGTAGTTGCAAAGCCATATTGTTGACGCTCTGTAGTGGCAGCCCTCATACTGATGGCGGCCAGTGGGACGCACGCCCAAGTTTGGAGCAGAGCCGGGTCGGAAGCTGCTGCTGAGCGGCGCGCACCGTACGCCGGGGATTTGAGGAATTACCATGAGTACCGAGGTCAGCGACACCGGCTACTTGTACCAGCTCATCCTGCGCGGCGAGTGCGGGCGGCTGGTGGCGGGGTTGTGCGGCGATGTCATGATCGAATCCGGTGACGGCCGCACGAGCATGATTTTCGACGTCCGAGACGACAGCGAACTCCGCGGCTTGCTGGACCGGATCCAGGACCTTGGACTCCACCTGGTCAGCCTCAACGAGATCGGCAGCATCGGGAGCGAACCTCCGCGTTTCCGTCTCTGTTCCGTGAGTGCCGGGAAAACAACGGACGACTGAGGCCGCTGATACTCCGATTACCCGTTCAGGGACCTTCAGCGATCATGACCTGCTCGGCTAGGGCATTGTTGCCATTGTTGCCATCGGGATATTCATCCAGTGCCGCCTCAAGCTCTGTTCGCCCGGACGATGGTCGCTCCGGACGGCAGGCCATGATCGTTTCTCAAGATCGAAGTGAGATTGCCTACCACCGGTGGTAGGCAATCTCACTTCGATCATCGGAGTTGATCTTCGCAATGCGGCGGCCGGGATCCGGCCCCGCCGGAGCGCAGAACAGACCAGGGCGAACGTTACTTGCCCCGGCACCAGGCTAATTTTCCCGAACGGCTGCCGCCCGGGGACCGGCGCGGACACCAGGGCATTCGCGAGCAGGCCCCGCAGGGACGTCCCTGCGGGGCCTGTCGTCTGTCCCCGGCGGCGGCCGCCGAGACGGCCGCCGCCAGGCGAGCGGATCAGAACTTGGACAGCGTCGCGATGAATTTCGCGCTGGGGGATCCGAGCCCGGTGAGGCTGTCGAATCCCGGCGTGGCGGTCAGCGTGACGTTTCGCGTGGCGCAGTTACCCGTCGGGTCGCAGTAGGTCTCGGGGCCCGCGTAATTGATCGCCCGCAGGCTCATGATGTACCCGGCAGCCGGGTTGACCGTGTTCGCGTAGTCAACCCGGATGACGGCCGCCGACAGCGGGTTCGCCGGCGGCACGATGTCCTTGAGGGCCGCCGGGGCTGCCGTGTAGGCCTTGTACAGGACAGGGTTGAGGAAGCCGAGCGGCGTGCCCGCTGCCTGGTTGGTGTCGGCGATCAGGCCGGCCAGCAGCGGCGAGGCGAGGCTGGTTCCGCCCAGCTTGTACTGACCGTAATGGACGCCGTCGGGGAACGTCTGGGTCTCCCCGATGAGCATCCCGCTCTGCGCGTCCGCGTCCATCGAGATGTCCGGCTCCACGCGCAGCGGCACGGGGCCGAAGAGCGCCTGGTTGCGCAGCGCGAGCGCCGACGGAACGACCCCGGCCTGGTAGTAGGGCTGGGTGTAGGAGTAGCTCGTACCGCCGCCGCCGCCGGCCTGCCAGGCCAGCGGGCCCGCCGGCTTGGTCGCGGAGCCGCAGTTCGTCTCCTTGGACGTGCAGAGCACCTGCTTGGCGGTTGACCAGCCGTACTCGGCCGCACGGGCGTTGCTGGCGTTCACTTCCAGGGTGGTCCCCCCGACCGAGGTGACGTACGGGCTGCTCACCGGGAAATCGGGAGCGGTCAGCCCGAAGTCGGCGAAGTTGTCACCGGTGTCACCGCTGGAGAACAGCACGCTGACGCCGGTGGCATCCGCCAGCAGGAACGTGTTGTCGAAGGCGGTCTTGGTCGAGGCGTCAACGAGGAGGTCACCCGCGACGTCGCCCCACGAGTCGCTCACCACGGAGGCACCGCTGGTGACCGCCGTCTGCAGGGCCGCCAGCAGGCTGGAGTCGAGGCAGTCCTGCGCGCCGACGTACACGATGTGCGCTCCCGGCGCCATCGCGTGCGAGGACTCCACGTCCAGTGACTGCTCGCTGAACCAGCCGCTGGCGCCACAGAGGCTCACGTTGCCGACCGTGGCGGGCGGGATGTTGGTGAACTGGGCCGGGGCCAGCGGGTGCGAGGGGTCATTGATCTTGTAGTACTTCTGGGCGTCCGCCAGCAAGGTCGGCGAGTCGTACGCGTTGACGATCGCTATCGTCACGCCCTTGCCGGTAGCAGAGCTGCCGAGGCCGTACGCTCCCCGGAGCTGCTGCGGCTTGTACCCGCAGATGTCGTAGGGCAGCGGGTGGGTGTAGGGCTTGTAGAGGGAGTCCGAGTCCTTGGTGTCGATCTTCTGCCCCCAGTACGCCGAGCACGGCTGGGGGTTGCGGAACCCGGGGGGCGGCGGTATCGGGGACGCGCTGGTTGTCCGGGCGGCCGGAGCGCTGCCCGCCTGCGCGAGGTGGTTCGTGGCCAGGTACTGGTTGACGCCGACCACGCCGGAGACCGTGCCAGCCAGTGACGACGGGATCGTCATGGTGCTGCTGGCGAGCCGCACCTTGTGGCCGGTCACCTGGTAGTAGCCGAGCTTCACGCCGAAGGCGCGCTCGACCTGCTGCGCCGATCCCTGGGCCGGCACGAACAGGCGGGTCTTCGGGACCGACCCGACGGTGAAGCCTTGCCCGCGGAGCCAGGACTCGGCGCTGGCGACCGCCGCCGTCGCCGGCCCGAACCGGGATTCCCAGGCCGCGGCGGTCAGGAAGTGGCGGTACTGCGCCGACCCCGGGGTCGAGACCGCGCGGACGAACGCCTGCGCGCCCGCGGCGTTCCGCAGTGCCAGCGTCAGGTCGAAACTCACCTGGCTGCCGGCCGCGACGCTGCCTGCCGGGTGCGCGCGCGCCTTGGCCGGCGCGAGGGTTCCGCGCAAGGCCATCCGCGCTCCGGGACCCGGGCGCGGGGACGCGGCGGCGGAGCCCGCCGTCGCCGCCATGACGGATACGACCAGGCCCACGGACCCGGTCAGGGCCCACCATCGGGCAGCTCTCATCAATTGCCTCCTGAGTGCATGTTCGTGCGCGGGTGCGGTCTGCGAGCGGGATCTGCTGGCAGACCCTACGGGACGGCTGCGGCCGCAGACAACGCGGCTCGCCGTGGCCGCAGCCCGGTGCGACTGCGGAGCCGGGGGCGCGACACCGCCCGCGGCCGGTAAATAAATGGGACGCGGGGCCGCCCGGCGGTAGGGTACTTACCCAGCGGCCGGCCCCCGCGAGTCCTGGCACCCGGGGCCGGATCCATGGACCGGGGCGTGGTGAGCGCAGGAATAGGCGGGGAGATCTTCGCGGTTGCACCCGGTGGCGTCCCATCCTTTCCAGGTCCCCGACGCAACCGGCGCTGGCTCGGCGGAGGCCTCCGAAAACGAAGCCGAGGCAGGGCGCGGTGGTTAGCCGCTTCCGGTACGCAGCCGGCCAGCTGGCGGGGAAGATCCAGCACCGGCGGGGCGGGCTTGTGCCGGATGCGGTCCTGGCCGGGGCCGGGCTGACCGTCGCGGCCGGCCCCGCGGGGAACGGGCACGCCGCCGCCCCGGACGGTTTCCTGCGCCACCGCGGGCTCATCGCCTTCTCGGCCGGCTGCGCGATGGCAGAGGTGACGGTGCTGGCCCTGCTCGCGCCGGCCGCCCGCACGCTCGCGCTCCAGGTCACCGCCCCCCCGCCGCTGGCGGTCTTTCACGACCTGAGATGGCTGTTCGGCTACAACCGGTCATGGATGCAGTTCGCTGCCGGCGCGCTCATCCTGCTGGCCGGCCGGGCCGCCCTGAACACCGTCATGGTGGAGCTTGCCTGGCCGCGCGGCCTGCGGGCACCGCGGCCCGCGGCGACGTTCGCGGTGAGCGTGGCGTTCACGCTGGTGGCCGCCATCCTGCTGATACCGATCACCACGCTGGTGTTCGGCGTTGCGGTGCTCCCGTTCTCCTGGCCGTTCCTAGCGGCGGTGCCCGTGCTGCTGGCCATCGCCCTGCCGCTCAGCCACGGCGGGGTCACGCCCGGCTGGTGGCGGCGGCTGCCGCCGCTGCGGGGCCGGCTGGGTGCTGGCCTGCTTCCTCGAGTACTCGGTGCTCGCGGTCGTGATCACCCGGCTGCCCCCGGTGTGGATCGTCCCCGTCGCCGGGCTGGCCGGGTTCGTCAACGCCCGGGCCTGGTACGGGCTGATCGCGGCGATGGCACGGCCGCGGCTGCGGCAGCACCCGCTGCCCGCCTGGATCCCGGTGGCGCCGCTGGCCGCCATCAGCGTCTTCGCGCTGGCCATCGGGGGCACCCGGCTGGTCTTCGACATGAACACGCCCGGGCCGGCCGGGACCGGGCTCGCCGCGGCCTCGGTGGGGATCGCGGCGGCGGCCACCAGGGCCGGCGGCCAGTCCGCGGTGCTGCAGGGCCAGGACGGGAAGCCTGCGGTGCTGGTGATCGGCGGCTTCGGGTCAACGTGCTGTCATAGCTTCCGCGGCCTGCGCGGCACCTCGGGCATGACGGTCGAGCAGTTCTCGTACGTGGGGCTGACCGCGGCGGGCAGGCCCATCCCGCAGGGGCGGGCCGCCAGCAACCTGCCGATGCAGGCACTCGGCGACATGATCGCGGCCCAGGTGTGGCGGCTGCACGCGCAGACCGGCAGGCCGGTGAACCTCGTCGCGGAGAGCGAGGGAAGCCTCGGCGTCTACGCGATGTTCGCCAGGCACCGGGACGTGCCGGTCGGGTCGGTCGCCCTGCTCAGCCCCATCGTGGCTCCGGGGCAGGTCACCTTCCCCCCGGCCGGGCAGCAGGGCCCGGGGGTCGCGTCCGGGTACGCGCTGGGCATCCTGGACCGGCTGGTGGGGGAGCTCTCGCCGTTCGGTGCCGCCGGGGCGGACCGGCTGATCGACTCGGTGAGCAGCGTCGGCGCCGCGTACGCCGCCGAGGATGCCGCCCGGGTCATGTCCGAGCGATGGCTGGCGGTCGTCCCGCTGGCGGACGCGGTGACCCTCCCGGTCTGCAGCCTGCCGCAGAACGTGCTGTTCGTGCCGGCCTTTCACGGCGGCCTGCTGGGTGACCCGGCGGTACTGGCCACCGTGCGCAGCTTCCTGGGCGGCCGCGAGGTCAGCGGCAGGTCGGCCCTGCGTGAAGCGGCCCAGATACTGTCCGCCGCGGCCGCCGCCTGGCGGATCCCGGTGCGCTCCGCGCCCTCCCCGCCGTGCCCGGGGTGATGGTCATTCCTGCGGGTAGCCGAGCCGGACGTCGTGCGTGCGCTGGCGGCCGGACTCTATCCGCAGCCTGCTCGCCACCGGCGGGTAGCCGGACGCGGTCACCGTGTACTCGCCGTCGGGCAGGTTCTCGAACGAGTACCTGCCGTCCGGGCCCGTCGTCATGGTCGCCGTCGTGCCGCCGTCGCGGCCGAGCAGCGTGACCCGCGCCTCGGGCACGGGGGTGCCGCTGCCGGTCAGCACCACGCCCTCCAGCCGGCCCGCGGCGCTGAGCTCCGCATCCTGGGTCGTGTCCGCGCCGCCGGCCACGGTCACCGGCAGCGCGGCCGGCCGGAACGACGGGGCGCTCACCACGAGGGTGTAGCCGCCGGGGGCCATCTGCTCGAACGCGTAGCCGCCCGCGGCATCGGTGGCGCGTGCCGCGACGATGTCCCCGCGGGTGTCGGCGAGGGTGACGGTCGCCGCGGTCAGAGGCGAACCGGTTCCCGCCGCGCGCACCGTCCCGGTCAGCCGGCTGGCCCCGGTGAGCAGCACCTGGAGCTCCACCGGCTGGCTGCCCACCTGCACCGCGGCCGCGCGCGGCTGGTGGGCGCCCGCCATCGCGATGAGCGTGTACGTGCCGCGGGCTGGCGCCGGGATCTGGTACGAGCCGTCCGGCCCGGTGCGGCCGCGGCCGGCCTGGCGCCCGGCCGGGTCGATGAGGGTGACCGTGGCGCCGCCGATCGGGGCGCCGTCCGCCTGCCGGACCAGGCCGCGGACGGGCAGCCCGCCGGACGCGCCGCCATTGCCGCCCCCGGGCGCGCCCGCGGGGGCGCCCGGGAAGGGCGCCCCGTTTCCGCTGTCCGCCATGAGCGGCGATCCCTCCTCGCGCGGCAGGGGTGCCGTGCCGTTGTGTCCCGCGTCGCCGGTCCCGGTCGCGAGCGGCGCGGCCGGGCCGGCGGGCGGCGCATCCGCCCGGCCGAGCGGGCCCCGGCGCAGCAGCGCGCCGCAGATCACCGCGCCGCCCGCGAAGATCGCCGCTGCCCACCAGAACGCGGTGATGTACCCGTGCACGAGGGCGAGGCCGGTGAGATGCGGGCCCGGCGCGGCGTGCACGAGGGCGCCCGCCGTGACGTGCGCGGCCAGGTAGGCCGCCGTGGCGCTGGCCGCCAGCGTGTTGAGCAGCGAGGTGCCGATCGAGCCGCCGATCTGCTGCCCGGTGTTGAGCATGGCGGACGCCACGCCCGCGTCCTGCGGTGCCACGCCGAAGGTCCCGGTGAACATCGCCGGGGCGATCGTGAACCCGAAGCCGAGCCCCGCCACCATCAGCGGCCCCAGCACCGCGACCGTATAGCTCGAGTGCGGCCCGATCCTGGTGAGCCACACCATGCTGGCGGCGGCCAGCAGCATGCCGAGCGCCACCAGCGGCTTGGGTCCCACCCGGGGCAGCAGCACGGTGTTGCAGAGGTTCGCGGACACGACGATCATCCCGACCATCGGCAGGAAGGCCACGCCGTTGATCACGGGGGAGTAGTGCAGCGTCTGCTGCAGGTAGTAGGTGAGGAACAGGAAGATGCCGAACATGCCGGCGCCCGAGACCAGCACCGCCAGGTAGGCGCCGCCGCGGTCGCGGTCCAGCACCACCCGCAGCGGCAGCAGCGGGTGCGGCGCGCGGGCCTGCCATGCCGCGAACAGGACGAGCAGCCCCCCGCCCGCGGCCAGGAAGCCCCAGGTGGACGGCGTGTGCCAGCTGTGGCTGGCCGCGTTGGAGAACCCGTAGACGAGGCAGAACATCGACGCGGAGACGAGCACGACGCCGGGCAGGTCCAGCCGGGGGCGCCGCCCGGCCTGCGGCTGCCTCTTCAGCAGCAGCAGGCCGCCGACGGCCGCGATCCCGGCGAAGAACAGGTTCACGTACAGGCACCAGCGCCAGGACAGGTACTCGGTCAGCACTCCGCCGAGCACCAGGCCGACCGCCCCGCCGCCGCCGGCGATGGCGCCGTACACGCCGAACGCCTTGCCGCGCTCCTTGGCGTCGGTGAACGTGGTCGTGAGCAGCGACAGGGCCGCCGGGGCGAGGAGCGCGCCGAACGCGCCCTGGCAGGCGCGCGCGGCCACCAGCATGGTGAAGCTGGTCGCGGCCCCGCCGGCGGCGGACGCGGCGGCGAAGCCGATCAGCCCGGTCAGGAACGTGATCTTGCGGCCGACCAGGTCGCCGAGCCGCCCGCCGAACAGCAGCAGGCTGCCGAACGCGAGCGCGTACGCGGTCACGACCCACTGCCGGTCCACCGTGCTGAACGCCAGCGATCGCTGCGCCGAGGGCAGCGCGATGTTCACGATCGTGGCATCGAGCACGACCATCAGCTGGGCGATGCCGACGACACCGAGGATCAGCCACCTGCGCGGGTCCGGCCCGGCCGCTGCGGCTGGCCCGCGGCCCGCGGCTTCGCTGGGTTCCGTCATGATTTGTCACCTATCTGGAGCTACCATCTCCACTTAGCGAGAGAGTACAGGATGCTAAAGTGGAGATGCAACCTCCGCTAGGGCGACGGAGCTGAGGACGACAGAGCTTTGGACGACAGAGCTAGGACGACAGAGCTAGGACGACAGAGCTAGGACGACAGAGCTAGGACGACGGAGCATGGCCGGAACCGGGGAAGACCAGCGGGCGCGCCCGCTGCGCCGGGACGCCGAGCGGAACCGGCGGCGGATCCTGGCCGCGGCGTCCGAGGTGTTCACCACGCGCGGGCTGCAGGCGACCCTCGACGACGTGGCGCGGCAGGCGAGGGTCGGCGTGGGCACCGTCTACCGGCGCTTTCCCGATAAGGAGTCGCTGATCGACGCGCTGTTCGAGGCGCGGCTGGAGGCGGTCGTGGCCATCGCGGAGCGGGCGCTCCAGGAGCCGGACTCGTGGACCGGCCTGGTGAAGCTGCTCGAAGGGGCCGCGGCCGAGCTCACCGGTGACCGGGGGCTTCGCCAGATCTTCATGTTCGCCACGTACGGGCGTGACCGGGTCGATCTGGCCCGCGGCCGCATGCAGCCGGTGGTGACCAAGGTGGTAGAGCGCGCCCAGCGGGACGGGAAGGTACGCGCCGACCTCCAGCCCACCGACGTCCCCCTCATCGAGTTCATGATCAGCGCGGTGGCCGAGTACGCCGGGAACGCCAGGCCCGGGGTGTGGCGCCGCTACCTGGCTCTCGTGCTCGACGGCCTGCGGCCGAGCCGGGAAGGGACCAGCCCGCTGCCGGAAGACGCGCTGTCCCCGGCGGAGATGGTGGCGTCGATGCGCTCGCTGCCGCAGGATCGCCTCCCGCCCGGCGCCCGGTCGGCAGGCCCGCCGGTCAGCTAGCCTCGCGGTCAGCATGCGTGCCTCCCCGTGTGGCGCCGGCGTGCCGGTGCCGATAAGCTCGCACCGTGCGCGCGAATCACGGTCTGCTCTGGTGGCGCCGCCGTTAGGCGGTGGCGGGTTCGCGCAGCGCGCAGATTCCGAAGCGATCGCCCGGCAGCGGCGGTCGTTTTTTCACGCCAGCCGCCTGCCGGGCCCGAACATAAGGGGCCACCGTGGATCCCGGACAGCGACAGGACGCGGCTCCCGTGACCGCGGAGTTCGTCACCGCAGAGTTCGTCACCACGGGCGGGGTGCGGATAACGCGGACCGCCGCGCCGTTCGACCCCGCCGTGCTGGCGGAGTTCGCCACGGCGGCCGACGCGCGCCGCGGCGGCGTGCTCAGCTCGGGCATGGAGTACCCGGGCAGGTACAGCCGCTGGCACCTGGCCTACGTGGACCCCTGCGTCGAGATCACCGCGGCCGGCCGGCGGATCGCCGCGCGGGCGCTGAACGAGCGGGGGATGGTGCTGCTGCCCGTGGTCGGCGCCGCGCTGCGCCGCGCGGCCGGCCTGCCCGAGACGGCACCGCCCGAGACGGCACTGACCGAGACGGCACCGCCCGAGACGGCACCGCCCGAGACGGCACTGACCGGGGAGCCGGAGCCGGGCGCCAGGGAGGTGGCGGTCGTCATCGCCGAGCCCGCCGGGGCCTTCACCGAGGAGCAGCGGAGCCGCCGCCCTACCGTGTTCACCGCGCTGCGCGAGGTCGTCGCCGCGTTCGCCTCGGCGGAGGAGCACCTGGGGCTGTATGGCGCGTTCGGCTATGATCTCGCCTTCCAGTTCGAGGAGATCAGGCTGAGCATGACGCGCCCGGCCGATCAGCGGGATCTCGTGCTGCACCTGCCCGACGAGCTCTACGTCCTGGACCGCAAGCGGGAGACGGCCGTGCGGTACAGCTACGAGTTCGAGGCCGGCGGCGCGTCGACAGCCGGGCTGGCCCGGCTGACCGCCGCCACACCCGTCCCCGGTCCCGAGATCTCGCTGCCGCCCCAGCCGGAGCCGGGGCGCTACGCCGGGGTCGTCGCCCAGGCCAGGGAGAAGTTCGCCCGCGGCGACCTGTTCGAGGTGGTGCCGGGGCACACCTTCTACGGCCGGTGCGCTTCGCCGGCCGCTTCTACGAGCGGCTGCGGCACCGCAACCCGGCCCCCTACGAGTTCTTCTTCAACCTGGGCGAGGGGGAGTACCTGGTCGGCGCGTCGCCGGAGATGTACGTGCGGGTGACCGGCGACCGGGTGGAGACGTGCCCGATCTCCGGCACGATCGCCCGCGGCGACGACCCGCTGGGCGACGCGGAGAACATCCGCGCGCTGCTCAACTCGGCCAAGGAGGAGTCCGAGCTGACCATGTGCACGGACGTGGACCGCAACGACAAGTCGCGGGTCTGCGTGCCGGGCAGCGTGCGGGTCATCGGCCGCCGCCAGATCGAGATGTACAGCAGGCTGATCCACACCGTGGACCACGTCGAGGGCCGGCTGCTGCCCGGCTTCGACGCGCTGGACGCCTTCCTCACCCACATGTGGGCGGTCACCGTGACCGGCGCGCCCAAGACCTGGGCGATGCAGTTCATCGAGGAGCACGAGGACTCGCCGCGGCGCTGGTACGGCGGCGCGGTCGGCGCGATCGGGTTCGACGGCTCGATGAACACCGGCCTCACCCTGCGCACCGCGCACATCCGCGACGGCGTGGCGGCGGTCCGGGCGGGCGCGACGCTGCTGTTCGACTCCGATCCCGCGGCCGAGGAACGGGAAACGCAGATCAAGGCGCGGGCACTGCTCGAGACCCTGGATCCCGAACGGCTGCCGGACGGACCGTCACCCGTAGTGGCCGCCGCCGGGCGCCGGGGAAGGGCTTCGGGTGCTCCTCGTGGACCACCAGGACTCGTTCGTGCACACCCTCGGGGACTACTTCCGCCAGCAGGGGGCGCAGGTGACCACGCTGCGGGCCGGCTTCGACGCCGCGTTGCTGGACGAGCTGGCCCCGGATCTGGTCGTGCTGTCGCCGGGGCCGGGCCGGCCGTCGGACTTCGGCTGCGGCCAGCTGCTGGCCGAGCTCGACGCGCGCCGGCTCGCCGCCTTCGGGGTCTGCCTGGGGCTGCAGGCGATGGTGGAGCACGCCGGCGGCTCGCTGTCGGTGCTCGCCGAGCCCTGGCACGGCAAGCCGGGCCGGGTGGCGGCCCGCGGCGGCAGCGCGCTGCTGGCCGGGCTGCCGCCGGAGTTCACCGCGGCCAGGTACCACTCGCTGTACGCGCCGGTCGCCGAGGTCCGCGGCGGGTTCGCGGTGACGGCGGTCACCGGGGACGTGGCGATGGCGATCGAGGACGCGGCGGCGGGCCGGTGGGCGGTGCAGTTCCACCCGGAGTCGATCCTGACCGCGGCCGGCCGCACCGGCCATCGGGTCATCGCCAACGTCCTCGGGCTGTGCCGCGACCGCCTCGCCGCTCCGCCCCGCGCACTGGCCGCCGACCGCACCGTTCGGTGATAGCGAAGACCTTGAAGTGGGTGGGACCGTAATCATCTGACCGGCAGCGACAACTTCCTGAGCGTCGCGCCTGCCAAGCCTGCCTGCAGCCTCAATCCGAGGCAGCCGTTGTTACGAAGAGTGAGCACTCAGGGAGTGCTGATACCGGTGCCGGGCGGGCTCCCTGGCAGATCCGGGCAGCCCGCTAACGTCGCGGCTCCAGCCGGGAGCCTGTCGCCGCGATCAGCTGGCCGCGCCTCGCAGACCCGTTGCTGGTTCGGCGCTGGCTTTGGGCAGGCGGCTACGTAGGTGCCGCTCGCGGCTGGATGCCGGGCCGGTCAGTGGGCTGCCCGTCTGTGACGTGCCGGCGGTTGAGACCTCGGATGAGTTACTGTCAGTTGGGGATAGCCGCTCCGGCCAGTTGGTCGAGGCGGCGCTCGGCCTCGGCCTGTTCCATCGGCGGGCCGACGTTGGTGATGCCGTGGTTGGTGAACGCCCGGTCGAGGTCCTCGATGGTTGGGCCCGGCGTGGTGTCTGGGACGTCGGCGTCGGTGGCCGGGCGGCCGATCTCGCGCACTGCGGCCATGAAGCTGTCGTTGGCGTGGACCAGCAGGACTCTGGCCGGGCCGCCGATCACCCGGAACGTGTGGGGGACGCCGGCCGGGAACTGCACCCAGCTCCCGGGCCCGGCCTCCCAGATGTCGTCACCGCAACGGATCACCATGCGACCCTCGAGGAGGTAGAAGCTGTCGTCGAGGTCGGCGTGGACATGCGCTGGCGGGGAGGCGCCCTCGGGCGCGACGCCCTCGGCCACCGTGACCGGTGCGCCCGGCCCGGTCAGCTCGTCAACCAGCACGCCGAGGAACAGCCACCGCCTAGGCGTCCGGTTCACTGGCATGTCAGGCCTCCTCGGGCTGCGTCTGGAACATGTATGCGGAGATCTTCCAGGCGCCGTCGCTGCGGCGCAGGACGAACAACTCGCGGTAGCGGCCGTCCGACGTCTCGCCGGTGCTCCGCACGGTGGCCGTTCCGCTGCTTCTCGTCCGGGCAAGGGCCATCTCGCCGGCAACCTGCACCTGGTCGAACTCGTAGGTGAAGTCCCTGGCGATCGCTTGGACCGCCGCGGCATAGATATCTGCGATATGCGACCGGCCCGCGGCAGTGGGGAAGCCGCCGGCCATCACGGTCGCGTCGGCGGTGAACAGGCCGGCCACCGCGTCAGCGTCGCCGCGCCGCAGGCCGTCGGCGTAGGCCTCGATGACGGCGCGGACCGCAGCGGCCTCATCCGCGCTGTCGGCGGCTGCGGCACCGGCGCCGAGCTCGGCCAGCACCTGCTCGCGGGTCAGCTCGTGGTCGTGCGACCCTTTTGCGTGTTCCTGGATGGCCGCGACCAGGTGGTCGAGCTGGTCGTCGGTGGCGACCCGGAACTCTACCCCGCACGGGCAGCGGCCGACGCGGCCGCCCACGGTGTCGCCGGTCGGGATGAAGTCGATGGTCACGCACGGCTCGTCGCCGACCACCCAGGCATCGTGGCCGGGGCCGACCAGATGCGCGTCTCCGGGCACGAGTTCCAGCTCCTGGCCGTCGTCCATCCGCACGTGCATCCGGCCGGACACGACGTAGGAGCTGTGTGTGCCTGGGCAGCTGTCGGTCCCCACCAGCGGCTTGACGTCGGCAGTCCACCGCCAGCCCGGGCGCAGGTCGGCCCGTCCGACGGTGAATCCGGTGAGATTGACCAGGCTGATCTCGCCGTGCTCGAAAGTCCTCTTGTCGTCCGGTGAGGCCGTGTTCTTGGACTGCAGCATGGGTTCCCCTTTCCTTCGTCCCGATCCGTTCTCGGGGACCTTGGGACGAGGATGCGCGGACCTGCGGGTCGCACACACCGGGAAGAACACGTAGCGCTCAGGGAGCCTACGTAGTCGGCCTGCCCGCCGTCACGGCCAGCTCGGTGCGGGAGCGGGCCCCGGTCTTACGCAGCAGGTTCTCGACGTGCTTTTCCACCGTCCTTGGCGACAGGCGCAGGGCGGCGGCAATTTCCTTGTTGGGCAGGCCGTCTATGACGAGGCGGAGCACGTCGGCCTCCCGGTCGGTGACTCCCTCGCCGGCCCATGGGTTGGGGGAGGCATGCCGGAGCAGTTCGGTGCAGCGCCCGGCTAGCTGGCCGAGTCCCAGGCTGGTGAACCGGTCCCGGGCGGCGGTCAGCCAGCGGGCCGGCTCCCCCAGCCGTCGGCCAGGGCACGGGGAGTGGCGATGAAACGGGCCAGGTCGGCCCAGGTCTCGCAGTCGGCGAACGCCGTGGCGTGCGCGGCGACGATGGCGTCGGCCCGGCCGGGACGGCCCGAGCGGCCCTCGAGCACCGCCTGGGCGAAGGCGATGAGGCCGCGGTTGAGGTGGAAGGCGTCCACCCCGAGCCGGCGGACCTCCTCGAGGGTCGCCGCCGCCCGGCGGTCGCCCTGCGCGGCCTGGATCAAAGGCCACAGCGCCCGGATCGATATCGGCTCGGCGTTCGGGAGCCGGGACAGGGCGGCAGTGCCCTCGGCGAACAGGCGCAGCGCCGCGGCGGTGTCGCCGGCCATGAACAGCGCCATGCCCACGCTGGCCCGGCAGAACCCCGCGAGCATGGGATCGGCCGGATAGGCGGCTATGGTCCTGGCTGACAGCCGCTCCGTCGCCTCTATGTCGGCCCGCATGCTGGCGCTGCCGGCCATCAGGGCCAGGGCTTTGGCCGCCACCTGATCGAGCCCCAGGTGAGCGGCGATGTCGAGCGCCGACCGGGCGTGGGCGTCGCAGCGCTCCAAGTCCCACCGCGCGGTGAAGGCGGCCGAGAGCTGCAGATCCAGCACCGCGACCGTGCTGAGCGCCCCCATCTGCTCACCGAGCCCGCGGGCCTCAAGCAGGCGGTCTACATCCGTCCGCTCGAACATGTCAACGGTGCCCAGCTCGTGCAGGGCTCTCAGCCGCCACACCGGCAGGCCGGCCTGCTCGGCGGTGGCCAGGGCCGCCTCGAAGGCCGCAGCAGCGGCGGGCAGGTCGTGCAGCCGCCGGCTCCGGCCGACGATCTCGAAGGCGTGGCAGCGCACGTCCGGGCCCGCGCCATCCATGGCGAGGACCTCCTCGGCGATGCGCCGCGCCCCGTCCAGATCGTCGTTCGCCAAAGCTACCTCGGCGGACAGGACGGCCGCCCGGGCGGAGCGGTTCGGGTCCGTCCCCGCGGCGGCCAGGTCGATGGCCTCCTCGATGCGATGGCGGGCCATCGGCCACCGCGACGCCGATACCGCCGCCTGGGCCAGGCGCAGGTGAGCCTCGATCCGGGTTTCCCTGGTCGCCGGGTCATCGCCCAGCCGCCCGATGAGCTGGATGCCGGCGGCGGCCGTCTCATCGACCCGGCCGGCCAGGGCCAGCGCCTCGATGAGCATGAGCTCGGCCTCGGCCCGCTCCGGACTGCCCTCGAGCAGGCCGGCGGCCCGGCGCAGAGTGTCGGCGGCGGTCGCCAGCGCCCCGACCTCCAGCGAGTAGCGGCCGGAGTCCCGAAGAAGCCGACCCGCCCGGGCCCGGTCTCCCGAGCGGACGGCCAGGTCGGCGGCCACATCCCGCCACCCGCCCTCCAGGCCGGGGTGGGCGGCGTTGACGGCCGCGAGCGCGTTCGCCGCCGCCCGGCGCAGCCGGGGCGGGAATGTGGCCATCAGCACCGCCTCCCGGGTGAGGGCGTGGCGGAACTGGAACCCCGCCCCGTCAGCGGTGACGAGAACCCGGCCGACCGCCCGGGCCAGGGCCCGGGATACCACCTCTGCGGGCTGCCCGCTGGCCGCCGGCAGGATCTCCCAGTCGAAGTGACGCCCCAATACCGCCGCCGCCTCGAGGACGGCGCGCTCGTGGTCGGGGAACTCGGCCAGCCGCCCGCGCACCGTGTCGCTGATGGTCTCCGGGATGCCGGGCGAGGCCAGCAGCTCCTCCACGAACAGGGGCACACCCTCCGACGCCCTCCTCACCCGGGACTGCTCTTCGGCGTCGCCGCCGGGGGAGCAAGCGGCGATCATCTCCGCCACCTCGCGCTCGGAAAGGCGGCCGAGCGGGAGGTGCACGATGCCCGCCCTTCCCCGCTGCCGCCGGGCCAGGTCCGATGCCGGGGACGGCGGCTCAGTGCGGAGGGAGACGGCGAACAGGACAGGCTGGCCGGCGGCGTTGTCGGCCAGATACTCCACCAGGGACACCGTATCGGGGTCCGCCCAGTGCAGGTCCTCCATGGCGACCACCAGCCCATCAGGCCCCAGGCAGCGCAGCAGCCGCAGCACCGCCTCCCCCCTGACAGCCTGCGAGTCCACGCCGCGGCCAAGGCGAGCCGCCGGGCCGCCGGCCACTGCTCCCGGCAGCAGGGCGGCCAGATGCGGCAGCCATGGCGCCAGCGAGGGATCATCGGGCAGCGGACGTCTCCGCAGCAGTTGCAGCAAGGCCTCAGTCACAGGCCGGTACGGAGCACTCGTGGAGGCCGGGACAGCCCGGCCCATCACCACCAGCACCTGCCGGCCGGCAGCCATCCGCGCCAGCTCCCGCATCAGCCGGGACTTGCCGATGCCGGCCTCACCCGTGATGACGGCACAGCCGCCCTGGCCCGCGAGTGCTCCGGCAAGAGCCGACTCCAGCGCCTGGATCTCGGCCCGCCGCCCGACCAGGACCGGGCACAGCACGTCCCCCACGACTCCAGTTTGCCGCATCCGCGCCAGGGCCGGTCAGTGATCACCAGGCCGACGCCCGCTAGGCCCTCCCGCCTGCCCTACTTACTCACCCCGGCCCTTGACCGCACAGTACAGAACGGTTTGTTCTGTTGGCCGGGGTCTGTTCAACTGCTGTCAGCTGATGAGGCGGCATGAGGTGGTTGCCCGACAGAAACGGTGGCATGCCGTGGGGGTCGGCTGCCTCGGCTCAGGACGGCTGGCGCCGTCCTGAGCCGATTCCTGAGGTCCGGGTTCGATAGCGATTGCGGGCAGCGCTGTTAGAGGTGCACCGGCCCGGACAGGCGGGGCTGGCGGGCGGGGCCGGGCATCATGGCTGGAGAGGCGCGCTGTTCGCGGCAGCTGTTTCGGCATCGGTGGCGTTCCGGCGGCAGTACCCCGCCACCGTCGGCATCGTCGCGCAAGGCCTGGTGTGGCTGGACTTCACTTTCTGGCATGACCTGACGGCCGGGGCATGGACAGTGGCCTGGTTCTGCGCGCTGTATGGCCTGGCCGTGTGGGCATCGCCGCGCAGGTTCGCCGCGGGCACGGCACTCGTGGTGGCCACCGACCTGGGGCTGGCGCCGTTTCCGGGTAAGAGCGGCGAACGGGTTAACGTGGCCATCCCGTTCGCGGCCGGCACGCTCGCCGTCATGCTGATCATCCGGCGCATCGTCGGCCACCGGGATCGCCGCGCGGAACTCGCCGAGCGGGAACGCGATGTCGCGGCGCGGGAGGCCGTCGTGGAAGAGCGGGCCAGGATCGCGCGCGAGCTGCACGACGCGATCGCGCACCACGTGTCGATGATGGTGGTCCAGGCCGGGGCCGAACGGCGGGTGCTTGGCACGGCAAGCCCGGCAACCAAACAGGTGCTGGAGACCATCGAGCAGATCGGCCGCGGCGCGCTCACCGAGATGCGGCGGCTGGTCGGGATGCTGCGCGCCGACTCCGCCGACCTGCTCGCGCCGCAGCCGCGGCTGGCCGATCTTCCGGCGCTCATGACGCAGGTCCGCGAGGCTGGCCTGCCGGTTGACTTCCGGGTCGACGGTGACAGCCGTCAGCTGCCGGTCGGGATCGAGCTGTCGGCCTACCGGATCGTGCAGGAGGCACTGACCAACGCGCTCAAGCACGCCGGCCACACACGCGCCGCCGTGCGCCTGCGCTACGGGCCAGACTCGCTCGAGCTGGAAATCACCGACGACGGCGGCGGAGCCCAAGCGCAGGTCCCCGGCGGCGGCCAGGGCCTGGTCGGGATGCGCGAGCGGGTCAGCCTGTACGGCGGCAAATTCGACGCCGGCTCCGCCCCGGCGGCGGATTCGCCGTCCGCGTCCTGCTGCCGCTGACATGACCACGGTGCTCATCGCAGACGACCAGGCACTGGTCCGGGTCGGGCTGCGCAAGATCCTGGACAGCGAGCCGGAGGTCACCGTAGCGGGCGAGGCCAGCGACGGGCAGGACGCCATCGCCTCCGCGCGCCGGCTACGGCCCGACGTAGTGCTCATGGACATCCGGATGCCGGTGCTGGACGGAATCGAGGCAACCAAGCGAATCGTCCGGGCCCAGCCAGCGACCCGTGTCTTGATCCTGACCACGTTCGGCCTGGATGGCTACGTCTACGACGCGCTGCGCGCCGGAGCCAGCGGCTTCATGCTCAAAGACGCCCCAGCCGAGGAGATCGCAGCAGCCGTCCGGATCGTCGCCAGCGGCGAGGCGCTGCTCGCGCCCGCCGTGACCCGCACCGTCATCGAGGAATTCGCCCGCCATCCCGCCCCGGCACCCGGACCGCCGCCCGCAGTGGAAGACCTGACCGCGCGTGAGCGCGAGGTGCTCAACCTGCTGATCCGCGGCCTGTCCAACCCCGAGATCTGCAGCCAGCTAGTGATCAGCGAAGCGACAGCCAAGACCCACGTGGCCAGGATCCTGCAGAAGCTCAGCCTCCGGGACCGCGTCCAGGCAGTCATCTACGCCTACGAGAACGGCCTGGTCACGCCAGGCTCGCCAAGCTGACACACTCCCGGCCACGGGCCAGCTACGCCGCTCCTTGCCGGCACACGCACTCGCAGCGTCGCACCGGTAAGTCAGTGCGACAGAATATTCGTTCAAGTGCCTACGGACAACCAGTCAGCAATCCGCCGCGGGCACAATTGGGCGGATATCGCGTGCCGCCGACTCGCGGAGCTGTCACGGTCGGTAACGAGGCACCACCGGCGAGTCTGGCAAGCAGGTGCCCGACGGGTCAGACCCGTCGACTCTCGCCTGGCCTTTGCGATGCCCAGCAGCACTACGCGCCGTCATCGGCACCCGGCCGCCAACGCTCCTGGTCGCGCTCGTTTGCCCTTCTGACAGGTTTCTTACCCGGCACCCCTGGTGTCGTCGGGGGGTGCGGCAGCCGCCGGGCGGTATCGTGCCGTCACATGAGGAGCGTGGAACCCGAGGTCTTCCTGGTCGCCAAGCCGCGGCTCGACTACGCCCAGATCGCGGCCTACCTGCACGAGGTCGGCGGGGAGAGCTGGCTGGAGCGGCTCGACCGCGGCGATCTCGACAACGACGCGCAGAACCTGGCCGAGTTCGCCGGTCGGCTGTGCTTCGACCCTGAGACCGAGGTCTTGACCGCAAGCGGCTGGAAGCAGTTCGAGGATCTCAACGAAGACGTAGATCGGGTCCTGACGTGGAACCGGGCTGCGCAGCGAGCGGAGTTCCAGCCATTCGCTGTTGTTCAGTTCGATTACGAAGGCTTGATGCTGCGCATAGCTCAGCGCGGGCTCGATCTCCTCGTCACTCCTGACCACCGGCTGTGGACCCAGAAGATGATGGAGGGCGGTGGTTGGAGCCCTTGGCACTTTGCGACCGCCGAGACCGTGGGCACCCGCGGGAAGTGGCGGTTCCGGCGCGACTCGGTACCCGTGACCGGCAACCGTGAAGACGCTGAGTGCCTGATCCCGGAACGGTCTTATCGTTCCGGTAGGGATGGAACATTGGTGCGCGCTACGGAGGAACTGCGGCTGCCCGTGCTCGCTTATGCAAAGTTCCTCGGGTACGTCCTCGCGGAAGGCTTCACGTACATCGCTAAGAAGGGCGCGGCCTCGTACGTAGGCATCACGCAGAGCAAGGGACCAGTGCTAGACGACATCCTCGCCGTGGTTGACGAGCTCGGACTGTCCCGCCGGGAGTACCCAGAATCCGCGCAAACCGCACGTAGTGACGCTCCGTGTTGGCGGCGGTAGTAATTTCGTTCGCCGGGTGCAGGAGGACGCTGGGAGGGGAGCGCGAAACAAGCGCGTCCCCCGCTGGCTCATGGAGCACAAGGACGTGCGGGTTCTCGAAGCTCTCTGGGAGGCTATGTGGGCCGGTGACGGCAGCATGGCCGGAGACTCACGGACCTACGCCACCGTGTCTGAAGGGCTTGCAGCTGACGTCCAGGAATTGCTCCTGCGACTCGGAAGTGCATCTTCTGTTACATGCCACAGTCAGGGTGACCACAAGCACTACCGAGTGCGCGTACTCCACAGTGGGACCATCGGCAGCGGCCCGGCGGCGAGATCATGGGTGCCGTACAAGGGACCAGTCTGGTGCGTTTCAACGGCCTATGGCATCGTCTACGTCCGCCGCAACGGCAACGGCGTCTGGTGCGGAAATTGCTACCGGTCCTGGGAGCCCGGCCTCAACCCGAACGTCACCCGGATCCGCGCCGAGCAGGAGCCATACCTGCAGAACATCCTGGCCAGCGCCCACGGCTCGGTGCTGGAGCACGCTAGCTTCAGCTTCGTGCTCCACAATGTGAGCCGTGTCCTGACTCATGAACTGGCTAGGCACCGGCCCGGTACTGCTATCTCCCAGGAGTCGCTGCGGTTCGTCCGGCTGGCCGACATCCCGTTCTGGTTCCCGGAGTGGGCGAAGGCCGACGAGGAGCTGATGAAACGGGCCACCGCCATGCTCACGCAGATGGAGGAATACCAGAACTGGATGGCAGCGCACTTCGGGCTCGATGAAGAGGGCGTCAAGTTCCACGAGAAAAAGCACAAGACGTCGTTCATGCGCCGGTTCGCGCCCGATGGCGTGGCCACCGGGCTGGTCTGGACGGCCAACATCCGGACCCTGCGGCACACCATCGAGGCCAGGACCGATCCGGGCGCCGAGGAGGAGATCCGGCTGGTATTCGGCAAGATTGGCGAGCTGATGCGCGCCGAGGCGCCCGCGCTCTTCGGCGATTACACGGTCACCGACGGCACCTGGGTGCCGAAATGGCGCAAGGTGTGACCCCCGGGGGGGCCGCCGGACCGGCGCCCGGCTACCTGGCCATGCTGGCCGGCCGGGACGTCGAGAGCGCGGCGGAAACCTTCCCCGGTGTCGTGGTGGTGCACGACGCTTACGGGATGACGCCCGACCTGCGCCGCCAGGCGGACCGGCTCGCCGTCAGCGGCTACATCGCGCTCGCCCCGGATCTGTGGCACGGCAGGGCGTGGCCGCTGTGCCTCCAGGGGGCGTTCCGCCAGGTCATGGCCGGCTCGGGCCCGGCGTTTGACGAGATCGACGCGGCGGCGGCCTGGCTGAAGGGCCTGGACGCCTGCACGGGCAAGATCGGCGTGATCGGCTTCTGCATGGGCGGCGGGTTCGCGCTGATGTCCGCCCCCAGGCCCGGGTTCTCCGCCGCCTCGGTCAACTACGGCCCGGTGCCCAAGGACGCCGCCCGGCTGCTGGAAGGCGCGTGCCCGGTCGTGGCCAGCTACGGCGGCAAGGACCGGATGACCCGCACCCACCTGCCACGGCTGGAGCAGGCCCTCACCGACCGGGGAGTCCCGCACGACGTCAAGGTCTACCCGGGCGCCACCCACGCGTTCATGAACGATCACGAGGGCGGCTACGGCGTGCTGACCAGGGTGCTGGGCATGAGGTACGACCCGGACGCGGCGTCGGACGCCTGGCGGCGCATCTTCGCCTTCTTCGCCGAGTACCTGGGCAGCTGAGCGGCCTGCGCCCCGCGCCTACCCGCTGACCGGTACTGACGCTGGGCGTCTGCGGGGAAGACGTATCCCCGCTCATGGGTGATCGTGGCTACATGGCGGCGCGGGTCAGTGAGAAGGTGGCGGTGAGCGTCGTCTTCGTCGCCGCCATGTTCATGTCCATCATGGACACGACGATCGTCAACGTGGCCCTGCCGACGATCGGCCGTGATTTCTCGGTGAGCCCCACGGCGGTCAACAGCGTCTCGATCGCGTACCTGGTCAGCCTCGCGGTGTTCATCCCGGCGTCCGGCTGGCTCGGCGACCGGTTCGGCGGCAAGCGGGTGCTGCTGACCGCCATCGCGGTGTTCTGCGTCGCCTCGGCGCTGTGCGGGGTGGCGTCGAGCCTCGGCGAGCTGGTGGCGTTCCGGATCCTGCAGGGGCCGGCGGCGGGATGCTCGCGCCGGTAGGGATGGCCATGCTGTTCCGGGTCTTTCCGCCGGAGGAGCGGATCCACGCGTCGTCGATCCTCACCGTGCCCACCACGCTGGCGCCGGCGCTCGGCCCGGTGCTGGGCGGCCTGCTGGTCACCGACCTGTCGTGGCGCTGGGTGTTCTACGTCAACGTGCCCATCGGGGCGGCGGCGCTCGTCTTCGGCGCGCTGTTCCTCCGCCAGCGCGAGGAGCCCCGGCCCGGGCGCTTCGACGCGGCCGGGTTCCTGCTGGCGGGCGGGGGCCTGGGGCTGCTGATGTACGGCGTGTCGGAGGGACCGGACCTGGGCTGGGGATCGGCCGAGGTGCTCGGCATCGTCGCGGCCGGGGCCGCGCTGCTGGTGGTCATGGTCGTCGTCGAACTGCGCACCGCGGAGCCTATCGTGGCGCTGCGGCTGCTGGGCAACCGCCTGTTCCGCTCGTCCACCGGCGTCCTGCTCCTGGCTTCGGTCGCCTTCCTCGGCACCCTGTACGCCATCTCGCTGTACTACCAGGACGGCCGCGGGCTGAGCGCGCTCGGCTCCGGCCTGAGCACCTTTCCCGAGGCCATCGGCGTGATGCTGGGCGCGCAGCTGGCGACCCGGGTGCTCTACCCGGTGCTCGGGCCGCGGCGGAACATCACGCTCGGGCTGGCCGGCACCGCCGTCTCCATCGGCCTGCTGGCCCTGCTGACCGCGCACTCCAGCCTGTGGTGGCCCCGGCTGCTGATGTTCACCATGGGCCTGTCCATGGCTCAGGTGTTCGTGCCCACCCAGGCGGCGGCGTTCGCCACCATCTCCCCGGCGGCGACCGGCAAGGCCTCGACGATGTTCAACGCGATGCGCCAGGTCGGCGGCGCCGTCGGCGTCGCCCTGCTCACCACGGCCATCGCGGCGATCGGGGCGACCCGCGTGGTCGCCGGGCACGAGGTCGCCAACCTGACCGCCTACCGGATCGCCTTCCTGGTGGCCGCCGCTTTCTGCCTCGCCGGAATCGCGCCGGCCCTGTCCATTCACGACGCGGACGCCGCCGCGACGATCCCCGGCCGCCCCCGCCATCCCCAGTGGCCCACGCCGGCGATCACCCGGATCTGGCACCACCCGGTGATGGACCACGCGGCAGCCAGGCCGGACGAGATCTACGCCGGCTCGCGCGGCCAGCCGGGCTCCGGCTCGTCGTAGTGCAGGCGGTCAGCGGGCACGCCGAGGCCGGCCAGCACGGCCTCGGTGCGGCTGACCATCCCGGGCGGCCCGCAGATGAAAACGTCGCGGTCTTTCCATTCAGCCCGGTCCGCCAGCACGTCCGGCAGCAGCCCGTGCACACTGCCGGCACCCGGATCATCGGAGACCGCGGTGACGAGCTCGAGCGACGGCCAGGACGCGGCGAGCCGCCGCAGGTCCGCCGCATCGTACAGCCCGGCCTCGGTGCGCGCGCCGAACAGCAGCGTGACCGCGGGCCCGCCCGCCGCGGCGGCCTGCTCGATGATCGCCTTGACCGGGGCCAGGCCGGTGCCGCCGGCCACGCAGAGCAGGTCCCGGCCGCCCGCCGCCTGCAGCGTCATCGCCCCCCTGGCCGGGCCGAGCAGCAGCGTGTCGCCCGCCGCGGTGTGCTGGACGAGCTCGGTGCTCACCACCCCGGCGGGGACCGCGCGGACGTGCAGGGTGATCCTCCCGTCGTCGCGGGGGGCGTTGGCTATCGAGTAGTTGCGCCACTGTCTGGGCAGGCGGGCCGACTGCACGCTGACGTACTGGCCGGGCAGGTAGCACAGCGGCGGGTCCGGCCGGACGGTGAGCACGGCGAGGTCATCGCCCCGGCGCTGGTGCGCGGTGACCTCGGCCAGCCACCAGGACGGCGCGAGCCTGGCGTCCGCGCTCGCGGCGTCGAGCATGGTCGCGGCCACCATGTCGAGGGCCGCCTGCCACGCGGCGGCCACGTCGCCGGACCACGACGGCCCGGTGAACTCGCGCACCGTGGCGGCCAGCGCGTTCATGAACTCCGGGTAGTGCCTGGCGGTCACCCCGAACCTGCGATGGTCGCGGCCGAGCTGCTGCACGAATGCGGTCAGCTCCTCCGGGCAGTCGAGGCTCCAGACAAGCTTGGCCAGCGCCCGGAAGAACCGGTCCCGCTGCCGGTCCATGGCCAGCGGGAATAGCGCCCGCAGCTCCGGGTTCGCGGCGAAGAGCCGGCCATAGAAATACGCCATGGCTTTGTCGGCGACCGGCTCGATATGGGCGAATGACTCCTTGACGAGGGCGGGGTTGAGCGGCGCCCGGCCGTCCTGGCTTCCGTCGCTGCTGCGCACAGCAGGAGTCTGGCAGCCGCAGGCAGGGGCCACAACCGCTTCCAGGCAGCGGAAACCGTGCGGAGAAGGCGGCAGGGAAAAGGCAGAGTAAAGTACGAATATTCTTAGTAGATTAGTGTCGCGATTACCTTCCAGGAAGCGCCTCTGTATCCCGGGTTATGACATCAGCGGACATGAGCGCAGATTCCCAGTAGAAGGGCGATGCTTACCGCTAAGATATGCTTTTGTAGCGCTGGCGGGAAGTACATTATGATCATTGTCCCCCGGGCGGCCGGCGGCCGGTTGCGGTGGTGTCCCCGGGGCCCGGCCGCCCATCTGCCGGCCAATTCAGCGAGTACCGCCCCTGGCTAGGCGTTATGCACCATCATGGGCGTATGGCCGCGCCCGGAGGAGGAAACATCGCCCGCCCGCTCATCGGCATCACCGGCTACCTCGAGCCAGCCCGATGGTCCGACTTCGTCCGTGAGGCCGTTCTCTCACCCGTGACCTACTGCCGCTCGGTCGAACGGGCGGGCGGCATCCCGGTGGTCCTGCCTCCGGTTCCCATCGACTCGGTGCCGGGCCTGGTGGCCGGCATGGATGGCGTCCTGATCTCCTGCGGTCCCGACCTCGACCCGCGGCTGTACGGGGCGACACGGCACGAGATGACCTCGCCGCCGGACCGGCGGCGCGACACCTTCGACCTCGCGCTCGTTCGCGCCGCCATCGAGGCCGAGCGCCCCTTTCTGGCGGTATGCCGGGGCATGCACGTTCTCAACGTGGCCCGCGGCGGCTCGCTCATCCAGCACCTGCCCGACGCGGTGAGTCATGACCGGCACGCGCCCGATCCGGTCAAGATGTCCGTGCACGACGTTCAGGTGAGCATGAGCAGCCGGCTCGGCCGGGTCCTCGGGACCCACGCCGCCGTGCCGACCCGCCACCACCAGGGCGTCCAGCGGCTCGGCACCGGTCTGCTGGCGGTCGCCTGGGCGGACGACCAGATCGTCGAGGCGGTCGAGTTGCAGGGTCACCCGTTCGGTGTCGGGGTGCAGTGGCATCCCGAGGAAGACGAGGACCTGCGGCTCATCCAGGAGCTCGTGTCGGCCGCATCCGGGGCCTGATCACCCGGCCGGGCCGGCGTCTGACAGCCGCCGTCTAACAGCCGCCGTCTAACATAGGCCGGTGGCTTCGGACGGGTACCTGCGCTTTCCTCATCTTCACGCTGACCTGCTGACCTTCATCGCCGATGACGACGTCTGGCTGGCACCGGTCAGCGGCGGCCGGGCCTGGCGGCTGTCCGCCGACCGCGCCCAGGCCAGCTATCCGCGGCTGGCCCGCGACGGCTCCTCGGTGGCCTGGACCAGCAGGCGGGACGGCGTCCCCGAGGTGTACCTGGCGAGCCTGGAGGGGGGAGTCAGCCGCAGGCTGACGTTCTGGGGCAATGACCAGACCCGGGTATCGGGCTGGTCCCCCGACGGCGAGGTGCTGGCGGTCACCGCGGCCGGGCAGCCGTTCTCCCACCACACCTGGGCACACGCGGTGCGCCCCGGCGACGGAGCACCCCGGCGGCTGCCGTTCGGGCCGGTGGCCGATCTGGCGGTTGAACCTGCCGCCGTGGCGCTGCTGACCGGGCGGCAGGGCCGGGAGCCGGCGTTCTGGAAGCGGTACCGCGGCGGGACCGCCGGCAGGCTCTGGGTGGCCGGGACCGGTGCGGACGCCGATCCGCCGCCGGCCGGGCCGCACCGCTTCTCCCGCGTCGCCGAGGCCCTGCCCGGACAGTTCGCCAGCCCGATGATCGTCGCCGGCCGGCTGGCGTTCCTCGCCGACCACGAGGGCACGGCCAACCTGTACTCGTGCGCGCCGGACGGCACCGGCCTGCGGCGGCACACCGACCACGACGGGTTCTACGCCCGCAACGCGAGCACCGACGGCCGCCGCGTCGTGTACCACTGCGCCGGGGACATCTGGATCCTGGAGGACCTGGCCGGGGAGGCCAGGCCGCTGGACATCAGGCTCGCCTCGCCGGTCATGGCGCGCAGCCCGCGGCTGATCTCCGCCGAGGACCACCTCGGCGATCTGTCCTGCGACTACACCGGCCAGGCCAGCGCCGTGGAGGTGCGCGGCACGGTGCACTGGCTGACCCACCGCGACGGGCCTGCCGGGCACTCGCGGTGACGCCGCGGGCGAGGCTGCCCCGGGTGCTCGGCCGGGCCGGCCAGGTCGTGTGGGTGAGCGATGCAGACGGCGAGCAGGCGCTGGAGATCGCGCCCGGCGCCTCCCCCGCCGGCGGGACGCCGCGGCGGCTGGGAGCGGGCCAGCTCGGCAGGGTGAACGACCTCGCCGCCGCGCCGGACGGAACGACCGTGGCCGTTGCCGCCCGGGACGGCCGCCTGCTGGTCGTGGACGCCGCCTCCGGCGAGGTGACCGAGCTGGCCGCATCGACGGACGGTGCCGTGACCGGGCTGGCCTACTCGCCGGACGCGGCGTGGCTCGCCTGGTCCCAGCCCGGGCCGCGCCCGCTGTCACGGATCCGGCTCGCGCGGCTGGCCGACCGGGCGATGGCCGACGTCACCGACGGCCGGTTCACCGACACCGAGCCGGTCTTCAGCAACGACGGGCGTTACCTCGCCTTCCTGTCCAGGCGCAGCTTCGACCCGGTCTACGACGCGCAGTTCTTCGACCTGTCGTTCCCGCTCGGCTCCCGGCCCTACCTGGTGCCGCTCGCCGCCGGCACGCCGTCGCCGTTCGGCCCGCTGCCCGACGGCCGCCCGGTCGGCCGCGGCAGCGGCGGCGAGGACGGCGACGAGCCGGAGCCCGACCCCGTCGTGGTCGACACCGACGGGCTGGCCGGGCGGGTGGTGCAGGTGCCGGTCCCCGAGTCGCGGTATTCCTCGCTGCAGCCGGTCAAGGGCGGTCTCGCCTGGCTGCGCGAGCCGCTGGCCGGCACGCTCGGCGAGGGGTCCGCGGAGCTGGACAGCCTCCAGCCGCGGGCTTCGCTGGAGCGGTTCGACCTGGAGCGGCGGCAGTGCGCCGAGGTCGTCGGCGAGCTCGACTGGTTCGAGGTGAGCGGCGACGGGACCAGGCTGGTCGTGAGTGATCACGGCGACCTGCGGGTGATCCCGGCTGAGCCGAAGGAAGACTCCGAGGGGTCCGGTGACTCGGTCACGGTGGACCTGTCGCGGGCGCGGTACATGGCCGATCCGGCGGCGCTGTGGCGGCACTCCTACGACGAGGCCGGCCGCATCATGCAGCACGACTTCTGGGTAGCGGACATGGCCGGGGTGGACTGGGCCGGCGTCCTGGACGACTACCGGCCGCTGCTGGACCGGATCGCGGGACGGGCGGACTTCGCCGACCTACTGTGGGAGGTCTTCGGCGAGCTCGCCACGTCGCATGCCTACGTCAGGGCGGCTCCGGACGACCGGGACGACGGGGACGAGGGCGAGGTCGGCCTGCTGGGCGCCGACCTCGAGCGGGACGCCGGCGGCGCATGGCGGTTCGCGCGGGTACTGCCCGGGGAGTCATCGGATCCGCGGGCGCGCTCCCCGCTGACCGCGCCGGGCGTGAACGTCCGGCCCGGTGACGCGCTCCAGGCGGTGGACGGCCGGGGGGTGGATCCGCAGGCCGGGCCGGGCCCGCTGCTGGTCGGGTCCGCGGGCGTGCCGGTGGAGCTCGCCGTGTCCCCGGCCGGCGGGGGCGACACCCGCCGGGTCGTCGCCGTACCGCTCGACGACGAGGCGCGGCTGCGCTACCAGGACTGGGTGGCGGGCCGGCGGCACGCGGTCCGCGAGCTGAGCGGCGGCAGGATCGGCTACCTGCACGTGCCGGACATGATGGGCGAAGGGTGGGCGCACTTCCACCGCGACCTGCACCTGGAAATGACGCATGACGCGCTCGTCGTGGACGTCCGGGGCAACCGCGGCGGTCATGTCTCCGAGCTGGTCGTGGAGAAGCTGGCCCGCCGGGTGCTCGGCTGGGACATGGCACGCGGGCTGCAGCCCGCCACCTACCCGCAAGATGCCCCCCGCGGCCCGGTGGTCGCCCTCGCCGACGAGTTCGCGGGCTCGGACGGCGACATCGTCACGGCCGCGATCCGCATCCTGCGGCTCGGCCCGGTGGTGGGGGCCCGTACCTGGGGCGGCGTGATCGGGATCGACGGCATGCCCGGGCACGTGCTGGTGGACGGCACGGGGATCACCGTGCCCCGGTACGCGATATGGATGGACGGGTACGGCTGGAACCTCGAGAACCGCGGGGTGGAACCGGACGTGGAGGTACTCAACACGCCCGGCGACTGGGCGGCCGGGCGGGACCCGCAGCTGGAGACCGCGGTGCGGGTCGCGCTGGAGGCACTCGCCGCCCGGCCCGCGGCGACCCCGCCGGACACCGCGGACCGTCCCGCGAAGCGCCGTCCGCCGCTGCCACCCCGCGCCCCGCAATGACAGGGGGGCGTGCCGGGCCGTCCCGCGCTGCCACCGCCCCGCGCGCCCGCGCCCTCACCCGATGCCTCGCCCCGGCGGCGTGCTCAGTCGCCGAAGCCGGTGCCGCGGGAGACCTTCTCCCAGGCCGCGAACTCCGCCTGAGCGCCGCCGAGGTGCGCGGAGATCGCGTCTGCCGCGTCGGTGCCGAGCGGCAGCCGCAGCGGCGTCTCCTCGGCGTCCAGCGCGGCCAGGATGGCCGCGGCGGCCTTGACCGGATCACCCGGCTGCTTCCCGTCGCTGGCCGGCAGGTTCGCGCGCACCGCCCCGACGCTTTCCTCGTAGGCCGGGATGGCAGCGGACTGCAGCAGCGCGCCGCTGCCCGCGAAGCCGGTCCGGAACGCGCCCGGCTCCACGACCAGGACCTTGATGCCGAACCCGGCGACCTCCTGGGCGAGCGCCTCTGACAGCCCCTCCAGGGCGAACTTGGTGGCCGAGTAGGCGCCGACCCCGGGGAAGGAGAACCGGCCGCCCATGCTGCTCATCTGCACGATCGCCCCGGACCCCCGCTCGCGCATGTGCGGCAGGACGGCCCTGGTCAGGGCAGCCGGGCCGAAAAAGTGCAGATCCATGAGGTCGCGCAGTTCGGCGTCCGTGGTTTCCTCGACGGCGCCGACGAAACCGCGGCCGGCGTTATTGACCAGGACGTCGATGCGGCCGTACCGGCCGGTCACCTCGGCGACGACCGCGGCGATGCGGGCGGTGTCGGTGACGTCCAGCTGCACGGGAGCCACCCGGCCGGGGTGCGCGGCCGCCAGGGCGGCGAGAGCCTCCGGCCTGCGGGCCGCAGCCACGACCGTGTCGCCCGCCGCCAGCGCCGCCTCGGCGATCGCCTGGCCGAAGCCGGAGGACGCGCCGGTGATCAGCCAGACCCGGTGGGCGGCGGCGGCGCGTTCGCTGTTCATCTGAGCCTCCATTGAGTAGGGGTCCTGCCTTCTGTTATGCCAAAGCCGGTGGCCGGCCGTCCAAGACAGAAAATCGCCCGAGCCATAAAGACGGCTTATGATCCCTGGATGGAGCTGCGTCAGCTGCGCTACCTGGTGGCGATCGCCGACGCGGGCAACCTCGGCCGGGCGGCCACCGCCCTGTACGTCAGCCAGCCGGCACTGTCCTACGCGCTGCGGAACCTGGAGTCCGAGCTCGGCGTGACGCTCTTCACCCGGCACGCCGGCGGGGTCGCGGCGACGCCGGCCGGGCGCGACGTGGTGGCCGAGGCCCGCCGCACCCTGCGCCAGGCCGACCAGGTGACGGCGGCGGCCGAGCGGCACCGGCGCGCCGAGACGGGAGTGCTCCGGGTGGGCTTCGAGGCCAGCGGGGCGGGCGAGCTCACCACCCGCGCCCGCGCCGAGTTCGCCAGCCGCCACCCCGGGGTCCGCGTCGAGCCCAAGCGGTTCGACTGGGGCGGCGAGGTGGCCGCGCTGCGGGCCGGGCAGGTGGATGTCGCCTTCGTGTGGCTGCCCGCGGATCTCGAGGGGCTGCACGCGGAGGTCGTGCACACCGAGGCCCGGGTAGTCGGGCTGCCCGTCGGTCACCGGCTGGCTACCCGGGCGGCGCTGTCGGTGCTCGAGGTCGGCGACGAGCCGCTGATGTGGACCGACCGGGCTCCGCGCGCATGGGTGGACTGGTGGGCGGTCAACCCTCGCCCGGATGGCTCGGGCCCGGTCTGGGGGCCGAAGAACGACAACGTGGAGGAGATGCTCGAGCAGGTCGCGGCCGGGGCGGCCATCTGCTTCGCGCCGCACAGCATGACCAGGTACTACGCGCGCCCCGACCTGGCCTGGGTGCCCCTGAGCGATGTCGAGCCGCTGCGCGTCGCCCTGGCTTGGCCGCTGGGCGGCGACAGCGCCCTGGTGCGGAACTTCGCGGGGGTAGTCAGGGAACTGGCTGCGCGGCCGCGCGACGGTGAGCCGGTCTAGATCGGCGAGTTGTAGCTAGAGATCCAGTGCAGCCGCAACCAGGTCATCACGTCCGTCCAGGCCCCGCTCACCTGCAGGATCCCGACCAGGATGAGCAGCCCGCCGCCCACCCGCATGATCGTCACCGCGTGCCTGCGCGCGAAGCCGAAGCCCTTCACTCCGCGCTGGAACAGCACCGCGAAGATCAGGAACGGCACCCCGAGCCCGAGGCCGTAGATGAACAACAGGAAGGCGCCCCGCCCCGCGGTGCCGGTGACCGCGGCGAGCCCGAGGACCGCGCTCAGCGTCGGCCCGGCGCACGGCGTCCAGCCGAGGCCGAACAGCACCCCGAGCAGCGGCGCGCCCGCCAGCCCGGCCCGCGGCCGGAACGAGGGCCGCAGCATCCGGCCGGCCAGCGGGAACCGGTCAAAGACCCCGGCGAACAGCAGCCCGAGCAGGATCGTCACGCCGCCGAGCACCTGGACCAGCCCGCGCTGATGGGACAGCAGCAGCCCGCCCAGCCCGCCGAACGCCGCCCCGTAGACGGCGAACAGGACGGAGAAGCCCAGTACCAGCAGCGCCGTGCCGGCCACCGTCCGGCCCCGGCCCGGCCGTTTGCTGGCCTCGCCGGGCCCGGCCTGCTGGGCGTCGGCGCCCGACATGCCGGTCACGTAGGACAGGTAGCCGGGGATCAGCGGCAGGCTGCACGGGGACAGGAAGGTGATTGCCCCGGCCGCGGCGGCGACGGGCATGGCCAGGATGAGCGGGCCGCTGGTCACCAGCCCGTTGACGCCGCTCATGCCGCCGCTCGCACCGGTACAACTTATCGCCGTCGGCTACCGGTGAACGGCAGCGGGCCGGGAGGTCCCGGCCGGCCGGACGGTCAGCCTTGCGGCCGCGCCCCGCGCAGCCGCCTGCGGACGGCGAAGATCGCGACCGGAATCAGCCAGAACAGCCACCACAGCGCCCAGACCGGGTGCTCGTGCCCGTCCGGTCCGCCCGCCGCGCCCGCAATCGCCACGAACAGCACGACGATCGCGATCGGGACCAGCGGGAACGGCCAGCGCAGCCCTGTGCGCGCTGCCGGCGGCTGCTCGGGTACCTGGCTCGGGAGATCGGCGAGCAGGGGGTCCAGGTCGCCCCGGGTGCGCGCCGTCATGGCCCGCCCCACCCGCTCGTCGAACTCCGCCGCGTCCAGCCGCCCGTCCTGGAGGTGCCGGGCGAGCTCCTCGGCCACGGCGTCCCGCTCGGCATCAGATGCGCGCAGGTCGGTGCTTGTCATTCGGTTTCGTGCTGTGCTCCCAGCCATCTGGCTGCACCTTCTCCCGGATCGGTTCATCGGGCACCACGACCCGTGGTCGCTGTACCGATCCTCACAGCGGGACCAGCCCGGTGTCGTCGGCCGGAAGGACCGTTCGGGCGTCCGCCGCAAGCGGTAGCGGGCGCCAGGTGCGTACTCCCGGCGGATTACGGAATCCGGATGTCCCGGTGCTCGCTGGCGAGTCGTCTGTCCTCGTCGCTCAGGTCTGCGTCGCGTACCGGAGTGACAATGCCCCAGTGGTTGCCGACCGGGCAGCGCTGGAACCTGGCCACGACCAGGTCCAGCGCCTTGAGCTTCACGCCCGGAATCCAGACCGTCGTGAACAGGTGGCCCTGGCGGCACCGCACGACAGTGTTGAAGCCCAGGTTGTAGCCGAGAAGCCGCCCGGTGAGAGTCCCGCCGCCGATGACCACGGCGCTGATGACGAGAGAGCGCAATGCCCTGGAGCGCACGCGCGATGACATGGAAAGCACACGTCATTGTCCCTCGCCGCTCAGCCGGGTGCGAGCCGGCCCGCTTCCTCCGGAGTGATCTCGCCGCGCCGGGCGCACGCTCGCTGGGTCACGCCGGCGCCTCGCGAAGCGCGTTCGGGAATCCAGGGCGCCCCCGTCGGCGGCCGCGTGTCGTGCCGCGGCCGGTATGCCCATCCCCGGGGCGGGGACGGGCTGCAGGTAGGGTCGGCGGCAGGGAGGTGGCGCGGCGGGTGACCGAGCCAGCGCAGAACGCCGACCGGGTGCTCACCATCCCCAACGGGATAAGTGCGGCCCGGCTGCTCGGCGTTCCGGTGTTCCTGTGGCTGGTCCTCGGGCCGAGGACGGCGACGGCGGACGCGTGGGCGGTCGGCATACTGATCGCGTCCGCGGCCTCCGACTGGCTGGACGGCAAGATCGCCCGCGCCTTCAACCAGGAGAGCAGGCTCGGCCAAGTGCTCGACCCGGCGGCGGACCGGCTCTACATCGCCGCCACGCTGATCGCGCTCGCGGTCCGGGCGATCATCCCGTGGTGGCTGGTCGGGCTGCTGGCGGCCCGCGAGCTCGCCGTCGCCGTCGCGCTCGCCGTGCTGCGCAGGCGCGGGTTCGGCCCGCTCCAGGTCAGCTTCGTCGGCAAGGCCGCGACGGCGTCCCTGCTCTACGCGTTCCCGCTGCTGTTCCTCGGCTCGCACGGCGGCCCGGTGGCGACGTTCGCGCGGATCGTCGGGTGGGCCTTCGCGATCTGGGGCACCGCGCTGTACTGGACGTCCGGCGGGCTGTACCTGACCCAGGCGCGCCAACTGCTCAACCGGCGGCCGAGCCTTGAACCGGCGAGGAAGGAGGTCAGCCAGCCGTGAAGGCCGTGGTGATGGCCGGCGGGGAGGGGACTCGGCTGCGGCCGATGACCGCCAACCAGCCCAAGCCCATGCTGCCCGTCGTCAACCGGCCGATCATGGAGCACGTGCTCCGGCTGGTCAAGCGGCACGGGTTCACCGAGACCGTGGTCACGGTCCAGTTTCTCGCCTCGCTGGTGCGCAACTACTTCGGTGACGGCGAGGACGTGGGCCTGAGCCTGCAGTACGCCACCGAGGAGGCACCGCTCGGCACCGCGGGCAGCGTGCGCAACGCGCAGGACGCGCTGCGCGACGAGCCTTTTCTCGTCATCTCCGGTGACGCGCTGACCGACATCGACTTGTCCGAGCTGGTGAAGTTCCATAAGCGGAACGGCGCGCTGGTGACGGTCGCGCTCAGCCGCAAGCCCGACCCGCTGGAGTTCGGCATCGTGATCACCGGCGAGGACGGCCGGATCCAGCGCTTCCTCGAGAAGCCCACCTGGGGCCAGGTGTTCTCGGACACGGTGAACACCGGCATCTACGTGATGGAGCCCGAGGTGCTCGCCGACGTGCCGGCCGGCGAGGCCTGCGACTGGTCGGCCGACGTGTTCCCCCGGCTGCTCGAGCGCGGCGCGCCGCTGTACGGCTGGGTGGGCGACGGGTACTGGGAGGACGTCGGGACCCACGAGAGCTACCTGAAGGCGCAGGCGGACGTCATGTCGGGGCGGGTGGCGGCGGACATCGACGGCTTCGAGGTGTCGCCTGGCGTGTGGGTCGCCGAGGGCGCCGAGGTCGATCCCGAGGCGGCGCTGACGGGGCCGCTGGTCATCGGCGAGTACGCCAAGATCGAGGCAGGCGCGACGCTGCGCGAGTTCACCGTGGTGGGCAGCAACGTGGTGGTCAAGGAGGGGGCGTTCCTGCACCGCGCCGTCGTGCACTCCAACGTGTACGTCGGCCAGGGCGTGACGCTGCGCGGCTGCGTGATCGGCAAGAAGACCGACATCATGGCCTCGGCCCGGATCGAGGAGGGCGCGGTCGTCGGGGACGAGTGCATGATCGAGTCCGAGGCCTACCTGTCGGCCGGGGTGAAGGTCTACCCGTTCAAGACCATCGAGGCCGGCGCGGTGGTGAACACCAGCGTGATCTGGGAATCACGCGGCCAGCGCACGCTGTTCGGCCCCCGCGGCGTCTCCGGGCTGGTCAACGTGGAGATCACGCCCGAGCTGTGCGTGCGGCTGACCAGCGCCTACGCGAGCACGCTCCGCAAGGGCTCGACCGTCACCACGTCCCGGGACGCGTCCCGCGCCGCCCGCACGCTCAAGCGCGCGGTGCAGTCGGCGCTGAACGCGAGCGCGATCAACGTGGTGGACCTGGAGGCGCAGGCGCTGCCGGTGGCCAGGTTCGAGACCGGGCGCAGTGACTACAGCGGCGGCATCGCGATCCGCACCGCGCCGGGCGACTCGCAGTCGATCGACATCGTCTTCCTCGACGAGCGCGGCGCCGACCTGTCGCCGGCGGCGCGGCGCAAGCTGGAGCGGGTGTTCTCCCGGCAGGAGTTCAGGCGCGCGTTCCCCGGCGAGATCGCCGAGCTGTCCTACCCGCCGCGGATCATCGAGTCCTACACCAGGGAACTGCTCCGCTGCGTGGACATGACCGGCGTGCGCGAGGCCGAGCTGAAGCTGGTGGCGGACTGCGCCGGCGGCACCGCGTCGCTCGTGCTGCCCGGCCTGCTCGGCAAAATCGGCGTGGACGTGCTCACCGTCAACAACAGGCTGGACGAGGTCTCGCCCACCGAGACGCTGGCGCAGCAGCGGGCCGGCCTGCAGCGGGTCGCCGAGCTGGTGTCGTCGTCGCGGGCGGCGTTCGGCGTGCGATTCGATCCGGTGGGCGAGCGGATCGCGCTGCTCGACGACAAGGGCGAGATGGTCCCCGATGACCGCGCGCTGCTGGTCGTGCTGGACCTGGTGGCGGCCGAGCGCAAGTCCGGGCGGGTCGCGCTGCCGGTGACCACCACCAGGGTCGCCGAGCAGGTCTGCAAGTTCCACGGCGTCCAGGTGGAGTGGACGGCCACCTCGTCGGACGCGCTGACCGAGGCCGCCGCGGACGACGACGTGATCCTGGCCGCGGACGGCCGCGGCGGGTTCATCGTGCCGGAGTTCTGCCGCACCGTCGACGGCATCGCCGCGTTCACCCGGATGCTCGGCCTGGTGGCGCGGACCAGGCTCACCCTCAGCCAGATCGACGCGCGGATCCCGCGGGCGCACCTGCTGCGGCTCTCCATGCCCACCCCGTGGGCAGCCAAGGGCGGGGTGATGCGGGCGGTCGTCGAGGCGGCGGGAAACCGCCTGCTGGACACCACCGACGGGGTGCGGGTGGTCGATGAGGGCCGCGGCTGGGTGCTCGTGCTGCCGGACCCGGCGGGCGCGCTCACCCACCTGTGGGCGGAGGGCACGGACGACGACGCCGCGCAGGCGCTGCTGGACGAGTGGTCGGCGGTGGTGGAGCGGGCCGGCGGCTGATCCCGGGGTGGGTAGCGCAGCGTGCCCGACCGGACCGGCCGGGTGACAGCCCGGCGGCGGCCCAGCACCGCGTGAGACAATCCAGGCTTGTGGCGGCGGCTGGTCGGAGGTGTCACACTTGTGGCAGAGGCGCCGCGGCGCTGCCGCGGCCGCGATGCGGCAGGCCGGAAAACCTGCCGGAGACCGCTACCGCCGCCGGTGGGGCGGGCGCCTTGCGTGGCGCGTGGACCGTCATGCCACGGCCCCGGTAGCGTTGGCAGCATCACCTGAGTACACGCCGCGGGCCAGCCATGCCAGTATGAGCCCCGGCCCGACCGCATGGCCGATAGATGGGAGGCCGGGCGAAGCGATGCCGAGCGTCCACTGCAGCCAGTGCGGCCGCCCGAATCCGGAAGGCGCCCGTTTCTGCGCGCACTGCGGCAGCCCGCTGCCGCGCGCTGCCAGCGGCGAGCGGCCGGGGGAGTCCACGTCCACGATCTCGCTCGGCGGCTGGGAGTCCACCGAGACCGAGGTCGCGGAGGAGCCGTTCGCCGCCGATACGGCGGCGGTGGAGGCGCTGCCGGCCGGCACGGCGCTCCTGGTGGTCAGGCGCGGGCCCAACGCCGGCAGCAGATTCCTGCTCGACAGCGACCTCACCACGGCCGGCCGGCACCCGGAGAGCGACATCTTCCTCGACGACGTGACCGTGTCCCGCCGGCACGCGGAGTTCTACCGGCAGGGCGAGACGTTCACCGTGCGCGACGTGGGCAGCCTGAACGGGACGTACGTGAACAGGGAGCGCATCGAGGAATCCGGCCTCAACGCCGGGGACGAGGTCCAGGTGGGCAAGTTCCGGCTGGTCTTCCTCACCAACCCGCGTGAGGAGATGAACGGAGGGGGCGTGCGGGGCGAAGCATGAGCGCTCAGCCTGCCAGGGCTTATTACGGCATCGGCGAGGTGCTTGCCCAGCTCAGCGGCGAGTTCCCCGACGTCCGTATCTCCAAGATCCGGTTCCTGGAGTCCGAGGGGCTGATCGAGCCCGCCCGCTCGCCGTCGGGATACCGGCGATTCAGCAGGCACGACGTGCAGCGGCTGAGATACATCCTCACCGCGCAGCGGGATCACTACCTCCCGCTCCGGGTGATCAAGGAGAAGCTGGATTCCGAGGGAGCGGAGCTGGAGCCGGGGGCCGGGGCGACCGTACGCGGCGGTGCGCTGCTCAGCCGGGCGGAGCTGCTCGAGGCGGCCGGCATCGACGCGAAGCGGCTGGACGAGCTCGAGGAATTCGGCCTGATCCGGCGGCGGGGCAGGCAGTACGGCCAGGACGCGGTCGCGGTGGCACGGCTGGTCGCCGAGCTCGGCCGGTTCGGGGTCCAGGCCAGGCACCTGCGGGCGGTCAAGGCCGCTGCGGAGCGCGAGACGTCGCTGATCGAGCAGGTCGTGGCCCCGACGCTGCGGCAGCGCAGCACCGGAGCGGCGGAGCGGGCCGGCCAGACCGCGAGAGACATCGCCGCGCTCTCCATCCGGCTGCACGCCGCGCTCGTGGAGGCCGAACTCGGTGAGGCTGGACTCGCCTAAGCTGGATTCGCTTAGGCTGGCCTGGGGCCCGCGACGCGGCCGCCGGAGCCGGGTCGAGGTCTGGTCCGGCCCGATGGCGGGTGTACTTTGACAAAGGGAGTGCCCCGGTTCAGGGCCCAGGGTTGACGAGCGTAGGAGCCGCCGTGAGGCAGATGGAGGTCGTCGGCGTCCGGGTCGAGATGCCAACGAACCAGCCCATCGTCCTGCTGAAGGAGATGCAGGGCGAAAGGTACCTGCCGATTTGGATCGGCGCGGTGGAGGCCACCGCGATCGCCTTTGCCCAGCAGGGCATGGTGCCGCCGCGCCCGCTGACCCACGACCTGCTGAGGGACGTGCTCGAGGCGCTGGGCGTACAGCTGCGCACGGTGAACATCACGGCGCTGCGGGACGGGATCTACTTCGCCGATCTCGTATTCTCGAACGGCAAGGAAGTAAGCGCGCGTCCGTCGGACTCGATCGCGCTCGCGCTGCGTACCGGAGCGGAGATCTTCGCTAGCGAGGAGATACTCGACGAGGCGGGGGTGCCGATCCCGGATGAGCAGGAAGACGAGGTCGAGAAGTTCCGCGAGTTCCTGGACACCATCACGCCGGAGGACTTCGGCCGCTCGACGTGAGGGCTGCTCGACGTGAGTGCTGGGGGCCAGCGGGCTCTGTTTAGGGGAGTTCGGCGCAATTCGGCGTACTGCATCCCGACGCGCCGGGGGCGATCGTTGACGGGTCGTGCCCGTCGGCCTAGCGTGCGATAACAGGCTCGTCGGAGGTGGGCGTGACGGCAACAAAGGGTGACAGCGGGAAGTCTGGCGATCACGCCTGGACCGCCGCGGCCAGGCAGGCCGGAGAGCAGGGCCTGCTGTTCGGCGAGGAGCTTGCCGAAGGGCCTGAGGGCGCGGAGGGAACCGGCTATCGCGGGCCTACGGCCTGCTCGGCTGCGGGAATCACCTACCGCCAGCTGGACTACTGGGCCCGTACCGGGCTGGTGGAGCCCAGCGTCCGCGCGGCACACGGCTCCGGCTCCCAGCGGCTCTACAGCTTCCGCGACATTCTCGTGCTCAAGGTCGTGAAGCGGCTGCTCGAGACGGGTATCTCGCTGCAGCAGATCCGAGCTGCCGTTCAGCACCTGCGCGACCGGGGTACCGGCGACCTGGCCCAGGTCACGCTCATGAGCGACGGGGCCAGCGTGTACGAGTGCACGTCCGCCGATGAGGTGGTTGACCTGCTGCAGGGCGGCCAGGGCGTCTTCGGGATCGCGCTCGGCCGGGTCTGGCGCGAGGTGGAGGGCAGCCTCGCCGAGCTGCCCGGGATCCGGGCATCCGACGGCGAGCCCGCGGGCGGCGAGCACTCCGACGAGCTGGCGGTCCGGCGCGCGCGGCGGACCGGGTAAGCGGCGCGGCGAGCTGGGCGAACTATGCTCGTTGATCCCTGATCAACTTTTCGTAGTTAGCTCGCCGCGCGATTTTTCCCGGGGGCCCGAGCCCCCGGAACCCCAACGCTTCCAGCCGGGGCAGGAGAATCGCTTATTTCCCGGGGGCCCGAGCCCCCGGAACCCCCGACGCCTCCGGCTGGGGCCGGAGAACCGCTTAGCGCATGGGTCCGAATCGCCTTCTTTCACCTGTGGCGAACGCGGCGCGAAGATTAAAAACCGCGGGCCAAAGATTTAGAATCTGGGTATGGCGTCCATCGCCGCCAAGGTAGGCGTCAGGACCGTAAGGCCGGCCGTGCGCCAGCTCGCGCTCGCCTGCGTCATCGGCTCGATCACGATGGGCACGGTGGCGGCCCTTTTCCTTTCGTTCCCGCCGCTGGCTCAGCCGCTGACATCGCTGGTGAGCTCCGGGACCGGCCAGATCGAGCCGCTGGCCGCCTTGCCGCCGTCCGCGCGGGTGGCCGTCCTGGCTCTTGTCGTCGTGATGTTCGCCGCCCTTGCGGCGCTCGCCTGGGGCACGCCCGGCGCCTCCTTGCTGCCTGCCAGCGTCCGGGGCCGGGTGCGGTGGACGCTGTTGGTCGGGCTGCTCGGCCTTGCCGCCTGGTTCTTCGCGGCGACCGTCACGTTCGGCGCGAACTTCAGCCCGGCGCTTCAGCTCACCTTGGGCTATGTCGGCGGCGGCCTACCATTCGCGCTGGTGGCAGCGCTGCTGCAGCGGTCGTGGCGGGTCAACCTCGGCGCCATCGCCGGTCGGCCATGCTTCTGGTCGCCGGGTTCCTCCTGGTCGCGGCGCGCTTACCGGGAACGAACGCGCTGAGCCTCTACTTCCGGTACATCGACTACCTCTTCAGCAGTAACCCCGGCCTGCCCGTGGGGCCGATCCACGGGAACCCGGTCGGGCCGGTCTCCGGCTCGGGGAACCTGACCGGCCCGGGGTAGATGCATGTCTGCGGACGGCTGGTGATCGGCTCGGGTAAGCTCGGCGGATAGCCGACGACCTCGTCCGGGAGAGTTCCCAGGCAGCCAGCCAGGGACGCCGAAGGGGCAACCTCCCCGGAACCTCTCAGGCACCCGGACCGGACGAGACAGGCAGCTCTGGAATCGCCTGCCGCGATGACAGAGGGGGAGCCGAAGGTCCGGCAGCCGCGCGGCGGCGCAGGATTCCGAGCCGTCCGGAGGTCCCCCTCATGAACTTCGCCCATCGTCACATCGGGCCGTCTCCCGCGGAGCAGGAGCAGATGCTCGCCGCGATCGGCCACGGCTCGCTCGACGAGCTCGCCAGCGCGGCGCTGCCCCCTCAGATAGCTGCCGACGGCCCGCTGAACCTGCCGCCGCCGCTGTCGGAGGACGCCGCCCAGGCCGAGCTGCGCAGGCTGGCCGGGAAGAACCAGGTCCTCACGTCGATGATCGGCCTGGGCTACTACGGCACGCACATGCCGGCGGTGATCCGCCGCAACCTGCTGGAGAACCCCGGCTGGTACACCGCGTACACCCCGTACCAGCCGGAGATTCCGCAGGGCCGGCTCGAGGCGCTGCTCAACTTCCAGACGATGGTCGCCGACCTCACCGCGCTGCCGGTGGCGGGCGCCTCGCTGCTGGACGAGGCGACCGCGGCGGCCGAGGCGATGACGCTGGCCAGGCGGGCGGCCGGCCGGGGCAGCATTTTTCTCGCCGACGCCGACTGCCTGCCGCAGACGCTGGCGGTGCTGCGCACCAGGGCCGAGCCGCTGGGCATCCGGCTGGTCGTCGCCGACGCCAGCCCAGAGGTTATCGCCGACCAGCCGGAGGGGGAGCTGTTCGGCGTGCTGCTGCAGTACCCCGGGGCCAGCGGGGCCGTGCGTGATCTGGCGCCGGCGGTCGAGGCGGCGCATCAGCGCGGGGCCCAGGCCGTGGTGGCCGCCGACCTGCTCGCGCTGACCCTGCTGCGGCCGCCGGGCGAGACGGGCGCCGACATCGCCGTCGGCACCACCCAGCGGTTCGGCGTGCCGATGGGCTTCGGCGGCCCGCACGCCGGCTACATCGCGGTGCGGGACGGCCTGAAGCGGCAGCTGCCCGGCCGGCTGGTCGGGGTGTCGGTGGACGCCGAGGGCCGACCGGCCTACCGGCTCGCCCTGCAGGCCAGGGAGCAGCACATCCGGCGGGAGAAGGCCACTAGCAACATCTGCACCGCGCAGGTGCTGCTCGCGGTCACCGCCGCCATGTACGCGGCCTATCACGGGCGCGACGGGCTGACCGAGATCGCGCTCCGCGTGCACCGGCACGCCGCCGCGCTCGCGGCGACGCTGCGCGGCCACGGCCTCGAGGTAGGCGGCGGGTTCTTCGACACGGTGCGGGTGCGCTGGCCGGGCGGGGCGGCCGCCGCGGTGGAGCGGGCCCGGGAGGCAGGCTTCAACCTGTACCTGGCCGACGCCGACACGTTCCAGATCTCCTGCGACGAGACGACCACCGAGGCCCAGGTTGCGGAGGTTGCCGCCGCGCTCTGCCCGGGCGCCCCGGTGGCCGGCGGCGACAATGGGTTGCCGGCCGCGCTGCGGCGCACCTCGCCGTTCCTGACCCACCCGGTGTTCCGCGAGCACCGGACCGAGACCGGCATGCTCAGGTACCTGCGACGCCTAGTCAACCTCGACATCGCGCTGGACCGCTCCATGATCCCGCTGGGCTCGTGCACGATGAAGCTGAACGCCGCGGCCGAGATGGAGCCCATCAGCTGGCCCGAGTTCGCCGACGTGCACCCGTTCGCGCCCGCGGTCCAGGCGGGCGGCTACGGCGAGCTCATCGGCGAGCTCGAGCACCTGCTGGCCGAGATCACCGGCTACGCCGCGGTCTCGGTGCAGCCGAACGCGGGCTCCCAGGGGGAGCTGGCCGGCCTGCTCGCGATCCGCGCCTACCACGCGTCGCGCGGCCAGCCGGAACGTGACACCTGCCTGATCCCGGAGTCGGCGCACGGCACGAACGCCGCCAGCGCGGTGCTGGCCGGCCTGCGAGTGAGCGTGGTCAAGTGCGGCGCGGACGGGGCCGTCGACACCGGCGACCTGGAGGACAAGCTCGGCTCGCTCGGCGGCCGGGTCGCCGCGATCATGCTGACCTACCCGTCCACCAGCGGGGTGTTCGAGGAGAACATCACCGAGGTGTGCGATGCCGTGCACGCCGCGGGCGGCCAGGTCTACATCGACGGGGCCAACCTAAACGCGCTGGTCGGGCTGGCCCGCCCCGCGGCGTTCGGGGCTGATGTCTCTCATCTCAACCTGCACAAGACGTTCTGCATCCCGCACGGCGGCGGCGGCCCGGGCGTGGGGCCGGTAGCGGTACGGGCGCACCTCGCCCCGTTCCTGCCCGGCCGGGGCACGGGGCAGGTGGCCGCGGCGCCGTTCGGGTCGGCCGGGGTGCTGCCGATCCCCTGGGCCTACATCAGGATGATGGGCGCCGAGGGGCTCCGCGAGGCCACCCTGGTGGCGATCCTGGCTGCCAACTACGTGGCGGTGCGGCTGGCGCCGCACTACCCGGTCCTGTACACCGGCCGCGGTGGGCTGGTGGCGCACGAGTGCGTGATCGACCTGCGGCCGATCACCCGGGACACCGGGATCACCGTGGAGGACGTCGCAAAGCGACTTATCGACTATGGCTTCCACGCGCCGACCATGTCGTTTCCGGTCTCCGGGACCCTCATGATCGAGCCGACCGAGAGCGAGGGGCTTGCCGAGCTCGACCGGTTCTGCGAGGCGATGATCGCGATCAGGGAGGAGATCGCGAGGGTCGGGTCGGGCGAGTACGACCCGCAGGACAACCCGCTGAAGAACGCGCCGCACACCGCGGAGATGCTCATTGCGGGCGACTGGAAGCATCCCTACCAGCGGGAAGAGGCGGCCTACCCGGGACGCGGCGACCGGCGGGCCAAGTACTGGCCCCCGGTGCGGCGGATCGACCAGGCCTACGGCGACAGGAACCTCATGTGCTCCTGCCCGCCGCCAGAGGCTTTCGCGGACTAAGCGCGTTCGTGCGTCTGGGCGTTCCTGCGTCTGGGCGTTCGTGCGTCTGGGCGTTCCTGCCGCTTGCGCGCCACTGTCGCTCCGGGCGCGACCGGCCGGTGGTGATCAGTTTCCGTTACCTTGGGTGATCTGCACGACGACTTTGCTGGCCGTGACCGACTTGAGGGTCACTTGCAGGCCACCCACCTGCGCGGACTGGTTCACCGGGATGGTCACTTGGTTGCCCGCGATGCTAAGAGTCACTGACCCGTTGTTGACGGCGATGATCTTTGCCTGGACTCCGAGGACACTGATCGAGGCGCTGGTGACTCCGCGGTCGAAGGTCACCGTGCACTGCGTAACGCTGCAATTGGTATGGGCTCCGTGCGAGCTGCAGCCTGACAGAGCGGCCGCCAGCGCAACCACCACGAAGCCCGTACCCAGCCGCCGCAAAGTCACGAGGCACAGGCTATCCAGCCCCGGCGTCGCGGAGTCGGCACTTGGCCGTCGATTTACGCTTGCGCTGCGGGCGTCACGGGCTCGTCGCCGTAGAGCTCGCGCCACAACCGCCGCAAGAACGCCTCGTCCGAGCCATCCTCATACTCAGCTGCGGTGAACAGCGCATACTCAGGCAGCTTGTCCAGTTCCCCTGACAGCAGTCGGCGGAACTCATCCTTAAACCGGCTCGCTTTCAGGCTCGCCTCCGGACGGTGAACCCAATCTGCAAGCTCCTTCTCGTCACCGCCGGCCTCGGGGTGACAATAAGCGTTAATAATGCCAACGAAGAACGCAAAGGGTGCGTCTTTGTCCCGCTGCCAGTAATAATCCGGGTATGCCATCTATCCTCCTTCAGCGATCCGGCGGGGCGGGGAACATGCTGAGGATCTCGTATCTGCCCGCGGCGTTCACCTTGAACGCGTACTGAATGTTCCCGCCCTGGAAGTCCACGGGGACGATCAGCGGGGGCGGCACTGACGGCCTGTCGGCTGCGCGGGTCTCCTGCAGCCAGGTGCGGCGATCCGATGCCGCCTGTTTCGGGTTATCGCCGACGAGTCGGTATCCCTCACAGTACCGATGTCCAGCGGGGCCGAGTAGTTCATCGATCGGCACGCTCACAATTGACGGTTTCGGCTCCTCCCACGATTGCGGCGTGTCCAGAACGGCGCGGACGCGAGGGTGCTCGACGCCGCGGGCGAGCGCTGCGGCGAACGCCGTGGGATTGCGGATGGCGGAGGACATCGCCGCGCAGTAGTGCTGCTTGTTACCCGGCAACAGGCCGTCTTTACCCTCTGCCCGTTTCGCCGGGTCGAGCTGGGCGGGATCTTGGAGGTTGAGCACCCGCAGCTGGCTCTTCTCCGGGCTGAGCCATCCTTCGTGGCGAATGTGGGCGTGCCCGCTGCCTTGGTCAAGCGCGGCGAATACACGCTGCACTTCCTCGGGGGCATGCCTGGCGGCGTTCAGCCAGGGCCGGTCGCCACGGTGCGTCTGGACGTAACGGGGAGCATCGCCCTTCGGCACGTCCGGGAGTCCGGCTCGTCGGGGATCGAAGCGTGTCAGCGCATCGGCCGCATGGTCAGGCTTGTCATGGACGCTGGGTACGGAGTCCCGCGCGCGGTCAGGCGCGGGTCTCGGCGGGTCCGTGGGCGCAGCGCGGGCTCGATCAACACGATCGGTTTCGGGAGGTCGCCCAGGAGTGGCACGGCGGTCATCCGCCAGCCGGATATCGGGCGGCGGCGGCACCTGACGCAACTCACGCACCCGCCTATTATCGCGACGAATGTCAGCGTGACTAGGCAGTGACAGCCCGCAAACAGGATTTGGATGCGGGGGAGTGGAGTGAGGAAAGAGGAGTGACTGGAGTAAGGCGTGATCAGGTGGGGTGTTTGCTGGGGTGGGTGGTGTAGCGGCGGCCGGCCGGGCTGGTCCAGATCATGACGCCTGGGGCGGGTTGTGCGAGTGCCCATCGCAGGGCCTGCTTGCGCCGGTGGCAGCGGCGGCAGCCCGGCCCGATGCCGCATTCGCAGGTGATGCCGCCGTCGTCATAGGCCAGCGTGTGGTCCAGGTCACAGCCGCCGGCGGGGCGGCGGCAGCCGGGGCCGCAGCAGGTGCCGGTGCGGGCCCGGACCAGCCGCTGCAGCCCGGGGCTGGGGTCATGGCCGGGTTCGGCGTTGCGGTGGTCGCAGTGGCTGGTGGCGATCGGCTCGGCGGTCACCTGCACCGTCCACCCGCTACCGCCGCCGCTGCCGGTGCCGGGGCGGCCGGGGCTGCCGCGGGCGGTGCCGGCGGCGAGCGCGTGCCCGTCGGGGTCGGTGAGGAGGATCTGCCAGCGGGTGGCGCGGTGGCCGGCGAGGGCGCAGGCCAGCAGGCGGGCGGTGTCGGCGTGCAGCGGCCCGTACCCGGCGGCCTCGCCGGGCCGGTCGGTGACGCCCAGGAAGGTGGTCAGGGGCAGGGTGAGGCTGATCAGCCCGGCCATCGGCGGCAGCCCGGCCACCGGGTCAACGTGGCCCGCCGCCCAGGGCGGGTCCGGGGGCCGCAGCCCCGCGGGCGCGAGCTGACCATCCCGGCTGGCAGCGCCGACCGCGCCGTCCGGCCGGTCAGGTCCGGCGTTGCCCTGGCGGGGGTCGCCGTGGCCGGCGTCGCCGCCGGCTGGGCTGCTGCCGGAGGCGTCAGAGTCGGGGTCGCCGTTGCCGGGGACGTCGCCGTGGCCGAGGCCGAGGCCGACGGGACTGTCATCGCTGCGGGGGCCGACGCCGTGGGCCTGACCGAAGTCGCCAGCGTCGGGGCCGCCGCTGCGGGGGCCAGGGTCACTGCCAGCGCTGGCGCCGCCCCGGGTGCTGCCGTCCGGGCCGTCTGGATCGGGGCCGCTGGAGCTGTCGGCCGTGCCGTGGTCAGGCTGGGCTGCGTGGGCTGGGGGGAGCAGGTCGGCGGGCGGGACGTCGAGGGGCTGGCCGAGCAGCAGCGCCAGGTAGGCGCGGGCCCGCAGCAGGTCGGTGCCATCCTCGGGCCGGGGCAGCTGCCTGGCGCGGGTCGGCTCGTTTCCAGGCGGCCCGGAGGTATTTCTTCCAGTACCGGGCGACCTGGCACAGCCGCTTGTCGGCGGCGAGCACCTCGGCCGGCGGCAGCGACCGGCCGGCCAGGGTGGCGGTGCCCTCCGGATCGGGGAAGCACTCCACCCGGGCCCGCTTCTGCGCTTCCTCGCGGCGCCGCCGGACCGCGTCCGGGTCCAGCGCCAGCACCGCGGCGGTGACCGCCTTGCGCAGCTCGCCGGTGGTCTGCCCGGCCGCGTCGCTCAGCACCGCCGCCTCCACCGCGGCCGCGTGCTCGCCGCTGAGCAGGGCGACGGCGTCCAGGATGACCAGCGCCTTGCGCAGGTCGATCCGGCCGGCCTCCAGCGCGGCCAAGGTGGCCGGCCGGGCGGCCAGCTCCACCGCCAGCGCCAGCTGCGTCTCGGCCGCGGTCTTGGTCAGCGTCAGCGCCATCCCGATCTCGTCCGCGATGAACTCGCTCAGCCTGGCCGGGAACTGCCCCGGCGCCGCGGCCGGGGTGCGGTCGGCGGGGCGGCGGCGGGCCAGCTCGGCGATCGCGGCCAGCGCCCGCGCCTGCGCCCAGCAGGTCTGCCGCCACCAGCCCCGCAGCACCCCGATCACCTCGTCGTCGGCCAGCTGCCCGAGCCGGGCGTGCGCGTCGTCGGCGAACCCGGCCAGCGGCACCCCCGGGCGCCAGCACATCCAGCACGCCGCCGTCGGCGAACCCGGCCCCGCCGCCGGTGCCGTCCCGGGGCAGGCAGCCGGCCGGGATCACCTCAGGCACCGGCCCGGCGGCGGCCGCGAGGAGTTCCTCCAGCTCCGGACCGGTCAGCTGCGCCAGCCCGGCCGGGCAGCCGGTGTCAGCGCCGGGCCAGCGGGCGTAGTCCAGCTCGTCCGGCGGCGCGTCCGCGTCGGTCAGAGCGGCCAGCCTGGCCACCAGCAGGTCCCGCGACTCCGGCTCCGGCTGCGACCCCGGCTCAGGCTGCGACCCCGGCTCAGGCTGCGACCCCGGCTCAGGCTGCGACTCCGGCTGAGAAGCTGCTGCGGTCACGGTGTTCACCTCCGTCCGGACGAGGCTGATCATGTTCTTTCGAACACTCTATCGCACCCTGCCGACATTCCAAGCGCGACACGCGCGTAGGGGGAAAATTGTCAAGCAATGCCGGGAAGCCTGTTGTTGATCTTGCTTTCGTGGACGCTGCCAGGGCTGGTGTTGCTGCACCTAGCGGCTGTCGGTGGCCCGCGGATGGTGACGGGGGGCGGTGCCGCGCGCATGTCGGCATCCACCCAGGCGCGACTGCTTTGTGTCGGATGCTGCGGATGCCTAATCGCAGGGGGCTTCTCGCTGGCGAATCCGGACGGCAGTCGGACAGAGGGCAAAGGGTGCGCGCAGGCATATCGGCATCCATCCGGGCGGGACTGCTCGTGCCGGGGTGGTGCGGGTGCCTGGTTGCCTGGTTGCCTGGGGCTTCTCGCCGGCGAATCTGGGCCGCGGTCGGACGGGCTGCGATTGCCGCCGATTCTCTGTATCGAAAACCCCGGCGAGCGGCACCCGGCAGTTCTGGGCGGGGTGATCGGAGGGACGGCGCCGACGCTGCCGGGTGTCGTCTGGCGGCAGCCGTTCGGGAGAAATGGACCCTCAAGAGGCCGCCGTGCTCGACGTAGGCAACGGCGGCACGCCAAGGAAGAGAAGCCGGAAACCGGCGGGCGGGCGACAGTGCGACGGCCCGGCGATTCCGCGTGCGGCGCGAAATATGACATTTACCGCATAGCGGCAGTGAGAATCTTCCGTTAGCCGGCGGGGCCTCAGAACGCTCCGCTGGGCGCCTGGCAGGGCCTGCGGATCCGCTCTACGCTTCCGGCATGACAGCTGAGGGTGAAGCCGGACCCGGCGCCGCGCCGGAGGCGGGCACACCCGTCGCGGGCACGCCCGTCGCGGGCACACCCGTCGCGGGCACACCAGTCACGGGCACGCCTGCGACGGAGACGGGCACCGCTCTCGCTAGCGCGGCCGGGCGGGTCGCGGACGGTATCGCGTACCTGGAGCAGGCGGTCGCGGCGTTCACGGAGGCGGCGGAGTCCGCCGACCCCGACATCGTGCCGCTCGCCATCGAGCTGCTCGCCAGGACGCTGCCGCTGTGCGAGCGCGACGAGGAGTCGGCCTGGGCGTGGCAGCACGGGCTCGAGCACCCCGACCCCGCGGTGGCCGCGGCGGTGCGCGAGCGGCTGCGCCGCGCGTTCGGCAGCGACGAGGAATCGGGCGAGTCGTCGTGGTGGGAAGGGTTCGTGGAGTCCGCCGTCTGCCACAGCACGCTGCCGCTGCTGACGAACGAGGTGTTCGGCGCGCTCGACCACATGTACGCGCTGGCCGCGGTCCCGCTGGCCAGGGGCGGCGCCAGGACCAGGGAGCTGCGGGACGTGCTGGCCCAGGCGGTCCTGGTGCCGACCGGGTACGCGTGGGGCGCCGACCTGCTGGCCAGCTTCCGGGAGCGATTCCGCGACGTCACCGGGAGCGATACCGAGGCATTCGCCGCCGACTGGCCGGAGGAGTGACCAGCTCCTCCGGCCAGGGCCGCCGGGGCCGCCCGGGGCCGCCCGGGGGAGGCGTTAACCGCCTCGCGGGACTAGCTCCGGACTAGCTCTCCTCGGTCTGCAGAACGGCTTCGACGTCCAGGTTGATCTGGACCTTCTCGCTGATCACGGTGCCGCCGCCGGGGATGGGGCCGTTGTAGCTGATGTCGAAGTCGGACCGGTTGATCTCGCCGCTCGCCGAAAAGCCGGCCCTGGTGCCGCCCATGGGGTCGGGGCCGAAGCCGCTGACCTCGAGCTTCAGCGGAACCTGGCGGGTCAGGCCGTGCAGGGTGAGCTCGCCGTCGAGGATGTAGTCGTCGCCGTCCGTGCTGATGCCGGTGGAACGGTAGGTCATCATCGGATGCGTCTCGACCTCGAAGAAGTCGGCCGAGCGGATGTGGTCGTCACGCTGCCCGTTGCTGGTGTCGATGGACCGCAGGTCGATCGTCGCGGTGACGCTGGACTGGAGCGGGTCCCCGGCGGTGATCAGCTCGCCGGAGAACTCGGTGAAGTGCCCGCGCACCTTGCTCACCATCATGTGCCGTACGGTGAACCCGACGTAGCTGTGCACGGGGTCGATACTCCATTTGCCGGCCACATAGCCGGGGATCTCGGTTGCCTGGATACTCATTGTCTCTTTGTCTCTCCTCGGTACGTGCGTAGAAGTTCCGGTAAGTATGTCGGTACTGGATCGTGCCTTGGTTCTGAAGAGGAACTTCTCTTATCCTGGTGGGTGCGCACCGAGAGCGCAAGGCCGGCACCTCCAGGTGCCCTGGTCACCTGGAGGTAACCATGAACGCCGGGAATATGCGCCCAGCCGGCGTCGAGCCGCAGGCCGGCGTCGAGCTGCAGCGGCGTCGAGCCGCGCCCGGCCGGCGTCGAGCCGCAGGCCCGCGCCGAGCCGCAGGCCGGCGCCGAGCCGCAGGCCGAGCCGCAAGCCGCCGGACCGTGCCGGGCCAGCGAGGTGCTGGGCCGGGTGGGGGACAAGTGGTCGCTGCAGGTGATCTTCTGCCTGGGCGGGGGCACCAGGCGATTCACCGACCTCAAGCGCGGCATCGACGGGATCAGCCAGCGGATGCTCACCGTCACGCTGCGCGGGCTGGAGCGGGACGGCATCGTCACTCGGACCATGTACCCGGTCATGCCGCCGCGGGTGGACTACGCGCTCACCCCGATGGGAGACACGCTGCTGGACGCCGTCGGCACCCTCATCGGCTGGGCGAACGCGCACCTGGACGAGATCGAGGCCGCCAGGGCCGCCTACGATGCCCGCGAGCACGCGAGCCGACGGGCTTTTACTGCATAGAGTTGTTACGTGGCAGACCCGCACGACTACCGGCCCGGCCCCGGCTCGGTCCCCGAATCCCCTGGCGTCTACCGGTTCCGCGACGAGCGGGGCCGGGTGATCTACGTCGGCAAGGCGAAGTCGCTGCGGCAGCGGCTGAACCAGTACTTCGCCGACTTCGCCACCCTGCACCCGCGCACCCAGGGCATGCTGCGCGCGGCCGCCAAGGTGGACTGGACCGTGGTCGGCACCGAGGTCGAGGCGCTGCAGCTCGAGTACTCCTGGATCAAGGAGTTCGATCCCAGGTTCAACATCAGGTACCGGGACGACAAGAGCTACCCCTACCTAGCGGTCACCATGGACGAGGACTACCCGCGGGTCATGGTGATGCGCGGGGCGAAGCGGCGGGGGGTCAGGTACTTCGGCCCGTACTCGCACGCCTGGGCGATCAGGGAGACGGTGGACACGCTGCTGCGCGTCTTCCCGGTCCGGACCTGCTCGGCCGGGGTGTTCAAGCGAGCCGGGCAGATCGGCCGGCCGTGCCTGCTCGGGTACATCGGCAAGTGCTCCGCGCCCTGCGTCGGGCGGGTGAACGAGGCGGAGCACCGGGTGCTCGCCGAGGACTTCTGTGACTTCATGGCCGGCCAGACCACCCGCTTCACGCGCGCGCTCGAGACCGAGATGCGCGCCGCCGCGGCGGCCGAGGAGTTCGAGCGGGCGGCCCGGCTGCGGGACGACATCAAGGCGCTGCAGCGCGCCCTGGAAAAGCAGGCGGTGGTGCTCGGCGACGGCACCGACTGCGACGTGATCGCGCTGGCCGAGGACCAGCTCGAGGCCGCGGTGCAGGTCTTCTACGTGCGCGGCGGCCGGGTGCGGGGCCAGCGCGGCTGGGTAGTGGACAAGGTCGAGGACGCCACCACGGCCGAGCTGGTCGAGCATTTCCTCGGCCAGGTGTACGGGGACGCGCGCACCGGCGCCAGCTCCGCCGACGCCAGCGGCCGCGGCGGGGTGCCGCGCGAGGTGCTCGTCCCCGTGCTGCCGCCCAGCGCCGAGGCCATGCGGGAATGGCTCGCCCTGCGCGCCGCCCGCCCCGGCGGCCGGGTGGATCTGCGGGTGCCGCGGCGCGGCGACAAGAGGGCGCTGCTGGAGACCGTGGCCAGGAACGCCGGCGGGGCGCTGGCGCTGCACAAGACGAAGCGGGCCAGCGACCTGACCACCCGCAGCCTGGCGCTGAACGAGATCCAGGAGGGGCTAAGCCTGGACGAGGCGCCGCTGCGGATCGAGTGCTACGACGTGTCGAACCTGCAGGGCACGCACGTGGTGGCGTCCATGGTGGTGTTCGAGGACGGGCTGGCCCGCAAGAGTGAGTACCGGCGGTTCAGCATCCGCGGCGCCGACGGCACCGATGACATCTCCGCGATACACGAGGTGATCTCCCGCAGGTTCCGCCGGTACCTGGACGAGCGCGAGGACACCGGCGAGCTCGACACGCTCGGCGACCGGGCCGACGGTGGCGACCGGGCCGACGGTGGCGGCGGGCCCGCCGCGGGGGCCGACGCCGGGCCCGACCCGGGGGCCAAGCGCAAATTCGCCTACCCGCCCAACCTCGTCGTGGTGGACGGCGGGCCGCTGCAGGCGGCGGCCGCCCAGCGCGCCTTGACCGAGCTGGGCATCGATGACGTGGCCGTCTGCGGGCTCGCCAAGCGGCTCGAGGAAGTGTGGCTGCCCGGCGAGGACGCACCGGTTATCCTTTCCCGCACGAGCGAGGGGCTGTACCTGCTGCAGCGAGTACGCGACGAGGCGCACAGGTTCGCGATCACGTACCACCGGGCGAAGAGGTCGAAGGCGCTGACGGTGAGTGAGCTGGACGGGGTGCCGGGGCTGGGGCCGGCCCGGCGGGCGACACTGCTGCGTCACTTCGGCTCCGTGCGCAACGTAGCGGCGGCCAGCGCCGGCGAGATCGCCGGGCTGCCAGGGCTCGGCCCGAGCGTGGCCGCGGCGGTCATCGCGGCGCTCCGGCCAGGTGAGACCGGCGGAACAGGCGAAGCCAGCGATCACAAGGTCGCCGTGGACGGGGGAGAGCGATGAGAGACAACCAGCGATGAGAGACAACCAGCGATGAGAGACAACCACGGCGATGACCGCCGGGAGGCGGACGCCCCCGAGATCGTGATCATCACCGGGATGTCGGGCGCCGGGCGCAGCACCGCGGCGAATGCGCTCGAGGACATGGGCTGGTACGTGGTGGACAACCTGCCGCCCGGCCTGCTGCCCACCATGGTGGACCTGGCCGCCCGATCGGGCGGCGCCGTGTCGAGGGTCGCCGCCGTGGTGGACGTGCGCAGCCGGGCGTTCACCACCGACCTGAACGACGCGCTCGGTGACCTCACGGGCCGAGGCGTGCCGCCCCGCGTGGTGTTCCTCGAGGCGGCCGACGACACGCTGATACGCAGGTTCGACAGCGTCCGGCGGCCGCATCCGCTGCAGCGCGACGGCGGGGTGAGCGAGGGCATCGCCGCCGAACGCGAGCTGCTGCGCGGCGTGCGGGGCGAGGCGGACCTGGTGGTGGATACCTCGGGTCTCAACGTGCACGAGCTGCGCTCACGGATGCAGGGGTTCTTCGGCGGGGAAGGCGCGGAAGGCACGCTCGGGCTGCGGGTGAACGTGGTGTCCTTCGGCTACAAGTACGGCTTGCCGGCGGACGCGGACGTCGTGGCCGACTGCAGGTTCCTGCCCAACCCGCACTGGATCGAGGGCCTGGCCCCCCTGACGGGGCAGGACCCGCCCGTCCGCGACTTCGTGCTGGGCCAGCCGGGAGCAAAGAAATTCCTCGATGCCTTCACCGAGGCGCTGCAGGCGGCGCTGGCCGGCTTCGAGCGGGAGGGCAAGCGCTTCCTGACCGTCGCCGTGGGCTGCACCGGGGGCAAGCACCGCAGCGTCGCGATGGCCGATCAGCTGGCCGCGAGGCTGGCCGAGACCGGGGCCGGGGTCCAGGTGGTGCACAGGGATCTGGGGCGCGAGTGAGCACACTGCCTGACCGGGCCGGGCCCAGGGTGGTGGCGCTCGGCGGCGGTCACGGGCTGTATGCGTCCCTGTCGGCGCTGCGCCGGGTGAGCGGCACGCTGACCGCGGTGGTGACGGTCGCCGACGACGGCGGATTCCAGCGGCAGGCTGCGCCGTGAGCTCGGCGTGCTGCCGCCCGGTGACCTGCGGATGGCCCTGGCCGCGCTGTGTGGCGACGATGACTGGGGAACCACCTGGAGCCGGGTGGTGCAGCACCGGTTCGGCGGCGGCAGCGAGTTGTCCGGGCACGCCGTGGGCAACCTGCTCATCGTGGCCCTGTGGGAGCTGCTCGGCGACACGGTCGAGGGCCTGGACTGGGTGGGGCGGCTGCTCCGCGCGCACGGCCGGGTGCTGCCGATGGCTGCCGTGCCGCTCGACATCACCGCCCAGGTGGAGGGGGCAGACCCGGAGCGGCCCTACGAGCTGAGCACGGTGCGCGGTCAGGTCGCCTGCGCCACCACTACCGGGCTGATCCGCTCGATAGCGCTGGAGCCGCCCGCGCCGCGCGCCCGCCCCGAGGCGGTCGCCGCGGTGCGCGCGGCCGACTGGGTGGTGCTCGGCCCGGGTTCCTGGTTCACCAGCGTGCTGCCGCACCTGCTCGTGCCGGACCTCGCCGATGCCATACTCACCACCAGGGCGCGGCGGGTCGTGGTGCTCAACCTGGCCCCGCAGTCCAGAGAGACCGAAGGCTTCTCGCCAGCCGCTCACCTGGAGGTTCTTGCCGATCACGCGCCCGGCCTGACGCTCGATGTCGTCCTCGCGGACGAGCAGACGGCCGGCCGGACTGCCGCCCGCGGCGGGAGAGCGGACCTGGAGAAGGCGGCCGGCCTGCTGGGCGCCAGGCTGCTGTTCGCGGACGTCGCGATGCGGGACGGGACCTCACGGCACGACCCGGCGCGCCTTGCCGGGGCCTACGCTCAGATTTTCTAGGGGGAGTGACAGATGGCGATGACCGGCCTAGTCAAGGACGAGCTGAGCCGGGTCAACGTGGTGAAGCCGTGCTGCCGCAAGGCAGAGGTGTCCGCGCTGCTCAGGTTCGCCGGGGGGCTGCACCTGTCCAGCGGGCACATCGTGATCGAGGCCGAGCTCGACACGGGGGCGGCGGCCCGCAGGCTCCGCAAGGACGTCGCCGAGGTGTTCGGGCACAGCTCCGAGCTGCTGGTGCTCGCCCCCAGCGGGCTCCGGAAGGGAAACAGGTACCTCGTCCGGGTGTCCAAGGACGGCGACAGCCTGGCCCGTCAGACCGGACTCGTGGACAGCTACGGGCGGCCGGTCCGCGGGCTGCCCCGGCAGGTGGTCTCCGGCGGCAGCTGTGACTGCGAATCGGCCTGGCGCGCCGCGTTCCTGGCCCACGGCTCGCTGACCGAGCCGGGCCGCTCGATGTCACTGGAGATCACCTGCCCCGGCCCGGAGGCCGCGCTCGCCCTCGTCGGCGCGGCACGGCGGCTCAAGATCCACGCCAAGGCCCGGGACGTACGCGGGGTGGACCGGGTGGTGGTGAAGGACGGCGATGCGATCAGCGCGCTGCTCGCCCGGCTCGGCGCGCACGACAGCGTGCTGGCCTGGGAGGAACGGCGGGTCCGCAGGGAGGTGCGGGCGACCGCGAACCGGCTGGCCAATTTCGACGACGCCAACCTACGGCGCAGTGCCCGGGCCGCGGTCGCCGCGGGCGCACGGGTCGAGCGCGCGCTGGAGATACTCGGCGACGACGCGCCGCCGCACCTGTGCGACGCGGGCCGGCTGCGCATCGCGAACCGGCAGGCGAGCCTGGAAGAACTCGGGCAGCTCGCCGACCCGCCGATGACCAAGGACGCGATAGCCGGCCGGATCCGGCGGCTGCTGGCGATGGCGGACCGGCGCGCCGACGATCTGGGGGTGCCCAGCACCGAGGCCGGCCTCACCCCGGACATGCTGATGTAGGGATTATTCCGAACGCGCTTCGCTGACGGGCTCGAGCCGCCACGACCGGCCAGCGAGCCCGCGGCTAGCCTGGCGGTGGCTCGTCCCGCGGCATCGCGAAACCCGGCCCGTCGTAGCCAGGCTCGCCGTACCCGGGCCGCGTGCCGTACCCGGGTCCCGTGCCGTGCCCGGGCTGGCCGTAGCCGGGCTGGCCGTAGCCGGGCTGCGTGCCGTACCCGGGCTGGCCGTACCCGGGCTGGCCGTACCCGGGCTGGCCGTAGCCGGGCTGCGTGCCGTACCCGGGCTGGCCGTACCCGGGCTGGCCGAACCCGGGCTGGCCGAACCCGGGCTGGCCGTAGCCGGGCGGCCCGACGTACCCGGGTGCTGGCGGCGGCGTGACACGGGGCCGCTGCATGCGCGTCATCGTGATCCTGAACCCGACGAAGGCCGCGAGGGCCCAGAAGACAAATCCCAGGGCGCCGACCGAGTGCGGGTACACGCCGAACAGCACGCTGAGGTGGCCGAGAACATACCCGAGGGGCAGCCCGGCGCGGCCCACCGCCACGAAGACAAGGGCCAGGAAATCCCCGAACGCGCACCCGAAGACAGCCAGGATGGCGCCCGCGACCGGCGCGGCCATCGTCCTTGGCCGGAAAGCCCCGATGGCCATGCCGACGAGCACGCCCATGAGGATCGCGGCGATCGAGAACTGGTGCTTGATCGAGTAAATGATCAGCGCCCACAGGAAAGCCCCGGCGACCGCCGCGGCCAGCCCGGCCAGCACCGCGAGCAGGTCACCGGACGGACGCGGGCGGGTGCCCTGGTCGAAGGTCATGCTTGATCTTCCCACGCCCGGCCGGCTGTCAGGTAGGGTTCGGCCGGGGGACTGCGGCTGGTGGCGGCGGGCAGGAAACGTCGGGAAGTGTTGAGGAGAGCGGTGCTGTGACCATTCGGGTGGGCATCAACGGATTCGGCCGGATCGGGCGGAACTTCTGGCGTGCTGTCAACGCCGCGGGCGACCGCGGCCGACCGGCCGGCGACGTGCAGATCGTCGCGGCGAACGACCTCGGCGACGTCGCCACGATGGCGCACCTGCTCAAGTACGACAGCGTGCTGGGCAACCTCCCGATGGACGTGTCCGCCTCGGGCGACACGATCAGCGCCGGCGGCCAGTCGCTGCGGATCCTCGCCGAGCGGGACCCCGCCGCGCTGCCCTGGGGCGACTTGGGCGTCGATGTCGTGGTGGAGTCGACCGGGCGGTTCACCAACGCGGAGGACGCCCGCAAGCACATCGCCGCGGGCGCCAAGAAGGTGGTCATCTCGGCGCCGGCCAAGGGCGAGGACATCACGATCGTCATGGGGGTCAACGACGACGCGTACGACCCGGCCCGGCACGAGATCATCTCGAACGCCTCGTGCACCACGAACTGCGTCGCCCCCATGGCCAAGGTGCTGCTCGACAACTTCGGCATCGTCCGCGGCCTGATGACCACGGTGCACGCCTACACATCCGACCAGGTGCTGCAGGACTTCCCGCACAAGGACCTGCGCCGGGCACGCGCCGCGGCGATCAACATCATCCCCACCAGCACCGGGGCGGCCAAGGCGACCGCGCTGGTGCTGCCCGAGCTCAAGGGCAAGATGGACGGCATCTCGCTGCGGGTCCCGGTGCCGGACGGCTCGGTCACCGACCTCGTCGCGCAGCTCGGCCGCGAGGTCACCAAGGACGAGGTCAACGCCGCGTTCCGCGCCGCGGCCGACGGCGCGCTCAAGGGCTACCTGGTCTACACCAGCGACCCGATCGTGTCTTCCGACATCGTCGGCTCACCCGCCTCGTGCACCTTCGACTCCCAGCTCACCATGGCTTCCGGCGACCAGGTCAAGGTCATCGGCTGGTACGACAACGAGTGGGGCTACTCCAACAGGCTCGTCGACGCCGTCCGCCTGGTCGGCTCCCGGCTCGGCTGAGCACGGGACAGCCGTGAGAGGCATCGACGACGAGGAGGTCGGCGGGCGCGCGGTGCTGCTGCGCGCCGACCTCAACGTGCCGCTGGACGGCACCAGGATCACCGACGACGGGCGGATCCGGGCGAGCCTGCCCACGATCACCAAGCTGGCCGGGCGCGGCGCCCGCGTCATCGTGTGCGCTCACCTCGGCCGCCCCTCGGGGACGGATTATGCCGAACGGGCAGGCGCCGGGCCATCGCTCGGCCCGGTCGCCGCCCACCTGTCCCGGCTGCTCGGCAGCCCGGTCTCCTTCGCCGCCGATGTCGCGGGCCCGGCCGCCGAGGCGGTGGCCGGCGCCCTCGGCGACGGCGACGTCGCGCTGCTGGAGAACGTGCGGTTCGAGCCCGCCGAGACGAGCAAGGACGACCGGGAGCGGGAAGCGCTCGCCGCCAGGCTCGCGGCGCTCGCCGCGAAGGCGATGGGCGACAGCGGCAGCGCGCCGCTGTACGTGGGCGATGGCTTCGGGGCGGTGCACCGCAAGCACGCCAGCGTGTACGACCTGCCCCGGCTGCTGCCGCACGCGGCCGGCGACCTGGTGCTCGCCGAGGTCGAGGTGCTGCGCCGGCTGACCGCGGACCCGCAGCGGCCGTACGTGCTCGTGCTCGGCGGCGCGAAGCCGTCCGACAAGCTGGGCGTGATCGGCAACCTGCTCGGCCAGGCGGACCGGATACTGATCGGCGGCGGCATGGCCTACACGTTCCTCGCCGCGCAGGGGTACGAGGTCGGCAACTCACTGCTCGAGGCCGCCCAGATCCCGCAGGTCTCCCGCCTGATCGACGAGGCCGCCCGCCGCGGCGTGGAGCTCGTCCTGCCGGTGGACATCGTCGCGGCCACGCACTTCGCCGCCGACGCCGATCACGACGTGGTGCCCGCCACCGCGATACCGGCGGACCGCGAGGGCGTGGATATCGGCCCCGCGACCCGCGAGCTGTTCGCGGCCAAGCTCGCCGACGCGAAGACGGTGTTCTGGAACGGGCCGCTGGGCGTGTTCGAGTTTCCCGCCTTCGCGGCCGGGACACTCGCCGTCGCGACGGCCATCAGCGGCGTGGACGGGCTGACCGTGGTCGGCGGCGGGGACTCGGCGGCCGCGGTCCGGTCGCTGGGGCTCGGCGAGGATGCGTTCGGCCACATCTCGACCGGCGGCGGCGCGAGCCTGGAGTACCTGGAGGGCGCCACACTGCCCGGGCTGGTCGCCCTCGGAGATGACGCGTGACCCGCAAGCCGCTCATCGCCGGGAACTGGAAGATGAACTGCAATCACCTCGAGGCGATCTCGCTGGTGCAGAAGCTGGCGTTCACGCTGACGGACAAGGACTTCCAGGCGGCCGACGTGGTGGTGCTGCCGCCGTTCACCGCGCTGCGCAGCGTGCAGACGCTGGTGATCGGCGACCGGCTGCGGATCGGCTACGGCGCGCAGGACGTGTCGCCGCAGCCCAAGGGCGCCTATACCGGCGACATCAGCGCGTCCATGCTGGCCAAGCTCGGCTGCGGCTACGTGCTGGCCGGCCACTCCGAGCGGCGCCGGTACCACCACGAGGACGACGACCTGGTCAACGCCAAGGTCAGGGCCCTGTTCGGCGAGGAGCTCACGCCGATCCTCTGCGTAGGGGAGACCCTGGAGGTGCGTCAGGCAGGCGACTGCGTGCCGCACGTGCTCGCCCAGCTCGACGGCGGCCTGGCCGGACTGCGCGCCCCGCAGGTGGCCGGGATGGTGGTCGCCTACGAGCCTGTCTGGGCGATCGGCACCGGAGAGGTGGCCACGCCCGAGGACGCGCAGGAGGTGTGCGGTGCGGTCCGGGCGAGGATTTCCGGCGTTCACGGGGGCGAAACGGCCGCTGGCGTGCGTATCCTGTATGGCGGATCGGTCAACGCGGATAACATCGCTGCGATCATGCAGCAGCAGGACATCGACGGCGCGCTTGTCGGCGGTGCGAGCCTGGATGCCGGTGAGTTTGCCAGAATATGCCGGTACGGTGAAATGGCCGGGCATCGCGCCTGAGCCCTGTGCCCGACGAGCACCAGGGCCGGAGAGGACTAGAGAACAGCCGTGACCATCGGACTTTCCATCGTCTTGATCATCACGAGCCTGCTGATGATCGTGCTGGTGCTGCTGCACAGGGGCAAGGGAGGCGGGCTCTCCGACCTCTTCGGCGGCGGCGTGACCTCGTCGCTGGGCTCGTCCTCCGTGGTCGAGCGAAACCTCGACCGTCTCACGGTCATCACGGGCGTTCTCTGGTTCGTGTGCATCGTAGCTCTCGGCATCGTCAATAGGTAGCGCCCCGGCACAGCAAAGAATCCACAAGCAACGTACGACCCCGTATAGGCATGAGGCAGGGTTAGGCACGGGTCGAGGAAAGCAAACCCACGAGGCAAGGGGTATTTCCGTGAGCAGTGGCAACGCCATCCGCGGCAGCAGGGTAGGCGCGGGGCCGATGGGCGAAGCCGAACGGGGCGAGTCCGCGCCGCGCGTGTGGGTGTCCTTCTGGTGCGCCAACAGGCACGAGACGCGGCCGAGCTTCGCCACCGATGCTGCAGTGCCCGAGACCTGGGAGTGCCCGCGCTGCGGGTTCCCCGCCGGACAGGACGAGAAGAGCCCGCCCGCGCCGCCGCGCGCCGAGCCGTACAAGACGCACCTGGCGTACGTGAAGGAGCGGCGCAGCGACGCTGACGGCGCGGCGATCCTGGCCGAGGCGCTGAACCGGATTCGCAAGGGCGCTTAACGCCGGGGCCGCGGCGTCGGTGGCATCCTGGCACGGGGCGGCATCCCTCGATTGCCTCGCCTGTCGGCTTTGCCGGCGTCTGCGCGGGCCGGCATCCCTCGATTGCCCGCCTGCCGGCTACGCCGAACGGCGTGGAATCGAGGCACGCCGCCCCGCTCACGCTGCGTCAGCTTGCATACACGTCGGCTCGGGTCGGCTGGACGGGGATGACGTCGATGGTGTGGCCAGGATCGCCAGGGCCGCAGTAATCCAGACGACCATCAGGCAGGGTGATCGTTAGGGGCTGCCGGGCGTCTGGCGGTGTCAGCCGGATCTGGCGGGCCGCAGCGCGGGAGAAAGCAACGCAGGCGTTCTTGTTGAGCGCTACGTAGGCGGCAGCACCCGGGTGGAGCGGGACGGATGCCGGCGGCTCGCTGGTGAGCATCTGGTCGCCGCGCTGACGGTAGGTGAACGGCAGGGCTTTGCCGTGGGCACCAGTCAGCGTGATAGCTGGGTATCCCAGCATGGTGCAGCCGCGCGCCGAGATGTTGCGCAGCACGAGCATGACAGTGTGCTGCTGGGTCGCCTCCGAGACCAGCGGCCCGAGGATGAGCCGCAGCTGGGACGGCATGCAGCGGGCGCCATACTGGGCTGCGGCTGCCGCCTGGGTGGTCCGGGGTGAATGCCGGGCCGCCGGGGAGGCCGGGGGAGTGTCTCGCGCGTCGGCGGATGCCCCGCAGCCGGCGGCCAGGACGGCGGCGGCGACCGAGACCGCCGCAGCGGCGCACAGCCGTCCGTGTATACGGTTCATGCACTCTTGACGCTCCGCGGGCCTGCGCGGTTGGGCCGGCCTGTCTTGGTGCCGAGACCGATGATGGCGCGCAGGGTGGCAGCTAAGGTGTCGTAGCTGCGGCTTCCCGGGCGTGGAAGCGGCGTTGCCGACCACCGGTGGTCGGCAACGCCGCTTTCATCTCACCAAGACCGGTCACTTCCCCAGCACGGCGGGCGCCAGCTGCTCCAGCTGGCGGACCGCGGCGGCCAGGTCGCCCAGCGGCTGCAGCAGCACGTGGTCGGCGCCCGCGTCGCGGTGCTCCTGCACCCGGGCGGCGATGGCGGCCTCGTCACCCCAGGCCACGATGGCGTCCACGAGCCGGTCGCTGCCGCCGGCCGAGACGTCCTCGTCGGTGTAGCCGAGATGCTTGAGGTTGTTCACGTAGTTCGGCAGCTGCAGGTACCGGCCCATGTGCTCCCGGGCGATCCGGCGGGCCTCGCCCGGGTCGGTGCTCAGCACCACGGCCTGCTCCGGGATCAGCAGCTTGCCGGGGCCCAGGGCTTCCCGGGCGAGCGGGGTGTGCGAGGTCGGCACGAAGTAGGGGTGAGCGCCGTCGGCCCGGTCCCGGGCGAGGTTCAGCATCCGCGGCCGCAGCGCGGCCAGCAGCCGCGGGACGGGCACGTCGGTGTGCGGGGCGTCCGCGGCGGCGGCGTCCATGCCGTCGAGGTAGGCGGTCATGTGGGCCAGCGGCTTCTGGTAGGCCTGCCCGCTGCGGTTCACCGTCGGGGCGTGGCTGATGCCGATGCCCAGGATGAACCTGCCCGGGTAGGCCGCGCCCAGGGTGGCTGCCCCGGCCTGCATCGTGGCCGGGTGGCGGGCCCACACGTTGGCTATCCCGGTCCCGGTCACGATCCGCTCGGTCGCCGCCAGCAGCACGCCCAGGTGCGCGAACGCCTCCTTGCCGCCGATCACCTCTCCGGACCAGAGCGAGCCGTAGCCGAGCTCCTCGATCCGGCGGGCCGCCGCCCGCTCCTGGTCCATCGGCGCCGGCCGGAGCGAGGCCAGCCACACCCCGACCGGCCCCAGCCGGTCCCTGGCCGAGCCTACGACGTCACTGTGGGTCATGATCAAGCCTCCTGTCACGACCGTAGCCGGTGCCCGGATGGCACCGCCCCCGGGGGCCTGCTGAGCGCCGGAGCACGGGTGAGCTGAGCGCGACACCGCGCCTGGTCACCACCGCTGACCCGGCCGGTCGCTACGATGAGGCGGTGCCGCCCAGAGCCGTTGACTTCCATGTGCACCTGCCCACCCCGGACTGGCTGGATGGCAGCATGGCCGGCTACGTCGAGGCGGCCGAAGCGTACTTCCGCTCGAAGGTGGAGCGGCAGTCGCTGGATCAGCTGGCCGACAGGTACCGCCGGCTGGAGGTCAGGGCCGTCCTGCTGGCCTGGGACGCCGAGACGGCGACCGGGCGGCCGCGGGTACCCAACGAGACCGTGGCCGCCGCCTGCCGCGAGCATCCGGACGCGTTCACCGGCCTCGGATCGGTCGACCCGCACAAGGGCGAGGCGGCTGTCGCCGAGGTGGCGAACATCGCCGCCCTCGGGCTGCGGGGGGTGAAGTTCCACCCGTCGCTGCAGGCGTTCGCGCCCGACGACCCCGCCTACTGGCCGGTCTTCGCCGCGTGCGAGCGGCACGGCCTGCTGGCGCTGTTCCACACCGGGACCAGCGGCATCGGGGCCCGCCAGCCCGGCGGCCAGGGCATCAGGCTCGACTACGCCCATCCGCTCAAGCTCGACCCGGTCGCCGCCGCGCATCCGGGGCTGACCGTGGTGGCGGCGCACTTCGGCTGGCCCTGGCAGATGGATCTGATCGCCATGGCACTGCACAAGACAAATATCTATATCGACATTTCCGGCTGGTCGCCGCGGCGGATCCCGGCCGAGGTGATCCGCGAGCTGCGGGGACGGCTGTCCGGTCAGTTCGTGTGGGGGAGCGACTTCCCTTTCATCACCCCGGAGCGCTGCCTGGACGAGCTCGCCGCGCTCGAGCTGCCGGAAGAAGTACTGGCCAGGGTGCTGCGCGACAATGCCGCCCGGATCCTGGGGGAGGAGCCGACGCCATGACCGATACCACCGGCCCCCCCGGGGACGCGGCAGGCCAGGAACCCGAGCCCGCTCCCGGGGTGCTCGAGCTCGCCGCGAAGGTCTTCAACCTGGCCCGCGACGGCGAAACGGGCGCCCTGGCCGCCTACGTGGACGCCGGCGTTCCGGTCAACCTCTCCAACGACAAGGGCGACACCCTCGTCATGCTTGCCGCGTACCACGGCCACGCGCAGACGGTCGCCGCGCTGCTGGAACGCGGCGCCGACCCGAACCGCTCCAACGACCGCGGTCAGACCCCGCTCGCGGGCGCCGTCTTCAAGGGGGAACGGGAGGTCATCGAGGCGCTGCTCGACGGCGGCGCCGACCCGGCCGGGGGAACCCCGTCGGCCGTTGACACCGCCCGGATGTTCGGCCAGGACGACCTGGTCGCGCTTTTCGAGAGCCGCTGACCGCTGGAAGAAGTGCACCGGGGTCCTAGGCCAGTGCGGGTGCCGGGGACCAGAGACCGTCGATCGCCTGCTCGGCCGCCGCGAGGCTCTGGGCGGCCAGCGGGATCAGGCCGGCCATGGCCGGCGTTACCTCGGCGAGTGTGAGCTCGGCCGTGATGAAGCGCGGCTCCAGGCCCATGGACGAGATGGCGTGCGGTAGCCATGGCTCGGCGTGGTCCCAGCCTTCGCGTGGCGTGCCTTCGCCGTAGCCGCCGCCCCGGCTGGCGAGCACGACGAAGTCGCGTCCGCCGAGCAGGCCGGCGTGGGTCTCGGGGTCGATCGACAGGCCGGGGGCGATGAGGTAGTTGACCCAGGCCTTGACGCTGCTGGGCGCGCCGAAGTTGTACAGCGGAAGGCCCAGCACGATCGTGTCCGCTTCCTTGATCTCGTTGACCAGCGTTTCGGTCACTGCCCAGGACTCGGCCTGGGCCGCGGTGTGCTGGTCGCGCGGCAGTATCCGGGCCAGCCCGCCGGCCGCATCAAGGTGCGGCAGGGGATCACGGCCGAGGTCACGGTAGGTGACGGTGCCACCGGGATGCGCGGCGCGCCAGGCTGCGGCGGCCCGGGCGCTGAGCTTGCGGCTGACCGAGGCGTCGCCCCGGATGCTTGAGTCGATGTGCAGCAGGTGAGCCACTTAACTGACCTTCCATAGTTGATTCGTGCCGAACAAATCAGCGGTAGCGACGTGAGCTGCCCCTTTGACTAGGGCCCGTTCCTGACGTCGGTCACAGTTACTCCCCGGTCACGGCGATGCTTCCTGGCGTCCCTCGGCTCCGGGAGCGCACCAGCAGGTGCGCCGGCATCCTCAGCCGGCGCACCTGCTGTGGCAGGCGGTGCTCAACCCCCGAGTACGGGCTCCGCTTCCGTCGTGCTCTCTGCGTTCCTGGGTTCCCTGGCCAGCGATGCCATGGCCCCTCGCCGGAGCAGTAGCCCAGAGATGAGCGCCCCGGTCGCCAGGAAGATGGCGCCATAGGTGAATACGACGTGGTAGCCGTGGACCGTGGCTTGAGCCTGCAGCGTGGCAACGGAGGTTGCCGTCGCGTGGTTGGCCAGGGCGTAGGAGGTAACCGCGCTGGCGGCCAGGGTATTGAGCAGCGACGTGCCGACCGAGCCGCCCGCCTGCTGAGTGGTGTTCACCATGGCCGAGGCGATCCCGGCATCACTGGTCAGACCGACGGTGGCCACGCTCATGGCGGGAGCCATGACCTGCCCCAGCCCGAGACCCAGGATGACGAGAGTCGGGAGGACCGCGGTCGCGTAGCTCGAGTGGAGCCCGATGCGAGTAAGCAGCAGCATGGCCACTGCTGCGATCACCATGCCGGTGGCCACCATGAACTTGGGTCCGAACCGGGGAAGCATGACGTTGGACGCGATCTGGGCGGAACCGATCAGCGCGACGATCATCGGCAGGTAGGCGACTCCGGTCACGACGGGGGAGTAGTGGAGCGTGCCCTGCATGTAATAGGTGAGGAATAGGAACATGCCGAACTGGGCCATCATGCTCGTGAACACGGCGATGAAGGCACCACCCCGGTTGCGGTTGACCACGATTCGCAGCGGGAGCAGCGGCTGAGACACCCGTCGCTCGATGGCGACGAAGATGGTGAGCAGCACGGCGGAAGCCGCCAAGCTGGCGATGGTGTACGTGTTCCCCCACGAGGTGGTCTCGGCATGGGAGAACCCGTAGACCAGGGCGAACAGCCCGGCGGTGGCGGTGATCACACCGGGCAGGTCCAGATGGGGCCGGCTGGCGGCCCGGCCGTTGGACAGGAGAATGGCAACACCGGCGATGGCCACGGCGCCGATCGCCAGGTTCACGAACAGCGTCCAGCGCCACGAGGCGTAGGAGGTGAGGACCCCTCCGAGCAGCAGGCCGATGGCGCCGCCGCCTCCGGCGATGGCGCCGTAGATGCCGAAGGCCCGCCCGCGTTCGCTCGGGTCGGTGAACGTCGTAGTCAGCGTGGCGAGGGCGGACGGTGCCAGCAGGGCGCCGAAGGAGCCCTGGAGCACCCGGGCGAGCAACAGCATGGTGAAGCTGGTGGAGAAGCCACCGAGGGCCGAGGCGGCGGCGAACCCGGCCAGGCCGATCATGAGGGTCCGTTTGCGGCCGAAGATGTCGGAGAGGCGACCGCCGAGCAGCAGCAGGCTGCCGAAGGACAGGGCGTAGCCGGTCACGATCCACTGGCGGTCGGCATTGGAGAAGCCGAGCGCGTGCTGGGCCGTCGGCAGGGCGATATTCACGATGGTGGCGTCCAGCACCACCATGAGCTGGACCAGGCCCAGCACGGCCAGGATCCGCCACCGCCGATCGTGGTGGGGGTTCTGCGCCGGCGGTGCGTCAGCTGCCGCTGGCGCCGTCATCACATCCCTCGTCATGGCCTTTCCTCCGTCCCCGGGGTGAATCTTTCTGGGGTGAATCTCTGACATCGCATGATCCAATCTTCAGTCGTCAATCGTTCGTACCTCGATAGTGCATGTCTTTACTACTTTCGTCAACTGTCCGTGCTAGAATCATCTCCATGAACACGGACACACCACACCGCGGCGACCTCGACCCGGTGGCCGCAGCACTCGCTGCGCTGGGAGCCGCCCACCGCTCCCTGTCCGCCGTCATCGACCGCGAGCTCCGCGCCGCAGGCGGCCTGTCGCCCGCGATCACCAGCGCAGGCCGCGACGTCCTGGACAAGGCCACCCCGGTGCTGGCCGCGATCGCCCGCGAACACATCGCCATCAGGCTGCCAGCCGCCGACCTCCGCAAACTCACCCAGGCGTTACGCACCATCGCCAGCACGAGCCGCCCGAGGCCAGCCAGCGCCGGGGACAGAAAACATGAGCCAGCCCGCGCGGCCGATCCCGCCTGCGCACGCAGCGCCCGCGACCGGGCAGCCCCGGCACCCCCGGCTCACCCGCAGCACCGCTCACCGGCCCGCCGGCGGATCACCACAGCCGGCCCGGCACCGCAGCAGCCGATGACCGCAGCCAGCCCCGCCGCCGCGCACGAGGACCTGCGGGCCAGAGCTCGGCTGGCGGCCCACCAGGCCCGCCAGGACGTCCGGAAGGAGGCCGCGGCGTGCTACCCGGCCGAGAGCCAGCCCGCCGACCGGGAGGCCTGGTACCGGGGCGAGCTGCGCCGCCGGGGCATCCCGGCCTGACATCAACGGCGCGGTCCGCAGGGACCGCGGGCAAACCCCCGTCCCGCCGAGGGCCGGGCCCCACACGGAAGGTAGACGGCAATGAGACCATCCGATCACTGCTCCGGAAGTACCGGGCCATCAGTGCGGTGCTAGCCGCAGCGGTTCTCGCGATCGGCGCCGGCGCCGGGGTGCAGGCGAGCACGTCGGCGAGTTCCGCTTCGTCCCGGGATTCCTGCGCGGTCGGCACGAACGTGCAGACCAGGACCGGCCGGGTCTGCGGGATCGTCAGCAACGGCGTCAGCGAGTGGCTCGGCATCCCGTACGCGGCGCCCCCGGTCGGGGCGCTGCGCTGGCAGCCGCCGCAGCCGCATGCGCCTTGGACGGCCAGGCTGCACGCCACCACGTTCGGCAGCGAATGCACCCAGCCCGCCAGCCCGACCGCCCCCCTCCCTCTGACGGGCACCGAGAACTGCCTGTTTGTCAACGTCTGGCGACCGCCGGGGACCACGTCCGCGGCGGGGCTTCCGGTGATGGTGCATATCCACGGCGGCGGGTTCCTCGTTGGCTCCGGGAACGGCGACAACACGCTGCTGGCCACGACTGGAAATGAGATCATCGTGTCGCTGAACTACCGGCTGGGCATCTTGGGCTTCCTCGCCGATTCCGCGCTGGGCCCGAACTCGGGTGACTACGGCGTGCAGGACCAGCAGGCGGCTATGCGCTGGGTCCGGCAGAACATCGCCGCCTTCGGCGGCGACCCGCGCAACGTGACCATCTTCGGCGAGTCGGCCGGCGGATCCAGCGTCTGCGACCAGATCGCCTCGCCTACCGCCAAGGGACTGTTCGACAAGGCCATCAGCACCAGCGGCGAATACGGCAACATATTGGGTATTCCCGCTCCCTCGTTCCCTATCGAAGCCCAGGACTGCAAGGCTGCCCTGCCGTCCCAGGCTCAGTCCGACAGCATCGGTACCCGGTTCGCCAAGGCCCTGGGATGCGCCAGCGCGTCGCACGTGGCCACGTGCCTGCAGCGAGCGCCGGTGACCGACGTTGCAAAGGTGGCCGGCTTCGGCTACCAGTACCACGGACAGGGCACGATCGCCCCGACCATCAACGGCAGCACGCTCACCATGTCCCTCCGCCAGGCGCTGAAAACCGGCCATGTGAACCGGGTGCCGGTGATTGCGGGCACCGACCGCGACGAGAATCTCATCGCCCAGCCCACCACGCCAAGCCAGTACCGGACGGCGGTTTCCGCCCAATACGGGAAGTTCGCGTCGCAGGTGCTGGCGCGCTACCCTCTGGATCACTTCGACTCGCCGTTCGTCGCCTTCCGCACGGTCGCCGCCGACTCCGACACGGTGTGCCCGTCGATCGTCACCGACAAGGCACTGGCCCTCTGGATGCCCGTCTACGGCTACCTGATAACTGACAATGACATTCCCCCGTATGCTGCGACCGGGACGGTGGGTACGCCCGCCGGGGCGTCGCACGTGGGTGCCTGGTACCTGAACTCGGTGAGCCCGGCGCTGGACGCCAACCAGCAAGCGCTCCAGAACCAGGAGATCGCGGGCGTCACCACCTTCGCCCGCACCGGCAACCGAGCGCCAAGAACACGCCGGCCTGGCCCGAGTTCAACCACTCCGGCGCCGAAATGGAGCTGGCCCCGGCCGGCGACAGCCAGGTCATGCCCATCTCCCAGATCGAGGCCATCCACAACTGCGGCTTCTGGAACCAGATAACTTCCCAGCAGTAGCCGCGCCGCCATGCACCGGGTCCCCGCCGCGAGAACGCCAGCAGACACCCGCGGCGGGACCTGGTCACAACACGACCATCCGCCGCCGCATCGCGCGCAGCAGATCGTGCAGCTGAGGGGCATGATGTCAACGGGGAGATGCTGGCCCTCAACGCGGCTACTTGTTGACTTGCCTTAGGACCGGCGCCTGGCGAGGCTACCGGATGGCCGACATGGCTCAGCGTGGCTGGACCGCCGGGCTGGGCGGCCGTTCGACGCGGTGGTGTCCGCGCTGGCCATCTACAACCTGGACTCGCCTGGGCTGATCGCGCGGGTCTACCGGACATCTTTCCCTGCTGCGGCCCGGGGATGCGTGTTCAACCTGGACATCATCTTTCCCGTCGGCCCCGCCTGGCTGACCTGTACCGGCGCGACCCCAGCCGCGACCCCACCTTCGAAGTCTTACGTTGCGCCTGGCGGCCTGGAAGAAAAGCTCCGTTATCTGCGGGCCGTCGGCTTCGCGGAAGCCGACTGCGTGTGGAAGGACCTTGACGAGGGACTGCTCTGGGCCTGAGTGGCGCATGATTTCCCGGGTCCAGGCCCTGAACTCCCTACGTCCGCGGCCCGGAGGGGATCATCGTCGAGCCGGCGGAGCAGATCGGCTGAGGGCTCCGGCCGGTCGCCGGCGCGCCCGGTCGCGGGGTGTGTCGTGCTCATGGGGTCTCCTTGTCAGGGCATGCGGATCCGCGGCCGGGGCGGTGCTGCCGGGTGCGGGCGATCAGGGAAGGGGAGAAGCGCCGCGACCCGGCCGGCCGCCCGGCCGCCGCTTCGCGGCCGGGGAGCGGGCCGACGGCCCGGCCGCCCGGGCTGGTCGCCGGAGGGCTGCCCGGGCTCGGCGCCGGGGCGCCAGATGTTGCCGGACGGCGTGTCGTAGTAGTCGTAGTCGGTGTCGTCCTCGCCGGACCACGGATCTGTAAGTGCCATCGGGGTCTCCTGGTTTCGGGCACCCGCGGGATGCGGGGCAGGCTGTGGCCGGGGCCTTCGGCTCCCGGCTCCGGGCTGTGTCATTGCCGTCTCCCGCTTCGGGCCCGGCCCGGCGCTGGGAGCAGGCCGCCGGGCGCGGCGCAGGGTGACGGCGATGATGAACGGCCAGCAGGTCTGGATCGATGACGTCAGCCGCTCGGCCAGGCCCAGGACGCTGCCGTCGCGGGTCTCGATGAACAGCCAGCCGAGCAGGGCCACGAAGACGGCGGTGACGGCGGCGGAGCCGTAGCCGGTCAAGAGCGGCGGCCGCGGCGAGGTGCGCGGGGCGGTGAAGGCGGGCCAGACGGCTGTCGTGACCGCGGCGAGCACCGTCCAGGCGAGGTGCCGGGGGGTGGCGCCGGTGGCGGGTTCAGGGGATGCGGCGATGCCGATGCCGGCCAGGCCCGCCACGATCAGTAGGGCGCGGGCGGAGGCCCGGGCACCGGTCAGGCCCGCGGCGGTGACGAGGTAGCAGCCTGCGGCCAGGAGAATGCCGCCGGTCATGATCCACCGGTCGGTTCCGGCCTGGCCGGCCATCGCGCTGATGGTCTTGCGCATCGGGCTATAGGAGGCCGGCTGGAGCGCGCCCGCGACCAGGTAGCCGCCGGTGAGCAGGACCGGCGAGAGGGCGGCGGAGATGATCGCCCACGGGTGGACTGCCGGGCTGGAGCGCGCCGGCCAGGCCGCCGGGATTATCAGCCGGCGGACCTGCTGGTGGCATGCGGTGCTCATCGTGGGCGACCCGGCTCGGGCCGGCGATCCGGCTTCGGTGAATCAGGGGATGAAGACACGGCCCGCAGGCCCGGCCGCGCGCCGCTGGTGATGTCCGGCATCGCATGATCCAATCTTCAGTCGCCAACCATTCGCACTTCGATAGTGCACGACTATACTTCTTTCGTCAACTATTCGTGCTAGAATCATCTCCATGAACACGGACACACCACACCGCGGCGACCACGACCCGGCCAGCGCAGCGCTCGCCGCGCTGGCCGCCGCCCACCGCTCGCTCTCCGCCGTCATCGACCGCGAGCTCCGCGCCGCCTGCGGCCTGTCGACCGCCGAGGCGGACCTGCTCGCCACCCTCACCCGCGGCCCGGACGGACGCCAGCGCATGGCCGACATCGCCGCCCACATGTCCGTGAGCAAGAGCGGCGCCACCCAGATCATCGACCGGCTCGTCGCCGCCGGACTGGCCGCCCGCGAATCCTCCGCCACCGACCGCAGGCTGGTCTACGCCGCCATCAGCACCGCCGGCCGCGACTTGCTGGACAAGGCCACCCCGGTGCTGGCCGCCATTGCCCGCGAACATATCGCCAGCCGGCTGCCAGCCGCCGACCTCGGCACGCTCACCCAGGCGCTACGCACCATCGCCGCCGCGAGCCCGCCCGAGGCCAGCCAGCGCCGGGGACAGACACCATGAGCCAGCCCGCCCGCCCCGATCCCGCCCGCGCACGCAGCGCCCGCGCCCGGCCAGCCCCGGCTCACCCGCAACACCGCTCACCGGCCCGCCGCCCGATCACCACAGCCGGCCCAACACCGCAGCAGCCGATGACGGCAGCCAGCCCCGCCGCCGCCACCGGCCCGATGCCAACAAGATCAGCCGCCACCGCCGCCCGGCCGCAGATCAGCGCGCGACTCCGGTCAGCGCGCGACTGCCGGTCAGCGCGCGACTGCCGGTCAGCGACTGGCAGATCCAGTGGCGGCGCCAGCCAGACGGCCGGACCGTCCTGGAGGTCACCGACCAGGACGGTAACCTCACCGGCCTGGTCGCCAGCACCCGCCTGCCGATCGTGTCCGTCAACGGCGCCTGGCGCGGCACCCGCCGCGGCGCCGACGGCAGTCGGCAGCGATGGGCGCTGGCCATCGGCCACGCCTGCACCCCCGACGGCCCGCTCACCGTCACCTTCACCAGCCGGGCTCGCCGCACCACCACTATCCACCCGGCCACCGTGGACGGGCTGTGGGCCGCCGCCGTCACCGGGCACTACACCGCAGCGCGCTGCCACACCCCGGCCGCCGCCTCGGCACTTCAACTGATGCCAGTCACCACCACCCGGCTACCGCCACGCTGAACCCCAGCCCTGACACTCGCGCACAGCCGCAACCAGAAGCCCGGACCCCCCGGCAACGACCGCGGCCATCCCCTTCTTCGCGTGTCGGGAAGAAGGAGATGGCCGCAACGTCCGCAACCGGAGCGATCTAGCCGTGCCTCGGCGGGATCACTGCGATGCAGGCCGCTATCCCTCCGGGGCTGAGGTGCCAGCGGCTGCGAGCTCTCCCCCAGTGAACTGGTGCTCGAGTCGCTCCCCTTCGATGTCGGGGTCGGGGATGTGCCTGGCGAACCACTGCGGGTGGTACCAGAATCCTTGACCCGATGATCGCCATGACGGCCGGCACCAGCGTGAGCCGTACGACGAAGGCGTCCAGGAACACGCCGGCGGCGAAGCTGAAGCCGATCGCCTTGATGGTCGGGATCGGTGGTGAACATGAAGGCGACGAAGATGGAGAACATGATCATCGCGGCCGCGGTGACCACGCGGGCGGACTGCCCGGTGCCTCGTTGCACGGCGCGGCGGGCGTCGCCGTTCTTGGTGTAGTCCTCCTTGATCCGCGATACGACGAACACCTCGTAGTCGCTGGACAGGCCGAAGATGATCGCCAGCATGATGATCGGCAGGAAGCTGATCGTCGCCGCCGGGGTGATGCCGAAGATGTGCTGGCCCCAGCCCCACTGGAACATCGCGACCTGCGCGCCGAGCGCCGCGGCCATCGAGAGCAGGAAGCCCAGGATCGACTTGACCGGCACCAGAATGGTCCGGAAGGCGAAGGTCAGCAGGATGAAGGCCAGGCCGGCCACCACGACCAGGAAGATCGGCAGGGCGGCAGACAGCTTGGCCGAGACGTCGATGTTGGACGCGGTCGTGCCGCCGACCAGGATGTGCGCGCCGGCCTGGCCTTCGATCGCCGCCCGGTGGTCGCGGATCGTGTGCACGAGGGTGGTCGTGGCCGCGTCGCCCGGCCCGGATCTCGGGATCAGCCTGATCAGCGAGACACCGTTCTGCGTGGTCACCGGGGTCACCTTCGCGACGTCGGGCAGCTTGGTCAGTGCCCCCGCGATCTGCTGGGTGCCGGCGGGGCTGCGGACGTCCTGGGCGACGATCAGCAGCGCGCCGTTGAAGCCGGCGCCGAAGCCTTCGGTGGTGAGGTCGTAGGCCTTGCGCTGGGTGTTGTCCTTAGACTGCGAGGCTCCGCTGGGTAGGCCCAGATGGAGAGACAACGCGGGAATCGCGAGCACGCCGAGCAGGGCGATCCCGCCGGCGAGCACGGGCACCCGGTGGCGGACGACGAACCGGCCCCACCTGGCGCCGGCCGGACTGTCCGGGTCAGCGGCGCTGCGGCGGGCGACCCGCTCGGCGCGGGCGCCGAGCAGCGGCAGCCGGGCGAACGTGGCGACCTTGGGGCCGGCGAAGCCCAGCAGGGCCGGCAGCAGCGTCAGGGCGATCAGCAGCGCGACGGCGACGGACGCCGCGGCGGCCAGGCCCATGACGGTCAGGAACGGGATGCCCACGACGGTGAGGCCGCACAGCGCGATGATCACGGTGAGGGCGGCGAAGACGACGGAGCTGCCGGCTGTGCCCATGGCCAGCGGCACCGACTCCTCCGGTGTGATGCCGTTGAGCAGGTTGGTCCGGTGCCGCGACAGGATGAACAGGCCGTAGTCGATGCCGCAGGAGAGTCCGAGCATCAGCGCGACCGTGGTCGATGCCGAGGCGATGGTCACTACCGACGCGAGGGCGGTGATGCCCATCAGGGTTGTGATCACGCCGATGATGGCGCCCAGGATGGGCATGCCCGCGGCCGCGAAGGCGCCGAAGGTGATCATCAGGATTCCGAACGCGATGATCAGCCCGATCAGCTCGGGCATCTCGGTAATCGGCGTGCGCCAGCCCGGATAGACGCTGCCGTTGTACTGGACCTGCACGCCGTCGGCCTGCACCGGCTTCATCGCGGCCTTGACGGCGTTGAGGCTGGCGTCCTTCACGCTGGCGGCCGGTGCCGACCACTGCACCTGTCCCAGCGCGATCTGGCCGCTTGGCGACACCAGGTGGCTCTGGAAGGGGGTCGTGACCGCGGAGACCTGGGGAATCGACTTGAGCCTGGCCATGGCCGACTCGATCGCGGCCCTGTCGGCCGGATCGGTGACCTTCGCGGTGCCGTGCGTGGTGGCGAAGACGATCGTGCTCTGGCCTCCGCTGAAGGCCGGCAGCCTGGCCTGCAGGACGGCCGAGGCGTTCTGCGCCTCGGTGCCCGGGATGGTGATGGTGTCGTTGGTCTTCCCGCCGCTACCCAGGCCGAGGGCGATGGCAGCGACGGCAGCAGCCAGCCAGACCGCCAGGACCAGCCGCCGTCGCCGGAACGCGAAGCGGGCGATGCGGTACAGATAGCTTGACATGGAGGATCCGATCTTCAGTCGTCAACCATTCGTATCTCGATAGTGCACATCTTTATTATATCTGTCAACTGTCCGTGCTAGAATCATCTCCATGAACACGGACACACCACACGGCGACGAGCACGACCACGACCCCGACCCCGACCCGGCGCGCGCCGCGCTCGCCGCGCTGGCCGCCGCCCACCGCTCGCTGTCCGTCGTCATCGACCGCGAGCTCCGCGCCGCCTGCGGCTTGTCGCTCGCCGAGGCGGACGTCCTCGCCACCCTCACCCACGGCCCGGACGGACGCCAGCGCATGGCCGACATCGCCGACCAGATGTGCCTGAGCAAGAGCGGCGTCACCCAGATCATCGACCGGCTCGTCGCCGCCGGACTGGCCGCCCGCGAATCCTCCGCCACCGACCGCAGGCTGGTCTACGCCGCCATCACGAGCCCAGGCCGCGGCCTGCTGGACAAGGCCACCCCGGTCCTGACCGCGATCGCCCGCGAACACATCGCCAGCAGGCTGCCAGCCGCCGACCTCCGCAAACTCACCCAGGCGCTGCGCACCATCGCCGGCGCGAGTCTGCCCGAGGCCAGCCAGCGCCGGGGACAGACACCATGAGCCAGCCCGCGCGCGCCGATCCCGCCCGCGCACTGAGCGCCCGCCACTGGCCAGCCCCGGCGCCGAGGTCGATGACGTCGCCATCGGCGAGAACCGCCACGGGGTCCGAGTAGCGAGCAGGAAATCTGGCCGGATATCGCTGAACAGCGGTGGTGTGCGTTCGGCGGACGGGTGGGCTCCTTCCTCTCTGTATCGGCCAAGGAGCATCCGCCCCTTGACCAGCGGTGATGCCAGGTAGAGAGGTCCGGGAGAGCGCCATAAGTGCCCTCCCGAGGGACCCTCCTTTCGGGAGCCGGCACCAGCGGCGCCGTGGCCAGGAAGCCGTGGCGCGAAGCAGGAACCCGTTCGGAGGCCTGGTTTAGATGCGGGGGTTCATTCGTTTCTCGCGACCTCGGGTCCGGTGATGCGCTCCAGCAGCGGGAAGGTGGCCGCGATGATGCCGAGGGACACCACTATCCCGCCCGCGGTGAGGAGGTAGTACGCCCCGCCCGGCGCCACCATCGGGTGCTGCTGCGCCTCGGAGGCGAACATGGCGGCACCGGCGAACCCGGTGCCGATCGCGACGGCGGCGACGGCGAGCAGCGGGACGGCGCCTTCCAGCGCGACGACGCGTCGTAGCGTGGCGAGCCGGGCGCCGGTGAGCCGCAGCAGGCTGAACGGCCGCTTGCGGTCGGCGAGCCCGGCCGCGATGCCCGCGGCGAGCGTGCAGCCGGCGATCAGCAGGCTGACCAGGATCACCACGTTCGCGAGCTGCTGGTAGTCGCTGTTGGCGGAATTGTCCCGCGCGACGATGTCGCCGAGGGTGGACGGCGTGCTGACGCCGGGGTACGCGTGTGCGTTCTCGAGCACCGTCCTTGCCTGCTCGACCGCCGGCGCGCTGCCGTCCGTCGCCACGTTGATGGCGTCCACGCCGAGGGTGTCCAGCCGCGTGGCCGCGACGTTCGCGGCCGGCCAGGTGATCGCGGTGGCGTCTATGCCGAACAGGGGACCGTGGAACCCGTCTGAAGGGAACGCCGCCGCTGTCGCCCCGGCCGGGCAGCGGCCGAGGGCGGGAACGGCCGCCAGCTGCGCGCACGAGACCACGCCGGCCGGAACCGGACCGGTGCTGCCCTGATAGGCACCGAAGCTGTGAAATGTCGCGGGGATGGTCAGCCCCGGGCTCGCGCGGACCAGGAGCACCCCCTGGACGCCGTGAATCCCGCTCAGCTGCGCCGTTAGCGGCGCGGCGGTCGCGGCCGGCCCCGGGCGCGCCGTGCCCGCGCTGATTCCGGGGCCGCTGTTGCCGGCCACCTGGTTCGATGCCGATACCTGGTCGGTCAGCACGTTCGCTTCTGCGGCGCTGCCCCACCGGGTGAGGTTCTTGGCGTTCTGCGTGGTGATCGCCGCCGAGGCCACGGTGGTGATGAGCAGGGCGAGCACCAGGCCGCTGACGGCGCGGAAGGCGGCTTTGGGGTCGTCGGCGAGGCGACGGGCGGCGATCAGCGTGCCGGGGCGGCTGGTCCACCGGGCCATGGCCCTGGCCGCGGCCATGGTGAGCCACGGGCCCGCGATGAACAGGCCGACGATGATGAGCGCGAAGCTGGACACGAACGCCTGGACCTGCCCGGGGATGGAGGCCGGGTGGCCGTGGATGGTCCAGAAGGCGAGCTCGGCCAGGCCGACCAGCAGCGGCACCGCCCGCCAGGCCCGCGGCGGCTTCGGCGTCGCCCGGCGGGCGACGCCGAGCGGGGAGATGTGTACCCGGCGCAGCGCCAGCCGGGCCGCAACGGCGGCGAAGACGGGCACGCCGATCGCGACCGCGAGGATGTCCGGCAGGCTGAGCGACAGGTCGCCGGGGAAGAACGGCTCGCCGATGAACGGGATGCCCGCGACCGGGATGCGCAGCAGGAAGAAGATCCCGAACCCGGCGGCCACCCCCAGGATCCCGGCCGCGGTCGATTCGGTGGCGGCGAGCAGGGAGACCTGCCTGCGGGTCGCGCCGGCCAGGCGCATCGCCGCGAACCGTTCCTCGCGGCGGGCGGCCGACAGCCGGGTCGCGGTGGCGATGAAGATCAGCACCGGGGCCAGGATGGCCAGCGCGACGACAGACAGGATGAGGTCGGTGGCGCTCGCGGGGGCGCCCCCATTGGGCGGGGGGTAGAGGAGGCCCTTGGGGTTGGCCTCCGTCTGGGGGGCCGGCCAGCCCAGCTCCGTTGTGGAGATCGACGTCACCTGCACGCTGTTCGGGGTGTGCGCCAGCTGCGCCGGGGTGTGCCCGATGATGATGATCAGCGAGTTCGGCGACGGCAGCGCGGCGTCGCCGATCGTGCCGGCCAGGCGGCCAGGGTAGCGGCCGGCGAGCTGGTCCGCCGGGGTGCTGCGCAGCAGCGCGGCGAGCGCGGGCGAGGCGTAGTACTGGCCCGGTCCCGGGTCATGGGTGATGCCCGGCGGCACGGGCGACGAGGTGCCGGTGGCGGCCACGTCGAAGCGGTTGATCTGCTGGCCGTCGAAGATGTCGCCGCCGGGGTGCCACCACAGCGGGGCGGTGCCCGTCGCCGGGCCGGGGGGCACCCACGCGGTGCCGGTCCAGAACCAGGCGTGGCGGTTGTTCCAGGTGGTGACCGCGTTGGTCGCGGCCACGGCGGTCAGCAGCAGCCCGACGCCGAGGCCGACCGCGACAGCCAGGACGAGCAGCCGGATGACGGCCTCGCGGCCGCCGCTCATCACCAGCCGGAGTCCGAGGGGGATCACGGCGTGGCCCCGGTGAGCGTGCCGACCTTGCCGTCGCGGACGATGACCTCGCGGTCGGCGTAGGCGGCGACCCGGGCGTCGTGGGTGACCAGGATGACGGTGGTGCCGTGCTCGCGGGCCGCGGCGGTGAGCAGGTCCATCACCAGCTCGCCGGACATAGAGTCGAGCGACCCGGTCGGCTCGTCGGCGAACAGCACCTCAGGCCCGGCGACCAGGCCGCGGGCCAGCGCGACGCGCTGCGCCTGCCCGCCGGACAGCTCCCCGGACCTGCGGCGCTCCAGCCCGTCCAGGCCGAGCGTGCCGAACCAGTTCCTGGCGGCCGCCATCGCCGGTCCGCGGCGGCTGCCGGACAGCAGCAGGGGCAGGGCAACGTTCTCCTCGGCGGTCAGCTCGGGCACGAGCTGACCGGACTGGAACACGAACCCGAACCGGTCCCGGCGCAGCGCGCTGCGCCGGTCGTCGCTCAGGGTGTCCAGCCGCTGCCCGCCGAACCACACCCCGCCGTGCTCGGGGACCAGGATGCCCGCCAGGCAGTGCAGCAAGGTGGACTTGCCCGATCCGCTCGGCCCCATGACCGCCACGATCTCGCCCCGCCGGACCGCCAGCGAGGCGCCGCGCAGCGCCGGGGTTTCGCCGAACGACTTCTCCAGGTCCCGAGCCTCGACGATCTTCGCAGCTCCGGGGGCCACCGTGACGGCGGACAGGTCCGCGGTCACTGGCGCACCGCCCGTTCGAGCAGGTCCAGCCGGGCCGCGGTGTGGTCCATCCATCGTAGGTCAGCCTCCAGTCGGTAGAGTGCGTGGTCGGCGAGGAGCACGCCGAGCGGATCCCCGTCCCGTTTGAGCTCGGTGAGCTCGCGCATCCGCTGGAGGTGCGCTGCCCGCTGGGCGTCCAGGTAGTTGTTGGCCGGCCGGTCGAGCATGAGGGCGAGCACCACCTTGGCGAACAACTCGCTCTGCAGGTCCGGCTCCGGCGGGGCTGGCTCGGCCAGCCACCGCTCCACGTCAGCGGCGCCCACCTCGGTGATGACGTACCGCCGCCGTTCCGGCCCGGCCCCCTGCTCGACCGGCCCGGCAACCGCCTTCCCGTCCCTGGCCAGCCGGGACAGGGTCGCGTACACCTGGCTGTAGCGCAGCGGCCTGCCCCGGCCGAAGTACGCGTCGTAGTCCCGTTTCAGGTCGTACCCGTGGCTTGGCCCCCGCTCAAGCAGGCCAAGCAGTGTCAGCGGAACACTCATAACCGAGAGAATACTCCAAAAGTATTCTCTCGGATAGTAGTTGCCTTGACTGAACCCGCGCGGGGCCACGCGGAACTGGCATCGTCAAGGCACAGCCGCTGTAGCTCCGCACCCGCGAGACAATGGTGCACGCCATCGTCGCCCAGAACCTGCTCGACTGGTGCGCCACCGCAACCGGCCAGACCCGCAGCGACGTCATCCAACTGCTGGCGCTGCTCAACACCGGGCCGCCGGTCAACTGGCCCAAGCCCAGTGAGTGGGAACAGGGCTTTGACCTGAGCGAGGCCCACGACGAATACGCCGAGGGCCCACCCTTACGCCGACCCCAGACACTGACCGCCGGGGCTGGCATGTTACCGGGGGAGCCGGGCAGGCAGCGGCGAAGCGATGGAGTCTGGCACCGCTGAACCTCGGACGGTCATTGCCGACGCTACAAGTCCTTCGGCGAGCACATCGTGCTCGGCGGGGTCAACCTCACCGTCGCCGAAGGGACCATCTTCTCCCTGCTCGGGCCCAACGGCGCCGGGAAGACCACGATGGTGCGCATCCTGTTCAACCCTGATCGCGGCCGACGCCGGCGACATCCGGGTCGGCGGACATGACGTGGCCGCCGATCCGGGCGCGGTGCGCGCCCTGATCGGGGTCACCGGCCAGTTCTCCGCGGTGGACAACCTGCTCACCGGCGAGGAGAACCTGCGCCTGATGGCCGATCTCCGCCACCGCGGCCGCGAAGCCGGACGCCGCCGGGTCGCGGAGCTGCTTGAGCGGTTCGACCTGACCGGCGCCGCAAGCAAGCTGCTCTCGACCTACTCCGGCGGAATGCGGCGCAAGTTGGACCTGGCGATGACGCTGGTCGGCGACCCAGCAGTGATCTTTCTCGACGAGCCCACCGCCGGGCTGGACCCGCGCAGCCGCCGCACCATGTGGCAGATCATCCGGGAACTAGCCAGTGACGGCGTGACGATCTTCCTCACCACCCAGTACCTCGAGGAGGCCGACCAGCTCGCCGACCGGGTCGCGGTACTGGATCACGGCCGGATCGTCGCCGAGGGCACCCCCGCCGAGCTGAAGCGCCGCATCCCTGGCGGGCACATCCAGCTCCAGTTCGCCCAACCAGCCGCCTTGCGCGCGGCGGCCGGCAGGATCCCGAACGCAGCGCCGGACGACGATCAGCTGATCCTGCAGATCCCCGGCGACGGCAGCGTCGCCTCGCTGCGCCGTGTGCTCAACGAGCTTGACGACGCCCGGATCGACATCGAGCACCTGTCGATCCACGGCCCGGACCTCGACGACGTGTTCTTCGCCGTCACCGGCCACGCCGCCACCGAACCCGCTGCCCGCCAGGAACAGGAAGCCCTCCAGCGATGACGTCCCTCGCCTGCACCTTCGCCGATTCGGCAACGATGCTCCGCCGCAACCTCAAACACCAGCTGCGCTACCCGTCGCTGACGCTGATGCTGGCTGGCTTCCCGATCGTGTTCCTGCTGCTGTTCGTCTACGTCTTCGGTGGCCAGCTCGGCACCGGCCTCGCCGGGCACGGCGCCGGTGGCCGCGGCGCCTACCTCACCTACGTCGTTCCCGGCATCCTGATCGTGACCGTGGCATCCGCCGCCCTCGGCACCGCGATCTCCGTCGCCAGCGACATGACCGGGGGCATCATCGACCGGTTCCGCACCATGGCCATCTCGCGGTCCGCCGTGCTCACCGGCCACGTGATCGGCAGCCTGCTGCAGACCCTCGCCGTCCTCGTGCTCGTGGCCGGCGTTTCCCTGGCCATCGGCTTCCGGTCCGACGCCAGCGCCCTCGACTGGCTGGCCGCCGCCGGCATGCTCGCGCTGTTCGCGTTCGCACTCATCTGGCTGTCCGCCGCGCTCGGCCTGGCCGCCAAGAGCGTCGAAACCGCCAGCAACACCCCCATGTTCCTCACCCTGCTGCCGTTCCTGTCCAGCGGGTTCGTGCCCACCGCCACCATGCCCGCCGGGCTGCGCCAATTCGCCGAATACGAGCCCTTCACCCCGGTCACCCAGACCGTCCGCGGCCTGCTCACCGGCGGCCCCATCGGCACGCACGCCATCGCCGCCATCCCCTGGAGCATCGGCATCGCCCTCGCCAGCTACCTCTGGGCCGTTCGCCTCTACAACCGCCGCCGGGCAGCCACCCCGAACTGAGGGCCGGCGTGTCCTCTAGTGGGCGAAGGACTGGCGGGTCTCCGGCGGCACCAGCGGGGTGTGCCCGTTGACGGGGCGGGGGTGCGAGGCCAGGGCCTTGACCTGGCTGCGGATGTCCTCCAGCAGCAGCCCGGCCAGGTCTTTGCTGAAGCCGTTGCGGATGACGAACCGCAGCACGCTGGTGTCGGTCAGGTCCGCCGGGAAGGTGTAGGCGGGGACGAGCCAGCCTCGTAGCCGCAGCCGTTCGGAAATATCGAAGACGGTGTAACCGGTGACCTCGGCGCGCAGCTTCACGGCGAAGACCGGGAGGTCGCTGCCGTCGCTGAGCAGCTCGAACGGGCCGATCTTGGCGATCTCTCCGGACAGGTACAGCGCGATGTCCTGGCAGGTCTGCTGCACGCGCTGGTAGCCGGAGAAGCCGAGCCGGATGAAGTTGTAGTACTGCGCCGCCACGTGGCCGCCGGGCCGGGAGAAGTTGAGCGCGAACGTCGGCATCTCGCCGCCGAGGTAGTTCACCTTGAAGACGAGATCCTCGGGCAGCGCCTCGCGCTCGCGCCACACGACCCAGCCCACGCCCGGGTACACCAGGCCGTACTTGTGACCGGAGGCGTTGATCGACTGCACCCGGGGCACCCGGAAGTCCCACTCCAGGTCCTGATGCAGGAACGGGGCCACGAACCCGCCGGACGCGGCGTCCACGTGGATGGGGATGTCCAGCTGCCGGTCCGCCTGCAGCCGGTCGAGCGCCTGGCTGATCTCGAGCACGGGCTCGTAGCTGCCGTCCTGCGTGGATCCCATGATCGCGACGACGCCGATCGTGTTCTCGTCGCACCGGGCGGCCGCCTCCGGGCCGGTCAGGTGCAGCCGTCCCGGCTCCATCGGCACCATCCGCGGCTCCACCTGCCAGTACCGGCAGAACTTCTCCCAGCAGACCTGGACGTTGGTGCCCATGACCAGGTTGGGCTGGCCGGCGGCGGCACCCCGGCGGGCCCGCCAGCGCCACAGCAGCGCCATCCCGCCGAGCATGCAGCCCTCGCTGGACCCGGTGGTCGAGCAGCCGGGCGCCTGGCTGCCGGCCGGGGCATGCCACAGGTCGCCGAGGATGTTGACGCAGCGCCGCTCGAGCTCCGCGGTCTGCGGGTACTCATCCTTGTCGATCATGTTCTTGTCGAAGCACTCGGCCATCAGCTGCGCGGCCTGCGGCTCCATCCAGGTGGTGACGAACGTGGCCAGGTTGAGCCGGGCGTTCCCGTCCAGGATCAGCTCGTCCCGCACCGCCTGCAGGGCCGTGTCGGGCAGCACGCCGTGGTCGGCCAGGCGGTACCGCGGTATCTCGCAGTGGGCTTCGCGGACATAGACGGGGTTGATCTCGAGCTCGGCGTCCTGCTCGTCCTCGCTCACCTTGCCGTGCAGTGGCATGTGCCGTCTCCCTGCTGTCCGTGGCTACCCTGGATGGCCGCTGCTCAGGCTATCGCCGGGCGCCGCCGGGTGTACCGGCAGAACAGGTGGCCCTCCTCCTCGAGCACGTGCCGCAGGGCGAGGCGGCCCGTCTGCGCCGCGCTAGTGCCCACGGCGATGCGGCCGGCGCCGCCGCTGGCGACCAGCGGGCTGATCGTGAGGCAGAGCTCGTCGAGCAGTTCCTCGGCGGCCAGCTCGCCGAGCAGCTGCGGGCCGCCCTCGGCGAGCACGCGGCGGTAGCCGCGCTCGGCCAGGGCGCGCAGGGCATAGCCCAGGTCGGCCGAGTCGTCGCCCGCGACGATGACGTCGGCGTTGCGCCGGGCCTCGACGCGCAGCTCGGCCGGCGCCTGCTCGGTGGTGATCAGGATGGTGCGGGCCCCCGGCATCGCGCCGGTCAGCAGCGGGCTGGCCAGATCGAGGCTGATCCTCCTGCTGATCACCGCGATGGCCGGGACCGGGGCGGTGCCGTCGCGCAGCCCGGGCCACATCTCGTCGGCCCGCACCGCGGAGTAACGCTCCGCCCTGGCCGTCCCCGCGCCCACGAGGATCACGTCGGCCAGGGTGCGGAGCAGGGCGAACAGGCTGCGGTCCGCGTCGCTGGACAGCCCGGCGCTGCGCCCGCGGATCGTCGCGGCACCGTCCGCGCTGGTGACCATGTTCGCGCGCACCCAGAGGCCTGCGCCGGGATACGTGTACAGCTCGGTCAGATCGTGCCGGGTGAGATCCTCGGGACTGTCACGGTCGCCGGGGTTCACCTGGGGCGGGAAGATCTGTCGCACGGTCCGAGTCAACCAGACCGGACCACGATTACGCGTAGCAGATGACGTCACGGCGGAGATATCTGGTGGTAGGGGTCTTGCGCTGAGCCAGCGGATGCGTGCGGGGAGGAGCGGCACGCAGGTGGCTGGTGAGCACGACGGGACCCGGGGGAAGACGGGCAATTTCATGATTTAGCCTGCCCGTGGTTACCTGCGGCGGGGCATGCTCAGTGCAGTATGCATCATGCATCCCTGGTGCGAGAGGAGCGAAGTGCGCTTCGTCGCCCTGGCTCTGTGGTCGGGCACCGCCTGCGCCGGCCTGTACCTGCTGGTGGGCTGGCTGGCGCACGGGGGGATCACGCGGCAGCCGACGAAGGTCACCCGGTACCCGGTCGCCATGTTCTTCAGCCACCCGGTGCTCGCGCTGACCGGGCTGGGACTGTGGATCCGGTACCTGGCCGGCGGCGGCATCACGTATGCGTGGGCGGCGTTCGGCGTGCTCTGCGGATCCGCGCTGCTCGGATTCGCCCTGCTCACCAGGTGGCTCACCGGCATCGGCGGCCGGCACGCCAGGACGGAGGCGGAGCACTTCCCGGCCTGGGCGGTGGCGCTGCACGGGCTCGCCGGGCTGGCCACGTTCATCCTGGTCCTCATCACCGCGACGATCATGAGTCAGGCCTGAGGGTTACCCCGGGGCTGCCCCGCGGCCCCGCGGCCCGGGGCGGCCCGCGGCCGCAGCGCCAGTCAGGGTCGCGGCGGCCCGGCGGCCCGCAGTACCAGCACCGCCCGGCCGGTGACCTCGGTCTTGGCGCTCGGGCCGAGCGCGACCGTCCCGCCGGGGGGGTGCGCCGTGTCCAGCACGACCTCCCAGCCTGCCCCGAACCGCGCGTCCGGCAGCGAGAAGGTAACCGGCTCGCCGCTGCCGTTGAACAGCAGCAGGAAGCTGTCATCGGCTCTCCCGGGGTCCGGCTCGGCGGCGGCGCCGGGCGCGCCGGCAGCGCCTCCGGCGGCGGCGGCGCCCCGCTCCTGCTCGCCGGCGGCATCGCCGTTCAGGAAGACGGCGAGGCAGTCGCCGCCCGGGGAGCTCCAGTCCATCTCCTGCCCTGACGGCGTGAGCCAGACGATGTCCGGGAGCCCGCCGGGACGCCAGGCAGGCGGCCGGCCGGTGAAGAACGTGCGGCGGCGGAACACGCGATGCCGGCGGCGCAGGGCAGCGGCGGCCGCCGCGAACTCCAGCAGCTCCGGGTCGCGGCGGGCCCCCTCCCAGTCCAGCCACGAGATCTCGTTGTCCTGGCAGTAGGCGTTGTTGTTGCCGCCCTGGGTGCGGCCGAGCTCGTCGCCGGCCAGCAGCATCGGGATCCCCAGCGAGCAGAACAGGGTGACCAGGAAGTTGCGCTTCTGCCTGGCCCGCAGCGCGGCGATCTCCGGATCGGCGGACGGTCCCTCGGCCCCGCAGTTCCACGACCTGTTGTCGTTGCTGCCGTCCCGGTTGTACTCGCCGTTGGCCTCGTTGTGCTTGCGGTCGTAGCTGACCAGGTCGTGCAGCGTGAAGCCGTCGTGGGTGGTGACGTAGTTGACCGACGCGGCGGGACGCCGGCCGCTGGCCTCGAACATCTCGCTCGACCCGGCCAGCCGGGACGCGAGGTCGGGCAGCGACCCGGCCGGCCGCGCCAGAAGTCACGGACAGCGCCGGAGAACTTCCCGTTCCACTCCGACCACGGCCAGGGGAAGTTTCCCTGCTGGTACCCGCCGGGACCGATGTCCCACGGCTCGGCGATGAGCTTCACCTGCGATACCACCGGATCCTGCAGCACCATCCGGAAGAACGCCGCGCACATGTCCACGTCGTCCCGCTCGCGCCCCAGCGCCGGTGCGAGGTCGAAGCGGAAGCCGTCCACGTGCATGTCGAGCACCCAGTACCGCAGCGAGTCCATGATCAGCTGGAGCGCGCGCGGGTGCCGCACGTTCACGCTGTTGCCGCAGCCGGTGTCGTCCGCGTACCGGCTGAGGTCGTCGGGGCGCAGCCGGTAGTAGGCCGCGTTGTCGATGCCGCGGAAGCACAGCGTCGGGCCCGACTCGTCGGCCTCGGCGGTGTGGTTGTACACGACGTCGAGGATCACCTCGAGGCCGGCCGCGTGCAGCGCGCGCACCATGGCCTTGAACTCGCGGACCTGCCCGCCGCGCTCCCGGGCCGACGAGTAGCGGTTGTGCGGGGCGAGGAACCCGATCGAGTTGTAGCCCCAGTAGTTGGTCAGGCCGCGCCCGGCCAGCGCCGGCTCTGGCGCGCTCTGGTGCACCGGCAGCAGCTCCACGGCGGTTACCCCGAGTCGCTGCAGGTGCTCGATGACCGCCGGGTGCCCGGCCGCGGCGTAGCTGCCGCGTAGGGCGGCCGGGATCCCCGGGTGCCGGATGGTCAGGCCGCGGACGTGCGCCTCGTAGATGACGGTGTCGGCGTGCGGCGTCCGGGGCGGCCGGTCCTCGCCCCAGTCGAACCCGGCGTCGATGACGACGCTGCGCGGCACGAACCGGGCGCTGTCGGTCGTGCTGCGCGCCGACGGGTCATCCGGCCGGTGGCCGAACACCGCCTGGGCGAACCGGACCTCACCCTCGACCGCCTTGCCGTACGGGTCGAGCAGCAGCTTGGCCGGGTTGCACCGGTTCCCGCTTGCGGGCTCCCAGGGACCGTGCACCCGGTAGCCGTAGCGCTGGCCGGGCCTGACGTCAGGCAGGTAGCCATGCCAGACGAATCCGTCAGCCTCGGTCAGCCCGACCCGCGTCTCCGGGGCGGACCTGGCGGGGCCGTCCCCGCCGAACAGGCACAGCTCCACCCGCTCGGCCACCCGGGAGAACAGGGCGAAGTTGGTGCCCGTACCGTCCCACGTCGCGCCGAGCGGATACGGGCTCCCAGGCCAGACGCGCATTCAGCTCCCTCACCCGGCCGTGCCCCGGTGCACAGCCGTGCCCCAGCGTACGGTGGGTGGTCAGTTTAAGAAACTTGCCGCCGGCCGTCAGCCGGAAACGCTTACCCGGGCGCGATCGATCACGGGCGCCAGCTCCAGGCCGTCCGGCAGCGTGCCGAACGCGTAGCCGGGACCGCCCGCGCTGGCCGACCCGAGCCGGGAGGCGCAGAAGGCATCGGCCACGGCCGGCGGCGCGTGCCGGACGAGCAGCGCGCCCTGCAGCAGCGACCCGATCAGGCCGGCCAGCCGCCGGGCCTGGTACTCCGCGGCGGCGCCGGCCGCCGCCCCCGGCGTCGCCGCCAGGCTGGCCAGGCCGGCCAGCATCCGGCGCAGCTCCGCGGTCGCCTCGTCCAGCCGCTTGTCGCCGCCTGCCGCCAGGTCGAGCTCGGCCAGCAGCGCGTCCGCCGAGCCGGGCGAGCGCCGCAGCGCGCGCAGCACGTCCAGCGCGGTCACGTTGCCAGAGCCTTCCCAGATGGAGTTCAGGGGCACTTCGCGGTACATCCCGGGCAGCCCGGATTCCTCTACGTAGCCGTTGCCGCCGTGGCATTCCATCGCCTCGGCGGCGTGCCCGACGGCCCGCTTGCACACCCAGTACTTGGCGGCGGGCAGCGCGACCCGCAGCAGCGCGGCCTCGCCGTCATCGCCGCCGGTGGCCCGCTGCGCCGCGCCTGCCAGCCGGATCGCCAGCGCGGTCGCCGCCTCGGATTCGACCGCGAGATCGGCGAGAACGCAGGTCATCAGCGGATGATCAATGAGATTTTTCCCGAACGTCTGCCGGTGCGCGCAGTGGTGCACGGCCGCCACGGTGGCGTGGCGCATGGCCGCGGCGCTGCCGAGCACGCAGTCAAGCCGGGTCGCCGTAACCATGTCGATGATGGTCCGGACCCCGCGGCCGGGCTCGCCGACCTGCCAGGCGACCGCCCCGTCGTACTCGACCTCGGCGGACGCGTTGGACCTGTTGCCGAGCTTGTCCTTGAGCCGCTGGATGCGCATCGCGTTGCGGCTGCCGTCCGGCAGCACCCGGGGGAGCAGGAAGCAGGTCAGCCCGCCCGGGCCCTGGGCGAGGACGAGGAACACGTCGCACATCGGCGCCGAGTTGAACCACTTGTGCCCGGTGAGCGCGTGCGCGCCGTCGCCCGCCGACGGCGCTGGCTCGGCCCGCGTGGTCCCGGCCCGCACGTCCGAGCCGCCCTGCTTCTCCGTCATGGCCATGCCGGACAGCAGGCCTGCCTTGGTGAGCGGCGCGCGCAGCCCCGGGTCGTAGGACCGGGAGGCCAGCAGCGGCTCGAACTGCCGGGCCAGCCCGGGCGCGTGCCGCAGCGCGGGCACCGCCGCGTAGGTCATCGAGACCGGGCAGCTGTGGCCGGCCTCGGCCTGGGCCCACACGTAGAACTTCGCCGCGCGGGCCAGGTGCGCGCCGGGGTCGCCTGACGCCCAGGGGGCGGCGTGCAGGCCATGCGAGATGGCCACCGACATCAGGGCGTGCCAGGCCGGGTGGAAATCGACCTCGTCGATCCTGTGGCCGTACCGGTCGTGCGTCCGGAGCTTCGGCACGTACTCGTTGGCGAGCCTGGCCTGCTCCTGGGTCTGCTCGGACCCGGCGAGGATGCCGAGTTCGTGCAGCTCGGCCGCCACGGCGCCGCCGCCCTCACGGTCCAGGGCCTCGAGCAGCGCCGGGTCGGCGGCCACGTCGTGCCCGGTGAGCGGCGGTGGCTGGTTGAGCACCTCGTGCGTGACGTGCGGTCCGGTCATGAGAAGTATTATTCAAAACCAGCTGGCGATTTTGAAGCGAATGTTCGTACTCGGGGGTTTTGAATAACACTTTCAGGCTATCCGGCCGCTGCCATGGCGGTCTGCCCCGCGCGGGCTGCCGCGTACCGGCTGAGCACGATGCCCGCCAGCTCGGGCGCGGCACCGAGGGGCGCGGAGACCGCGGCGGCTCCGGCAGCGAGGGCGTCGGCGCGGATCTGGCCCGCGAACCTGCCGGGGGCGAGCAGGTAGCTGGCCACCACGACGCGGCGCGCGCCGCCGGCCAGCAGGGCGGCCACCGCCTCGGCCGGCGCGGGCTCGGCCGCGCTCGCGTAGGCAGGGACCACGTCGCGCCAGCCGCGCAGCGCCTGCCAGCGGGCGGCCAGGCGGGTGACGGCGGCGGACGCGGCCGGGTCGCTGGACCCGGCGGCGGCCAGGACGACCGAGGTGCTCCGATCGCCCGCGGGCACGCCCGCCTCGGCCAGCCGGCGCTCCAGCGCGGTGATCAGCAGCGGATGCGGCCCGAGCGTGTCCCCGTAGCGGATCTCCAGGCGGCCGTCGTGCCGGCGGGATGCCGCCCGCAGCACGGCGGGGATGTCGGTCTTGCTGTGGTAGGCCTCGGTCAGCAGCAGCGGCAGCACGACGACCGGGCCGCCGGGCAGCGCGCCGAGCACCTGCCCGGGCGACGGAGCGGCGTGCCCGAGGAACGCGGCGCTGACCGAGAGGCCCGCCAGGCCGCGGGCGGCGGCGCGCCGGCGGACGCCCTGCAGCAGTTCCTCGACCGTCGCGGCCGCCCGCGGATCGCGGCTGCCATGCGCCACGGCCACCAGCGGCGGAAGGCCCGCGGAGTCCGGCCGCGCCGACGGCGGCCGCGCCGGCGGCGGGCTGGCCATGATCGATGGCGCTTTGGTGTTCACCGGTGAACACCAATCTTCCACCGACGAGGGACGCCGGCGGGAGCAGGCCTGGTTGCTGAGCCTTTGCCATCCTCACCAAGCCGGCCCGCATGCTGCGGGCACGGGACGGGCGGATGGAAAAGGCTCAGTCGTGGATGCCGCACTCGCTCTTACCCGTGCCCGCCCAGCGGCCGCTGCGGGGGGCAGCGCCGGGCTCGATCCGGAGCGTGCACGTGGCGCAGCCGATCGACGGGTATCCGTCGGAGACCAGCGGGTTCACCAGGATACCGTGCGTGGCGATGTACTCATCGACCTGGTCCTGGGTCCAGCTGACGATCGGGTTCACTTTGACCATCTGGCGCTTCGCGTCCCACTCCACGGCCTTCGCGTGCCGGCGGCTGGGCGTCTCGTCCCTGCGGACGCCGGTGATCCACGCGTCGTACTGCTGCAGCGTGCGCTCCAGCGGCTGGACCTTGCGCATGCTGCAGCAGAAGTCGGGGTCGCGGGCGTACAGCCGTTCGCCGAACTCGGCGTCCTGCTGGGCCACGGTCCGCTCGGGCGTGACGTTCACCACGTTGACCGGGTAGACGACCGCGACCGCGTCCCGGGTGCCGATGGTCTCGGCGAAGTGGTAGCCGGTGTCAAGGAAGATCACGTCGATGCCCGGCTGGACGAGCGAGGCGAGGTGGATGATCACCGCGTCGGTCATCGACGACGTCAGGCACAGCCGGTCGTCGAACGTGTCCGCCGCCCACTGGACGATCTCCTCGGCGGTGGCATCGGCAAGGGCCTCTGCTGCCTGCGCGGCCAGCTGCTCCATGCCTAGCTGCTCCATCCGCCGTCATCCCTTCTGGCACCGGTGGTCACGGACGTCACGGGGAGAACTCCGATCCCTGCGAAGCTTAGCCGGAAAGACCTTGTGCAGCTGCGACATTGCCAGTGAGCTTCCTGGGTGTCGGGATGCAGATCCTCCTCACCGCAGTAGGGGCAGTAGAAGGGCACGGCGCGCTCTGTCATGAGATGTCGGTTTCACTGGCCCGGCCGGCCCACGCGGCGAACGTCTCGTCCGGATTCCTGTCCGCCGCGAACCTGCGCAGCACCCGCTCCACGTAGTCGGGCAGCTGCTCGGCCGTGGTCTTGAGCCCGCGGACCTTGCGGCCGAAACCTGAGCCGGAGCCGTCACCACCGTTCAGGGCGCCGCCCAGGTGAATCTGGAAGCCCTCCACCTGGCGTCCCTCGGCGTCGGTGACCAGCGACCCCTTGAGGCCGATGTCAGCGGTCTGGATCCGGGCGCAGGAGTTGGGGCAGCCGTTGACGTTGATGGTCACCGGCACCGGGAAGCCGGGCAGCCGGCGCTCCATCTCGTCGATCAGGCCCGCCGCCCGGCCCTTGGTCTCGACGATGGCCAGCTTGCAGAACTCGATCCCGGTGCAGGCCATCGTGTGCCGCCGGAACACGCTGGGGGTGACCTGCAGGCCTGCCGTCTCCAGCTCGGCGGACAGCTCAGCGGTGCGGTCGCCGGGCACGTCCAGGATGATCATCTTCTGCTCGGTCGTGGTCCGCACCCGGCCGCTGCCGTACCGGCCGGCGAGGTCAGCGATCACGCCGAGCTGGCTGCCGGACACCCGGCCCACCCGGGGCGCGAAGCCCACGTAGTAACGCCCGTCACGCTGGCGGCGCACGCCGACATGGTCACGCGTGCCCCCGCTCGGCTGGCCCGGCGCCGGGCCGTCCTGGAGGGCGTAGCCCAGGTACTCCTTCTCCAGCACCTCGCGGAACTTCGCGGCGCCCCAGTCGGCCAGCAGGAACTTCAGCCGGGCCCTGTGCCGCAGCCGCCGGTACCCGTAGTCCCGGAACACCGAGACCACCCCGGCCCAGACGTCGGCTACCTGGCCGGGCGGGACGAAGGCGCCGAGGCGCACCCCGATCTTCGGGTTGGTGGACAGCCCGCCGCCGACCCACAGGTCGTAGCCGGGCTCGCCGTCCGGGCCCGGCACGCCGACGAACGCGACATCGTTGATCTCGTGCACGGTGCACTGGGCCGAGCACCCGCTCATCGCCGTCTTGAACTTGCGGGGCAGGTTGGAGAAGGCGGGGTCGCCCAGGTAGCGGTCGCTGGTCTGGTGGATCTCCGGCGTGGCGTCGATGATCTCGCCGGCGTCGATGCCCGCGACCGGGCAGCCGAGCATGACCCGGGGGGTGTCGCCGCACGCCTCCGTGGTGGACAGCCCGACGCTCTCCAGGGCTTCCCAGATGGCCGGGACGTCCTCGATCTGCACCCAGTGCAGCTGGACGTTCTGCCGGTCGGTGATGTCGGCGGTGTCGCGGGCGTACCTGCGTGACACCTCGCCGATCACCCGCAGCTGGCTCTCGTCGAGCTGGCCGCCGTCGATCCGGATCCGCAGCATGAAGTAGCGATCGTCGAGTTCCTCGGGCTCAAGCACCGCGGTCTTGCCGCCGTCGATGCCGGGCTTGCGCTGGGTGTAGAGCCCGTACCAGCGGAACCTGCCGCGCAGGTCGGCCGGGTCGATGGAATCGAAGCCGTACCTGGAGTAGATGTCGATGATGCGCTGGCGGACGTTCAGCCCGTCGTCGTTCTTCTTGGTTTCCTCGTTCTTGTTCAGCGGCTCGCGGTAGCCGAGCGCCCACTGCCCCTCACCGCGGGCACGCCGTTTCTGCTGGCCGGCGCCGGGCCCGCGGTCCCGCGGCCTCGCCGGGGCTTCGTGGGTACTTGCTGTCATGCTGCGCGTCCTTCCGGTTCGGGGACGCGCACGGCCAGGGCCGCCCTGCTCAGCCGTGGCACACGGGGACTGCGGTGCCGGGCCTGGGCGGATCGCCGCGCGCGCCCGGCATACCTGCGGGCGGGGGGATCAACCGAACCGGCGACAAATGGCGCTGCGGACGCGCTGCAGGTCTATGTGCCTGCGCCCCACGAGGAGGGGATCCGCGATGGCCATATAGGGAGGATCACATGCCGCTACCGGGAATGTCCAGGGCAATTGTGGCATGCTCGCGCGCACGCCGGACTGGCCCTGGAGAGGCTTCACGCTGGTGGCAACCACGTGTGGTGCGCGGTCTATTCCGCCCGAAGGCCGCGAATTAGCCCGGTCAGCCCTGTTTAGCCCGGTCAGCCCTGTCGGATCCAGCCCAGTTCCGGCTCGGGCGGCTGCTGCGGCTGCTGGTGCTGGCAGTCGCACCAGGTGCCGCCCGGGCAGTCCTCATGCTGGCGCTGCCTGCACGGAACGCAGATCATGCTGCCATTCTGCCCCGACGGCGCCGGCTCCGGGGTGAGTGCAGGCGGTCTACCCGGGGTAGGGGCCAACCAGGAGACGTGGTTTCGAGCCGACGGATGAGCCAGTTGTTCGCGAACCTGCCTGTGGCCACCGCGCCGCTGTTCGCCGACCGCCGGGCGGCGGGCCGGCTGCTCGCGGCGCGGCTCCGCCGCGCGATGACAGGCCCGTCCCGCGGCGAAACCGGGACCGCGCCGCTCGTGCTCGCCCTGCCCCGGGGCGGCGTGGCAGTCGCCCGCGAGGTGGCCGACGCGCTGGCCGCACCGCTCGATGTCCTGGTCACCAGGAAGATCGGCTACCCGAACCAGCCGGAGCTCGGCGTGGGCGCCGTCGCTGAGGGCGGCGACCCGGTCTATGACGATGAGCTGCTGGTCAGGCTCCGGCTCAGCCGTCCCGCTCTCGACCCCGTGGTCGCGCGCGAGCGCGCCGAGCTGGACAGGCGGGTGCAGGTGTACCGCGGCGGCCGGCCGCTGCCCGACGTGGCCGGCCGGACGGTGATCCTGGTGGACGACGGCCTGGCGACCGGGGTCACGGCGAGGGCCGCCCTGCGATCGCTGCGGAGCAGGTCGGTGGGGCGGACGGTGCTGGCCGTCCCGGTAGCGGCGCCTTCATCGGCGTCGGCGATGCTGCGCGAGGCAGACGCCGTGGTCGCGCTGGTGCTGCCGGAGGCGTTCCGGGCCGTCGGCGAGTGGTACGTCTCATTCGGCCAGCTCACCGACTCTGACGTCCTGGAGCTGCTGGACGCATGCTAAGAACCCTTTTCCATCCCATACATGTCGCCGGGTATGCAGCCGCCGCCAAGGATGAAAAAGGGTTCTTTGGCCCGCGCACAACGGCGCGGGCCACTGCCTTCTTAGCTGTCTTGTTAACCTTGCTAGCCTCAGGCGGCGTTTGCCCGGCGCATCCGGCGGCGGCGCTCGGAGGACCGCTCGTCCTCGTTCAGGCCCCCCCAGGTGCCGTACTTCTCCGGCCGGGAAACCGCGTAGTTGAGGCATTCGCCGCGGACCGGGCAGCTCGCGCAGATGGCCTTGGCCTTGCGCTCACGCAGCTCCCGCTCAGGCTGGCGCTCCCCGTCCGGTCCGAAGAACAGGAGGAGATCCTCGCCGCGGCATGCGGCCGCATCCTGCCATCCCCAGTTGGGCCGGGGGAGGACAGCTGCATGCCGGCGTGCCTCAGACATGATTCAATCACCTCAATATAGTTCAGTGGGTCCTCGTCGCTCCTCGGAGCGCTCGGCTCGTGGACACACGAATCCTCGCGTGCTTTGCGGCATTAGCCCCGTCGCATATTGTGCAACGTGCCGTACCGCCGCAGTGTTCCCGCTCGCGCTGACCTGGGCCTGCGGGAGGGTATCATGCCCGCCGTCGCAGCGGCGAGAGATGCGTACCGCCGCCCGGCACGCGGCACGACCTGCACCTGTGCTCCGGCGCATAATCATGCCATCCGGCACTGGCCGCGCGCAGCCGGGGTGGCAAATTCGCCTGGCCGATGTTATTTAACGCTGTGGTCCGCCTGTCCGATGGCGGACCGGTGTCCGGCGATCAACTAGACAAGCTCCCTGGTTCGGGTCACCATGGGCACCATGTCTGCGTCGGACGCAGCCCCTTTGCCCCGTCTCGGCGAGGTTTTCTTTGACGTGCGCGGAAACTCTCGGACCATGAGGGTCAGCTGGTACGCGGACACAGGGGTTGCCGTGTTCAGCATGTGGCAGGGGGATACCTGCACAGGTACGTTCCGGCTGCCCATTCCGGAACTGCCCCGGATGGTCGAGGCGCTCACCGAAGGTCCTCCCGGTGCCGCCGGGCCCGGGCCGCGGGCCGCCGGCCCGGGGCAGCAGGTAGCTGATCCCGGTCCGCCGACAGCCGCGATGGGCCCGGCCGGGATGCCGGCTTCCGTTGCGGGTCAGGCCCGTGATGACTACCAGCCGTCGTCGCGTGACCACGAGGAGATGCCGCCTGGCGGCCGCCGCCGGAATCAGGCTCCCGTACCCGGCTGGAGCTATGGCGAGCCGCGCGAGCGCTACGAGGAGGCACCGGGCAGCCACGGCGCCCCGGAGGATGACCACGACCAGCCCGGGTACGACCAGCCCGGGTACGACCAGCCCGGGTACGACCAGCCCGGGTACGACCACCCGGGATACGACCAGCCCGGGTACGACCAGCCCGGGTACGAGGAACCGCCGCCGGCCGGCGATTACCAGGACGTGCCGCCGGCTGGCTACCGCGACGTCCCGGCCGCAGCGGGCTACGGCGCCCCGGCTGACGCCTACCCGGAGCGGCCCGCCGCGCCTGCGCGGGCGCGGTTCTTCGGCCGCCGGGAGCCTCCCAGGCCGCCGACGGGACCGCTGCACGTGGGGCGCTGGCACGAGGGCGAGCCGGGCGGCGACTACCCCGGCGCGCAGCCGGAGGATGGATTCTGGGCCGGGCCGCCGGGCGGCGGGTACCAGGACGACGCCGGGCCGCCGGGCGGTTACCGCGACGAGGCCGGGCCGCTGGGCGGTGGCTACGACGACGAGGCCCATCCGCCGGATCCCGGCTACCGCGACGAGGCCGACCCGCTGGATCTCGGGTACCACGGGGAGGCCGAGCAGGGCTACCTGCCCGGCCCGCCCACCGACACCTTCCCGGCTGCCCCGCCGGCCGGGGGTTACCGTGGCGAGGGCAGTCACCGCTCCCGCTATGAGCACGCCGGGTATGAGTCCGATCCCGCCGACGTCGATCACGCGAGCCCTTATCCGGCGCCCGATGACCATCACCCTGACCATGAGGGCCCGCCGGAGCCCGGCTACCGCCCGGGTCCGGGCGACAGGTCCCGGCAGCGGGAATACGGTCACTCCCGCGGCCGTTCCTGACTATCGGCCGGTGCGGCTGAGTGCCCCGGGCCGCATCTGTTGCCTTCGCGGAATACCGTTCGGCTGGAGCCGCGTCGCGCCCATCGCCGAGGAGGCGACCACCGCACCGGCCACTCCTTCTTTCTCTGCGCGCCCTTCCTGTGGTTTACCCCCAGGGCCTCTCGGGAAGCCATAGCTGAATGGCTGCCGCTGCGGCCCGCCGCAGTGCCAGCGAGGGTAGCTGCCAGCACAGACACGGTTATGCAGCGCTGCGCGGGATATATTTGCCGGAAGAGAAGGGGGGCCGCAAGTGGCACAGAGAGTTTCTGTCACATACGCGTGCGACTACGACGATAAAGAGATTCCTGACGGGCAGCAGCGGAGCGTTACCTTTGGCATCGATGGCCAGGAGTACGAGATTGACCTATGTGCCAAGCACAGCGAGAGGCTCGCTCAGGCGGTAGGAAAGTTCGCGGAGCACGCGCGCAAGGCGGCGATGCGGGGAACCAAGCGGAGGCGCCGGACGTCCGCCAACCGCCAGCGGAGCGCCGAGATCCGCGCGTGGGCCAAGAAGACCGGCCTCGAGGTCAGTGATCGCGGCCGTATCCCCGGTCATGTCCTCGCCGGATTCGAGACAACGAGGAACCGGGGCTAGGCGGGCACTGGCCGGTCCGGAGGCTCGCCGGGGAGCGGGCCTACCGCGGCCGCCAGCACCTGCGAGTTGGGTAGCGCCAGCACCCCCTCGCCGGTATCCAGGCGTACATAGGTGATGCCTATCTCGGTGACGGTGCCGTCCATCTGACCGCCCATCGCGCCCGACCGCACCCGGATCCGCTGGCCGACGCTGAACGGCCTGGACAGCAGCAGGACGATGCCGGCGAACAGGTTGGCCAGCGTCTGCTGCGCCGCGATGCCGAGCAGGATCCCGGTGATCGCGCCGCCGAGCACCAGCTGGCCGATCGGGATCTTGAACAGCTGCAGCGTCACGATGAGGGTGATGAGGCTGCCGATCAGCAGGAGCGCGTAACGGACGACGGCGGCGTGCGCCGCTCCTACCCGTGGCTGCAGCGCGTTCTTGGCCTTGCCGGACAGGCCCAGCGTCGCGCTGGCGGCGAAGACGCAGAACGCCCCTGCGGTGATCACGGTGATGAGCTTGGCGGTGCTATGGCCCGGCTCGTGCAGGCTTGACAAGCCCTGGTTGTAGTTGACGATCGCGGCGGCGATCGCCAGGACGAGGGCGATGATCGAGCGCCAGGGCCCTGTTCTGGCCTTCACCTGTGCGAACTGCCCGGCCAGCCGCTCGGAGTCCAGCATGTGCTTTTCCTGAAGGTCCACCCCCAGAGCGTAGACGCGGGTGGCCAGGGAACCCGCCAGGTCCCCTGGGCCACCCGCGCCTGCGGGCGTAACCGGTCAGCGGAGGAAGGGCTTGCCCACCGGGAACACGACCCTGCCGCGCAGGCCGTTCATCACGCCTGCCGAGGATGTGTACCAGGCCACCAGCGCCGTGAGCACACCGACGTACCCGCCCGCCTTGACGATGTTCGCGTTGCCCGCGAAGAACCCGGCGAACAGGAGGACCTCGGTCCCCTCCAGGGTGAGGAACACCCCGAACACGGCGGCGTTCACGGCCATGCTGTTGATCAGCATGTAGGTGTTGAAGATGGCGAAGGCCAGCAGGATCCAGCCCAGGTCGTGGTTTGCCGCCGCGGGCGACGGGGCCTTGGGAGCCACGAGTTCCACCCACAGGCCGAGGCCGAGCCAGAACCCGCCATAGCTGGAGAACGCGGTCGCGCCGAAGACGTTCCTGTTGCGGAACTCCCACATGCCGGCGAGGAGTTGCGCCAGGCCTCCGTAAGCGAACGCATAGCCGAGCCAGGAATTACCCGTCGCGTGCGTCATCCAGCCGGCGTTCGCCGCGGACAGCAGGAACGTGGTGAGGGCGAATGCGGCGAGGCCGAGCGGTGCCGGGTCGGCGATGGGGGAGGGCGATACCGCGGTGGTGCGATCGTCATTGATGCTCAAGGTGATTCCTCCCGAGTGAGGTACCTTCCTTTGTTACTTGCCTTTACTACTTGCACGGGTGGCTCATAAGAACCACGGGAAAGATCTGCCCTGAGCGTAACGCCGCCAATGTGCTTGCGGCGAGACCTACGCCCTTAGTGATTAGGGAGATTCGGGCACTTTCAGGACGAGACGGACGGACCGGGCGACTCGCCCTCCCGCAGGGCCTGCTCCGGGCCAGCACGCGCCCGAGTCCCGCCCGGGTGGCGAGCACGAACAGCCGGTCTTGGGGCGCCAGCCGGTACTCGTCCGGAGGTGACCAGTCGGTACCCGCCGCCCCCTTGCGCTGCAGCGCGATCACCCGGGCCTCGCCCGCCTTGTGCACCTCCCGCACCTGGTGCCCGGCAAGTTCCGCGCCGGGGCTGAGCTGAACCTCCGCGACCAGGAGCACGTGACGTCCCACCGGTATGGTCCGCAGCACCTGGTGCTCGAGCATGGCCACCGCGAAGGCGGGCGCGGCCAGGTAGGGCACGCTGCGCGAGATCGAGTTGCCGATCGCCTTCTGCACCCGCTCGGCCAGGTCGTCGTCAACGAGGCGCAGCACGATGCGCAGGTCGTCGCGCAGCGCGCGGGCATGCAGCGCGGTCTCCAGGTTGACGATGTCGCTGCTCGTCACCGACACCAGCGCCTGGCAGGTCTCGATGCCGGCGGTCCGCAGCGTGTCCTCCTGGCGCGCGTCACCGGTGATCAGCGTCATGCCGAGCTCCCGCGCGAGCGTCGTCCCCGGCGCGTTCTCGTTCTTGTCCACGCACACGACGTTGACGCCCAGGTCGTGCAGCTGGCCGGCGATGCGGGTACCGACGTTGCCGAGCCCGACGACCACGACGTGATCGCTGACCGGACGGGGACTGGCCCGCAGCGAGCCGGTGAGCCGCGCGCCGACTATGGCCGCGGTGACCACCGGCAGGAACGCCAAGCCGTCGAACGTGAGCAGGAACTGGGCGACCTTCTCCGGCCCGGCGAGACGGGGATTGGTCACGGCCGCGCCGGCCGCGTCCAGGACCGTGAGGTAGAGCGCGTTGGTCACCGAGTAGCCCGCGGCGGTGGCAAGCAGCGCGAAGCCGATGACCAGGACGGTGAGCAGCACCGCGAATGCGACGCCGAACTTATGCCAGAGGAGCCTGCGCAGCATCCCGGCGGCGGCGCGCAGCGGGTTCCTGGGCGGGGCGAGCGGATCAGCGGACTTCCCCGAAGCGAACGCGAGCACGAGGTCGGCGCTGGCCGAGTCGGCGGGCAGCAGCCGCGGCGCGCCCCGGCCCGCGGTATCGGCGAGCCCGCAGACAACGGAACCGGGATCCACATCGGCGCTCCTGCGCACGTACAGGGTGCGGCCGGACAGCCGGATGTGACTCGGCGCGGGCTGGCCCAGCGCCGCGGCGGCGAACGAGGGCGCGGACATCGCGGATCCGGACAGGACCGCGCAGTCGGTGAAGAAGGAGCGGACCCGCTCGCCCAGGCGCGTGTTGAAGATCGCCACGACGACCCTGAGCGCCGGGTTGAGCTCCGCGGCGCGCAGCGCGGCGTGGAAGTTGCCCAGGTCATCCTGCCTGAGCAGGGCCAGGGCACGGGCCGACGGGACGTGCGCGTCGCGGAACGCGTCGGCGCTGAGCTCGTCGCGCTCGATCACCCGGACGCCGGGCAGCCTCGCGATGTGCGGGCCGTGATTGCGCTGCACGGACGGCAGGATCACCGTCACGTACTGGCCGTACCTGGTGGTCAGCTCCTCGACGGTCCTCGCCGCCAGGGCGTCGTCGCCGCAGACAACCAGGTGGTCACGATGAGGGCTCCTGCCAGGCGATACCGGGGGCACGGCGTGATCCTAGCCAAGACGGGCCCGCTGCCACGGTCCTTATGTCGGGACACGGGTACTATCGACTAGAGGCAATGCAAAGGCTCAGGGAGGCCTGACCGTGGGGTATGACGGCGCTATCCGGGCATCCGACTCCGATCGGGAGGGCGTTGTCGAGATCCTGCGCGAGGCCTATACGGAAGGCCGGCTCGACCTCGGCGAGTTCGACGAGCGAACGAGCGCGGCCTATGCGGCCAGGACATGGGCTCAGCTCCGCGAGCTCACCCGTGACCTGCCCGCCGGCGCGAGCGTGGGAACGGGCATCCAGCCCCGGCACCCCGTGCCCGGACTGGCGGCCCCGGGGCCGGGCCAGCTCAGGCCGCCGGATCGCGGGCTGGTTTTCATTCCCTTCCTGCCGTTCGTCATCTTCTGGTTCATGGTGGCCGGGGCGGCCCGCGGCGGATCGGGGCTGGTCGTGCCCGCGGTCATCCTCCTTTTCGTGTGGCTGCGGCTGGCCCTGCGGCATCATCACGGCAGGGACCACCGGCCCGGCGGTTCCCCGCCGCGGCCCGGCGGCGGCCCGGCCTGAGTCCGGCAGCGCCGCCGCTTTACAGCCGCGGTCCGACCAGGTCTGGCGGCAGCCGCCCGGCGGCCGGCCTGTCGAGCAGGAACAGGGTCCGCTGCCTGCCCCGGGCGGCCGCGGCGGGTACCTGGACCGGACCCGCGCCGGACAGCGCGAGCTCGACCGCGCCGGCCTTTTCCTCGCCGGCTGCGATCAGCCAGACTTCGCGCGCCGCGCGGATAGCGGGAAGCGTCAGCGTCAGCCTGGTGGGCGGGGGCTTCGGCGAGCCGCGGACGGCGACCACCGGCCGGTCGTCATACAGGGCGGGCATGCCCGGGAAGAGCGAGGCCACGTGCCCCTCCGGGCCCATACCGAGCAGCAGGACATCGAACGAGGGCACCTGGCCGTGGTCCTCGGGACGCGCCGCCGCGGCGAGCCAGGACGCGTAGCGGGCCGCTGCCGCCTCGGGGTCATCCCCGTCGGGGCCGTCCGGCCCGGGCATGGGATGCACCCGGTCCGGGTCGGCGTCCACCTTGCTGAGCAGTGCTTCGCGTGCCCCCGTCTCGTTCCGTTCCGGGTCGCCGGACGGCAGGAACCGCTCGTCCCCCCACCAGACGTCCAGGTGCCGCCAGTCGACCGCGTCGGCGGCGGGCGCGGCGGACAGCTCCTCCAGCACCGCGGTGCCGATCCCGCCGCCGGTCAGGACGACCGAGGCGGAACCGCGGGCCGCGGCGGCGTCCACGAGCCGGATGACCAGCCGGGCGGCGACCGCCTTGGCCAGCAGCGGGGCATCGCGGTGGACGATCACCTCGGGTGCGGTCACGCGGTATCTCCCGCTCGCACGGCACCTGCGTCGATCGGGTAAATGGCAAACCTGGCGAGGGCCTCCGCGTAGACCTCGTCCGGGTCGAGCCTGCGCAGCTCCTCCGCGAGCAGTTCCGCCGTCTCCCTGCGGTGCAGCGCCACCCGGCGATCGGGCTGGCCCGGCTTGCTCAGCGTGGCGGTGCGGCCGTCCGGCCGCGACAGCGTGATGTCGCCGGCGGCTGTGACGAAGCTCACCTCGGTGATCCCGGGCCCGCCCGACACCTCCCGCGCCACCGGGATCCCGAGCCGGCCCGCGAGCCAGGTGGCGATGAGGTCGGCGCTGGGATTGTGCTGTTCCGCGCTGACCGTGCCGCCGGTCATCTCGCCGTACGGCTGGTCCAGCGTGGCCGCCAGCAGCGACCGCCAGGATGTCGCCCGGGTCCAGGACAGATCGGTGTCGCCCGGCCGGTAGCCGGACGCGAGCGCGGTCAGCATCTGGCGCGGCTTGTCGCTGGCCGCCGCGTCGGTGACCCTGCGCTGAGCGAGCGAGCCCAGCGGGTCGGCGGAGGGGATCGCCGGCGCCTGGCCCGGCCACCAGGTGACGACCGGGGTGTCCGGCAGGATCAGCGGGGCGGCGACGGAGTCGGCGTGCTGGCCGAGGGTGCCGTGCATGCGCAGCAGCAGGGTCTCGCCGGGGCCGCTCTCGCCTAGCCGGATCTCGGCGTCGAGCCGGGATCGGCCAGCCGGGTTGCGGGTGATCACGCCGAGCACCCGGCAGGGATGCTCCCGGGCCGCCTGGCTGGCCGCGCGGATGGCGTCGTACTGCCCGGCCTCGTCGGTGACGATGATCAGCGTGAGCACCATCCCGAGCGCCGGGCCGCCCAGCCGGTGCCGGGCCTGCATCATGGCGTCGTGGATGGCGCTCGTGGTGGTCTCGGTCAGGTCGATCGTCATCGCGCCCTCCTCATCGCCGCAGCCATCCCGTCACAGCCGGCGCCAGGCGCGCCCGCCGGACGCCATGAGCGCGTCCGCGCTGGGCGGCCCGGACGAGCCCGCCGGGTACGGTTCCGGCTTGAGGTGCTCGGCCCAGAACTCCTCGATCGGGTCGAGGACCTGCCAGGACAGCTCGACCTCCTTCTGGCGGGGGAACAGCGGCGCGTCACCGATGAGCACGTCCAGCAGCAGCCGCTCGTAGGCCTCGGGACTGGACTCGGTGAAGGACTCGCCGTAGGCGAAGTCCATGTTCACGTCGCGGACCTCCATCGCCGAGCCGGGCACCTTGGAGCCGAACCTGACAGTCACGCCCTCATCCGGCTGCACCCGGATCACCAGGGCGTTCTGGCCGAGCTCCTTGGTGTCCGTGGCGGCGAACGGCAGGTGCGGCGCGCGCTGGAACATCAGCGCGATCTCCGTCATCCTGCGCGGCAGCCGCTTGCCGGTCCGCAGGAAGAACGGGACGCCGGCCCAGCGCCTGGTATCCACGCCGAGCCTGATCGCGGCGTAGGTCTCGGTCCGTGAGTCGGGGGCGATGCCCTCCTCCTCGAGGAAGCCGGGCACCTCGATGCCGCCCTGCCAGCCGGCCGTGTACTGGCCCCGCGCGGTGCCGGCGGCCAGGTCCTCCGGCAGCCGGATGGCGGAAAGCGCCTTCTCCTTCTCCGCCCGCAGCGAGTCCGCGTCGAAGGACAGCGGCTCTTCCATCGCGGTCAGGGCGAGCAGCTGTATCAGGTGATTCTGGATCACGTCACGGGCCGCGCCGATGCCGTCGTAGTAGCCGGCCCGGCCGCCGATCCCGATGTCCTCGGCCATGGTGATCTGCACGTGGTCCACGTAGCTGCGGTTCCAGATCGGCTCGAACAGCGTGTTGGCGAACCGCAGCGCCAGGATGTTCTGCACCGTCTCCTTGCCGAGATAGTGGTCGATCCTGAAGACAGCCTCAGGGGGGAAGACGGCAGCGAGGATGGCGTTCAGCTGCCGGGCACTCTCGAGGTCGTGCCCGAACGGCTTCTCGATGACCACCCGCCGCCACGGCTGGAGGCCGGGGCCGCCCGGACCAGGGTCGGACAGGCCGGACCGCTTCAGCTGCGCGACGACATCGGGGAAGGACTTGGGCGGGATGGACAGGTAGAAGGCGTAGTTCCCGCCGGTGCCCCGCTCGGCGTCGAGTTCGCGCACCGTCTCGGCGAGGCGGTCGAACGCCTCGTCGTCGCCGAACTCGCCCGGCACGAACCGCACGCCCTCCGAGACCTGCTGCCAGACCTCATCCCGGAAGGGGGTACGCGCGTGCTGCTTCACCGCGTCGTGGGTGAGCTGCGCGAAGTCCTCGTTCTCCCAGTCCCGCCGGGCGAAGCCCACCAGCGAGAAGCCCGGCGGCAGCAGGCCCCTGTTGGCCAGGTCGTAGATGGCGGGCAGCAGCTTCTTGCGCGCCAGGTCGCCGGTGACGCCGAACATGACGAGCACGCACGGGCCGGCCACCCGGGGGATGCGCCGGTCGCGGGCGTCCCGGAGCGGGTTGGGCCCCAGGTGGTACCGAGGCGCGCTTGCCGGTGTGATCATCCGACTCCTTCCGTCCCGTGCCGGCCGCAGCCCAGCCCGCTGCCGGCGGCTCAGCGCCGCTTATCCCCGGCCAGGGCCGTGGGACTTCATTTCCTTCTCGATCGTGTCGAGCAGCTCGTGCCAGGAGGCGGCGAACTTGGCGACGCCCTCCTCCTCGAGGACGGTCACGACGTCGTGGTAGTCGATGCCGAGCCGTTCCAGGTCGGCGAAGACCTGCCTGGCCTCGTCGTAGCCGGTCGCCGCGGTATTGCCGCGCAGGCGGCCGTGATCGGCGACGGCCCGCAGCGTGGCCTCCGGCATCGTGTTCACCGTGCCCGGGGCCACCAGCTCGACCACGTACATGGTGTCGTCGAAGTCGGGATCCTTGGTGCTCGTCGAGGCCCACAGCGGCCGCTGCGGCCGCGCGCCGGCCGCCCGCAGGCTCTCCCACCGCGGCGTGCCGAACTTCTGCTCGTACAGCTGATAGGCCAGCCTGGCGTTGGCGATGGCGGCCTTGCCGCGCAGCGCGTGCGCGTCGGGCGTGCCGATCTTGTCCAGCCGGTTGTCCACCTCGGTGTCTACCCGGCTGACGAAGAACGAGGCAACCGAGGCGATCGACGACAGGTCGTGGCCGTTCGCGGCGGCCTGCTCGAGCCCGGTCATGAACGCGTCGATCACCTGCTCGTACCGGTCCAGCGAGAAGATCAGCGTGACGTTCACGCTGATCCCCTCGGACAGGGCCTGGGTGATCGCGGGCAGCCCCTCGACGGTGGCCGGGATCTTGATGTACAGGTTGGGCCTGTCCACCAGCCACCACAGCGCCCTGGCCTCCGCGATCGTCTTCGCCGTCTCCCTGGCGAGCCGGGGGTCCACCTCGAACGACACCCGGCCGTCCACCCGGCCGGTCGCCTCGTAGACCGGCCGGAGCACGTCGCAGCCCCAGCGGATGTCGTAGGCCGGGATGAGCCGCGAGGCCTCCGCGACCGAGACCTCGCGCACGGCCAGGTCGGCGATCTGGCCGTCGTAGGCGGAGCCCTGGCTCAGCGCGTGCGCGAAGATCGTCGGGTTGGAGGTCACCCCCACCACGTGCATGTCGCGGACCAGGGCCTCGAGGTTGCCGGTGCGCAGCCTGTCGCGGCTGATGTCGTCGAGCCAGACCGCGACCCCGGCTTCGGATAGCTGCTGCAGCGGATCGGGATTCGTGGTCATGGTCTGCGTCCTTCCGGGCCGTTGGTCCTTGCGATACTGGAGCGCGCGGCGGCGGCTACCCGTTCCGGGGTGAACCCGAACTCCTTATACAGTGTCGGTCCTGACGCCGAGGCACCGAAATGCTCCAGGCTGACAGATTCCCCGGTATCGCCGGTGAATGCGCGCCAGCCGAGCGCCACCCCGGCTTCGACGGACACGCGCGCGCGGACCTGCGGCGGCAGCACCTGCCGCCGGTAGCCCTCGTCCTGCCCGGCGAACCACTCCACGCACGGCATCGACACGACGCGGGCGGCGGTCCCCTCACCCTGCAGCAGTTCGCGCGCCGCCAGGGCGATCTGCACCTCGCTGCCGGTGGCGATGATGATCACGTCCGGGTCGCCGCCTGCCGCCTCGGCGAGAACGTAGCCGCCGCGGGCGGCCAGCTCGGCAGCCGCGAGCCCGTCTGCCCCTGACCGGTCGAGCACGGGCAGGTTCTGCCTGCTCAGGCACAGGCCAGCCGGCTTGTCACGCTCCAGGATGGTCCGCCACGCGATGACGGTCTCGTTGGCGTCGGCAGGCCGGACCACCGCCAGGCCCGGGATGGCGCGCAGCGCCCACAGGTGCTCCACCGGCTGGTGGGTGGGGCCGTCCTCGCCGAGCCCGATCGAGTCGTGCGTCCACACGAACGTGACGCCCGTGCCCATCAGCGCGGCGAGCCTGACGGCCGGGCGCATGTAGTCACTGAAGACGAGGAACGTGCCGCCGTACGGCCGGGTGCCGCCGTGCAGCGCGATGCCGTTGCAGATCGCGCCCATGGCGTGTTCCCTGATGCCGAAGTGGAGTGTCCGCCCGAACGGGTTCCCCGGGAACATTGCGGTCTGGTGCTCTACCGGGATGAAGGAGGGCTCGCCAGCCATCGTGGTGTTGTTGCTGCCGGCCAGGTCGGCGGAGCCTCCCCACAGTTCCGGGAGCACCCCGGCCAGCGCGTTCAGCACCTCGCCCGATGCCTTTCTCGTCGCCATCCCCTTAGGGTCGGCGGGGAACGCGGGCAGCGCTTCGGTCCAGCCGTCGGGACGCGTGCGCGCGGCCAGCCGGCCGAACAGCTTCCTGCGCTCGGGGCTGCGCTGGGACCAGGCGGCGAACGCCTCGTCCCACTCGGCGTGCGCCTGCTTGCCGCGGTCGGCCACCTTGCGGGCCCGGGCGACAGCCTCGTCCTCGGCGGGGAAGGCGACGGCGGGATCGAAGCCGAGGATCTTCTTGGTGGCCGCCACCTCCTCGGCGCCGAGCGCGGATCCGTGCGCGGCGCCGGTGTTCTGCTTGTGCGGCGCCGGCCAGCCGATGATGGTCCGCAGCGAGATGAAGGAGGGCTTCGCGGTCTGCTCCCGGGCGGCCAGCAGGGCCCGGTCCAGCGCGCCGACGTCCTCGACGTAGCCGTCGGGGGTGCGCCAGCTCACCCGCTGCACGTGCCAGCCGTACGCCTCGTACCGGGCGCAGACATCCTCGGACTTGGCGATGTTCGTGTCGTCTTCGATGGAGATGGAGTTGTCGTCGTACACCACGGTGAGGTTGCCGAGCTCCTGGTGGCCGGCGAGCGCGGACGCCTCGTGGGTGATGCCCTCCTCGATGTCACCGTCCGAGACGAAGACGTACACGTGGTGGTCGAACGGGCTGGTCCCGGGCGGCGGGTCCGGGTCGAACAGGCCGCGCTCGCGCCGCGCCGCCATGGCGAACCCCACCGCGTTGGCCAGGCCCTGCCCGAGCGGGCCGGTGGTGGTCTCCACGCCGGGGGTGAGGCCGTGCTCCGGGTGGCCGGGGGTCCGGCTCCCCCACTTCCGGTACGCGCGGATGTCGTCGAGGGACAGGCCGTAACCCGAAAGGTAGAGCTGCAGGTACAAGGTCAGGCTCGAGTGGCCGCAGGACAGCACGAACCTGTCCCTTCCCGGCCACTGCGGGTCGGCGGGATCGTGCCGGAGTATCCGCTGGAACAGCAGGTAGGCGGCGGGCGCGAGGCTCATCGCGGTACCCGGGTGCCCCGACCCCGCCGCCTCGACCGCGTCCATGGCCAGCACCCGGATCAGGTCAACCGCCCGGCGGTCGGTTTCGGTCCACTCCAGTTCGCCCTGCGGCTGGTTCGTCACCGCGAGATCACCGTCTCTTCCCTCGTGCGTCCGTCCCCGATGCCAGCTCGTGGTCTGCGCTCGCCGCGCTGCATGCACGAGCCTATCGGCCGGGCGGCCCGGAGCCCGGCCGGCCAGGGCGGGGAACGCATTACTACACTGTGTCGGAGGCCAGGGCACGGGCTCCTGGGCGGCGGCTTACCCCACCTGAGGATCTGATGACCCGACTGCGCGCCTATGTCGCGCTGACCAAGCCGCGCATCATCGAGCTGCTGCTGATCACCACGCTGCCGGCGATGTTCCTCGCCTCCGGCGGGCTGCCGCCCCTCCGGCTGGTGGCCGCGACGCTCATCGGGGGCACGGTATCGGCGGGCGGCGCGAACACCCTCAACTGCTATGCCGACCGCGATATCGACGCCAAGATGCGCAGGACGCGGCGCCGCCCGCTGGTCACGGCGCAGGTCACCCCCCGCGAGGTGCTGATCTTCGGCCTCCTGCTCGTGGCCGCGTCCACCTGCTGGCTGTGGCTGTTCGTGAACTGGCTGTCGGCCGCGCTGGCGCTGTTCGCCTGCGTGTTCTACATCTTCGGCTACACGCTGCTGCTCAAGCGGCGCAGTGCGCAGAACGTCGTATGGGGCGGGATCGCCGGCTGCATGCCCGTGCTCATCGGCTGGACCGCGGTCACCGGCGGGCTCGCGGTGGCGCCGTTCGCCCTGTTCGGCGTCGTGTTCTTCTGGACGCCGCCGCACACCTGGGCGCTCGCGATGCGGTTCAGGGAGGATTACGCGGCGGCCGGCGTGCCGATGCTGCCGGTGGTGGCGGGGGAGCGGGAGGTCACCACCAGGATCCTCTGCTACGCGTGGCTCACCATCGCGTGCTCGCTGCTGATCTGGCCGCCGGGGCGGCCCGGACTGCTGCTCTACCTGGCCGTCGCGGTCGTTCTCGGCGGGCTTTTCCTGCGGGAGGCGTACCGGCTGCGCGACCGGGTCCGGTCCGGTGCCACCGGGGCCGCGCTGCGGCCGATGCGCCTGTTCCACTGGTCCAACGCCTACCTGGCCCTGCTCTTCCTCGCCGTCGCGGTGAGCCCGCTGCTGCGCTGACGCCAAGTACCATGCCGGCTATGGCGCGGGCTCTGCCGGTTTTCGACCCCCAGGCGGTCATCGAGGGCCGGACACCGGGCAGGGCCCGGGTGGGGCTCACCGTCGGCACCGTGCTGGCGGTGCTGTGCGCGCTCGTCGCCCTCGGCGTTGACCTGCTCGAGAGCCTGGGCAGCGGCACCCACAGCGCGGCGCCGTTCTTCATCGCGCTGCCGCTCGCCCTGCTCCCGGTGCCGCTGTTCGTGGCGCTGGTGCTGCTGCTGGACCGCCTGGAGCCAGAGCCGCGCGCGCAGCTGCTGTTCGCGTTCGTGTGGGGGGCCGGGGTGGCCGCGCTGTTCGCCGCGCTCATCAACACGGCGGGGCTGGTGTTCATCACCCAGCCCGCGCTCGGCACCACGAACGGTGACTACATCTCCGCCACGTTCGGTGCCCCGGTGGTCGAGGAGACCCTCAAGGGCGCCTTCCTGGCCGGCCTGGTGTGGCGGCGCCGCAGCGAGTTCGACGGGCCCACCGACGGGATCATCTACGCGGCCATGGTCGGGCTCGGCTTCGCCATGATCGAGAACGTCGGCTACTACATCGAGGCGCTGGTCAACCCCAGCGTGGGCGGGGAGAAGCTGCTCGAGTTCACGTTCGTGCTGCGCGGGCTGCTGTCCCCGTTCGCGCACCCGATTTTCACCGCCATGACCGGCCTGGGCGCGGCCTACGCGGCCTCCCACCGCCGCGGCTGGTGGGCGCTGCCGCTGGGCTGGCTGGGCGCCATGATTCTGCACGGGACGTGGAACGGGCTGTCGAAGTACGGCTTCGCCGGGGTGGCGGCCGCCTACGGGATCCTGTTCTGCGTGTTCATCGGGCTCATCGTGATCCTGGTGACCGACCGCCGCCGGATCGTCGGGCTGATCTGGCGGGTCCTGCCGGGGTACGCTCCCACCGGACTGGTCGCGATGCCGGACGTGCAGATGCTCAGCACCCTCGACGGCCGGCGGCACGCCCGCCGCTGGGCGCGGGCAACCGGCGGCAGGCCGGCCGCGGCCGCGATGGCCGACTACCAGCTCGCCGCGACCGAGCTCGCGCTGCTGCACCAGCGGGCTGAGCGGCAGGTGATCGATCCGGCCACCTTCGCGCAGCGGCAGCAGGCACTGCTCGGCCTCATGCAGGTGGCGAGGGGAGCGTTCCTGAGTTACCAGGCGCAGCCCCCGCTGCCGCCGTGGGCGGCGCAGGGCGCGTCGGGCCTGGCGAACGGGCAGGCGTTCGCTGCCCCGATGCCGCCCCCGGTGCTGCCGCCGCACGGGTATTACCAGCCCGCCGGCGCCTCGCCGGGCTGGCCGCAGCCCTGGCCGCCGCCAGCCCCGGCCCCGGCCGCGTGGCAGCAGCCTCCGTCCTGGCCGCCGCCATCCCCGGCCCAGCCATACCCGGCCCAGCCTCCGCCGGACCAGCGCTACCCGGGCCAGCCATACCCGGCCCAGCCTCCGCCGGACCAGCGGTACCCGGGCCCCCCGTACCTAGCCCCGCCGCCGGACCAGCCGTACCCAGCCCCGCCGCCGGACCAGCGGCACCCAGGCCAGCAGCAGCCCCCGGACCAGCGGTACCCAGGCCAGCCGTGACAGTGCCAGCCGTGACAGGGCCAGCCGTGACAGTGCCAGCCGTGACAGGGCCAGCCGTGACAGGGCCCCGGCGGGCCGTCCGGGGCTGAGCTACGGCCGCAGCACCGCGGCGTACAGGGTCTGGTGGTAGGTCTGGACCGGGTTCGGCGGCTTGGACGAGACGCACCACGTGACGGTGAGCCTGGACGCCGTCGCGGAGGCCCCGACGTAGTCACCGGGGAACTTGCCTCCGGCGACGGCCGCGTACGTCAGGTTGGACACCGGTCCCACCGACAGCGGCGGCCCGAACGAGGTGCCGCCGTCGTAGGAGGACGAAATCTGCTGCTGCACGAGGTTGCCGCTGTCAACCGCGGTGTTGCGGGTGCCGTAGGTGACGAAGACCTTGCCGTTGTAGGCCGCGACCGCCACGTTGACGTGCTGGATGGTGCCGCTCGGCTCGCGGCTGACCCGCACTGGCGCGGACCAGGTCAGCCCGTTCGCCGACCGTGACAGCCAGACCGGGTCCAGGGCACCGGGCCCGTTGCCCTCCCACACGGTGTACATCTCCCCGGTCACCGGGTCGCCCGAGGTCGCCGGCAGGCAGCACCGGATGCCGGCCGGGCCGCCGCCGATGTTCTTGGCCACAAGCGACTCGCCGCTCCACGTCGCGCCGCCGTCCTGCGAGGTCCGGGCGACCAGCCAGGCGCCGCTGCCGGCCGCCGGAGCCTGCCGGACCCCCTGATGCTCGGCCGCGGGATGGAGCGGCCCTCCGTCGCTGGCGCTGTGCGGGCCGAAGTTCAGGTAGACGTCGGTGATCGTGCCGTCCGGCTGGATCACGGGCTGTGAGTTCTGCGTGTTCGCGTGCGGGGCGCTGACCACGTGGGTGGCGCTCCAGTGCCGCCCCTGGTCGTCGGACCAGCGGACCACCTGCGGGCTGCCCGCCGCATTCCCGCCGACGGTCAGGAAGGGGGTCCAGAACTGGTACAGCCGGCCGTAGAACGGGCTGTTCGGCTGGTTGTCGATCACCAGCCAGTTCTTGTCGTCGATGTAGTTGCAGGTCGTGCTCTCGTGCACCAGCACGGGCGGTCCGAACGTCGCGCCACCGTTCACCGACCGGGACACCGTGACGCCCCCCGGGCAGGTGAGGTCGAGTACCAGCGCCGACACGTACACGCTGCCGTCCGGGCCGAAGGCGACGACCGGGTCGGACGCGCGCGCCCACACCCCGCCGACTGCCCTGGTGAGCCCGGGCATCGGGGCGTGGTGCCAGTGCGCGCCGCCGTCGTGCGTCCACGCGTAGGAGATGTCGACCGCCCCGCCGGTCGCGAACCGGCAGTCATGCGCCACTGCCACCATGATCTGGGGGTTGACCGGGGAGACGGCCACGTCGGGCTCGACCAGCGTGTCCGGCTCGCAGCCGTTCCGGGCCGGCACGTCCTGACGGTCGATCTGCCCGACGTGCAGCACCGCCGGCAGCCTGAGAGCCGCCGAAGGAGCGGCCGCCAGCGCGGCCGGGACGGCGCCGGCCATGAGGGTCACGGCTGCTGCCCCCGCGACCACGAGTGATCCACGCAGATGTCTCACGGTGCCCCTCCCGGTGACGGCTGCCCCAGCGTGCTCGCGCAGCCGCAACTGCCCGACTCGGTGGAGCGCTTCAACGACGGACGGTAGACCTCGTCACCATTTGCCGTCAATGGCTGTGTCCGTGTCGGAACGTGCCGCCGCCGGGCGCACCGGCAGCGCCGGGAGCACCGGGTGCAGGACGAAGAGCAGCCGCAGCGCGGCGATCCAGATCAGGGTGGCGCCCAGCACGTGCACCCACACCAGGCCGGCCGGCAGGCCGCTGAAGTACTGGGCGTAGCCGATGATCCCCTGGGTGATGATGAGCCCGAACAGCAGCCAGGCCCGGCGCGCCGCCCCGGCCGGCGGGTTCGCGTAACGCAGCGCGATCGCCGTGGCGACGGCGAGACCGCCCAGCATCCAGCCGATGTCGGCGTGGAACTGGGTCACTCCCGCCAGCGGCAACTGGTAGCGCGGCGTAGCGGCGGCACCGGCCAGCGGCCCGGTGCCGGTCACCACCGTGCCCGCGGCCAGCATCAGCCCGGTCACTCCCACCAGCCCGGCCGACAGCCACCGCAGATCCGCGCGGACGGCGGCGCCCGGGCGCCGGGCTGGGCCGGCGAACCACGCGTGCAGGGCGACGGCCGCGCCCAGGACGGCGATCGAGGCGAGGAAGTGAATGGACACCGTCGCCGGGTCGAGCTTGGTGAGGACCACGATCCCGCCGAGAACGGCCTGCAGCACCACCCCGGCCGGCTGCACGGCGGCCAGCCAGATCAGCTCCCGCCCCGGCCGCGCCGCCCCCTCCGGCCGGCCGCCGCCGCGGGCGAACCGCCACGCCGCGACGAACACCAGCACGGCCACGATCATGATCAGTGTCACGAACAGCCGGTTGCCGAACTCGACCCACGCGTGCACCAGGGAATTGCCGGGCGAGCTCGACGCGACCAGGCTCTGCCGGGTGCACTCCGGCCAGGTCGGGCAGCCGAGCCCCGACTGGCTGAGCCGCACAGCGGCCCCCGTGACGATGCTCCCGGCATTCGCGACCACCATCGCGAGCGCAAGCCCCCGCATCGAGGCGGCCGTGGGCCACAGCACCGGCGCCGCGATCCTCGCCAGCTCCCGCCGCAGCAGCGCCGCGCGCGTCGGCGACGGCGCAGTCTGCGAGGCAAGGTCAGCAGGCACGCCCCCCATCGTAGGAGCGCGGCGCCTCCCGCGCGCGCCCGAGGCTGCCTCAGCGGGACGGCACGGGCCCTCGGCCCCAGCCAGTGCCCTTACCCCTACCAGCGGGAGGGAACAGCAGCGGTGGTGAGCGGGAGTTCGGCGCGCAGGGTGGTGCCGCCGCCCCCCGGCGGGCTGAGGAGGGAGATCCGGCCGCCGAGCGCCTCCACCCGGTCCCTGAGCCCGACCAGGCCAGAGCCGGGGCCGAAGTCCGCGCCGCCGCATCCGTCGTCGCCGACGCGCACGTGCAGGATGCCCTCGCCGGCGGCCACCTCCACCTCGGCGGCGGAGGCGCGGGCGTGCTTGGCGGTGTTGGTCAGCGCCTCGGAGACCGTGTAGTAGGCGGCGATCTCGACCGGCTCTGGCAGCCTCCCCGCCACCCGGATGTCGAGGTGGACGGGAACCGCGGAGCGGCGGGCCAGCGTCCGCAGCGCAGGGCGCAGTCCGCCCTCGGCCAGCGCCCCGGGATGGATGCCGCGGGCGATCTCGCGCAACTCCTCGAGCGCACCGGTCACCTCGGTGACCGCGCCCTCTAGCCGCTCCGCCAGCTCCCCGGCTCCCGACGCGGCCGCTGCTTGCATCTCCCGCAGCCGCAAGCCGAGGGAGACCAGCCGTTGCTGGGCGCCGTCGTGCAGGTCGCGCTCGATGCGGCGGCGCGTCTGGTCGGCGGCGGCCACGATCCGCGCCCGGGAGGCGGTCAGCGCTGCCTGCGCCTCGGCGTTGGCGATGGCAGCGCCGGCCAGCTCGGTGAACCCGGCCAGCCGCGCCTCGGTGCCGGCCGGCAGCGGCTCGGAGCGGGACCCCATGCTCAAGACGCCCCACAGCCGGCCCTCGGCTGTGATCGGCACGCCGACCGCCGCGCGGGTTCCCATTCCGCGGGCGGGCCCGGCGGTCGGGCCCGTGGCCTCGGCGTAGTCGTCGATCCGCGCCGGCCCGTCTGGAACACCAGCGAGGATGTGTTATGCCCGCCGAGGCTAACCCGGGTGCCGACCGCGACGGGCACAACGGCTCCCGCGCTTGTCCATATGCCAACGATCGTATATGCGCCGTCCGGGTCGTACCTGTTCATGCTCGTGTTATCGGCGTCCAGCACGCGCCCGGCCTCCTCGGTGACCGCGGCGAACACCTCCTCCGGCGCTGCCGCCCGGGCCACCATCACCGCCACCCGCCGCAGCGCCGCCTGCTCGTCAGCAAAGCTCCGCTGCTCCGAGCGCGCCAGCGCGCTGGCGATCGCGGTCGCGGCCAGCTCGGTGAACCCGGCCAGCCGCGCCTCGGTGCCGGGCGGTAGCGACTCCCGCATGTGATCCACGATCATGATGCCCCACAGGCGTCCCTCGACGATGACCGGCACCCCGATCGCTGCGCGGAAGCGGAGCTCGTGGGCGATGTTCCCGACCGGGCCCGTGGCGTCGGCGTAGTCGTCGATCCGCGCCTGCGGCCGGTCTGGAACACCAGCGTGCTCACGTTCCGCCCGCCGGTGCTCGCCTGGGTGCCGATGGGGATGGGCCCGGCGGCGCCGGCGCTGGGCCACGCGGCGACCACCCAGATCGCGCCGTCAGGCTCATACTGGGCCATCCATATGCGCTGAGCGTGCAGCAGCCGCCCGACCTCCGCGGTGACCGCGGCGAACACCTCCTCCGGCGGCGCCGCCCTGGCCACCAGGGTCGCCACCCGGCGCAGCGCGGCCTGCTCGGCGGCGGCCCCGCGCAGCCCGCCAGGGCTGTGCTCCTGCGGGCTTGCCATCATGCCCGGCTCGGTTTCCCCGGCCGAATCTCAGCCCAGGCCCGCTCACCCGCGGCCAGGCCGCCGTCTCGTCGCGAGGCGTCCATCCGCCGCCCCAGCATGCTCACGTAGACGAGGCTAACTCTCCTCAATGAATCTTCACAGGCTGGCCGCGCGCAGGACAGGGCTTCGCGGGACCCTCACGCCACCGGCTGGTCCGGTCCAGCGATGCCGGCTGCCGTGCGCGCGGTGCCCGCGCACGCCACGACGACACAGCCGACGGCGAGCCACTCGCTGGCCGCGAGCACCTCGCCGAGGATGACCAGGCCGGCCAGCGCGGCGACGGCAGGCTCCAGGCTCATCCAGATGCCGAACACCCGGGCCGGGATCCGGCGCAGCGTCTCCAGCTCCAGCCGGTAGGGGATAACGGACGACAGCAGCCCGATCCCTGCCCCGGTCGCGATCACGCCCGGCCGGAGCAGCGCCGCGCCGCCGCCGATCACCGCGGGCGGCGTCACCAGCACCGCCGCGACGATCATCGCGATCACCAGCCCCGACGACCCGGCAAACCGCCGCCCGGTCGCCCGGCTGAGCAGGATGTACCCCGCCCAGCACGCCGCCGAGACCAGCGCGAACACGACGCCCGCAACCACCTCCCCGTGCCCCCCGCCGCGCACCGCTGCCGTCCCGCCGTGCCCCAGCAGGACCACCCCCGCCCCCGCGAGCGCCACCCAGACCAGATCGACCACCCGCCGCGACGACGCGACAGCGACGGCCAGCGGCCCGAGAAACTCGATCGTCACCGCGATCCCCAGCGGTATCCGCGCGAACGCCTGATAGATCGAGAAATTCATTACCCCGAGAATGACCCCGAACGCCCCCACCACAAGCCAGTCCCGCCAAGCCCCAGGCAGCGCATGGCCAGCGACCGCCCGCCGCACCCCCCGCCACCCGAGCACCCCCATCACCAGCGCCGCCGACCACAACCGCAACCCAGTCACCCCCGCGACCGGCACGGTCGCAAACAACCGCCCCGCCAGCGCCGCCCCCACCTGCAGCGAAACAATCGCCGTCAGCGCCAGCAAAGCCGGCGGAGCCGGCAAGCGCCCTGCCGCGGCCCAGCGCGGCGGCGCGGTGCCGTCACGCCCCACCGCGGCCCGTGCCGCTCGGCTCCGCCAACTGGCTCTCGACAGAGCGGTGCCGTCACCCTCCGCCGGATCGCCCCAACGTGGCGGCGCCGCTCGGGGGAGCGCCGTTCGGCTCCGCCGACTGGCGCTGGACCGAGCGGTGCCGTCACGCCCCGCCGGAGCGTGCGCCCTTCGGCTCCGCCGACTGGCGCTGGACCGAGCGGTGCCGTCACGCCCCGGGGTGGATGAACTCACTCCCACCGGAAATAGCGCGCCGCCAGCCCTATCCCGACGACCGCCCAGACGGCCAGTACGAGAAGATCCCGCACGGGCAGCCCGCCAGAGCCCCCGAGTACCGCGTGCAGCCCGTCGGACAGCGCCCCCGACGGCAGCAGCTTCAGCGGCCCGCGCGCGCCGGCCGGGAACTTGTTCAGCGAGAAGAGCACGCCGCCCACGCCGAGTAGCACCACGTAGACGAGGTTGGCCGCGGCCAGCGTCGCCTCGGCGCGCAGCGTGCCGGCCATCAGCAGCGCGAGCCCGCTGAACGCCGCGGTCCCGACGGCCGCGAGCAGCACGGCCCACACGACGCCCGCCGGCGTCGCGTCCGGCTGCCAGCCGAGCGCGAAGCCCACGCCGACGATGATCGCCGCCTGCGCCAGCTCCACCGCGATGACCGTGCACGTCTTGGCGGCGATCAGCCCGACCCGGGACAGCGGCGTGGCGCCGAGCCGCTTCAGCACGCCGTAGCGCCGCTCGAAACCGGTCGCGATCGCCTGGCTGGTGAACGCGGTGGACATGATCGCGAGCGCGATGATCCCGGGCACCAGGAAATCCACCCGGTCGAGCCGGGAGTTCCGGGTGCCGATGCTGATGAACGACTCCATCGTGAAGCCGACCAGCAGCAGCACCGGGATGATGAGGACGAGCAGCAGCTGCTCGCCGTTGCGCACCAGCGTCCTGGCCTCGAGCGATGCCTGCGCCGCGATCATCCGCGGCAGGCTGGCCGCGCCGGGTGCGGGCCGGAACTCCGACAGCCCGGGCGGCGCGGCGTCAGCGCGGGGCGGTGAGGTCATGACCGCAGCTCCCTGCCGGTCAGCTCGAGGAAGACGTCCTCCAGGGTGCGGCTCTCGACCCGCAGGTCCTTGGCCAGCACGCCGTGCTCCGCGCACCAGGCGGTGACCGCGGCGAGCAGCTGGGGATCCACCCGGCCCTGCACCTCGATCACGTAATGGCCCTCGGGTGATTCCTTGGCGGCGGTGCCGCCGGGCAGCGCGGCCAGCAGGCTGTCGGTGCTCAGGCCCGGCTGGGCGGAGAACCTGAGCTGGCCGGCGGTGCCGGTCAGCTCGGCCGGGGTGCCTTCGGCCACCAGCTGGCCGTGGTCGACAATGATCACTCCATCCGCCAGCCGTTCGGCCTCGTCCATGAAATGCGTGGTGAGGATCACGCTGACGCCCGCGGTACGCAGCTCCGCGATCAGGTCCCAGGTGGCGTGCCGCGCCTGCGGGTCCAGGCCGGCCGTCGGCTCGTCGAGGAAGACGAGCTCCGGCCTGCCGATGACGGCGGCGGCGAGCGAGAGCCGCTGCTGCTGGCCGCCGGACAGCCGCCGGCACGGGACGCGGGCGCAGCCGGTGAGGCCGAGCCGGTCGAGCAAGGCCGCCGGATCCACCGGATGGGCGTGGAAGCTCGCCATCAGCCGCAGGTAATCTCCGGCCCGGACCGCCTGCGGCAACCCGCCGGACTGGAGCATGACGCCGACCCTGGGCCGCAGCTGGCGGGCGTCGCGGACCGGGTCGAGGCCGAGCACCCGGACCGTGCCCTGGTCCGGCCGCCGGTAGCCCTCGCAGATCTCGATGGTGGTGGTCTTGCCCGCGCCGTTCGGCCCGAGCAGCGAGGTGACTTCGCCCCGGCCGGCGGCGAGCGTCAGCCCGTCCACCGCGGTCACGCCACCGTAGCGCTTGACCAGGCCGGTGACCATGACGGCCGGGGAGCTGCTCACGGGGTGAGTCTATGGGCGTGATGTCACATGCCGGGCTGTCGCCCCCGACGGCGGCGACTGCCGCGCCTGGCAGCTGTCAGGCCCGCGGCAGGCGGGCGGCCGCGGTGACGAGGGCGCGGAAGAGCCTCGGGTCGGTGCCGGCCTCGGGGTGCCACTGCACGGCCATCGCGAACACCGAACCGGTCACGTCGTGCCCGTTGGCGGCCGGCGCGGCCAGCTCGACCGCCTCGATGACCCCGTCGGCGGTCCACGCGGTGGCGGTCAGGCCCTCGCCGAGCCGGTCGATGGCCTGGTGGTGCTGGGTGGGCACCGGGAACTCGTCCAGCTCGGCCGGGTTGCCGAGTATGCCGGCGAGCGTGCTGCCCGGCGCGACCCTGACCAGGTGCGATCCGTACCTCCCCGGGGTGGGCGAGTGCCCGTCGTGGCCGACGAGCGCAGGCAGGTGCTGGTGCAGCGTGCCGCCGCGGGCCACGTTCAGCACCTGCAGGCCGCGGCAGATGCCGAGGAAGGGCAGCCCGCTCCCGAGCGCGGCGGACACGAGCGCGAACTCGGCCGCGTCCCGGGCGGGCCTGATGCTGCGGGTTTCCGGGGCGGCCGTGGCGCCGAACTCGGCCGGGTCGATGTCCCCGCCGCCGGACAGGATGAGCCCGTCCAGCCGCGGCGCGGCGTGCTCGATGCCGGGAACGGGTGGCAGCAGCACCGGGATGCCGCCGGCCTCGGCGACGCTGTCCGCGTACCGCCGCGGCAGCAGCAGGGCCGGGCTGTCCCACGCGCCCCAGCGGGCCTGCTCGGCGTACATGCTGATCCCGATGACCGGGCGGCCGCCCGGCGCGCCGCCGTGGCCCTGCCTGCTGCGGGCCGGCGTACCGCGTCGCCTCGGCTGTCACGATCACCGAGGCTACCTCCGGCGCGGACCTCAGTGCCGCCGCACCGAGTAGGCAGCCGCGCTGCCGAAGACCAGCACCAGGATGCCGTAGATGCCGAGCGGCGCGGCGGCGGCGGCCCCGAACGCGCTCGCGGCGATGCCTGCCGCGACGGCGAAGTCCCGCATGGCCGTCGGCAGCACGATCGCGGTGCGCCTGCCCGGGAACACGCCGATCGCGAGCAGCCAGCCCAGGGCGGCGGCGCCGGCCAGGTAGATCAGCAGAGCCGCGGCGACGCGCGCATCGGCGGCCCGGAGCTGCAACTGGCTGGCGACCTCCCAGAGCAGGATCATTAGGCTCGCCGTGGCCAGGATCCTGACCAGCGGCTGCCAGCGGCCGCCGAACGGATCGAGGGTGCGCGCGGCGGAACCCGCGACCAGGGGGAGCGCCACGACCAGGGCCAGGGTGGACAGCAGCCCGAGCTGGGATGCCGAGGAGTGCGCGCCGAGCATGCTGAGGATCGGCCCGGCGAGCAGGACCGTCAGCAGCGTGGAGGCGACCAGCAGGCCGGCCGCCAGGGCAGCCTCTCCGCCGGCCAGCCCGGTCAGCGCCACCGATGCGACCTCCGCCGGTGCTACCCCGGCCGCCAGTACGCCCCCGCGCAGGACCGGGCCGGTGACGAGCCGGCTGGCCAGCCACGCCAGCGCAGGCAGCGTGACCGTCGTGACCGCCAGCACCAGGACCAGGCGGCGGGACGAGGCCCGGATGGCGGCAACGTCGGTGAAAGTCAGCGAGGCTCCCGTGCAGAACACGAGGACCGCCAGCGTGGCCAGGATCGCTCCGCCGGCGTCGGCGTGACGCCCCGGACCCGGCAGCGCGACGCCCAGCGCGGCCGAGATCACCACCAGGAGCAAGAGATACCGGTCAAGCCCGTCGGCGAGCCCCGCCAGCCCCCGGTTAGCCGGCTGCGTCACTGCGGGGTGACGTAGGCGGCCGAGATGCCGCCGTCCACCAGGAAGCACGACGCGGTGATGAACGAGGAGTCGTCGCTGGCCAGGAACGCGACCGCGGCCGCGATCTCCTCCGCTTCGGCGAACCGCCCCATCGGCACGTGCACGAGCCGCCGGGCGGCCCGGTCCGGATCGGTTGCGAACAGCTCCTGCAGCAGCGGCGTGTTCACCGGCCCGGGGCACAGCGCGTTCACCCGGATGCCCTCGCGGGCGAACTGCACGCCGAGCTCGCGGCTCAGGGCGAGCACGCCGCCCTTGGACGCGGTGTAGGAGATCTGCGAGGTGGCCGAGCCCATGACGGCGACGAAGGACGCCGTGTTGATCACCGAGCCCCGGCCCTGCCGGCGCATGTAGCCGATCGCGTGCTTGCAGCACAGGTACACCGAGGTGAGGTTGACCTGCTGCACCCGCTGCCACGCGTCCAGGCCGGTGGTCAGGATCGAGTCGTCGTCGGCCGGCGCGATGCCGGCGTTGTTGAAGGCGATGTCCACGCTGCCGTAGGTCTCCTGCGCGGTCGCGTAGATCCGCCTGACGTCGTCCTCGACCGACACGTCGGCGTGCACGAACAGGCCGCCCGCCCGGTCGGCGGCGGCCTTCCCGGCTGCCTCGTCCACGTCCACGGCGACGATCCTGGCGCCCTCGGTGGCCAGCCGGATGGCGGCGGCCAGGCCGATTCCGCTGCCGGCGCCCGTGATCACCGCCACCCGGTCAGCTAGACCCTGCATCTGCGGCTCAGTCCTCCGTTGCGATGAAGAGGTTCTTGGTCTCGGTGAAGGCGTCAAGCGCGTCCGGTCCGAGCTCGCGGCCGAGGCCGGACTGCTTGAACCCGCCGAACGGCGTCCAGTACCGCACCGAGGCGTGCGAGTTCACCGACAGGTTGCCCGACTCCACCGCCCGCGCGACGCGCAGCGCGCGGCCCACGTCCTGGGTCCAGATGGAGCCGGACAGGCCGTATGGCGTGTCGTTCGCGATCGCGATCGCCTCGGCCTCGTCCTCGAACGGCAGCACGGTGACGACCGGGCCGAACACCTCCTCGGTGAACGCCGGGTCGTCGCGGCGCACCGGGGCGAGCACCGTCGGCGGGTACCAGTACCCCGGACCGGACGGGGCCGAGCCGCGGATCGCGACCGGCGCTGCCGCCGGCACGTACGACGCGACCCGGTCCCGGTGGCCCGCCGAGATCAGCGGGCCCATCACCGTGTCCGCGCGGGCGGGGTCGCCCACCACGATGCCGGTCACGGCCGGCTCGAGCAGCTCCATGAACTCGTCGAAGACGCTGCGCTGCACGAGGATCCGGGACCGGGCGCAGCAGTCCTGCCCCGCGTTGTCGAACACGGCCTGCGGCGCGGTGGCCGCGGCCCGGTCGAGCCGCGCGTCGGCGAACACGATGTTGGCGGACTTGCCGCCGAGCTCCAGGGTCAGCCGCTTCACGCTGGCCGCGCAGCCGGCCATGACCTGCCTGCCGGTCTCGGTGGACCCGGTGAACACGATCTTGCGGACGGCGGGGTGGTCGACGAGGCGCTGGCCTGCGACGCTGCCCTTGCCGGGGAGCACCTGGAAGACGCCTTCGGGCAGGCCGGCCGCCAGCCCCAGCTCGGCGATGCGCAGCGCGGTCAGCGGGGTGAGCTCGGCCGGCTTGGCGATCACCGGGTTGCCCGCGGCGAGCGCGGGCGCCAGGCCCCAGGCGAGAATCGGCATCGGGAAGTTCCACGGCACGATCAGGCCCACCACCCCGACCGGCTCGGCGAAGGTGACGTCGAGCCCGCCGGCCACCGGGATCTGCTTCCCGCACAGCCGCTCCGGCGCGGCGGAGTAGTAGCGCAGCACGTCCGCGACGTGCGCGGCTTCCCACCGGGCCTGGCCGACGGGATGGCCGGAGTTCGCGATCTCCAGCCCGGCGAGCTCCTCCGCATGCTCGTCAACAGCGGCGGCGAAGTCGCGGAGCAGCCGGGCCCGGCCGGCCGGGGCGACCGCGCGCCATCCCGGCTGCGCGGCCACGGCGCGGGCGACCGCCTCGTCCGCCTGCTCGGCGGACGTGGCGGGCACGGTGGTGACCGGCTGCTCGGTGGCGGGGTTCAGCACGGTGAACTCGGACATCCGGATCTGCTCCCGTCGGTGCCGCTTGTCCTACAGGCGCTCGAAGCCGCGGCGCAGCTCCCAGTCGGTGACGGCGGCGCCGAACGCGTCCAGCTCCGTCCTGGCGTAATTCGCGTAGTGGTCAACAACCTCGGCGCCGAAGGCGCTGGCGGCGAGCTCGCTCTTGCCCCACAGCTCGAGCGCGTCACCGAGGCTGCGCGGCAGCCGCGGGCCGTCGCCGGCGTAAGCGTTGCCGGCGAAAGCCGGCTCGAGGGGCAGCTGGTGGTCGATGCCGTGCAGGCCGGCCGCGATCATGGCCGCGACCGCGAGGTAGGGATTGACGTCACCGCCCGGCGCCCTGTTCTCCACCCGCAGGCCGTGGCCGTGCCCGACCAGCCGCATCGCGCAGCTGCGGTTGTCCACCCCCCAGCGGACCGCGGTGGGGGCGAAGCTGCCCGCCTGGTAGCGCTTGTAGGAGTTGATGTTCGGCGCGTAGCACAGGGTCAGCTCGCGCAGCGCGGCCAGCTGGCCGGCCAGGAAATGCTCCCCGGTCTTCGACATCCCGTGCGGGCCGTCGCCGGCCAGCAGCGGCTCGCCGGCGGCCGTGCGCAGCGACAGGTGGATGTGGCAGGAGTTTCCCTCCCGCTCGTTCGGCTTGGCCATGAACGTGATGCTCATGCCCTCCTGAGCCGCGATCTCCTTCGCGCCGGTCTTGTAGACCGAGTGGTTGTCGCAAGTGGCGAGCGCCTCGGCGTAGCGGAAGGCGATCTCGTGCTGGCCGAGGTTGCACTCGCCCTTGGCCGACTCCACGTACATGCCCGCCCCGGCCATGCCGTTGCGGATCCGGCGCAGCAGCGGCTCGATCCGGGCGGTGCCGAGCACGGAGTAGTCGATGTTGTACTGGTTCGCCGGGGTGAGATCCCGGTACGCCCGGGCGTGCGCGTCCTCATAGGAGTCGCGGAAGACGAGGAACTCCAGCTCGGTCCCCGCCAGCGCCCGCCAGCCGCGGCCGGCGAGCCGCTGGACCTGTGCCTGCAGGATTTGGCGCGGCGAGGCCACCACCGGGGCGCCGTCCTCCCAGCCGAGGTCGGCGGTCACCATCGCCGTGGCCGGCTGCCACGGGACGACGCGCAGCGTGCTCAGGTCGGGCACCAGCCGGAAGTCGCCGTAGCCGCGATCCCAGGACGACATCGCGTACCCATCGACCGTGTTCATGTCCACGTCCACCGCGAGCAGGTAGTTGCAGCCCTCGGCGTGCCCGCTGGCCAGCACCTCGTCGAGGAAGAACTCGGCCGACAGCCGCTTGCCCGCCAGCCGCCCCTGCATGTCGGTGAACGCGATCAGGACGGTGTCGATCATGCCCGTGTCCGCCTCGACCCGCAGCTGCTCGACCGTGAGCAGCCCGGGCCGCCGGCCGGAGCCGCTGCTCGCGTCGTGGTGGGTCATCCGCCTCCCGCCTTCAGCCCGCGAGCTCGCGCTCGATGGCGGCGAGCTCCTCGGCGCTGCCCTGGACCCTCGGCCCGGTGAACCACGTGCGCGCGGACACCAGCCACCAGATCCCGGCGAACCCCAGCACGGCGACGACCGCAACCACGGTGTAGTTGAAGGTCTTCCAGGTGATCGGGCTGGCCGTGGGCAGCATGAACAGGATCGTAATGAACACGACCCAGGTCACGGCGATGATCCCGATCGGCATGCTCCACCTGCCCAGGTGCCAGGGGCCGCGCCGGAAGCTGGCGCCCTGGCGCAGCCGCAGGAAGGTCGGCAGCACGTAGGCGATGTACAGGCCGATCACGGCGATCGAGGTGACCGCGGCGTAAGCGGCGGAGTTCCACAGGTACGGCAGCCCGAGGATGAGCGCGCCGGCGGCGGCGAGCCAGATCGCGTTGGTGGGCGTCCTCGTCCGCTTGTTCACCCGGTGCCAGAAGCCGGAGGCCGGCAGCGCCCCGTCACGGGAGAACGCGTAGATCATCCGCGAGTTGGCGGTGACCGACGACATGCCGCAGAACAGCTGCGCGCCGATGGCGACGAGCAGCAGCAGCTTCCCTCCCGTTCGACCCGACCGCGTCGATGAAGATCTGCGCGGGCGGGACCCCGGTGGCCGAGGCCAGCTCGGGGGTGTAGTGCTGGATCGCGAACGTGATCCCGATCAGCAGCAGCCAGCCCGCGAACAGCGACACCAGGATCGACATCACGATGCCCTGCGGACCCTTGCGCGCGGGATCGTGCGTCTCCTCGGTCATGTGCGCGGAGGCGTCATAACCGGTGAAGGTGTACTGGGCCAGCAGCAGGCCGAGCAGCAGCACGTAGAAGGTGCTGTGCCAGCCCGTGGTGTTGACGATGCTCGTGAACACGAAGCCCGCCGACTGATGGTGCGAGGGCACGAACGCGAGCACGCTGACGATGATCAGCACGCCGAGGATGTGCCACCACACGCTGATGTCGTTCAGCAGCGCGACCAGCCGGATGCCGAACTGGTTCAGCAGGCCGTGCACCAGCAGCACGCCGGCGAAGATCAGGATCGTCACCCAGTGGTATGTAGGCGTCCCGAACTGCAGGTTCAGCAGCGCGTTGATGAAGAACGCCGCGCCGAAGTCGATGCCGGCCGTCACCGCCACCTGGCCGAGGAAGTTGAACCAGCCGGTGAACCACGACCAGGCCTGCCCGTTGCGCCTGGCCAGCTTGGCTGACCAGTAGTACAGCCCGCCGGCGGTGGGGAAGCTGGAGCACACCTCGGCCATCGCCAGCCCGACGAACAGGGTCATGATGCCGACGATGGGCCAGCCCCAGACGATGATCGCGGGACCGCCGGTGCCCATGCCGTAGCCGTACAGGGTCAGGCAACCGGACAGGATCGAGATGATGGTGAACGACACGGCGAAGTTCGAGAAGCCGGACATACGCCGGCGCAGTTCCTGCGCGTAGCCGAGCTCATGCAGCCGCTGCTCGTCCGCGCTGAGCGTGCTTGCTCCTGCCGCCCCGGCGGCTTGCTCGTTGACCGACACGCCGTGCTCCTCACGTCAGCGGGCCGCGCCGAATTCTCGGCGGCTCTGGCGCTGAGCGGGTTGACCCTGACAAGCCTTGCGCGCCCCACGGCCCCGGCTAAATGGTCCGATAGGAGACCATTTGTTACCAAGACGGGGACGCTGTCAAGACCCCCGCCGGATCCGCCGCCAGGATGCCAGGAACCCGGCCGGATCCTCAGTACAGGGGGAGGGGCGCGCCGTGCTCCGCGGCCGGCCGCGGGCCGAAGATCCGCCGGTCAGCTTCGGCGATGGAAACGTCGTTGATGCTGGCCTCCCGGCGGCTCATGAGCCCTTCGCCGGTGAATTCCCACAGCTCATTGCCGTAGCTGCGCCACCACTGGCCGGCCGCGTCCCGTGACTCGTACTGGAACCGCACCGCCATCCGGTTGCCGCGGAATCCCCACAGGCTCTTGCGCAGCGCGTAGTCCAGCTCGCGCGCCCACTTCTCGGTCAGGAACTCGACGATCTGCTCGCGGCCGGTGATGAGCCGGTCCCGGTTCCGCCAGACCGAGTCCTCGGTGTAGGCGAGCGCGACCCGCCCGGGGTCCCGGGTATTCCAGGCGTCCTCGGCCGCCTGGACCTTCTGCGGCGCGGTCTGCTCATCGAACGGCGGGAACGGCGGCCGTGCTGCCATCGGCGGCTCCTCTCGGGCGGAATGTGCTTCCGGAGGAGAGTACCGGGCCGGGCCCGCCCGGCACCGTGGACGTAGGCTCGGCGCGACGGCGCCGTCGCGCAGCGGAGGGGCGATCGCAGTGACCGAGGGAATCCGGCTGGCCAGCGTGCTGCGGCCGGTGCGCGCCAGGAACGCGTTCGAGGAGACGGTGGAGCGGCTGCTCACCGCCATCCGGCTCGGCGTGGTCGGCCCGGGCGAGCGGTTCCCCGCCGAACGGGAGCTCGCCACCCAGCTGGCCATCAGCCGGATCACCCTGCGCGAGGCCCTCCGCGAGCTCCAGCTGGCCGGCTACGTGGAGTCACGGCGGGGGCGGCACGGCGGCACCTTCGTGACCGGCGAGCCTGCCGCGCCGAGCCGAGGCGAGGCGCGCCGCATCGCGCGCGAGCAGTCCGGCACCCTCGAGGACGCGCTGACGTTCCGGCTGGCCATCGAGACCGGCGCGGCGCAGACGCTGGCGCAGCTGTTCGGCGGGCAGCTGCCAGGCGGCGAGCCGGGGCGGGCACGGGATCTGCTGGCCGAGCGCCTGGCCGGCGTCAACGGCGCGGTGCCGCGTGACTACCGGCGCCTGGACACGCTGTTTCACCTGGCGATCGCCGAGCTGACCGGGTCGAGCCTGCTGGCCGCCGCGGCCGCGGACGCGCGGATCCGGCTGAACGACTTCCTCAACGCGATCCCGATCCTGCAGCACAACATCGACCACACCGCCGTCCAGCACGCGGCGATCGCCGGTGCCATCCTGGCCGGTGACCCCGAGGCCGCCCGGCGGGCGGTCGCCGAGCACCTCGACGGCACCGCCGCCCTCCTCCGCGGCTTCCTGGCCTGACGCCTTGCGTCAGTAAGCCCCATTATTCGTCTCAAAACGAGACAAATCAGCGCCCGGCCAGCCACCGTGCCTCGGGATGAATGTGAAGTCACCTACCACCGGTGGTAGGCACATCCACATTCATCGTGCCGGTTGCCCCGGCGCGTCCGCCACGCGCGCCCGGCCGCCGCGCGGCCGCTACTCGACGGTGACGCTCTTCGCCAGGTTGCGTGGCTTGTCGATGTCGCGGCCGAGGTTCACCGCGATGTGGTAGGCGAACAGCTGCAGCGGGATGGTCAGCAGGATCGGGTTCAGCTCCGGCTCGGTGCGCGGCACCCGGATCACCGCGTCGGCCAGGCCGTCGGGCAGGTCGGCGCTGGTGACCGCCACGACCGGGCCTCCGCGCGCCTTGATCTCGGCCACGGTGGCGATGTTCTTGGCCACCAGCTCGTCGCCGGGGATGACGGCGACCGTGGGCATGTCCGCGTCGATGAGCGCGAGCGGGCCGTGCTTGAGCTCGGAGGCCTGGTAGGCCTCGGCGTGCAGGTAGGAGATCTCCTTCAGCTTCTGGGCACCCTCCCGCGCGACCGGCCAGCCGCGGACCCGGCCGGTGAAGAACATGTGCTGCGCTCCCGAATACCGCTTGGCCACCTCGGCGATCTCGGCTTCGGCAGCCAGCACCTCGGAGATCTGGTCGGGGAGCGCGCGCAGCCCCTCCA
>CAVOOC010000029.1:0-200834 GCA_963697445.1 uncultured Actinomycetes bacterium
CCAGCCAAAACATCTGATGTGCGAAAAGCCGCTCGGGCTGAACGCCGACGAAGTGGGCCAGATGTATCAGGCGGCCGACAAGGCCGGCGTCGTCCACATGACGGCCTTCACGTACCGTTTTGCCCCGGCGATGCGGTATCTCAAGCATCTGGTCACGAGCGGCGCGATCGGCCAGCCGCGGCATTTTCGCCGCCAGCGGTTCTTGGATTGGCCCGAGACGAGTTGGGGCTGGCGGCAATACAAGGCAAGGCCGGCGCCGGCGACCTGTTCGACATGACGATCCATCGCATCGATCTGGCGATCGACCTGATGGGCCCGATCGAGCAGATTTGCGGGGCCGTGGCCCGATTCGCTCCGCGGACGAAAACCGTCGATGGCCGCACTTGCCCACCGTCGGATGTCGACGATTGGTCGGCTTGCTGGGCGAATTCGCTTCCGGAGCGACCGGCGTTTGGGAAGGAACGACGTTGGCCAAGGGATACGATCGCAGCGGCTTCGGCCACGAATGGGCCGAAATCAACGGCTCGGAGGGTTCGGCCGTCTATCAATTGCACCTGCCGAACACGATCCTGATCGGCCGCACGGCCATGATCTGGCTCCGGTCGACGTGCCGCCGAGAATTTCTCAAACCGGCCGGCAGCCCGCGCAATCCGCGCAAAGGGAAACCCGGCGACGGTGTTCCGCTATGATTTGATGTGGGAATTCATCTCGGCGATTGTCGAACGGCGGGAAGCGATGCCAAGTTTTCTCGACGGCCTAAATTGCGCAAATCGTCGCCGACGCGGTGCTGCGATCGCCACGCGGAGCGACGATGGGTGGATGTCGAGGGGCGAGGGGCAGGGGCAGGGGACGAGATGAGGGCGGGCGGGGGACGCTGAAGAAAACGCACAAACCGCAAGCGAGCTTCGCTATCAAACGGCGTGCTGAAGCTCCTTTGCGGTTTCGCGACCGTCGGATTGTTTCTCGCCCCTCGCCCCTCGTCCCTCATCGCTTCTGGCTTCCTGCCATCTCGCCCGGCCCATAATCATGTTGGACAGGGGAGAGATCGTTTCCATGGCTAAGCCGGTGGCGTCATGGAACATCGCTGGATGAAGGGCGTCGTCGTCCTGTTTTGGATGTCAGACGATGACCTGGCTGGTCGTCGAGAAAGTGCGATACCGCCCTTGGAGCGGGGCGATCCGCCGACATTCCATTCCGCCTATGGCGATCTGGATGCTCGAATCGCCGCCATCGGCTGGACCGTGGCCTGGAACGATCGGGCCATCGGCTGGGCCGCGAGCCGGGTGCTGCATCCGAATTCAGGGCTTGTTCGAAGTCCATAGCCGGGTGCATTTCGCATTGGCCGGTGGAAGAGGTCGGCCCAGCCGACCTGCACAAGGCATCTCCCAGGCCATGAAGCTCCTGGGCAGACGAATCAAGCCCGCGCTGCCATCTCGCCGGGAATGACCAGAGTGCCCGTACCCGCGGCGGCCCCGGTTCCTGAAGCATCTTCAGCCATTGCGGTTCTCCTTGCTGCCATCCGGTATCAGGGGGTGGTGGGAAAAGCGAAGGGTGCGTCTTAACCGGCGTCAAGACGACAATGGGGTGACAGCGAAGCTGTCGCAGAATCTCAGGCGCGTGGCTCCTGGTGACGGCTACGTTACATAGTTTCAGCTGCGTTAATGGGATTGTTTGGCGCGCAGGCTGGAAAGTCAACACTTTTGCCAGTACGCAATTGAACCCCAATTAATTGCCCCTAGATAATTGCTGCTAAACAATATGCTATTGGGCAACTAAGTTGTGGTAGAGGATGGCCAGGATCTGAGTGCGGATTAGCCAGGTTATTCATGGTTCAGGTGTGCGCCAGTCCGGCATTCGCCTGCTGATCGCTCGCCCGCGTCGCAGCGACATGGGCGAAGGTCCCGGCCCGTGTGGCGGGTAACCGCCGGGGATTACTCGAGCCGGAATGGGACGGTGGCGACGAGAGCGTTGAGGATCAGGCGGAGCGCGGTGGCGAGGATGGCGCCGCGCTGGTCAGCAGCAGGCGGTGGCGGAGCTTGCGAGGTTCGATCTCGCCAATGAGCACCAGGATGTTCTGATGCGCCGCGACCTCGGCATAGCCAGGTAGGCGAGGAAGGCATCACCGAACGTTGCGGTGACGGCACGACAATCAGCGGAACGCCGGGTCCCCACGTCTGCCAGCGTGCTTCGAGGGAGTCGGTGGGCTCCCCCTCGAACGCGACGTGAAGAGCCCGGACCTCGCCACCCAATTCCACGGCGCGAGCCAGGACGACCGAGGTCAATCGGGAAATGTCGATGACGGGGACGAGGATCAGCCCCGGTGCGCCGATTTCGAGTGCAGGCGGCACCTCGCTGGTGGCCAGTGCGGTCCCCATGGTGTCGTAGTAGCGGTGGATCCGGCGGAACAAGACGATGAGCCCGGGAATGATGATGACGATGATGAAGGCTCCGTGCGCGAACTTGGTAGCGAGGAAGATCACCGCCGCCGCACCGCTCGGCGGGCACCGAGCCCGTTGAGCGCCGCGCGCCCGGCCCACCATCGCCCGTGGTGGCTGAACCAGTGGCGGACGAGGCCGGTCTGGGCCAGCGTGAAGCCGATGAACACACCGATGGCGTAGAGCGGGATCGACCTCTGGGTGTTGCCGCCCGAGCCGACGATGAGCGCCGCGGCCAGCACGGCCAGCACGACCACGCCGTAGCGGTACACGGTGCGCTCGCCGTGGAAGGTGAAGATCCGGGGCAAGAAGCTGTCCCGGGCGAGCAGGCTGAACAGCACCGGGAGGCCACCAAAGCTCGTGTTGGCGGCTAGGGCCAGGGCCACCGTGGTGCTGAGCTCGATGACATAGAAGAGCACGCCGTGCGCCGTGCCGGACCCGGTGCTCACCGCATAGGGCGGGCGGAGGTTGCCCCACTCCAGGAACCGCGAGGTGGTCACCTTCGTGTGCTGGATGACCACCGTGGCGGCCGAAAGCTGGGGGCCTTCCGTGGTGGCCGCCCTAGCCCCGTCCATCCACACCAGCCAGCGGCCCTTGCGGGCCGACCAGGTAAAGGAGAACGACGCGGCGGAGTACGAGACGGACGCGGACGCCCTGGCGCGCCCGCCGGGCGGCGCGGGGCCGAACCGGAACCCGATGTCGTGCGCTGTGCTGGCGTGCTTGGCCTCGTCCAGTAGCTGCTCGGTGTCCGCGTAGAGGTTGTACGGGGCGATGCGGCTGTAGTCGCGGTAATACCCGCCGACCCGGCCGGCGTAGAGATCGACGGTCCTGGCGTGCTCCACCACCGGCAGCAGCTGAGGCTGGGCGCCGGAATAGGCGAACGCCGGGCGGTCGAACTGGCGCAGCAGTTCCAGGTCATCCTCCCTGGCGCTGCGCACCGGGCCGATTACGCGGGGGAAGCGGGACGAAAAGATCGCCATGAAGCGGCTCAGCCCGCCCTCCACCGGCAGCACGTACACGAGGTCAGCCTTGGTGAGCCCCGTCTGCGGCCGCGCCAGCACGATGTTGTCGATCTTCACGGCCAGCACCGGCCCAAGTGAGGCCACCCGCTCGCCGGTGAACGGCGACCGCAGCTGGGTCGCGGCGGGAGCGGGAGCGGGGGTGCGCGCGGGCGGCCTCGGGAGGACGCGGCTCGTGCCAGGGATCAGGAGAAACCCCGCGGCCACGCCGGCTGCCACGACACCCGATGACGCCGCCGCGACCACGGCTTTGCCTCGAGTCCACAACATCTTGCCCGCATGCACCTCCAGCACCCGGGCAACGCCCGGTCAGGTCAATTCTGTACTAACCTCCCTAGGCGCGTGACAGGCAGGACCCGTGACCGGTGTGACCCGTGCACGCTCCCGTGACAAACCGGGGTGCTGAGGCAAGCCTGCGATCTGCGCACGTCCGCCGCGGGTACCGTCGCCGCCGGAGGAATTATCATCGACCTCGACCCGCGGCCGGCCTGCCGCGGGCCGGACCAGCCGGCACCGACGCGGTGACGAGGCGAGCTGGAGGCGGGCAGGCTTGACCGACCGGGAAGGCGAACTCCGCGCGGGCGTCTCACCCGCCGGCACCGGGGAGGCCATCGCACGGATCGATGCGTTCTGTGACGAGGTGCCGAGGCAGCGGGCGCGGGCGGAAGATCATGGTCCGCTCGTTCTCTTCATCACCGAAGGCCCGGGATGGCCGTACTACGCGAGGCCCAGGCGAAGACCCCGGGGCAGGATCACCGCCAGCCACGTCCGGGCGGTACGCGCGCGCCAGCGCGAGCTGGGCGTACCCGAGTCGTTCGAATGGATCGAGCAGGCCGCGCCGGAGCTCGTCGCGGCCGCCGACGCGGCGGAGCTGGCGGTGACCGCCCACCCGCTAATGGTCCTGGACGGTCCGCTCAGGCGGACGGCACCGCCGGCCGGGGTGACCGTCCGGGAGGTCCACTGGGACGACCCCGATCTCGCCGGCATCGTCGCGGTTCCCGATGTGGCGTTCGGGCACCCGGGGACCAGCGTCGGTCCGGCCGGGCCGGCCGAGCGGGACAAGCTGGCAGCGGACCGCGACCCGGCGGGATTCGCCAGGATGCGGGAGCTGCTAGCTGACGGGCCCTCGGTGCTGGCCGCCGCGTTCGGCGACGAGGGACCGCTGGCCGCCGGGAGCTGCCAGTCCGCCCACGGCGTGGCCGAGATCACTGGGGTGGGCACGCTGCCGAGCGCCCGCAGGCGCGGTCTTGGCGCTGCGGTGACCGCGGAACTCGCCGCCATGGCGATCGCCGGCGGCGCGCACACCGTGTTCCTGTCGGCCGCGGGCGGCGCGGTGGCCCGCGTGTACGCGGGCCTGGGCTTCCGGCGGATCGGCACCGCCATGATCGCGGAACCGGGGTAGGCAGCCGCGCGTAGCCGGGATCAGCGGGGCCGCTCTCGCCGGCCCGGCCGGCGGCAACCCGGCGAGGCGGACGACGGTCATCGGCGGCGGGCCCGCATCACGGGGAACCACGACGGTCAGCCGCGGCGGACCCGCATCAGGGCGGCCGGCGACAGCCCGGCGAGGCGGACGCTGTCCCTGGTCAGGTGCGCCTGGTCGGCGTAGCCCGTCTCCGCAGCGATGCTCGCCAGGTCCCCCCGGCCGTCAGCCGCGTCAATCCGCGACACGAAACGGCGGAAGCGCAGGATCCGGTGCAGCGTCTTCGGCCCGTACCCGACGGAGTCCAGGCAGCGGCGGCGGAACTGGCGCTCGCTCACCCCGAGATCCCTCGCCAGCTCGCCGGTGCGCTCTCGTGACGCGGCGAGCAGCCGGGCGGCCCGGCTGACCAGAGGGTCCGGCGGACGCTGGGACGCCAGCCATGTCGTCATGTCGATAAGCCGGCCCAGCGCCGCGCCCGGCGACAGGTCGCCCGGCAGCCGCGCGGCAAGCTCAGGAAACGCGTCGGCCAGGTCCACCCGCTGATCACGCAGCTCGGTGAGCGGCAGGCCGAGGGCGGGGCCGCCGGCTCCCGGCCGCAGCCGCACGCCCACCAGGACCGTCCCGGCGGGCTGGACCGTCGGCCACGGCCCCGTGTCAGGCCCGGCGATGAAGGCGCCCGCGCCGCGCCGCCAGATGAGATCGATGCAGGCGTCGGGCAGCACCACCATCGGCGCGCCGGACGAGACGGACGTCCACAGGCAGCTCACCGACGGCGCAGCCCGGCCGGCGGTGCCCACTCCCGGTAGCCCGCCAGCACCTCCATCAGTCCAGTGTCGCACTCGAGAGGGGGCTGCTACCCGGTGCTACAGCGGAGGTGGGCGTCGATCGGGGGCGCCGGCGGATGAGCCACGCGCCGATCAGCGCGAGGATGACGACGCCGAGCAGGATGGCGGCCAGGATCAGGTAGCCGGAAATGGCGGCCTTGGCCTTGACGGCTGCGCCAGGGAATCGGACGGTGGCCGCGGCGTGTCGTATGGTCACTCCGCTTGTCAGGTCGAGCAGTGCCCGCCACGGGCCGACCGGCAGCTGCCTGCTGAGGGCTATCGTCACCGGCCCGGACTGCCCGGGGGCCAGGGTGACGTTGGTATGGGCCTTGTAGGGCCGGCGGTGAGGCCGCCGGGACCCTGGGCGAGCCTCAGGGAGCCGGTGATGTCGAGCGCACGGCCGCCGGTGTTGCGGACCTGCGCCCGGACCATCGGCTGGCCGTGGGCGGACCGGGTCGCGGTGAGCGACGTGATGGCAAAGTTCGACGCCGGGGCACCGCCGTGACCGACTGACAGGTAAATGCGGACGCCGACGCGGTTTATCTCGGTGATGGCGACGCCGTTGCCGGAGGGCACACGACTGGTTTCCTGCACCCAGATCACCCCGTACCGTTCTCCGCTGGAGACGCCCCGTGGCACCTTGATGGTCACGGTGACGAACGTGCTTGCGCGCGGGGCCAGGGACACGCTGTGGCGGGTTGTGGTGATCCAGGTGGTCAGGTCGCTGCGGGTCTGTCCGGCGTCGCCGATGAACGACCCGCGGCTGATGGTGGCGGCATCCGGGTAGACGATCATGTGAGACGCCTTGGAACTGAGGTTGACAACCAGGATCCGCCGGCTGATGGTCGTGCCTGGGTGCAGATAATCGATGATGTACCGCAGCGCTCGCGGGTTATCGGCCTCGCTGATGGGGACGTCGACAAGGCGGACGCCGAAACTCGCGGGGGCCGGCCCGCCGCCTGGACGGGGCTGGCAAGCGCGGAGGTGGCCGCGGTGCTAACCGCGACCACCAGCATGAGTGAACTAAGAAGCCTGCGCACGATCCCTCCTCAGCAGATCAGGCCACGGAGTGCGTGATGGTGCCCGTGTACAGGCCGGTGACCGCCGCGGCCGGGACGGCTATGGCGACCGTCGGATTCCATGCGGCGGAGTTGTTGCCGACGCCGGCGGTCCCCGCCACGACAGTCTGCGCTGTGGCAGACAGCGTCACGCTGGCCGTGGGCAGGACCACGATCACCCCGGTATGTGTGGGGATGCCGGTGGCGTAGGTGGCATCAGCGACAGGAATCGTCTCGGCTGTCAACCCTCCGCCTGTGGTGAAGCTGGTCGAGGAGACCGTCGCGGTCCAGGCGGCCAGGAGGAGGGCACGGTTGTCGGTAACCGTGACCGCTCCCAGAGCCGTGGGGCCGATGGTCGTGCCGGGGGCTCCCGACCCGAGGACAGCGGTGGCCGGCACCGTGATGGTGAGTGCGCCGGCATTGACGGTGAACGTTGTCGTGGTGGGGCCGGCATCCTGCGCCGCCATTACCGCCCCCAGTGCCACGCCTGATGATGCCGCGGCGGCGGGCAGGGCGGCCGCTACAGCGAGCAGGCCACCTGCAGCGGATACGAACAGCAGCTTACGCATGATTGTTCTCCTTAAAACAGGCGAGCGCTGAATGCTCTCGCGTGACCGGATATTTCGATCTGTGCCAGTTTCTCTTCCTGCGCTCAATCTCTGCCTCCTTTTCTTTGTCGAGCGGAGGTCTCGATCTTCTAGGCTCGGCCGGCGCTCTGTGGTTGAATACCGAAGGCGGACAGCTAGCGGATTCCCGCGTCCCTGAGCTCATGGCGTATATCGCCTGGCCGGACTTCCCGCCGCTGTTGGGCCCATGAGACCCCCCGTAGTTCGCGGCGTGGTTCCACCATGACACACATTTCCGATTCAAGCAAACTACCTTGGAATATGCTGGATTTTTCCCGTTTTCCTGGTTTCATGGTTTGGCTGCGTTTTTCAGCCCGGTTTACGCTCTCGTATGGTCTCCCGCAGGGATGCGCCTCGCGACCTCCCCAGAATGTCGCGTCGGATCCCCATAAAAGACGCGCCGCACCCGCACAAAATATGTTCACTTCATCCGCGGAGATCGGCAATTACCGTCTCGCGGATCTGCGCGCGGCCCATGCCCAGGGTGGCCACGGGACCCGATGGCACCGGAGAGATCGTCGGCCGGTCACCGGCCAAGCCTGTGGGAACCTCGGCCAGGTGCCGATGGGCTGGAGGCCCGGCGGTTCCGAATGCGAGGAAGGTAAGGGGACGGGCCTGGCCTGCTACCTGGTGATCATTACGGGGCTTCCCAGGGGGATCCGGGACAGTACCCGGAGCGCGGTGGCGGGTACTCGCACGCATCCGTGGCTGATGGCACGGCCGAATACGGCCGGGTCCGGCCAGCCGTGCAGGGCGACCGTGCCGGGGCCGCCGCCGAAGGTGCTCAGGCTGTCAGAGTGCAGGCCGAGGGGAAGGATCAGCGGGCTGTAGGCCGGCTGAGGGGGTGCGAGCGAGGCGAGCAGGAAGGTGCGCCCGGCCGGGGTGGGCGTCCGAGGCGCACCGATGGCCACTGTCCATGATCCGAGGTCGCGGCCGGCGTTAACGACGGTGAGCCGGCGGGTGGCCAGCACGATCTTGACCTGGTAGGCGCTGTAGGCCGTCTGTATCCCGCCGCCGCCGAGGTATACCCAGCCGGTGGAGTGGTTCGGCCGGGTCGGCAGCAGCACCCGGTCCCAGCCGGGCTGGGACTGCACGACCGGGACCCAGGTCGGGCTCTTGAGCTCGGTGACGGGCAGCGCCGCCACTGGCGGGCCGCCCGGGCGGGCGTAGGCCACCCGCGTCACTGTGGGGTGCAGGACGATTCCTGTCTCGGGTTCAAGCGGAACCAGGTCCCGGGGCGCCCGGGACGTTGTCCCGAACGTGGTGGCCATCGGCAGCCGGGACATCTCTGCTGGGGAGACGTGCCTGGGCAGCACAGGCGGGGGAACGGCAGAACGCAGCGAGCCGGCCGTTCCGCAGGCTGATAGCAGCCCGCTCATGGCCAGCGCTACGGACAGCATTACCGGCTTCGTCGCACTTTCAGCAGGGCCGCGGAGCGCGTCAAACCGAAGGTGAGGGCGCAATGAAAGACCTCCGGGATAAAGGGCGCAAGTACCGGTGAGACGCATTCGGCGGCTGATCCGGAGACGCGCATGGGACGTAATCATGCCAGGGGGGCAAATACCTGTTTTAAGCCGTCATCGCCCGCCTGAGGTTGCGGTTGCGGTTCTGGTTCCGGATCGTAGCATGCAGAGTCCCGGGAAGGAGGGCTCTGACCAGGATGAGCGCCGGACGGAGTCAACCCGCGAGCGCTTGCGGCATTCCCTGATTATTGCCAGCACAGCGGGTCATTTTTACTCGACGAAAAAAATTTACTCGCGGAGGAGTCGAGTCCGCCCCGGACATCGGCTAGTTCGTGTAACGTTTCCCCCAGCTTGGCAGGCCCGCAGATTACATGACGACTCATGAGTCCCGTGGAGCACCTGCAATTGGGGCGGGCAGCGGCGGTCGGCTTCCGCAATCTAGTGAGCATCGCTAATGTCCTAAAAATGCTGATCAGAAAGGCTCGGGGGATGACAGATATCGGCAGTCTTGCCATGCGCAGGGCGGCTGTTCCCGCGTGGCTGGCCGCGTGCTTCGCGGCCGCCGTCGCCGTAGCATTGCTCATCGCTGCCCAATCCCCCGCGAGTGCCGCGGTGGCGCCGGTGGATCTGGGAACTGCCGGCACTTTCGGGGTGCTGGCCGGGACCACGGTCACCAACACCGGCGTGACCATCGTCAACGGGGACCTCGGGGTGAGCCCGGGCACCGCGGTGACCGGGCTACCCCCCGCCATCGTTACCGGGACCGTGCACGCGGCCGATGGCGTCGCTGCTGGGGCACAGGCCGACCTGACCACCGCGTACAACGATGCCGCCGGGCGAAGCCCAAAAGGCAGCACCGGCAAATTCATCGGAGCCGGCCAGACGATCTCACCCGGTGTGTACAACGCCACGACGTCCCTGCACATTGGCGGCGCGCTGACCCTCAACGCCCACGGCAACCCGCACGCGGTCTTCATCTTCCAGGTGGGTTCCACCCTCATCACCAGCTCGGCCAGCACAGTGATCCTCACCGGCCGCGCCTCGGCCTGCAACGTGTTCTGGCAGGTGGGCAGCTCCGCGACACTCGGAACAAACTCCACCTTCACCGGCAGCATCCTCGCCCTGACGTCGATCACCGTGACCACCGGCGACACCGTCAACGGCCGTATGCTGGCCCGAAACGGCGCCGTGACCCTGGACAACGACACCATCAACGTGCCGCCAGGCTGCGCAACAGGCCCGAGCCCCACCCCGACCGGCACCGGCTCGCCCACTCCGACCGGCACCGGCTCGCCCACTCCGACCGGCACCGGCTCGCCCACCCCGACCGGCACCGGCTCGCCCACCCCGACCGGCACCGGCTCACCCACCCCGACCGGCACCGGCTCGCCCACCCCGACCGGCACCGGCTCACCCACCCCGACCGGCACCGGCTCACCCACTCCGACCGGCACCGGCTCGCCGTCGCCGTCCCCGACCGGCACCGGGCACCGCCACCATCATCCGCACCCCAGGCCGGCGCCTACGCCCACCCCGGTCCCCGGCACCCTCCCCGTGACCGGCTGATGATCCCCGCGCACCCCGTTAGGCCTAGCCAGCAGATGCGTGAGCAAGCTGTGCGGGATCGAGTGCCGCGCGGTCAGTAACGGGGACTGGCGCGGCGGCTAGGCGGGAGCGGCCGCGCGGCCGGCCGCCTCATCAACGCTGGCATGGACGGAGAAAACGTCGAGCATGCGGGTAAGGGCAAGAAACCGCAGTACCTGCCGCTGCGGCGCGGCTAGCAGCACCTCACCCCCGGCGTGCCGGGCCTGCTTCCGGACACGCGCCAGCGCTGCCAGGCCGCTGGAGTCGATGAACTCCAGCCCCGTCAGATCGACAATGATCTCGCACTGGCGGGTGGTGACCGCGGTGAGCGCAGCCACGACACTCGCGGCGTCTGCTACGTCAAGTTCCCCGCACAATGCCACGACAACCCGGCCATCGCATTCGCGTGTACTCAGATCCACGCTAACCATACGAAACGCCTTCCTGCTCCAGCAGCAAGGCGGGGTCTGGACCCGGCGGCTCATTCGCCAGCATTCACCATGAACACTACGCCAGATGGCGGCGGCTGTCCCTTCTGGGCGGCGCCGGGCCGCTCAGGCTAGTAGCGTGCGGCGGCCGTCGTTACCCGGGCAACACACCAGCCGACCGCGGGTCGTCCCCGGGGGTCATCGGCGTCATCGCATGGCGGCGGGTCGCCAGCACGGCGGCCGCAGGGAGCAGGTGGACGGCGGACCGGTAGGAATGCCAGCGGATTTAGTGGAGGATGCCTCTCAGGCCGACGAAGAGACGCTGGACCCAGGACTTGAGGTACGAGGAGCCGCGATGAGCAGTCAGATGAGCGCCCTGCTGGCGGGCGGCCTGGACGGGCTGCGGCACGAACCGACCGGGAAGCGCATCCGGGCGGTGCTCGGCGGCGAGACCGCCGTCAACAGCGCCCGGGCCGTGCTGGTCTGGGAGCCGCGCCGCATCGTCCCGTCCTACGCGGTCCCTCAGGATGACATCCGGGGTGACCTGTCGCCAGCCGCGACGGCTGGCGGCGACGCGGAGCACGGCGGCGTGTACATGCCCGGCCTGTCCAGCCGTCCCGTGCTGGATCCTTCCGTCCCGTTCGCCGCGCACACCGCCGGCGGCCAGGCGATGGATGTGCGGGCGGGCGGCCAGCACCGCCCGGGTGCCGCGTTCCTGCTCGCAGACCCGGATCTGGCCGGGTACGTCGTTCTCGACTTCCCCGCCTTCGACGGATGGTACGAGGAGGATGACGTCAACGTGGGCCACCCGCGCGATCCCTTCCACCGCATCGACGTGCTCGCCAGCTCCCGGCACGTCCGCCTGGAACTGGACGGACAGCTGCTCGCCGAGTCATCCCGGCCGATGCTGCTGTTCGAGACCATGCTCCCGGTCCGCTACTACCTGCCGCCCGAGGACGTCCGCGCCGAGCTGAGCCCGAGCGGCACCCGGACGTACTGCGCCTACAAGGGCCAGGCGTCGTACTGGTCGGCCACGGTCGGCGGCCGGGTCGTCCCCGACATCGCCTGGGCGTACCAGGAGCCGCTGCACGATGCGGCGCAGGTCCGCGGCCTGGCAGCCTTCTTCGACGAACGCATCGACGTGATCGTGGACGGCGAGCGCCGCGAGCGCCCCGTCACGCCCTGGTCACCGCCGCCGCGCAGCTAGCTGTCACGATGGCCGTTTCGTTCAAGACGAGCGGGCGGGGTCACCGGTGGGATGGCGGCATGAGCATTCCTGACATTGACGCAGCGGAGCAGTTCATCGCCGCCCATGGCCGGCTGCTGGACCGGCGCAGGTTCGAGCGGCTGATGCGCGGCGGCGAGGCGCAGCCGGTCCGCGACGCCGTCGCGGCCTACCGCAATCCCGACGGCGGGTTCGGGCACGGCCTAGAGCCGGACGGGCGGACCCCGGCCAGCCAGCCGATCGCGGTCGAGCTGGCGCTGCGCACCCTGCACGAGTCGGACGCGTGGTCCGGCGAGCTGGCCGCGGGCGCCTGCAACTGGCTCATGGCCACCGGGCCGGCCGAGGGCGGCGCCGCGTTCGTGGACCCGTCGGTCGAGGGCTGGCCGCACGCGCCGTGGCTCGTGCCCGAGGAGGGCAGGCCCGCCTCACTGATCATGACCGGCCTCATCGCCGGGACGCTGCATGCGCGCGGGGTGCGGCATCCCTGGCTGGACCGGGCCACCGAGGTGATGTGGGCGCGGATCGACGGCCTGTCCGCCGCCGGACCGTACGAGATGCGTGGCGTGCTGTGGTTCCTCGATCATGTACCCGACCGGCCGCGGGCCAGGGCGGCGTTCGGGGCCGCCGGGCAGCTGCTGTTCAAGTTGGATCTGGTCGAGCTCGACCCCGCTGCCAGCGGCGAGGTGCACGGCCCGCTGGAGTTCGCCCCGGCACCCGGCTGCCTGGCCCGGGCGCTGTTCGACGACACGGTCATCGACGCGCACCTGGATCACCTGGCAGCCGCCCAGCGTGACGATGGCGGCTGGATGTTCAACTGGCTGGCCTGGTCACCGGACGCCGAGCGGGAATGGCGGGGCTGCGTGACGGTAGACGCGCTGCAGATGCTGCGTGCCTACGGCCGGCTGTGACCAGCGCGGCTCAGCCGTAGAAAACCCGTTCCATCACCGAACGCGCTCTCCTCGCAGCCCGGCGGTAATCATCCGGCAGCGCCTGGGATTCCCCCGGGCCGTAGCCCATCAGCCTGGCCACCGCGGTCAGCTCCGGGGGGGCGGTGGCCACGACGTCAGACGGCCGGCCGCGGGACAGCATCAGGGCGTCCCGGATGCGGGCGGCCAGCTTCCAGGCGGTGGCGAGCACGTCCCGGTCCGCAGCGGCCAGCAGGCCCGCATCCACCACGGCGTCCAGGGCGTCCAGCGTGCGGGTCGTCCGCAGCGCGGGTGCCGCGTACGCGTGCCGCAACTGGAACAGCTGGGCCACCCACTCCACGTCGGCCAGCCCGCCGGGGCCCAGCTTGAGGTGCAGCGCCGGATCGGTTCCGCGGGGGATCCGCTCGGCTTCCATCCGCGCCTTCAGCCGCCGGATTCTGGGTGACCGCCGCACGGTCGATGCCCCCCTGGGGATAGCGGAACTCGTCCGCGAGCGCGGTGAACTCCGCGCCGAGCGCGGCGTCGCCGGCCACCGGCTCGGCACGGAGCAGGGCCTGCGCTTCCCACGACCCCGACCAGCGGCGGTAGTACGCCCGGTAGGAGGCGAGCGTGCGCACCAGCGGTCCCTGCCGGCCTTCGGGGCGCAGCGACGGGTCGATGAGCAGCGGCGGGTCGGCGGCGGGCAGGGCGAGCAGCCGGCGCAGCTCCTCGGCCACGGCGTGCGCCGCCCGGGTCGCGTCTTCTCCCGCCCGTGCCGCGTCCTCGGCGCTGGTATACCCGGCGGGCGGCAGCGGATCGTGCACGAACATCACGTCCGCGTCGCTGGCGTAGCCGCTCTCGTGCCCGCCGAGCCTGCCCATCGCCACTACGAGCATCCGGGTGGGCAGCGAGCGGCGCAGCTCGAGCTCGACCTTCCTGACCGCGGCGGCCAGCGCGGCCTCGATCGTGACGGCGGCCACAGTGGTCAGCGCCTCCCTGGTCTGGCCCGGCCCGGCCAGCCCCAGCAGGTCGGCCGCCGCGATGCGCAGCAGCTCCCGGCGCCTGATCGCGCGGACCGCCACCACCGCGTCCTCGGCGATCGCATGCCGCTGCACGACGGCGGTCACCTCGGCCTGCAGCACGTCCCGGGACCGGCCGGCGAGCTCGGCGTCGTCGCCCAGCATCGGGATGGCCGACGGTGCCCGCAGCACCAGGCCGGCCGCGTACCGGCTGGAGGCGAGGATGCGGGCCAGCCGCTCGGCCACCTTCGTGTCGTCGCGGAGCAGCCGCAGGTACCAGGGGGTGTTGCCGAGCGCGTCGCTGACCTGGCGGAAGGCCAGCAGCCCCGCGTCCGGCTCGGCCGCGTCCGCGAACCAGCCGAGCAGGACCGGCAGCAGCGTGCGCTGGATCGCCGCTCGCCGCGAGACGCCCGCGGTCAGCGCCTCGATGTGCCGCAGCGCCCCGGCGGGATCGGTGTAGCCGAGCGCCTCCAGCCTGGCCCGCGCCGCCTCGGGCGTGAGACGTGCCGCCTCGCCCTGCAGCTGGGCGGCCGCGTGCAGCAGCGGGCGGTAGAACAGCTTCTCATGCAGCCGCCTGACCTCGATCGCATGCCGGCGCCACTGGGCGGTGAACTCCGCCGCGGGATCGACGCTCGGCCGGGCACGGGCCGGCGCGTCGCCGTTAGGAAGAAGGGGCATGCGCATGGCCCGGCCGATCCTGCGGACCGTGGCCGGGTCGTCGGGCAGGGTATGGGTGCGGCGGAGCTGGTGGAGCTGGAGCAGGTGCTCCACCCGGCGCAGGAACCGGTAGGCGTCGGCGAGGGCCGCGGCGTCGTCGCGGCCGACGTATCCGCCGTCGGCCAGTGCGGTCAGGGCGGGCAGCGTGGCCGGGCTGCGCAGTGTCTCGTCGGTGCGGCCGTGCACGAGCTGCAGCAGCTGCACGGTGAACTCGATGTCGCGCAGCCCGCCCGGGCCCAGCTTGAGCTCACGGCCTGCACTGGCCGACGGCAGGCTCTGCTCGACCCGGCGGCGCATCGCCTGCACGTCCTCGACGAAGTTCTCGCGCTGCGCTGCCTGCCACACCAGCGGGGCGATGGTCTCGATGTAGGCGCGGCCCAGGTCCGCGTCGCCTGCCACCGGGCGGGCCTTGAGCAGCGCCTGGAACTCCCAGGTCTTCGCCCAGCGGCCGTAGTACGCGCGATGGCTGGCCAGCGTCCGCACCAGCGGGCCGCTGCGGCCCTCGGGCCGCAGGTTAGGGTCGACGGGGAAGAGCGCGCCCTCGCTCGTGGTCTGTGAGCAGACCCGGATCAGGCCGGCGGCCAGCCGGGTCGCGGTCCGCAGCGCTGCCTCCTCGGGTTGGCCCTCGTGCGGCTCGGCCACGAAGATCACGTCTACGTCGCTGGCATAGTTGAGCTCGCGGCCGCCGCACTTGCCCATCGCGATGACGGCGAGCCGGGCCGGCGCCGCATCGGCCGGAAGCTCCGAGCGCGCGACGGCCAGAGCCGCCTCGAGTGCGGCCGCGGCGAGGTCGGCGAGCTCGGCCGCCGTCTCGTCCAGGGTGACAACGCCGGTCAGATCCCTGGCCGCCAGGTGCAGGAGCGAGCGACGGTAGGCGGCGCGCAGCGCGATGGCGGCGCCGGTGCCCGCTGCGGCGACTGGCTCCGGATCGCCGAGCGCCGCCCCCACCGCCTCGAGCATCGTGGCCCGCAGCTCGCCGGCCCCGGGACGGTGCCAGGCGGCCGTCCCGTGCAGCAGGCGCCAGTCGGCGGGGTGCCTGGCCAGGTGGTCGCCGAGCGCCACGCTGGCGCCGAGCACGGCAACCAGGCGGCCGGCGAACGGGTGGTCGGCGTGCAGCGCCGGCCGGAGCCCGGCGATGGCTTCGGTCGGCGCCTGCAGCAGCCGGGCCAGCCCGGCCAGCGCCAGATCCGGATCGGCCGCGGCCGCGAGCGCGCCGATCAGCTGATCATCGAGCCCGAGCTCGATGATCGTGTCCTCCGCCCGCGCCACGTCGGCGAAGCCCAGCCGGGCCAGCCGGCCCGCCAGCGTCGTCCGGCGCGTCATGTCCGCGAGGTAGCTCACATCCCGCACGGTAGTACGAGAACAGCACCCTGGCTCCTGGCAGTTCGCCGCGCAGCCCTCCGCAGCCGCCCACTCCTGAAGGGGATGCGCGGGGAGTCGCTCGCCACCGCGGCGAGGAGCCCGTGATACGCATCAGTCATTGCAGGCAGGTGCACTACGGTCGTGAGCGCGATCTGGGGACGAGCCAGAGGGAGGGCCAGATGACTGGTACAGGCGCGAACCTGACCGTGCGCGACGTGACCGTGCGGGCGGTGACGGTGCCGATGCGGCGGCCGCTGGCCACCAGGGTCGGGGAATTCGCACAGTGGCCGCTGGTCCTGGTCGATCTGTCCACCGAGCAGGGCATCACCGGGCGCAGTTACCTCGCGCCCTACCGCGGCACGGCGGCGGCTGCCCTGCTGCCGGTGCTGCGCGACCTGGGCGCCGGGCTGCGCGGGCGGCCGGTGGCACCCGTCACGGCGTTCGAGGCGAGCCGCGGCTGGTTCGCCGTGGCCGGCTACCAGGGCCTGGCCCTGCCGGCCGTGGCCGGGCTCGACATGGCCCTGTGGGACGCGCTCGCGCAGGGAGCCGGGCTGTCCCTCGCCGCCTTCGCGGGCGGGACACCCGGGCCGGTACCCGCATACAACAGCAACGGGCTCGGGCTCATCCCGCCCGATGCGGCCGGCGACGAGGCGCTGGAGCTCATCGCCGAGGGCGGGTTCACCGCGCTCAAGGTCAGGGTCGGCCGCGCCTCCCCGGCCGACGACGTTGCCGCGGTGCGCGCCGTCCGCTCCGCCGTCGGCGACGACGTCGCCCTGGTCGTGGACTACAACCAGGGGCTCACGCTGGGCGAGGCGCTCGGCCGGTGCCGTGCGCTGGACGCCGAGGGCATCGGGTGGATCGAGGAACCGCTGCGCTACGACGACCTCGACGGGCACGCCCGGCTCGCCCGCGACGTCGCCACCCCGATCATGCTCGGCGAGAACTTCTACGGCCCGCGCGCCATGCTCGACGCCATCAGGGCACAAGCGTGCGACCTGGTGATGCCGGACCTGATGCGGATCGGGGGCGTCACGGGGTGGCTGCGCGCCGCCGCGATCGCCGAGGCCACCGGGATCCCGATGTCCTCCCACCTCTACCCGGAGGTATCCAGCCAGCTGCTGCCCGTCACGCCGACCGGTCAGTGGCTGGAGTGGCAGGACTGGGCCCACCCGGTCCTGGCGCACCCGTTCGAGGTCCGCGCGGGCCACGTGTACCCGCCGGATGTTCCCGGCAACGGCCTGGCCTGGGACGAGGACGCCGTCGCACGCTACGAGGTCCGGCTGTAGGCCATCGGCCGGGCGGCCCGGCCGTCAGATGCCGAGCGCGTCGCGGAGGTCGATGACGTGGTCCTGGGTCTGCGACAGCAGCGGGCGGAGCGCCTCGGCCACGTCGGGCAGGCCCAGCTCGTTCGCCTCCGCCACCCGGTCCCGGTAGCGCTGCAGCTGCCGCTCCTCCAGATCCAGGTCGGCTTTCAGCGCGGCGGCCCCGTCCGGGCTGTCGGGCACCGCGGGAACCTTGACGGTAGGCGTCCCGCCCAGGAAATCGACCTGGTGAGCCAGGATCTTCGCGTGCTCAAGCTCCTGACCCAGGTGCTTGCCCAGCTCCTCGACGATGGCGGCGTACTCCGCGCCCTTGATGCTCGCGGTGTGCTGCACGTACTGGACGATCGACTGGAACTCGGTGCCGAGATCCTCGTTGAGCAGGTCGATGAACTCGCTCTTGTCCATGTTTCCCCGTCTTTCCCTCGCGTCATCCGGTCCTTGCGGTCCCACCCGCTACCCCGCGGGCTGACGCGCAAAACTCAGCGCGGTTACTCGCCGGGTGCCTGCCGGAGGGCGCCGGATAGATTGCATAGTCCCGGACCACTGCCCCAGGAGTGAGACTGTGCGCGCAGCCACGATCAGCGACGGAAAGATCGCAGTCGCCGAGCATCCCGACCCGCAGCCCGGCCCTGGCGAGGTGCTGGTCCGGGTGCGCGCCGCGGGACTCAACGGCGCCGACCAGATGCAGCTGGCCGGCTACTACCCGCCGCCGCCTGGCTCCGGCGTACCTGCGGACATCCCCGGGCTCGAGCTGGCCGGCGAGGTCGCCGGGACCGGCCCGCATGTCACCCGCTTCAGTCCAGGCGACCGCGTCATGGCGATCGTCGCCGGCGCGGGCCAGGCGGAGCTGGCGGTGGTGCACGAGCGTCAGCTCATGCCGGTGCCCGAGGGGCTCGGCTGGCCCGAAGCCGGCGGCTTCCCCGAAGTGTTCATGACCGCCTACGACGCGATCTTCGGCCAGGGCGGGCTGCGGTCCGGCGAGACGCTCCTCGTGCACGGCGCCGCCGGCGGCGTCGGCACCGCGGCGGTGCAGCTCGGCGCCGGCGCCGGGGCCCGGGTCATCGCGACGGTGCGCAACCCGGGCAACCGCGACGCAGTCGCCGCGCTGGGCGCCGAGCGGGTCATCGCCCCGGAGAACTTCGGCGAGCACGGCCCCTTCGACGTGATCCTCGAGCTGGTCGGCGCAGTCAACCTCGCCGAGAACGTGAGCTCGCTGGCCACCCGCGGCCGCATCGTGATCATCGGCATGGGCGCGGGCGCCATCGCCGAGCTGAATCTCGGCCTGCTCATGTCCACCCGCGGCCAGATCAGTGCCTCCATGCTGCGCAGCCGCCCGCTGGAGGAGAAGGCCATCCTCGCCCGCGAGGTCGAGAAGCACGTCCTGCCGCTGGTTGCGGCAGGACGGATCCGGGTGCCGGTCGCCGCGACGTTCGCGCTGGACGACGTGGCCGCCGCCTATGACCTGTTCAAGGGCGGCGGCAAGATCGGCAAGATCGTCCTCCTCACCTGACGGTGAACGACCGCAGCGGCCAGCCAGGCCGGGTGGTTCAGCTGCTGTCGTCGGACTGGGTGAGGTCCGCCTGGGCGAGCTCCGCCTCGACGGGCAGTACCGCGTTGGCGATCACCGACGCGTTCGGGGGTACCTGCTGCGCGATCACCTGGGCGAGCTCGCGGGCCTCGTCCTCGTTGCTGGTGCCGACGAACACGAACCGCCAGCGCCGGAAGACCGGGCGTCCCTCCGCTTCCAGGCGCTCGGCCAGCTTCACCGCCTCATGCCGCGAGGGCATGTCGACGATCACTTCCCACTCGGCCTCTCCGGTCGCCAGGGACTCCTGCGTCTCGGCGGCCACACGGCGCTCGTGCTCGGCCTGCTGTTCCTCAGCGGTCTGCGGCAGGGGGACGCTCGCGTCCTCCCACTCCTGCTCGATCGGATGCCAGCGGTCGAGCGCGAAGCTGGCGGTCAGCTGCCGCTCCGCCAGCACCTCGCGCACCACCCGCTCCGCCTCACGGGCGGCGTCCTCGGTGCCGGCGTAGAGGAAGATCGTGCGGCCATCCTCGGACACCGCGATGCGGTGACCGAGCCGGCGGCTCGAATCCTCCTCCGCCTCGCGCACGGACCGGACCGCCTGCTTGACGTCGGCCTCGTCCGGAAGCGTGACCGTCACTCGCCAGTCGTCGTCTGCCACAGGGGCGACTCTACCGTTGCGCAGCGTTCCCGACGCCCGCGCCCGCGCGCCGTCGCCCGGCGATGCCGGGGGGACGTTTGGCCCCGGCCGTCCGGGTAGCTGAACACGCTGTGCCAGGTCCGGCACGACGTCCCGACGCTACAGCTAGCAGCTGAGGAGGAAGAACAATGGCAAGCAGGCTCGAGTCCCAGGCGGTCGCGTTCCTGGCGGCAGGCGAGGGCACGGAGCAGTCGGAGCTCCGGCAGCCCTGGCAGGCCGTGATCGAGCACGGCGGCCGCCCGGTCCTGGTCTCCCCGGCCAAGGACAAGATCCAGATGTTCGAGCACCTCGACCGCGCCGACACGCAGGCCGTTGACGTGCAGGTCGAGGACGCGCGGGCGGACGACTACGCGGGCCTCGTGCTGCCCGGCGGGGTGGCCAACCCGGACCAGCTGCGCACGATCCCGGCGGCGGTCGCGTTCGCCCGGAGCTTCTTCGAGCTGGGCAAGCCGGTCGCCGCGATCTGCCACGCGCCGTGGACCCTGGTCGAGGCGGACGTGGTCCGCGGCCGCACGCTCACCTCGTGGCCGAGCCTGCGGACCGACATCAGGAACGCCGGCGGGACCTGGGTGGACCAGGAGGTCACGGTCTGCTCCAGCGGCCCCAACGTCCTCGTGACCAGCCGCAAGCCGGACGACCTGCCGGCCTTCTGCGAGAACTTCACCAGGATCTTCGCGGAAGCGAAGTAGCCGGGATCACAGGATGCTGGCGATGGCCCGCCGGGTGGTCGCGCTCTTCTGCTGGGCGTACCTGGTCTGGGTGCTGCTGACCTGGACGCTCTCGGTGGAGAACGAGCTCTTCGGCGCCGGCATCGCGCTGGCGGTCGCGGTGGCTCTCGCGCCGCTGGGCGAGGTGGCGGGGCCGTGGCGGCTGCTGACGCCGCGGCGGCTGGCGGCGGCCGTGGTGCTGCTGCTGTCGGCGGCGGCCCGGATCGTGCTGGCGAACCTGAAGCTGTCCCGGCTGATCTGGGATCCCCGGCTGCTGCGCCGCGACGGCCCGCTGCGCAGCGGGATGGTCATCGTCCCGACGCAGGCCCGGTCGGACGGCGAGCTGGCCGCGGTGGGCGTGATCACCTCGCTCATCGTCGACAACCAGATCGCCGATCTTGACCGCGGCCGCGCCGAGCTGCAGTACCACGCGGTGCAGGTGCCCGCCGGCGGCCCGGAGCAGAAGCGGCAGGCGATCAACGGGCCGGTGGAGAACCTGCTGGCGCCCTACGCGGAACGGCCCGGCCGGTGACCGACGTCTACCTCGCCGTCGCCATCGCCCAGGTGGTGATCTGCGCGCTGCTGACCGTGCGGCTGGCGGCCGGGCCCACGGTGTCGGACCGGATCGTGGCGCTCAACGCGATGTCAACCCAGGCCACGCTCGGCGTGCTGTTCTTCGCGGCGTTCGGCGGCCGGACCATTTACCTCGACGTGGCGCTGTGGCTGGCCTCGTTCAGCTACCTGGGAGCCATCGTCTGGGCGCGCTACCTGGAGCGGGAGCTGCTGTGACGGAGATCATCGTGATCGTGCTGGCCGCCGTCGGCGTGGCATTCTCGCTGTCGGGTGCGGTCGGCATCCTGCGGATGCCCGACGTATACAGCCGGATCCAGTGCTCCAGCAAGACCATCACGATGGGCGCCCTGCCGGTGCTGATCGCGCTGGTCGTGGCCGAGGGACCGGTCAGCACCTACGGCAGCCGCGCGCTCATCGTCGCCGTGCTGCTGCTGGTCCTCAACCCGGTCGCGTCCCACGCCCTGGCCCGGGCCGCGTACAAGACGGGCGTGCCGATGTGGCCGGGCGCGGTCACCGACGAGCCGCGCGAGCGGGCCGCGCAGGCGAGCGCGGACCAGCCCGGACGAGGCGAGCCAGGGCAGGACCAGTCATGACCGGGTTCTGGGCGCTCGACTACCTGATCCTGGCGGTCATGCTGGCCGCGGCGGTGCTGGTCGTGCGGCTGCGCAACCTCAACGGCGCGGTGATGGCCCTGTCGGCGACCGGCACGATGCTGTCGCTGCTGTTCATCGTGCTGGGCGCGCCCGACGTGGCGCACTCCGAGGTCGTGGTCGGGGCGATCGCGCTGCCCGTCCTCTACCTCGTGGCGATCGGGAAGACCCGCGCCCACGTCGACGAGCCCGACCTGGACGAGCCGGAAGCCCAGGACCGTGACGACCACTGAGCGCCCGCGCGGCGTCAGCCGCCGGCTCGCCGCGAGGCGGCCGAGCACGAGCCGGAGCACCGCCGGTGGGCCGGCCTGATCCTGGTCGCCGCGATGGCGGCCGCGCTGGCCGCCGCGATGCTGGCCATCCCGCGCGAGCACTCCCCGCTGCCGGCCGTGGCGCGGTACGCGATGCAGGTCGCGCTCCCGCAGTGGCACCTGACCGAGCCGGTCAACGAAGTCGTGTACGGCACCCGCGGCTTCGACACGTTCGGCGAGACGTTCCTGCTGCTCGCCGCCGTGATCAGCGTGGTGGTGATCACCCGGTCCAAGGAGCCCAGGCGCGGCTACTTCGGCGAGGAACTGGCGGGCTGGCGCGAGCAGGCGCAGGCGGACCCGGCGGAACAGGACGACGCCAGCGAGCGGACCGCCCAGGCTGCCGAACGGCGCGAGCAGGGCACCCGCCAGGCCGGCGACCCGGCCGAGCCCGCCACCCCGGACGCCGAGCCACTGGGCGCGCCCGCGCCCGAGACCGCCGACGCGATGACCGTCGTGACCCGCACCGCGATCCGGATCGCGCTTCCGATCCTTGCCGTCGGCGGCCTGTACCTGGTGGCCGAGGGCTACTCCCCCGGCGGCGGATTCCCGGCCGGCGCGGTCCTGCTGGGCGTGCTGCTGCTGGTCTACGCCGGCTTCGGCCGCCGCCGGATCAGCCGGGTGGTGCGGCCGGACCTGCTCGAGGCGATCGAGATGGCCGGCGCGGTGGCGATCATCGTCACCGAGGTGCTGGGCCTGGTGCTCAAGGGGTCGTTCAGCGCGAACTGGCTGCCGCTGGCGGCCCCGCAGACGATCCTGTCCGGCGGCGTCGCGCAGCTGTTCTCCGCCAGCGAGCTGCTCGAGGTCGGCACCGGCCTGGCCATCGCGATCTTCGCGCTGATCGGCATGGGGCACGACTGGTCGCCCGACGAGGACCAGGGCCAGGACCAGGACCAGGGCGGGCGCGACCGCGAGGACCGGCAGTGATCGTCGTTAACTACCTGGCCGCGGTCGCGCTGTTCTGCATCGGCCTGTACGCGGTGCTGACCAGGCGCAACATGATCAAGATGGTCATGGGGCTGTCCATGATGGAGTCCTCCACCTACCTGTTCATGCTGTCCCTGGCCTACCGGGCGGGGTCCACCGCGCCGGTGCTGACCAGCCCGCCGCCCGGTCAGACCGCGCAGGACCTGGTACACGGCAACGTGGCCGACCCCGTGCTGCAGAGCTTCTGTCTCACCGCGGTCGTGATTGGCGTCGCGGTCACCTCGGTGTTCCTGTCCGTGGTGGTGCGCATCGCCCAGCACTACCGCACGCTCGACGCGGCCAAGGTGCGGGAGCTGCGCGGGTGACCACCGCCGCGCTCGCATCGCTCCTCCCGCTCCCGGTGGCCATCCCGCTGGGCGGCGCGGTGGCGGCGCCGCTGCTCGCCCGCGCCTCGCGGCGGCTGCCCGTCATCGTCTCGCTGGCCGCGCTGGCCGCTTCGGCGGCCATCCTGCTGGCCGAGGCACCCGCCGTGTTCGGCGGCCGGGTCATCGCTCACTACATGGGGCACTGGACCCCGGTGCACGGCCACGCTCTGGGCATAGCGTTCGCTGCGGAGCCGTTCGGTCTCATTTTTGCCCTGGCGGCAGCGATCGTCGGCGGGGTGCTGCTGCTCTACACGCTCTCCGAGCTCGGCGGTCTCGGCCGCCGCGAGCTGGGCGGGTACGCCTGCCTGTTCCAGCTGCTGCTCGCCGCGCTGATCGGGGCGGCGCTGACCGCCGACCTGATCAACCTGTTCGTCTGGTTCGAGGTCGCCGCGCTGGCCAGTTACGGGCTGACCGGCTTCTACCTGGAGCGGCCGATCGCGCTGGAGGCGGCGTTCAAGATCCTCGTGCTGACCACGATCGCGAGCTTCGCCATCTTCATCGGCGCCGGCCTGCTGGACGCGACGACCGGGGCGCTGAACTTCGGCCAGCTGCACGCCGCGCTCCGCGGCCACCTGTCCACGCCAAACACCGTCGCGCTCGGGCTGCTGATCGCCGGCTTCGCGACCAAGGCCGGGCTCGTCCCTTTTCACGGCTGGCTCGCCGACGCGCACACGGCCGCCCCCGGCCCGGTATCGGCGCTGTTCTCCGGACTGATGGTCAACCTCGGCGTGGTAGCGATCGGGCGGCTGGTGTTTCAGGTCTACGGTGCCGCCGGCACGTGCGTGCTCGGGCTGCTGATGACGTTCGGGCTGATCTCCGCCGCGGCAGGCGCGCTGCTCGCGCTGGCCCAGGATGATCTCAAGCGGCTGCTGGCCTACGACACCGTCGCGCAGGTGGGCATCGTGATCGCCGGGCTGGCGGCCGGTAACGCCGCCGGGGTGGCCGGGGCCACCTACCACCTGGTCAACCACGCTTTCTTCAAGGCACTGCTGTTCTTGTGCGCCGGGGCGATCATGCACCGGACCGGGGCGACGAAACTGTCGGAGATGGGCGGCCTGGCCCGGCGGATGCCGGTGATCGCCACGGCGTTCGTGCTCGGCGGGCTGTCCATCGCCGGGATTCCCGCGTTCGGCGGATACGTCTCGCTCAGCTTGATCTACCAGGGGCTGCAGCATGATCACGAGACCGTTCCTTACGTGATCATGCTGGTCGCGCACGTGATCACGATCGCCGCGCTGGGCCGGGCCGCATGGCTGGCCTTCTTCCGCCGGCGGGACCACGACTACGAGTGGCGGGAGCGGCTGCGGCCGGGGATGATCGCCGGGTTCGCCGTCCTCGGCGGGTGCTGCGTCGCGTTCGGGGCGGCTGGCTCGGTGGTGCTGCGGCGGCTGATGGCACCGGCCGCGGCCAGCCTGCTGAACCCGGCCCGGTACGCCGGCGGCGTGCTGTCCGGGACCGCCCGGCTGCCCCGGCTGAGCATCCCGTTCGACTACGGATCTGCTAAGGAGCTCATCGCGGTCGCGGTCAGCGTCGTCGTGGCCGCCGCGCTGGCCTGGGGGTACCTGCGGATCCGGGAGCCGCTGGTGATCCGCGGCCTGCGCGCGCTGCACACCGGCTCGGCCAACGACTACGCCACCTACGCGGTGATCGGCACGCTGGCCATGGTCGCCGTGCTCAGCCTGGCCTGAACTGTGAAGGCGAGCGGGTTGCCCCAGGGCTCGCTCGCGGCTGCACGCCGTGCCGACAGCCCCGGATGCCCGCGCGCCGCTGCTGTCGCGGGTCATCTCGCGGCTGCACGCCGCTGCCCGAGATGAATGGGGAGTTGCCTACCACCGGAGGTATGCAACTCCACATCGATCATGAGCGCAGCGAGGATCCGGGCAGGCGCCGGGCTGTGATTATCCCGAACGCGGCAAAGCCGGCCTCCACGAGTACATCGGCCATCGCGGCCCGGCGGTACCGAAGGCAGACGGCGGCCAGCCCGATCATGGAAGCGGCATGCAGCGCATCGACCGCAGAGCCGGTGAGCACGACCGGGCCCGGCCGCAGGCGGGCAGATCGGGCGATCCCTGTCACGGCGCCGGCTCGCTGCACTCTGCCGGACACGACGGCGGGCAAGGGCACGACGCCGACCAGCACTCCGGCCGTCGCCGCCGCCTGCAGCAGGTGGCGGGCGCCGAGCACCCGGGCCACCGCGGCCGCCCGGGGGTCAGCCCGGTGCCCCGCGCCGAGGCTGATGATGCGGCCCGGAGCGCAGAGCAGCAGGCCGCCGTAGCAGACGCGCGCGGCGCAGAGCAGGGCCGGCGCGGCCACGCCCGGCGCGGCCAGGCCGGGCGAGGAGTGCCCCGGCGCGCCTAGGTCCGCAACAGGGGGCGGCGCAACAGGGGGCGGCGCGGCGGGGGGCGGCGCGGCGGGGGGCGGCGCGGCGGGGGGCGGCGCGGCCTGGTCTGGTTTCTTCGTCACCCGCGGGCCCGCCTTCCGGCCAGGATGGCGCCGGCCGCCGCTCCGGCGGCGGCCAGGACGCCCATGAGCTGCGGGTGCTCGGCCATCCACAGCTGCGGGCTGCGCGGGTGCGCCCTGTCGTCGAAGATGCCGTGCGCACCGTGATCGCGGCCGCCCGGGCCGTCGACGGGCTGCAGCAGGTTGTCGGGCCGGCCGGGCCTGACCTCCTGGCCGGTCTGCTGGGAGTCGTAGCCGGTGCGGGCCAGGTACCGGTCCAGCAGCGCGGGGACGAACTTGTTGGCCGCGATCGTCGCCACTGTGCTGGCCCCGACCCAGTACTGCTTGCGGGCGGGGTGGTCGGCGGCGTACAGCACGGCGCGCGCGGCGACCTCGGGCTGATAGATCGGCGGCACCGGCTGGGGGTGGCGGGGCAGCTTCGAGCGCACCCAGGAGAACTGCGGCGTATTCACCGCGGGCATCTGCACGACGGTGACCCGGACGGCGGAGCGCTCGTGCAGCAGCTCGCAGCGCAGCGAGGAGGTGAACCCGTTGATGGCGTGCTTGGCGCCGCAGTAGGCCGACTGCAGCGGGATGCTGCGGTCGCCCAGCGCGGAGCCGACCTGCACGATCGTGCCCTGGTCGCGGGGCCTCATCCGGGCCAGCGCGGCCATGGTCCCGTGCACGAAGCCCAGGTAGCTGACCTCCGTCACCCGGCGGAACTCCTCGGGCGTGATGTCGGCGAACGGGGCGAACACCGACACGAACGCGACGTTGACCCAGGTGTCGATGGGCCCGAACAGCTCCTCCACCTGGCCGGCGGCGTCGTCGGTCTGCGCGTAGTCCGCCACGTCCACGGGCAGGGCGAGCGCCTTGCCGCCGGCCTCCTCGACGTCGCGGACGGCACCGTCGAGGCCGGCCTCGCCGCGCGCGATCAGCCCGACGCTTGCGCCGCGCTCGCCGTACAGCCGCGCGGTCGCCCGCCCGATGCCGCCGCTGGCGCCGGTGATAACCACTGTCTCGGTCATGTGTGCTGTGCCCTTCGTAGGAGATGTTGCCGGGTGGAGGTCACGACTGCTGCCAGGGAACCGCGAGGCGCACGGCGCACTCGAGCATGAGCGCGTGCACGAAGGCCTGCGGCAGGTTCCCCCGCAGCTGCCGCTCGGTCACGTCGTATTCCTCGGAGTACAGGCCGGGGGAACCGTACGCGGCCCTGTTGCGCTCGAACCAGCGGGCGGCGTCCAGTTCCCGTCCCTGCTGCTGCAGCGCCAGGGCCACCATGAAGCCGCAGAGCACGAAGGCGCCCTCGGCGTCGCCCAGGGGCCGCTCGTCGTGCCGGAACCGGTAGGCGTAACCGTCCTGGGTGAGCTCATCGAGGTAGGCGCGCAGGGTTTCCACGGTGCGGGGGTCGTCGGCCGGCACCGCCCCGCGGACCGGGGGCAGCAGCAGCGCGGCGTCGAGGGCAGGGTCATCCGGGGACCGCTGCCAGCGGCCGGAGGGATGCACCGCGTGCGTGCCCGCCCAGGCGAGGATGACGTCCGCGAGGCCGGACCACTCGGTCGCCTGCGGCTGGGAGCCGAGGCTGCGGGCGGCGGCGCGCAGGCCGGCCACGCAGGTCAGCCGGCTGTGCGTCCAGGGCCGGTTGCCGAGCTCCCAGATGCCGGCGTCGTCTTCCTGCCAGCGTTTCGCGATCGCGTCGGCAGCGATCTCCGCGGCGCGCCAGCCGTCGGCGTCCAGCCGGTCATGGCGGGCCGCGGCCGCGAGCAGCAGCAGCGACTCGCCGAGGCTGTCGAGCTGGAACTGCTTGTTCACCCAGTTGCCCACGAGATCGAAGCCGCCGGGGTAGCCGGCCAGGTCGAGCCTGCGCTGGTCGGGCACGCGGCCGCCGTCCACCGCGTAGGCCGGGGCAAGCTCCGGGCCGTCGGCGTGCAGCCGCTCGCAGACGAAGCGCACGGCTTCGTCGAGTACCGGGTAGGCGCGTGCCGCCGCGGCGGCCTGGCCGGCGTAGCTCTGGTCCCGGATCCAGGCGTACCTGTAGTCGTAGTTGCGGCCCTGGTCGGCCCGCTCCGGCAGGCTGGTGGTCGCTGCCGCGACCATACCTCCGGCCGTGCTGGTCAGGCCGCGCAGGACCACCAGCGAATGACGGGCGTCCCGGGGGGCCAGGGTCGCCTCCAGCGGCGGGACGGCTTCCTCCACCGGGCGCGGGTGGCCCGCCAAGAGGCCGGCCTCGGCCGGGTCGCCGGGCAGCGGCCCGGCGGACAGTTCCAGGACCAGGTCGCGGGTGTCGCCGGGCGGCACGGTCAGCGCCAGCTCCAGCCGGGAGTGCCGCCCGGACCGGCTGACCGTCGCCTGTTCTCCCCCGTCTTCCCCGGGCGGCTCCTGCCGACCAGCGGAGGTAAAGCTCGCCGGCCCGCCCGGTCCAGATGCCGTGATCGTCGTGGCGGAGCGCCCGCAGGCCGTGCTCGCCGAACCCGGCGCGCGGGTCGAGCACGACCCTGACCCTGGCCGGCCCCTGGCGGGCGACGACGCGGCGGAGCACGACCAGCCGGTCCGGCGCGGCCGGATACGCCAGCGCCTCGTGACATTCGGTGATGCCGGCCGAGGTGATCCACCGGCTGTGCCAGATGAGCGTGCCGTCCTCGTAATAGCCGCCCCAGACGAACTGGTCATCGGGGGTGATGGCGTAGATTCCCCTGCCGCCGATGAGGGTGCTGAACACCGCGTCGGAGTCCCACCGGGGGGCGCACATCCACACGATGTCGCCGCGCGGGCCGACGAGTGCGCCGCGCTCGCCGTCGGCGATCAGCGCGTAATCCCGCAGCGCGTACAGAGGGAACTCTTCCATCCGCGGCAGCTACCCGGCGAGGCTCGACTCGGCCTTCGGCCAGGCCATGGACGGCAGCTCGGGCTACAGTGGGTTCAGGCCGACAGCCAGCCACCGGGTCCGGACCCCGCCCGGGGCTTTCCGGCCGGGGGGCGCGTGCATGGACGGCGTTGAGCTTCGGACCCGCGATTGCAGCGGTCACACCGTCGTGACGCTGTGCGGGCAGCTGGACACGGTCGATGCCGCAGATGTCGCGGCGGCCGTCGCGGCGATCGCGGGCCGCGGGCAGCCCGTGATCGTTGACCTGGCGGTCCTGGAATTCATCGACTGCAGCGCGCTGGGCGCCCTGGCCGAGGCGCGGCAGCTGGCCCGGCAGGCAGGCGGCGACGTGCTGTTCGCCGCGCCGGGCATAGCCACCGCGCGGCTGCTGGATCTGACCGGGCAGAACGGCCCGCTCGACGTGCACGCCACCGTGGCCGCGGCCATCGCATCGCTCGCGGATACGATCCCCCGGCTGGCGCCCGGCCTGGCATAGCGCCCGCGGCATCCCGTCCCGCCGCGCGCGCACCCTAGCTTGCAGGTGCCTGGCTGGGTGAGCTCGCAGGTGGCTGGCTGGGCGTCAGTCTGGTCGTCAGGCCAGTGAGCAGGATGTCCAGGCCCCGTTCGAGTTCGGCGGCGCCGTCGTAGGAGGCCAGGACGGGGGCCAGCCCGCGCAGCAGCGGGAATTCGGCGATCGGCAGCCGGTGCAGGCCGAGCCGCAGCAGGTCGTCGGTTTCATCCGGGTTGTCGAGGAGTTCCTGCAGCTCGTTGAGCACGTGGCCGTGCAGGAACCCGAACAGGGCCCGGTAGATGTGCAGGGCGTCGGATCCGCTGAAGCCGGCGCGGGTCAGCAGGGCCAGGATGTTCTCCAGCGGGCGCAGCGTGCCGCGCGGACGCAGGCCGAGCGGGGTGGCCAGCGGCCGGGTGATGAGCAGCGGCACGACGTGCGGGTGATCCAGCGCCAGCTGCCGGTAGCGGCGGGCGACGGCGCGCAGCTCGGCGGCCCAGTCCGGGTCGCCGGAGTCCACCTCGAGCTGGGCGAGCACCGTCTCGGCGACGCCGTCGAGCACGACCGCCTTGCCCGGTGCGTGCCGGTAGACGATCGTCGGGTCGCGATCCAGGGCGCGGGCCAGGCGGCGCATCGACAGCGCATCGGCCCCCTCGCGGTCGATGATGTCCAGCGCGGCGGCGAGCACCACCTCACGGGTGATCCTGGCGTCGTCACCGGACCCGCGGGCAGTCGCCGAGCTGATTTGCACTGACATCTTCCATCCCCTGCCGTGACCAGTTCCGGCCCGCCACCACTATAGGCCATCAGTATAGGCCAACGATGTTGACATGGCCTGACCTGCCGTGCTTCACTGGGCGTCTAGCACTCAGGAGATACACGATGCGCATACTCGGATACTTCACCGCTGTAGCGATGGCCGCTGGCACCGCAGCCCTGGGGCTGCTGGTGGTCATGTCACTGCCTGACGTGCGGCGGTACCTGAAGATCAGGAACATGTAACCTGGCCGGCCGCGGCCGGCATCACTGGCCGCCGCCCGCTACCGGGGGAAGCCCGGCCTCGTCAGCCGCGGCCGCCGGCAGAGCGCTGAACAGGCCGTGCAAGACGGCGATGCCTGGTCCGGCCGAGGTGGCATTGAGCACCAGTTTCCCCGCGGCCTCCGTCACGGTCCACCCGGCCCAGGGGCAGCATTCGCTCTCCGCGGCGGCGAGGCTGCGCAGCTCTTCCGCCGTCCCGGGCTCTGCGCGGAAAGTCACGCGAACGCCGGCAGCGGTGTCGGCGCGTCCGGTCATCGCCCGGGCGGCGAGCCGCTCCCAGCGCGCCCGCTGCGCCGCCAGGTCAGCCGGCGTGAGGGTGCAGGCGACCGGAACTGCGCCGCTGTCTGCCTCGGTCGTGATGTCGTGCGTGCCCATGACTGCCTCCAGGCGAACGTTGCGGGGATCGGCTGCTTGCGTGCCCGCTCTTCGATGATCCCCCCTGCCGCCACGGCAGTGAGCAAGCCGGCGACGCACCGGTCAGGCCGCCGCTTTGTTTCCGCGCTGGCACGTGGGTAAAGGACGGGGGTGGGAACAGCACCGGGACCGGCCGCGGAGCCCGGGTATCCCCCGCTCTGCGCCCTGCGGTTCGGCGCCGACGACCTGCGGCAGGTGCGGCGGATGACGGCGCAGTGGGCGGCCCGGGCAGGCCTGCAGGCGAGCCGTGCGGACGATTTCGTGATCGCGGTCAACGAGATCGCGACGAACGCGGTCCGGTACGGGTCACCGCAGGCGCGGCTGCTGCTCCGGGCCGCCGGGCGGGACATGATCGAGGCAGAAGTCCGCGACGACGGCTGCTGGCAGGGGCCTGCCGGGGGCACCGGGGAAGCCGGAAGTACCGGAAGCGCCGGGGACGCCGGGGACATCAGGAACGCCAGAATCGCCAGGCGGCGCGGGGGGATGGGCCTTCCGCTCGCCCGCCTGGTCTGTGACGAGGTCGGTATCCGGACCGGGCGCGACGGCACCACCGTGACCCTGCGGATGAACCTGCAGGCGCTGCGCCGGGCAGGCCGGCAGCGGTAACCAGGAGCGCTGCCGGTGGCCTGCCGTTCGTGCCAGGCCGCCCAGATGGAGAACCCGGCGCCTGCTTGTGTGCCCCTCATGCTGATCTGCCACCTTTGGCTCCCTGATTTCATGACTGCCCGATGAGCCCGGGCGCGGACTGCCACGGCGGCGGGAGCTCAAACGCGGCGCTTCATCCCTTCCGGAACGGCTCCGCGTCGGCGGCACGAAGCCGCAGGCCGAGCCCGGGCGACGAGGGATCCGTGGTCAGCTCCCCAGCCGCCGGCTTCGGCACCCCGTCGAACAGCATCTGCTCGATCCGCTGGTGGTCGTGGAAGTACTCGACGTGCCGCAGGTTGACGACCGCCGCGCCGACGTGGGCGTGCAGGCTCGGGGCACAGTGCGCGGAGACCTGCAGGTTGTGCGCCGCGGCGAGCGCCGCGGCGCGCAGGAATTCGGTGATCCCGCCGCAGCGGGTGACATCCAGCTGGAGGCAGTCCACCGCGCCCGCGTCGATCAGCCTGGCCGAGTCGGCCAGCGACCAGCTGTACTCCCCCGCGGCCACGTCCGCGGTGACCTGGCTCCTGACCAGGGCCAGCCCGGCGAGATCCTGCGAGGACACCGGCTCCTCGAACCAGGTGACGTTCTCCGCGGCCAGCTGCCGCCCGACCCGCACCGCCTGGCCGGTGCCGTAGGCGCCGTTCGCGTCCGCGTACAGCTCAACGTCAGGGCCGATGACCTCACGGGCCAAGGCCACCCGGTCCAGGTCACGCTGCTCGTTGGTCCCCCAGGACTCGCCGATCTTGATCTTCACCCGGCTGATGCCGTCCGCCAGCCAGCCGGACAGCTGGTCGCGGGTCTGCTGCTCGTCGTAGCTGGTGAAGCCGCCGCTGCCGTAGATGGGGACCTGCTCGCGCGCCCGCCCGAGCAGGCCGGTGACGGGCAGGCCGAGCAGCCGCGCCTTCAGGTCCCACAGCGCCACGTCGACGGCGGATATCGCGGTGGCCGCGACACCGCCCCGGCCGACGTTGCGCACCGCCCGCGTCATGGCCTCCCCGGCGCCGCCGATGTCGAACGCGCTGCGGCCCCGGACCACGCCGGCCAGCATGTCGGTCACGACGCCCGCGGCCGCGGCGGCGCCGTAGGTCCAGCCGGTCCCCGCCTCGCCGCCGGCGTAAGCCGTCACCAGCACCAGGGTCGTCTCGCTCCAGGCGAGCGTCCCGTCGGCTTCCGGCGCGTCCGTCGGGATGACGTACACCGCGGCATCGACACCAGTGACCAAAGGCTCAGACATGACCTGCGGTCTACCTGCGCGGGACCGCCTCAAACGCCGGCCCGATGTTTGGCCGCTGTCCTGGCGGACAGCCTGTGCTCCGACCGGTGAACAGGTAGCAGACAGGTGTCCAGATAGCAGGAGGTCAGTCGTAGTGGCACAGCTCTTTTCCGAGGCACTGATCGAACGGCTCGCCGAGTGGGGCGTGGACACCGTTTTCGGGCTGCCCGGCGACGGCATCAACGGGCTCATGGAGGGCCTGCGCCGCAACCAGGACAAAGTCCGGTTCGTGCTCGTTCACCACGAGGAGGCCGCCGCCTTCATGGCCACCGGCTACGCGAAGGCCACCGGCCGGCTCGGCGTGTGCCTGGCCACCTCCGGGCCCGGCGGCATTCACCTGCTGAACGGCCTGTACGACGCCAAGCTCGACCACATGCCGGTGCTGGCCATCACCGGCATGCAGGAGACCTCGGTCCTCGGCACCGGGTACCAGCAGGAAGTCCCGCTGGACCGGCTGTACGCGGACGTCGCGGAGTACGACCAGATGATCTACAACCCGGCGCAGCTGCCGGGCGTGCTGGATCTGGCCGTCCGCACCGCATACGCCCGCCGCGGCGTCGCGCACATCACGGTGCCGAACGACATCCAGGTGGCCGACGCCGACGCGGACCCCTGGCAGCACGTGGCGCCCGCCCGGCCGCCGAAGACCGCTCCGATCCTGCTGCCGGCCCCTGGCCGCCCGCGCGAGGAGGATCTGCAGCGGCTCGCCGATTTCCTCAACGACGGCAAGAAGATCGCCATCCTGGCCGGCGCGGGCGCACGGCACGCCCGCGAGGAGCTGCTGGCCCTGGCCGAGGCGCTGGGCGCGCCGATCGTCAAGACGCTGTCCGGCAAGGCGACGGTGCCGGACGACTCGCCTTACACCACCGGCGGGATCGGGCTGCTGGGCACCCGGCCGTCGGAGGACCTCATGGACGAGATCGACACGCTGTTCATGGTCGGGACCAACTTCCCCTACACCAAGCACCTGCCGGAGCCGGGCAAGGTGCGGGTCGCCCAGATCGAGGCCGACCCGGCCCGGGCAGGCGGCCGGATCGCGACCGAGCTGCCCGTGGTCGGTGACGCGAAGGAAGGCCTGGCCGCCCTGCTGCCGCTGCTCAAGCACCGGGGCGAGACCAAGCTGCTGAAGAAGTACCAGAAGGAGATGACGGGCTGGCGGAAGAAGATGGCGGCCCAGGAGGACGCCGGCCGCAACCCGATCGCCCCGCAGTACGTGGTGGCCGTCCTGGACGAGCTGGCGGCCGACAACGCGGTGCTCACCTGCGACAGCGGGACGATCGCTACCTGGGCGGCGCGGCACTGGATGATCCGCGGCGGCCGGGAGTTCTACCTGTCCGGCAACCTAGCCACGATGGCGCCCGGCATGCCGTACGCGATCGGCATCCAGCACGCCTTCCCCGGCCGGCAGGTCATCGGGTACGTCGGCGACGGCGGCTTCGCCATGCTCATGGCCGAGTTCATCACCGCGATCCAGCACAAGCTGCCGGTCAAGATCGTCATCAACAACAACAACTCGCTCGGCCAGATCCTGTGGGAGCAGATGGTGCTCGGCTTCCCCGAGCACGGCGTGCGCTACCCGCAGCCGTTCGTCAACTACGCGGCGATCGCCGAGGCCAACGGCGCGCTCGGGATCAAGGTCGAGCAGGCGGGCGACGTCCGCGGCGCGGTGCAGCGGATGCTGGCCCACTCCGGGCCGGCGCTGCTCGACGTCAACGTCAACCCGGACGAGCCGCCGCTGCCGGGCAAGGTGGAGTACGACCAGGCCAAGAAGTTCGTCGAGGCGTTCCTGCGCGGCCAGCCGCACAAGGCCACGATCGCCAGCACGCTGTTCCGCGACAAGATCAACGAGCTGAAGCCGTAGGAGGGAGGGAACCCGGGATGCGTGGCACTCTCCGCAGCCGCCTGCCCGGCGGGCAGGCGCATCACGGCATCGACCGGATCGTCCGTGACATCGAGACCGGTCATTTCGAGCGCAGCCTGTCGGCCCTGACCGCGGCGGGGGCACTGGTCACCGCGGCCGAGATCTTCTTCGAGCATGACAGCGCCAGCTTCGGCAACAAGATGATGTGGCTGCCGGTGGCGCTCGGCCCGGTCGGTGCCGCCGCGGGCGTCGCCGGCGTCTTCAGCCGCAGGATGGCCAAGACGGCCCTGCCGGTCGCGTCCGCCGCCATCGTCGCGAACGGGCTGCAGGGCACCTACCTGCACGCCCGCGGCATCGCCCAGAAGCCGGGCGGCTGGTCCAATGCCCGGTACAACATGGAGATGGGCCCGCCGCTGCTGGCCCCGCTGCTGGTGACCATGGTCGGCGGCATGGGCCTGCTGGCGGCGATCCTGCGCCGCGAGCAGTGAGCGGCGAGACGGCGGGCCCCCGGGACAGCGACCCGGGTGCGTGGGGCGGCCGGTTCCCCGGGTTTGACACGGTCGCCCAGGCCAGGCACTGGGACCAGGTCACCGCGGGCGTCGTCCTGTCCCGGCTGCGCATCCCCCAGGAACTGGGGTTTTTCACCCCGGCCGAGGAGGCGGCCGCGACCGCCCTGTGCGACCAGCTGCTGGGCCAGGACGGCGACGGCGACCGGCGGATACCCGTCGTGGTGCTCATCGACGCCCGGCTGGCCAGGATGGAGACCGACGGCTGGCGGTACGAGGACATGCCCGAGGACGCGCAGGCGTGGCGGGACACGCTGCGCTACCTGGACGACGACGCGCGGGCGCAGTCCGGCACCGCGTTCGCGCAGTGCAAGCCCGCCGACCAGCGGGCCCTGATCCAGTCGGTCCAGGACACCGGAAGCGGGGACTGGCACGGCCTGAACGCCACCCGGGTGTGGAGCCTGTGGACCCGCTACGCGTGCACCGCCTTCTACTCCCACCCCCGGGTCTGGGACGAGATCGGCTTCCCCGGCCCGGCCTACCCGCGGGGATACAAGAACGCCGGCCTCGGCGCCCGCGAGCCGTTCGAGGTGCCCGACGCCCAGCCGGCCGACGACCCGGTCGCGGAGGGATGCTGATGGCCGGCGTGCGTGACCGCAACGAGTCCGCGTGGCTGCTCCCCAACGACGGCACCCGGACCAGCCACCGGCTGCGCGACGAGATGCGCCGGTTCGACGACGGCGACGAGGTCAACCTGGCGGTGGTGGGCTGCGGCGCGGGCGGCTCGACACTGCTGCAGCGGCTGGCCCGCCGCGGCTGGCGCGTCGTGGGCCTGGACGCCGGGCCGTTCTGGGACCCCGACGCGGACTGGGTCAGCGACGAGGCCGGCTCGCACCATCTCTACTGGACCGAGCCGCGCGTGATCGGCGGCGCCGACCCGGTGCCGCTGGGCTCGAACAACTCGGGCCGCGGCGTCGGCGGGTCCATGGTGCACTACGCCGGCTACACGCCCCGCTTCCATCCGAGCGACTTCGCCACCCAGACGAACGACGGGGTCGGCGCGGACTGGCCGATCGGCTATGAGGATCTCAGGCCCTACTACCGCGACATCGAGGCAGAGCTGCCGGTGGCCGGGGAGCGCTGGCCGTGGGGCGATCCGCACTCCTACCCGCAGCGGCCGCATCCGGTCGGCGGCAACGGCGAGGTGTTCCTGCGCGGCGCGCTGGCGGCCGGCATCACCGCCAAGGTCGGTCCGGTCGCGATCAGCAACGGCCGCTTCGGCAACCGGCCGCACTGCATCTACCGTGGCTTCTGCCTGCAGGGCTGCAAGGTGAACGCGAAGGCGTCGCCGCTGATCACCCACATCCCCGACGCGCTGGCGCACGGGGCCGAGGTCCGGGCCAACGCGATGGTGACCAGGATCGGGATCGACGAGCGCACCGGCCGGGCCACCGGCGTGCACTACGTCCGCGACGGGGTGCCGCGGTTCCAGCGGGCCGCGGTGGTCGCGGTCGCCGGGTACTCGATCGAGACGCCCCGGCTGCTGCTGAACTCCGCCTGCAAGCCGTTCCCCGACGGCCTGTGCAACGACTTCGACCAGGTCGGCCGCTACCTGATGGTGCAGGGAGCGCCGCAGACGGCCGGCCGGTTCGACGCGGAAGTACGCATGTACAAGGCGCCGCCGCCCGAGGTCAGCAGCGAGGAGTTCTACGAGACCGACCCGGCGAAGCCGTACAAGCGGGGCTTCTCCATCCAGACCGTGTCACCGCTGCCGATCACCTGGGCCGAGCACGTCGCGGCGCAGGGGCACTGGGGCAGGGCGCTGCGCGAGTACATGAGCGACTACGTGCACTGGTCCTGCCTGGGCTCGCTGTGCGAGTTCCTGCCGCTGCCGGGCAACCGGGTCACCCTCGCGGCGGAGAAGGACCGGCACGGCCTGCCCGTCGCCAGCTTCTCCTACTCCCAGTGCGACAACGACCGGCAGCTGATGCGCGCCGCCCAGGACGTGATGGAGCGGATCCTGCACGCCGCGGGCGCGGACGAGGTGATCACCATCGACCGCTACGCCCACCTCGTCGGCGGGGCGCGGATGGCCGCCGGCGAGCAGCACGGCGTGGTGGACCGCAACTGCCGCAGCTTCGCGGTGCCCAACCTGTTCATCACCGACGGCAGCGTCCTGCCCACCCAGGGCAGCGCCAACCCGGCGCTGACCATCATGGCCGTCGCGGCCCGCGCCGCCGACCACCTGGCTGACAGCCGGGGCTGACCGCCGGGGCTGACGTCGGAGCCGTTCGGAAGAAGAACTTCGATCTCTTTTATCCCGAACGGCTCCGATCCGGGCCGGTCAGCACGCTACGGCGGTCCGCTGTCCCGCTGGCCCGCGGGAGCGCCGGCATCCGGCTACTTGACGTATCCGAACGGGCTGGACACTACTACGGAGCTCGTACGCGCATCGCCGTTCGCGGCGACGTGGGCGGGAGCCGCCGCGACCCCGCCGTAGTTCGCCGCGCCGAGCGCGACCACGGCCGTGACGGCCCCCGCGCCGGCCAGCAGCGGCATCAGGGCCCGGGCCCGCGGGCGGCTGCGGGGTGCCGGTGCCGCCGCGGCTTCCGCGGCCGGCTGGTGCACCGCCCGCCAGCGCAGGTACCCGGCGGCCAGCAGCATCAGCGGCGCGGCACCGACGATGCACAAGTCCGCGAGGTTGCAGGTGGTGCCGGCCAGGGGGATGAAATCGACCGCTCCGCGGACACTGCCCGGCGCGGTCAGGTAATGCAGTCCCAGCCGGTCCAGCAGGTTGCTGCACCAGCCGCCGAGCATCACCGCGGCGAGAACGACCACGACAGCCGGGCGGCGGCGGCGCAGCAGGCCGGTGACGGCGAGGCACAGCAGCCCGGCGTCCAGCAGGTCCAGCAGCGCACCGGCGACCGGGGCGCCGTACCAGTCACCGACCACGTGCCCGACCAGCGGATCACCGCCCGGGTTGATCTCCGCCCCGGCCACGTGCCGCCAGGCCCACCACTTGGCCGCCTGGTCCAGCACGATGACCGCCGCCAGCACGGTGAGTGCGATCAGCCGCAGCCGGCGCTGGTCCCCCCGTCCCGGATCGAGCGGCGGAGCGGCCGCGACCGTGGTGTCCCGGCGGGCATCACCGGTCTTCAGACCGCTCATTCCGGCTCCTCGGCGGGTGGCTCTGGCCTCACCTCAGCGTCACGCAGGACCGGAACAGCGGGCATCACCGCTAGCTTGCGTTCTCCGGTGGCCCTGGCCGCCGTCCCCGGATCCCCGCTAGCCGGTAGCGGGAGCCAGCGCCGCGGCGACGCGGGCGGAGGGGCCGCCCTGCGTCCGCTGCTATCTGGGGAGGGTTCGCGGCAGGCCGAAGTGGGGGAAGACGCTGCTGTCGGAGAACCAGGTGATGGCGGAGATGCGGTCGCCTTCGAGGGTGAGCACGATCATCCCGTAGGGCCGCGCGATCGGTGTCTGGGGCAGGGGAGGTAGCAGCCGAAGGCGGGCTGGGTGTTGGCCCGGGTGGGTACCAGGCGCAGGGGGGTGCCGCGCAGGCTGGCCCGGTGGCGCAGGAAGGCGGCGATCGCCGCCCGGCCCTGGTATTCGTATGGTTCTGGTGGCATGGTGAGCCACGGACGCAGACTAGGTTCTATGCCGGCGGCCGCGATGGCCGCCGGGATGGCGGTGTTCGGGCTGTCCCCGGCGGCCAGCGCGGACGAGACGCCTGTGCTCGGCTGGGCGCCGACAACCTCAGCCGGTACCTACAGCTATAACACGATCACTGTCGGCCAGAGCGCGTCCCAGACATTCACTCTCACCAACTCCGGCGGCGCGGCTACCCTGCGCTGAAGATCACCTTGACCGGCTCGTCGGCGTTTACCAAGACGGCGGACACCTGCACCACGGTCCGGCTGCGGCCGAAGAAATCGTGCGGCGTCACGGTCAGCTATGCTCCTGCCGCCAGCGGCCAACCCGACCAGGCCACGCTCACCGGCATCAGCAGGAAGCCCGGGGAAGGGGATGAGCGGGGCGGCCGCGTTGTCACCGCCAGCCTGAGCCTACTGGGCACGGGCACGAAGGCCGCCCCGGCCATCTCGACGACGCGGGCCCGGGCGGACTGGCAGGCAGCACAACCGTGACGGACACGGCCACCCTGTCCGGTGGCTACAAGCCGACCGGGACGATCACGTTCAACCTGTTCCCGACAGCGGACTGTTCCGGTGCGCCGGTCAACACCGAGACCGTGACCGTCAGCGGGAACGGAACCTTCACCACGCCGACCGGGTATACCCCGACCGCGGCTGGCACCTATAACTGGACCGCCAGCTACACCGGGGACGCCAGCAACAACAACGCCGCCACGGCGTGCGGCGACGAGGCGGTGACCATCACCACGTGCCTGGTCACGGGCAACAGCAACCAGAGTTCCACGACCTTGCAGGCCGCTGTGGATGCGGCAACAGCGGGCGACACGCTGACCGTCCAAGGGACCTGCGCCGGCACGATCACAGTCGGCAAGGACCTGACTCTCACCGGCCAGCCAGCCAGCGGCTATCCCACGCCCACACTCGACGGCAACCAGGCTGGCACGGTGCTAACCATCGGCCAAGGTGCCACGGTGATCATCAACACGCTCACCATCACCGGCGGCATCGCCAGCGGCTGCTGCGGCGGCGGCATCAGCAACCGCGGAACGCTGACCCTCAACAATGACATCGTCAGCGGCAACACCACCACCAATGGATCCGGCGGCGGCGGCATCGGTAACATCGGATCGCTGACACTAAACAGCACCACCGTCAGTGGCAACAACGCCCCTAACGGCGGCGGGGGTGGCATCTGGTCCAACGGCGTGGCGACGCTGAACGGCAGCACCAGCATCACCGGCAATAGCGGCCTTCAAGGCGGCGGCATCGGCGCCTTCGGCGGCACCGTAACACTCAACGACACCACCAGCGTCATCGGTAACAGCGCCAGCGGCGATCCGACCCTGGCTGCCGGCGGCGGCATCTGGGCTGGAAACAGCACGGTAACGATGACCGGTGGCGCCACCATTACCCACAACAGCAGTTCGACCGTCGGCGGCGGCATCTTGAACTATGGCAGCACCCTGAGCGGGGCCGTCGCCGGTTCCGACGGTAATGTCCACGACAACACCCCCGACGATATCTTTTCCAGCTAATCGGACCCAAGACCCCGGGCGGTGGGAGGTGGGATGTAGTGCCCCGCCTCCCCGCCCGGCAGGGTGTGTCAGGTCCAACGCGGAAAATCCAACGGATATGACCTGTCCCGATAGGGCGGGTCTAGTGCGGCAGCAGCCAATTGGTGCGGCAGCAGCCAATTGGGTCGTGAGCTGCGCGGGCGCGGGGGCTGGTGACGTGAGCGCAGCCGCCCGGAATCATGTTGTTTGTGCTGACTAATGAATCTGGGGCGGCTGTCAGGATAGGGGCAGGCGCTGCGGGAGCGGTCTGCCCTGATGGGGCTGCTGCGGTGCTGCCTCGCGCGGACGCAGACGTGCGCTGCCGGCCTGGGCCGCTGCGGTGCCGCCCCGGTCGTTGCAGGTGGCGTGAGGTTCCGGGCTCCGCGCGGCCATGAACCCTGCCTGCCGCGTCCTCGGTGCTAAGCCGGGGTGCATCGTTTGCGCGGCCCGCGTTCAGGCGACTGTCCCGGCGACGAGCGTCAGCACGAACGCCGCGACGATGATCGCCACCCGCGCGTAGTGCAGCCGGTCCCAGCGTTGGTTCTGCTCGCGCCAGTCGGCTGGGTGGTCGTCGGCTGTCCACGTGGCGGAGCGGTTGGCGATCGGGACGAGCAGGGTGATCGACATGACGACGCTCACGACGAGCAGGGCCGCCGCCGCGACGGCTGCGGCACCGGCCGGCCCGCCCCACTTAGCGGCGGCCAGCCAGGCCGTGAGGAGCAGGGACCCGACGTACCAGAACGGCATCACGCGGCCGAGCACCCGGGCGCCGTCGGCGCGGGCCTCCAGCGCGGGTCCGGCGGGCAGTCGCAGCAGGATCGGGTTGACGAAGACCGCGACGGCGAACTCGACGCCGACCATGACGCCGACGACGGTTGCGGTGATGACAGCGAGCGTGGTGAGCACGGCACTCCTTTTCTAGCGTCGGGTTCCGGTCAGGCCAGTAGCAGTGCGGCGGCGACTGCGAGCATCACGGCGGCGGTCGCGCCGTGGATGCCGTAGGCGGTGGCCCTGGGGCCGCGGTTGCGCAGGACGATGAGCATGTCGCCCAGCGGCATGCTGGCGGCGGCCACCAGGAACCAGGCCAGGGCGTGTGCCGGCGCGGTTATCAGCAGCGCGAGGGTGACCAGGCCGGACCCGATGTCACGGTCTCCCTTGACCGCCAGGTAGGGGGTGATGTCGGCGCCGGGGGCGGTCGGCACGCCGTACCCGGCGGCGGCCGCGCGGGGCACCAGCAGGAAGCGCGCGCCGATGACGATGAGCCCCAGCGCGATGAGCGCGGTCAGGGCGTAGGCGGTGGCGGTGAGCATTGGCAGGTCCTCTCCTGGAATCCTAGCGTTGCTAGGAACTCGTTCACCGACAACATAGCACTGGCAAAATATCCTAGCAATGCTATACTTGCTGGCATGTCCATTCAGGCACGCAAGGAACGCGAGCGCGCCCAGCGCCACCAGCTCATCGTCACGGCGGCCAGGGAACTGGCCGAGGCCGAGGGCTGGGACGCGGTAACGACCCGCCGGCTAGCCGACCGCGTCGAGTACAGCCAGCCGGTGCTCTACACCCACTTCGCGTCCAGGGAGGCGATCATCCAGGAGGTGGCCATCCAGGGCTTTGCCGAGCTGGCGGCCGAGCTCCGCCGGGCGCGCCTGGCCGGCCGGTCCCCGAAGGCAGCCGTCGCCGCACTGGCCGGCGCCTACCTGCACTTCGCGGACTCCCGGCCGGCGCTGTACCAGGCCATGTTCACCATGCCGATCGACGTGCCGTTCGCCACCCAGCAGACCCCCGCCCCGCTGCGGGCCGGCTTCAGCGAGCTCGCCGCCGCGCTGCAGCCCCTGGCCGCCGGCCGCGACACCGGCACCTACACCGAAGTCGCGTGGAGCGCCCTGCACGGCCTTGCCGCGCTCAGCCGCGACCACCGGCTGTCCCCCGGCGGCGAGCAGGCCCGGCTCGGCCTGCTCATCGACCTGCTCACCGCCCCTGCCCCCGGGGCCGCTCCGGCGGATACCCCAGGCGCCACCCGGTAGCGGCTGCGGGCGTGGACGATGTTGAGGATTCGGTTGAACCAGCGCGTTCTCTGCTCAGTCGGCGGGTCCTCAGGATCCTGGCCGTTGATGAAGCCGCCGATCAGCACGCCGTCATAGTCGGCGGCGGTCAGCTCCTGGATCAGCCGGGCGTCACCGGCCTCGTCGTCGGTGAGAGCGAAGTTGGTGGCCGCCGCAGGCGTCCCGCAGGCGCGCCTGGATCGCCGCGGCGTTCTCCGGATGCTTACCGAAGCCCAGCACCCGCCAGCTCTGTGGCACCTTTGGTATCGACATGCCGCGCCCGGCTCGCAAGTCGGATTGTGGCGCCCGCGGGTGACCGTGGGCATGATGATCCTGTGTCATCTGCGCGCAGGCCTTGCGGGTGCCCGCCAGCCCAGACCCGCCGTCGCCGGGGCGGCTCCTGAGCCGCGGGCCGCTGGCCCTGGTGGGCAGCGGTGAGTACCTGCCGGTCATGGCGGAGGTCGAGGGCCTGCTGCTGGCTGGGCGCACGCCCCGCTACGTGCAAATCCCGACCGCGGCTGCGCCGGAGGGAGAGCAGAGCCTGCGGCGCTGGCTCGACCTCGGCGCGGCGCAGGCCGAGCGCCTGGGCGTGCGGCAGGTCCCCGTCGTCGCCCGGGACCGCGGCGAGGCTGATGCACCCGGACTCGCCGCCCTGGTCGGCGGCGCCGGGCTGGTCTACCTGTCCGGCGGCAACCCGGCGTACCTGGCGCAGACGCTGCGCGGCACCCGGCTGTGGGAAGCCGTTCTCGCCGCCTGGCGGTCCGGCTCGGCGCTGGCCGGCTGCTCGGCGGGGGCCATGGCGCTCACCGGCTGGGTCCCCTCGATGCGCGAGCCGGACCGCGAGCCGGACCCCGGGCTCGGGGTGCTGCCGCACCTGCGGGTGCTGCCGCATTTCGACCGGATGCTCGGCTGGGCGCCCGACCTTCTCACCAGCGCGGTGACGTACCCGCCCGCGGGCACCATGGCGATCGGGATCGACGAGGACACCGCCGTCGTGGATCTGACCGGCGCCGGGCACTCCTGGCAGGTGCACGGCCGGCAGCAGGCGTGGACGCTGGCCGACGGGCAGCGCCACGGTCACCCGGCCGGAACCACGCTGGCCACGCCACCGCTATAGCCCCGCCGGGCGCCGGTGTCCCGCCGACGTAGTCCCGCCGGGCGCGGGCGGTTACTCGGTCCAGAACGGCCTCACCTCGACCATGCCGTGGCGGGCCACCGGGTGCTTGGCGGCGACCTCGATCGCCTCGTCCAGGTCCGCGCACTCGATCACGTCGAAACCCGCCATCCACTCCTTGGTCTCCGCGTACGGCCCGTCGCTGGTCAGCACCTCGCCGTCGCGCACCCGCACCGTGGTGGCGTCGGACGGCGGCCGGACCTGGCTGCCGAACAGCCGCACGCCGCGGGCGCCCATCTCTTCGAGCCACGGCGCCACGTCCATGGCGTGGTCGTCCGGCTCCGGCACCCGGGAAGCCTCCTCCTCGGCAGGTCCCTCACCGCAGATCAGCAGCAGGTACTTCATCGTGTCCTCCTTGTCCAGGCGGTTGCTGTCACCGGTACGACGAACGGAGCGCGCGGGAAGGGACAGCGCGCGCGGCCTGGCCGGCCAGGTTACCGGGCGGACAGGCGGTCCAACGCCGCGAGGATCCGCTTCTCCGACACCGGCGCCGGGGTGCCCAGCGTCTGGGCGAACAGGCTGACGCGCAGTTCCTCGATCATCCAGCGGACCGCTACAGCGCCTTCGCCGGTGCGCTCTGCCTCCGGCAGGCCCGCGATCACCTTGCGGTAGGCGTCGGTGACGCGGTGCACGGCCGCCATCCGTTCGGCGTCGCGCGGGAGCGACTCACCCAGCTTGTCCAGCCGCCGGGTGATTGCCCGTAGGTAGCGCACCAGGTCAGGCAGCCGGGTGGCGCCGGTCTCCGCGATGAACCCCGGGAAGACCAGCGCGGCGAACTGGGCGCGGATGTCGGCGGCCACCGCGGCGTCCAGGCCGGCCCGGCCGAGCCGGAGCTCGACCTCGTGCGCCTCCGCCAGGGCCCGGGCGGCGTCTTCGACCACCGCGGCCGTGAGGACCGCAAGCCGCGACCGCGCCGCTTCCACCAGGCGCGCGAATCCCTCCGCTTCCCAGGCCGGGCCGCCCGCCTCCTCGATCACCCGGTCGGCCGCGCACGCCGCGCAGTCGTCGAGCAGGGCGGCGGTGCCCGGGTACGGGTGCCTGCTCATGGCCAGCTTGGCGGCCGCCGGCAGCTGGCCGGCGATGGAGCGCACGCCCGAGGGAACCTGCATCAGCAGCAGCCGTCGCGTTCCGCGGCGCATGGACGCGGCCGCCTCGGCTTCGGTCGGGAACAGCCGGATGTCAACCGCGTCGCCCGCGTCGGCCAGCGCCGGGTACGCGCGGACCTGCCCGTGAGTGAAGATCTTCGGCAGCGTTCCGAACGTCCAGTCCCGCAGGCCGGTCCGGGTGATGCCGCCGGCCGCCTCGGTGAGCGCCGCCTCCATCCGGGGCCGCAGCTGCCGCCGCAGCGCCTCCAGGTCCTTGCCGGCGGCGAGCACCTGATCCCCGTCCACAACGCGGAACGTCATCCTCAGGTGCGGCGGCAGCCGGGACAGGTCAAACGCCTCCCGCGCGATGGGCACCCCGCCGAGCCGGCCGAGCTCGGCGGCCAGCGCGTCCAGCAGGTCCCCGCGCCCGGGTCCCAGCCGGGGAGCGACGGCGCGGGCCGTGTCCGGGGCGGGCACGAAGGCGGTGCGCAGCTGCTTGGGCAGCGACCGGATCAGCTCGGTCACCAGCTCGTCGCGCAGGCCGGGAACCTGCCAGCCGAGCTCTTCGGCCTTCACCTGGTTGAGCGTCGCCAGCGGGATGTCGGCGGTCACGCCGTCGTCCGGCGCGCCGGGGGCGAACTCGTACGACAGCGGCAGCTCGCCCCACGCTGCGGGATAGTCGCCGGGACGGATCGCGTCGGCGGCCGGGCCGACGAGATCGGCGGCAGTGAAGGTGAGCAGGCCCGGGTCGGCCGCCCGCTGCTTCTTCCACCACGTGTCGAAGTGCCGGGCCGACGTGACGGTCGCGGGTATCCGCCGGTCGTAGAAGTCGAACACGGCGGCGTCGTCGGCCACGATGCCGCGGCGCCTGGCCTTGCGCTCCAGGTCCTCGGCCTCATCGAGCAGCCGCCGGTTGTCGTGGAAGAACCGGTGCCGGGTGTCCCAGTCTCCTTCGACGAGGGCATGCTGGATGAACAGGTCCCGCGCGGCGGCCGGGTCGACGGATCCGTAGCTGACCGTCCGCGCGGCGACGATCGGCAGCCCGTACAGGGTGACCTTCTCGGTGGCCATCGCCGCGCCGCGGCTTGCGTCCCAGCGCGGCTCGCTGTAGGTGCGCCGGACCAGGTGACCGGCCAGCGGCTCCAGCCACTGCGGCTGGATCGCGGCGGCGGTCCTGGCCCACAGCCGGGACGTCTCGACCAGCTCGGCCGCCATGACCCACTGCGGCGGCTTGCGGGCCAGCGAGGAGTCGGGGAACAGGGAGAACCGGGCGCCGCGCGCGCCGGCGAACTCGGCCGGCCCGCGCCGCTTCCCCTTCTGCTCCTTGCTGGCCTCCTGCATCCCGGTGTGCGACAGCAGGCCGGCCAGCAGCGAGAGGTGGACCCGGTCGGCGACGTCCGCGGGGATGCGCCCCTCGTGCTGCGCTTTCGCGGCTGCGGTTGTCCTGCCTCTGGCCGTTCGGGAAATCGATCGTTGGTCCGTTGCCTTGGGGTTTGCGGCGCCGCGGGCCTTGCCTGCGGTGATGCCCAGGTCGCGCGCCGCCTGGCGCAGCTGGCCGTGCACGTCCTGCCATTCGCGCACCCGCAGGAAGTGCAGGTACTCGCGGCGGCACAGCCGCCGGAACGCGGACCCGGACAGCTCGCGCTGCTTGTCCTGCAGGTACTCCCACAGGGTGAGGAAGGCGAGGAAGTCCGAGCCCGGCTCGGCGAACCGCTTGTGCAGGGCGTCGGCCGCCTCGCGGGTGTCCGCGGGCCGCTCGCGGGGGTCCTGGATGGCCAGCGCCGCGGTGATGATCAGCACCTCGGGCAGGCAGCCGTTGCGGTCCGCCTCGAGGATCATCCGGCCGAGCCGCGGGTCGGCCGGCAGCCGGGCGAGCTTGCGCCCGGTGTCGGTCAGCCGGGACGGGCCGCCGACGGGGGCGCTGCCGGGGGTGCGGCCCGGGGCGAGCGCGCCGAGTTCTTCGAGCAGGCGGACGCCGTCGGCGATGTTGCGCGCGTCGGGCGGGTCGATGAACGGCAGGTCCGCGACCTCGCCGAGGCCGAGCGCGGCCATCTGCAGGATGACCGAGGCGAGGCTGGTACGGAGGATTTCCGGGTCGGTGAACTCCGGGCGCGAGGAGAAGTCCTCTTCGGTGTAGAGCCGGATGCACACGCCGTCGGAGGTGCGCCCGCACCGGCCCTTGCGCTGGTTGGCCGACGCCTGGGAGATTCGCTCGATCGGCAGCCGCTGCACCTTGGTGCGGTGGCTGTACCGGGAGATCCGCGCGGTGCCCGGGTCGATCACGTACTTGATGCCGGGGACGGTCAGCGAGGTCTCGGCGACGTTGGTGGCCAGCACCACGCGGCGGCTGTGATGCGGGTGACTCTGCTTGCTTCTTTCGCCTCCGGCACTCTGCTTGCTTCTTTCGCCTCCGGCACTCTGCTTGCTGCTTTCGCCTCCGGCAAAAACCTTGTACTGCTCGGCGGCGGACAGCCGGGCGTAGAGGGGCAGTACCTCGAGGTTGCCGCGGTCGGCCAGGGCCTCGGCGGTGTCGCGGATCTCGCGCTCGCCGGACAGGAACACGAGGATGCCGCCGGGGCCTTCGGCGGTGAGCTCGTCAACGGCGTCGATGATGCCCTGCACCTGGTCTTTTGGCTCGTGCTCGGGGTCATCCGGGTCGGCCAGCGGCCGGTAGCGGACCTCGACCGGGTAGGTGCGGCCGGACACCTCGACGATGGGCGCGTTGTCGAAGTGGCGGCTGAAGCGGTCGGGGTCGATGGTCGCCGAGGTGATGATGAGCTTGAGGTCGGGGCGGCGGGGCAGCAGCTGCTTGAGGTAGCCGAGGATGAAGTCGATGTTCAGGCTGCGCTCGTGCGCCTCGTCGATGATGAGGGTGTCGTAGCGGCGCAGCTCCCGGTCGCGCTGCAACTCGGCCAGCAGGATCCCGTCGGTCATCACCTTGACCAGCGTGCTGTCGCTGGACGTGTCGGTGAAGCGGACCTTGTAGCCGACCACCCCGCCGAGGTCTGTCCCCAGCTCGGCGGCGATCCGCTCCGCGACGGTGCGGGCGGCGATCCGGCGCGGCTGGGTGTGGCCGATCTGGCCGGCGGTGCCGCGGCCGAGCTCCAGGCAAATCTTGGGCAGCTGGGTGGTCTTGCCGGAGCCGGTTTCCCCCGCGACGATCACGACCTGGTGGTCGCGGATGGCGGCCGCGATCTCGTCCTTGCGCTGGCTGACCGGCAGCTCCGGCGGATACGAAATCACGGGAACGGCAGGCAGCCGCTCCCGCAGCTCAGCGGGCAAGGATCTCAAGGGTGCAGTCTCCGGAACCGAACAAGGACATCGACCAGGATGGCCGGAACGTCGCACCGAGATCTAACGCTTTTGCGGCCCGAGGCCTTCCGAGCCGCACGGCGCGCTCGCGCCGGGGCTCCCCCGCTGGCCCTCGGAAGATCGACGGAAGATTCTTCGTCACCAGCGGGCTGTCGCAGAATCTGCGCGCCGGCCCGTCAGGATAACCGCAGCGCGCCGTATCAAGATCATCCCCGCACTGACCGGAAAATGGCGGACCTCAGCTGGGGGGCGCTCCCCGCTGGGCTGTCGTGGGGATGGCGTTGTTGATGAGGACGGCGGCGATGTCGGCGGCGGTGGAGAAGGTGTCGGTGTTGAGGACCCGGGTGCGGGCCGAGGCGCCATCGAGGAGCAGCGCCAGTTGCTCGCCGAGCTGTTCGGGGTTGGCGGCGCCGGCTTCGCGGGCGGCCTCGGCGAGCCGCGCGGCGACGGCTTTCTTGTAGTCGCGTGCGTACTGGGGTGCGGGGTGCTGAGGGTCAGGGATCTCGACGGCCGCCGCGATGAAGGGGCACAGGGGCGTGATGTCCTGTGTCCCGGTCGTGGGCGCCTCGAAGGCAGCGAGGAGTCGTTCGCGGGGGGTCAGGTCGGTGCGGTCGAACACTGCGGGCATGACGTCGGGATCGAATCGGCGCAGGTACTCGGCGACGAGCTCGTCCTTGCCGGTGAAGTGCTGGTAGGCCGTGCGCTTCGATACCCGGGCCGCCGCGCAGAGCTGGTCCATGCCGGTGCGGTTGATGCCCTGGTCGCGGAACAGCTGCTGTGACGCGCTGAGGATGCGCTCGCGCGCGCCCCTGCCGCGGCGCCGTCCCTGGGGGCCCTTCTCCAGCTCCGTCATTCCTCCAGCATAGCCCAGTTGGGTAACGCCCGGTGTACATAGCTTGCGTTCGCGCTGGCCATCCGATAGGTTAAGCACACAGTACGGTGTACATAACGATTATGAATAGCTGTTTCGAATACCCATGAATTCAAGGGAGTGATCGTGGGAAAGCTCGATGGCAAGGTAGCGGTGATCACGGGCGGATCAACCGGCATGGCGCTGGCCGGCGCCAAGCTGTTCGTAGACGAAGGAGCGCATGTCTTCATCACGGGCAGGCGGCAGGAAGCGCTGGACGAAGCCGTCAAGTTGATCGGCCGGAACGTGACCGGCGTGCAGGGCGATGCGGCCAACCTGGACGATCTGGACCGCTTGTTCGACACGGTCAGACAGGAAAAGGGCGCGGTCAACGTGTTGTGGGCAAGTGCCGGGACGGGCGAGCAGCGCGTGCTCGGCGAGATCACCGAGGAGCACTTCCAAGCCGCCTTCGGTCTGAACGCGCGCGGCACGCTGTTCACCGTGCAGAAGGCGCTGCCGCTGCTCAACGACGGCGGCTCGATCTTCATGACCGGGTCGAACGCTTCGCAAAGGGGCTACCCCGGGTGGAGTGTGTACGCGGCGAGCAAGGCCGTCCAGCAGGCCTACGCCCGCGTGTGGCTGGCCGAGCTGAAGGACAGGCGGATCCGGGTGAACGTGCTGACCCCCGGCCAGGTCGCCACGGCGAAGCAGGAGGAACTGTTCGACGAGGAGACGAAGCGGCAGTTCGAGTCCCTGATCCCGCGGGGAAAGATGGGCCGCCCCGAGGAGATCGCGACGGTCGCGCTGTTCCTCGCCTCGGACGACTCGAGCTACGTGAATGGGATGGAACTGGTTGCCGACGGCGGCACCACGGCGGTCTGAGCGGGAAACACTCCAGCGATAACCAGTGCCGCAAGCAGCCCACCTATCACCAAACCCCGCTTAAGCGGGAGCAGCCAACCTCTCGATCGTCAGTCAAGACGGGACACCTCATGAGCAGCATCAGCATCATCGGCACCGGGAACATGGCCCGCACCATCGGCGCGCTGGCGGTAGCGGGCGGCAACACCGTGGAGGTCATGGGCCGCGATCAGTCCAAGGCCGCTGACCTGGCCAAGGCTCTCGGCGGCGGCGCCACGACGGGAGAGTGGGGCACCATCCCGGCCGGGGACATCGTCATCGTGGCCCTCTTGTACGACGGTGTCGTTCCGGTCGTCGCCCAGTACGGAGATGCCCTCATGGGCAAGATCATCGTCGACATCAGCAACCCCTTCAATTCCGCGGCCGACGGGCTGGCTCACCGGGAGGACACGTCGATCGCGCAGGAAGTCGCCAAGGCGGCCCCGGCCAGCGCCAGCGTGGTGAAGGCATTCAACACCATCTTCCGTCATGTCCTGGGGAAGGGCCGTCCCGACGTCTTCATCGCTGGCGACAATGCGCAGGCCAAGGCGGGCGTGGAGGCGTTCATCGAGAGCCTCGGGCTCCGCCCGCTGGACGTCGGCGGCCTGAAAATGGCGTACTGGCTGGAAGGAGCGGGCGTGATCGCGATGGGCCTCGCCCGTCACGGGGTGGGGAACTGGGACTTCGCCCTCGGCGTCATGGAATTTCCCGGCTGAGCCGCACGGCCCCCCGGTCCAAGCCATCAACGACTCTTTCGCTCAGTGCCCACACTCAGGGCGTGATGGACAGGTTGCTGTACTGCACCCGCGGCCAGCGGCGGCTGAAGGCTCCTGCCTCGATGCCGGCGGGCCCGAACGTCCACGTCCGGCTGGTGACGGACGTGACCGGCCGCCCGTCCATCGAGGCGGCGATCGTGTCGCCGTGCAGCGACAGCGACAGCCGGTGCCAGCTGCCGGCGCCGGGCGCCGCCACCCTGCCCGAGGCAATAGTGGCGACGTGCCCGGGGGCCTGGCTGTCGTCGATCAGCCTCCACCTGCCGGTGCTGCTCACGTCGAAGATGTAGCCGCCGAAAGCCCCGGCCCGCCCCCCGCTCATCCCGGAGAACCGGCCCACCAGGCCGGCCGTGGTGGTCCCCGGCTGGGTGAGCAGCACGTCGCAGCTGACCGTGTAGTCCGCCAGGCTCTGGTCGCCGATGATGGCGTACGGGAAACGGGCGCCGGCCGCCGGGCTGGCGGTCCTCCACAACACCGGCATGGCCACGGCCCGCTGCTCGGTGCAGGTGTTGGCGCTGCCGTCGGGAACCAGGCAGGGCGCCAGCTCGAACGCGCCGTCCATGGCGGCCAGGTACTGCGGCTCGTCGTCGCCCGGCCCGGCCTGCCCCGACCGGGACAGGCTGTCGCGGTAGGGCAGCGGGAACGGCGCCCGGGGCGGTGCGCCGACCGTCCCCTTGCCCTGCCCGGCCGTGGTGGTCAGCGAGTACACCGAGTGGGGCAGCAGGGTGATGGTGAAGCTGCCGTGCGAGGGGGTGATGCTCGGCTGCCGGGCGAACCACTGGGACGGGCTGCCGGTGGCGGGATCGAAGTTGCTCGCCCGCACATGCACGGCGGCGCCGGCCAGGTTCCGGCCGCCGGTGACGGTGATGTGCGCCTGCTGCGCGGCCGTCGCGGTCGTCGTCTCGATGATCATGCTCCAGCCGCTACCGCCGCTGCGGACCAGGCTCACGTACGATCCGTGGCCGCGCGCGCCCTGCAGGAACCCGCTGGCGCTGTTGACGTACCTCCAGCCGCCGGGGTTGCCCGGCCACGGCGGCCACACGACCTGGGTGAAGTGGGCGATCGCCCAGGTCATGGCGTTCACCGAGTAATGGCCCGACCACGGCTGGCCGGCGGTGACCAGGCCCCGGTTCTCGTACGGCAGGCGGGACGGCATCGCGTCCAGCGCCGGCCATTCCAGGTAGCCGGTCAGCCTGGCGTCGATGTAGCCGCGGATGGCGGCGCGGTCCATCGCCGGCGCGCAGGGCGCGATGCAGCCGGCCCGCGCGCCCGCGTCCATCGCGCCGAGCTCGCTGCCCCACAGCGGCTTGCCCGACTCCCGCGCCCCCGGCGGTGCCGTGCACCCGGTCCGCGGACCGGACGCCCCGGTCGGGTAGCCGCACACGTCGTGGTTGCCGAGGACCGCGATGCTGCGGTCACCCTCATACGGCCAGCTCCCGGGCGCGAACGTGTCGGCGGCGACGATCTGCACGCCGCGGTACCCATGCGCGTTCAGCGCCGAGCGCAGGGCGCCGAACCAGGCCGCGTGGGCACCGCTGTCGCGCTCGTTCCAGCCGCCGAGATAGCTGATCGTCAGGCCCTGCCGCCGCGCGCAGCCCAGCCAGTCGAGCAGGTAACGGATGTCGCCGGGGGTGAAGATCGAGCTGGTACCGTCCCGCACCCAGCCAGGCGCGCCCCACTGCAGCCCGTAGAGCTTCAGGTACCGGTGCAGCGCGGCGGCCTGCCGGGCGATGGCGAACTCGTAGCCGGCGTGGCAGTTGACCTGCCCTTTGACGTGCTCGACACTCGGCTCGGCGCCGTCGGTTGAGTTCGCGTCACCGCCGATCTCCAGCTTCAGCAGCTGCAGCGAGGCTCCGTAGCCAGGCTTGAACAGGTAGTCGAGGATCCGGGTGCGCACGGCCGCCGGGTAGTCCTCCAGGTAGCGCGCGTTCCCGCCGCCGCCGAGAACCGCGCCGACGCCGTCGTACACCCGGTGGCCGCCGTTCCCGTTGACCGTGATGTCGGTGACCGGCGGCGGGCCGGGACCGCGCCCGGCCCGCGCCTCGGGCAGGCCAGCCGGGCTGAGCACCGCGACCACCGCCGCGGCGGCCGCCAGCGCCACCGCGGTGATCTTCACTGGTCCAGGCTAGGCCCAGGCCGGTCCAGGCTGGTCCAGGCTAGGCCCGGGACACTCAGAGCACCGGCAGGTAGCGGTCCAGCTCGTACTCGGTGACCTGGCGGCGGTACTCGTTCCACTCCGCCCGCTTGTTGCGCAGGAAGAAGTCGAAGACGTGCTCGCCCAGCGTCTCGGCGGCCAGCTCGCTCTTCTCCATCGCGTTGATCGCCTCGTCCAGGCTCTGCGGCAGCGGGTCGATGCCCAGCGCCCGCCGCTCGGCGGGGGTGAGCGCCCACACGTCGTCCTCGGCGCCCGGCGGCAGCTCGTAGCCCTTCTCGATGCCCTTCAGCCCGGCCGCGAGGATCAGCGCGAAGGCCAGGTAGGGGTTGCACGCCGAGTCCAGCGACCGGAACTCGACCCGGGTGGCGTTGCCCTTCTGCGGCTTGTACATCGGCACCCGGACCAGCGCCGACCGGTTGTTGTGCCCCCAGCAGATGTAGGCCGGCGCCTCGCCGCCGGCGCCCGCGGTCCGCTCGGCCTCGCCCCACAGCCGCTTGTAGGAGTTCACCCACTGGTTGCACACCGCGGTGATCTCGGCGGCGTGCTTGAGCAGCCCGGCGATGAAGCAGCGGCCGAGCTTGGACAGCTGGAACTCCGCGCCCGGCTCGTAGAACACGTTCTTGTCGCCCTCGAACAGCGACATGTGCGTGTGCATGCCCGAGCCCGGGTGGTCGGTGAACGGCTTCGGCATGAACGAGGCGTGCACGCCCTGCTCGATCGCCACTTCCTTGATCACCAGCCGGAACGACATGACGTTGTCCGCGGTGGTGAGCGCGTCGGCGTACCGCAGGTCGATCTCCTGCTGGCCCGGGGCGCCCTCGTGGTGGCTGTACTCCACCGAGATGCCCATCGACTCCAGCATTGCGATCGAGGTGCGCCGGAAGTCGTGCGCGATCAGGTGCGGGGTGTGGTCGAAGTAGCCGCCGGAGTCGATCGGCTCCGGCTTCTTCCCCGGCTCTGGCTTGTCCTTGAGCAGGAAGAACTCGATCTCCGGATGGGTGTAGAAGGTGAACCCGAGGTCGGCGGCCCGGCCGAGCGCGCGCTTGAGCACCCACCGCGGGTCGGCGTAGGACGGCGAGTTGTCCGGCATCAGGATGTCGCAGAACATCCGGCCCACACCCGGCGACTCGCCCCGCCAGGGCAGCAGCTGGAACGTGGACGGATCCGGCTTGGCGATCATGTCGGCCTCGTACACCCGGGCGAAGCCCTCGATCGCCGAGCCGTCGAATCCGATCCCCTCGGCGAACGCGCCCTCGAGCTCGGCGGGCGCCACCGCGACCGACTTCAGGTAGCCGAGCACGTCGGTGAACCACAGCCGGACGAACCGGATGTCGCGCTCATCGAGCGTCCGGAGCACGAATTCCTCTTGCCTGTCCACGGCTGTCCTCTTCAATCGCGTCATTCAAAATTACTGTTGACGAGGCCATCGCGCCGATCGGTCCGATCGCTCACGCGGACCCTACGGGCCCGCATTCGCGAGTCGGGTTTGAATGACGCTCGGCATCCTCGACGGTCGGTTCGCTGGGTCCCCTGTACTGCCCGCCCGGTGCTGGCTAGTCTGCCCGGCCGGTGTTTCCGCCAGGTTACGCGGCGCGCAGTACCGCGCAGCCTCGGCATACGCTGGAGCCGTGCCCTTGCTGCGGATCGCGCTCGCCCAGGTCAATCCCACCGTAGGCGACCTGGACGGCAACGCCGACCTCGTCGTGGAGTGGACCAGGCGCGCCGCGAGCGCGGGCGCCTGCCTCGTGGTGTTCCCGGAAATGATGATCACCGGCTACCCGGTGGAGGATCTCGCGCTGCGCGGCTCCTTCGTCGACGCGTCCGTCGCCACGGTCCGCGCGACCGCCAAGCAGCTCGCCGCCGAAGGCCTCGGCGGCATCCCCGTGATCACCGGCTACCTGGACCGGCGCGCGGATCTCCCGCCGCGGCTGGGCCAGCCCGCCGGCGCCCCGCTGGACGCCGCGGCGCTGCTGCACGACGGCGTGATCGCGGCCACCACGGCCAAGCACCACCTGCCCAACTACGGCGTCTTCGACGAGTACCGCTACTTCGTCCCCGGTGATCACCTGCCGGTGTTCCGGATGCAGGCGGCCGGCGGCCAGGTGGACGTGGCCATCGCCATCTGCGAGGACCTGTGGCAGGACGGCGGCCCGGTGGCGGTCACCCGTATCGCCGGGGCTGGCCTGCTCGCCGTGCCGAACGCGTCGCCGTACGAGCGCGGCCGGGAGTACGTCAGGAAGGAGCTGTGCGCCCGCCGGGCCCGCGAGGCGGGCGCGGCGCTGGCCTACGTGAACATGCTCGGCGGCCAGGACGAGCTGGTCTTCGACGGCGGCTCGATGGTGGTGGACGCAGCGGGCCGCATGCTCGCGCACGCCCCGCAGTTCTGCGACGCGCTGCTCGTCACCGACCTGGACCTGCCGGCCGCCGATCCCGCGCGGAAGCCGGGCGAGACGCCCGCCGACGCCGGCGACGGCACCGTGATCACCATCAGGCGGCTGGAGCTCACCGGCCCTGCGACAACCGGATATCCCGAACGGCACGAGGCCGGCCCGATCACTCCAGCGCCGGGCACCTGGGCCGCGAAATGCATCAACAGCCCGCCCGGCGGCCTCGCCGAGGTCTACGCGGCGCTGGTCGCAGGCACGGCGGACTACGTGCGGAAGAACGGGTTCGGCTCGGTGATCCTCGGCCTTTCCGGCGGCATCGACTCCGCGCTGACCGCGACGGTCGCAGCCGACGCGATCGGCCCGGACCGGGTGCACGTGGTGCTCATGCCCAGCCGGTACTCCTCGGATCACTCGCTGGCCGACGCCGAGGACCTGGTCAAGCGGCAGGGCCTGCACGGCCGCACGGTGCCGATCGGGCCCATGGTGGACGCGTTCGAGTCCCAGCTTCCCGGCATCGGCGGGCTGGCCGCGGAGAACCTGCAGTCCCGTATCAGGGGCATGATCCTCATGACGCTGTCCAACCACGAGGGTCACCTGGTCCTGACCACCGGCAACAAGAGCGAGATCGCGACCGGGTACTCCACCCTCTACGGCGACTCGGCCGGCGGCTTCGCGCCGATCAAGGACGTGCTCAAGACGCTGGTCTGGCAGCTCGCGCGGTGGCGCAACGGGCAGGCCGTGCTGGACGGGACGACGCCGCCGATCCCGGACAACTCAATCACCAAGCCGCCCAGCGCCGAGCTGGCCCCCGGCCAGCTGGACACCGACTCGCTGCCCGACTACGAGGTGCTGGACGCGCTGCTCGACGACTACGTGGAGAAGGACATGGGCGTGGCGGCGCTCATCGCCGCCGGCCACGACCCGGAGCTGGTGCAGCGGGTGATCAGGCTGGTGGACGCGGCGGAGTACAAGCGCCGCCAGTACCCGCCGGGTCCCAAGATCACGCCGAAGAACTTCGGCCGGGACCGCCGGCTCCCCATCACCAGCCGCTGGCGCGAGCGTCTCGGCTAGCCGGCAGCCGGCAGCCGGCTTACATTCTCGATGGCCTACCGTAGGCACGGGCCGGGCGTGCGGGCGGGCAGGCCGGAACCGGCGCGCGAAGGGAGCTGATCGGGCTTGAGCATTCTGGGTACCCGGGTCCTGCGGACGGAGGATCCCCGCTTCCTGACGACCGGCGGCGTTTACACCGAGGACGTCACGGACGAGCGGCTGGCCGGCGCGTGTTATGTGCACTTCGTCCGCTCCCCGCTCGCGTACGCGCGGCTGCGGTCCGTCGACGTCAGCGCCGCGCTGCGGGCCCCCGGCGTGGTCGCGGCGTTCACCGGCGCCGACCTGGCCGACCTCCCGCTGGTGCCGGGCATGCTCAACAAGCACATGGCCCAGGCCGTGCTCGCCCGCGACGTCGTGCGCTTCGTCGGCGAGCCGGTGGCCGTGGTCATCACCGAGGATGCCTACCAGGGCGAGGACGCCGCGGATTTGGTGGACGTTGACTATGACCCGCTGCCGCCGGTGATCGACATGACCGAGGCGGCAGCCGGCGAGCCGGCCCTGCCGTTTCCCGAGGCCGGCACCAACGTCGCGGCCACCTTCGGCGACGCCGCGGCGCTCGACCCCGGCCTGTTCGACGGCTGCGACGTGGTCGTCACCGCCGCGATCGTCAACCAGCGGGTCGCGCCCGCACCCATGGAGACCCGCGCGGCGGCCGCCGCGTGGGGCGAGGATGGCCGGCTGACGGCCTGGATCCCGAACCAGGGCGCACAGGGCATTCGCGACGCCCTGGCGCCCATGCTCGGCCTGGAACCGGCCCTCGTCCGGGTCATCACCCCGGACGTGGGCGGCGCGTTCGGCGCCAGGCTGACGGTTGACCCGGAGTTCGTGGTGGTGTGCTGGGTGGCTCAGCGGCTCGGCCGTCCCGCCCGCTGGGCCGAGACCCGCTACGAGAACCTGGTCGCGATGACGCACGGCCGCGCGCAGCGGCAAACGATCACGATCGGCGGCAGCCGGGACGGGACCGTGGCAGCGTACCGGCTGGAGATCCTGCAGGACTCCGGGGCCTATCCGCGGCTCGGCGTCGTCCTGCCGTCCCTTACGATCTTGATGGCGCCGGGGCCGTACGCGTTCGGCCGCGCGGAGGCGGTCGGCACGTCGGTGGTGACGAACACCACCCCGCTGGGCGCCTATCGCGGCGCGGGCCGACCCGAGGCGACGGCGGCGGTGGAGCGGGCGATCGACCTGTTCGCCGCCGAGATCGGCATGGACCCGGCCGAGGTGCGCCGCAAGAACCTGCTGCCCAGGTTCACCGAGCCGCACACGACCGCGTTCGGCGCCGTCTATGACACCGGCGACTACGAGGAGGCGCTGGACAAGGCGCTGGCGGCGGCCGGCTGACGAGGACCTGCGCGACCAACAGGCCAAACGGCGCGCGTCCGGCGACCCGGTGCAGCTCGGCATTGGCCTGGCCTGCTACGTGGAGATCACCGGCATGGGGGACGGGGAGGAGACCGCCCCGAGCGAGAACGCCACCGTGGAAGTGCATCCGGACGGCAGCGCCACGATCCTGACCGGGACCTCACCGCACGGGCAGGGTCACGTCACCGCGTGGGCAATGCTGGCCAGCGACGAGCTCGGTATCCCGGTCGACAAGATCACGGTCAAGTGGGGCGACACCGACCTGATCCCGGAGGGCGGCGGCACCGGCGGAATCCCGCAGCCTGCAGCAGGGCGGCGCCGCGGTGCAGCAGGCATCGCGGGAGCTGATCGACGTGGCCCGGCAGCGGGCGGCCGATGAGCTGGAGGCCAGCCCCGCTGACCTCATCTTCGACGCCACGCGCAGTGCCTTTGCCGTCGCCGGCGACCCGGACGCCGCGGTGCCGCTGGCCCGGCTGGCCGCGACCGAGCGGCTGCTGGCCCGGACCGTGTTCACCGCGCCAGGCCCGACGTTCCCGTTCGGGGCGCACGTGGCGGTCGTCGAAGTGGACACCGAGACCGGCAAGGTGGTGCTGACGCGGATGGTGGCCGTCGATGACGCCGGCACCCTGCTGAACCCGCTGCTGGCCGAAGGCCAGCGGCACGGGGGCATCGCTCAGGGGGCGGCGCAGGCGTTCGTGGAGGAGTTCGTCTACGACGCCGAGGGGAACCCCCTGACCGCGAGCTTCGCGGACTATCCCTTCCTGTCGGCCACCGAGGTGCCCAGCTTCGAGCTGGCCGACATGGCCACGCCGACCAGCTACAACCCGCTCGGGGCCAAGGGCATCGGCGAGGCCGGGTCGATCGGCGCGACGCCGGCCGTGCAGAACGCCGTCATCGACGCGCTCGCCCACCTCGGCGTGCGGCACATCGACCTGCCCGCCTCCCCGCAGCGGGTGTGGCAGGCACTGCAGGCAGCGTCCGCGACCGCGACGGCAGGAAGCACGGCGACAGGATCAAGCGAATCGAGGGATGCGTAGATGCAGGTCCAGCTCACGGTCAACGGTGAGCCGCGGTCCGACGAGGTCGAGCCGCGGCTGCTGCTCGTGCACTACCTGCGGGAGCGGCTCGGTTTGCGCGCCGCCAACGTCGGCTGCGACACGACCTCCTGCGGCGCGTGTACCGTCCTGCTGAACGGCCGGTCGGTGAAGTCGTGCACGGTGCTGACCGTGCAGGCGGCCGGCCAGGAGGTCACCACCGCCGAGGGCCTGGCCGACGGCGGCGAGATGCATCCGGTGCAGCAGGCGTTCCAGGCCGAGCACGGGCTGCAGTGCGGCTTCTGCACGCCGGGAATGGTGATGGCGACCGCCGGCCTGCTGGCCGAGAACCCGCACCCCACCGAGGCGGAGGTACGCGAAGGCCTGGAGGGCAACTTCTGCCGCTGCACCGGCTACCACAATATCGTCCGCGCGGTGCTGACGGCCGCCGGCACCATGGCCGGCGACCCGGTGGCCGCCGGCTCGGTGACCGGTGACCCGGCGGAAGCGGAGGTGACCCGGTGATTCCCGCGCCGTTCGACTACGTGGCTGCCCGCTCCGCCGGGCACGCGCTGGAGCTGCTGGCCGAGCACGGCGACGACGCCAAGCTGCTGGCCGGCGGGCACTCGCTGCTGCCGATGATGAAGCTGCGGCTCGCCGCACCCTCGGTCCTCATCGACATCGGCCGGGTAGCCGAGCTGGCCGGCATCCGGGCCGACGGCGGCGACCTGGTGATCGGCGCCGCCACCTGCCACGCCGACATCGCGGACTCCGACCTGGTCCGGTCGCAGGCTCCGCTGCTGGCCTACGCGGCCGCGCAGGTCGGCGACCCGCAGATCCGGCACCGGGGCACGATCGGCGGCTCGCTGGCGCACGCCGACCCGGCCGCCGACCTGCCGATGGCGCTCGTGGCGCTCGGCGGCTCGGTGGACATCACCGGGCCGGACGGCACCAGGACCGTCACCGGCGACGACTTCTTCACCGGGTTCCTCGAGACCGCCCTGGAACCGGGCGAGCTGCTCAGCGCGGTGCGGGTGCCGCGCAGGCCGGACGCCGGCTGGGGCTACCAGAAGTTCGTCCGGCGGGCGAACGACTGGGCCATCGTCGGCGTCGCCGCGACCGGCGGGCGGATCGCGCTGGCCAACATGGGCCAGGTCCCGGTGCGCGCGCGGGCCGCTGAGCAGGCACTAGCGGGGGGTGCCAGCCCGGCCGAGGCGGCCGCGCTGGCCGCCGAGGGCACCGAGCCGGGCGACGACATGCACGCCGACCGGGCCTACCGCCAGCACCTGACGCGCGTGCTCACCCGCCGCGCCCTGGAGCACCGGGCAGGCTAGGCACGCCGCCCGCGGGGCTGGCCCTCAGGCGGCATCTCATGAGAGCAGCAGTTTCTTCACCGCTGCCACGCCGGCAATGGCCTGGTCGTGGTCGGGTGACTGCGGGATCAGGTTGAACTCCGTGCAGCCGGCAGCGAGGTAGCGGCGAGGAACTCGGCGACGTCGTCGGGGGTGCCGTATGGGCAGTAGCGTTCGAAGCGCTCGAAGGGCAGCTGGTAAAAGGCCTCCATCGCCGGTGCGAGGCAGGCGCGAGCCGCCTGTCTCGAGTCCGCGAGCCCGCACCACACCTGCATTCCGTGCCGGGCAGGCGGGGCCACCCGGCCCGTGCGCGCGGCCTCGTCTGCTGCCATCTCGACTGCGTCGGCGAAACGCCGGGGCGAGTTCCAGATGCCCAGCCAGCCGTCGCCGAGCCTGCCCGCGCGCCTGATCGCGATGTCTGAACGCCCCCCGATGATGATGGGAATCGCCGCGGCCGGCGCGAGGGCGATGACCGCCTCATCGAGGTCGAAGAACGCGCCGTGGAAGGTGACCGCCGTACCCGTCAGGAGCTGACGCAGGACGGTGAGGCACTCGTTCATCCGCAGGCCCCGGGTTGCGGGGTCCACTCGGCAGATGGATACTTCGCGGCGGTCCTCACCGCCCACCCCGACGCCGAAGATGAGCCGCCCGGGTGCGAGCCGGTCGATGTCCGCGAGCTGGCGGGCCACATGGACGGGATGGCGCAGCGGCAGCTGGTACACGCCGCTGTAGACGGGCAGCGTGGGATGCAGCAGCGTCAGCGCGGTGGCTTGCACGAGCCCGTCGAACCCCGTGCCCGCGAAGCTCACGTGGTCTCCGCAGCAGACATGGTTGACGCCCGCGTCGCCTACCCGCGCCAGAAATACCCTGGCGGTCTCCTGGCCCTGCTCTAGCAGGCCGAAGGGCGGGAACATTCCGACCCGAGCCGATGTGCTGCTGGTCATAGCATCTTCCCTCAAGCCGCTGCGGGGCCGACCGGGACGTGATCCGGGTAGAGGTCGGCGATGGGGATGGTTCCGCCGAGGACGCCGAAGACCTTGGCGGTCAGCTCCGGTTGCTCTGCGGCGGTCCGGTAGAACGCCTCGAGCCTGGCCGAGAGCGGCGCGAGTCTGGCGGTGGTCAGGGCGAGCTCGAAGCCGTTGGTGGTCAGGACGTCTCGCCGGCGGGCGTAGCGGGCCAGGGCGTCGTCCATGGGCCGGTGCCCGGCCAGGCCGTCGTGGATGGCCTCGGCGAGCAGGTCGGCGGCCTGGAAGGCGTCTGACATGCCCATGCCGGTCGAGGGATCCTTGTGGTGCCCGGCGTCGCCGGCGAGCGCCCACCCGGGCCCGGCCGACGTCCGGTACAGGTTGGGCAGGTCACCGGTGCCGGCCAGGCGCTGCTCCCGGCGGCCCGATTCGATCGCGTCGCGCAGCCCGGGAACGAGCTCGAGAGCGCCATGGAAGCGGCGCTCGGCGCCCGTCCGCAGCTGAGGGAACTCCTGGCGAGGCCAGGCGACATAGATGCAAGTCAGGTTGTCATTGGTGGGCCAGACCAGGATCAGCTGCCCGGAACGGGCGTGGAAGGACGCACCCAGAGCGCTGAGCCCGCTCCAGTAGGAGAAGTAGACGGCCGTGAGCCGCGGATGTTCCCGGTACGCGCGCGCCCCCACCCTCCTGGCGACCGTCGAATGCAAGCCATCCGCGCCCACGACGATCCGGGCCCGCAACGATGATCCCGCGGACCCAGGGCCGCGCCCCCGCACGCCCGCCACCCGGCCCTCGGACCACAGCACGTCACGGACCGTGAAGCCCTCGATCAGCTCGGCGCCAGACTCCACGGCGGCCTCGGCCAGCAGCGCATCGAGCACGGTCCGCCGCGGGCTGTACGCGTCGGCCACACCTGCCACGCCAGGCCCGATGCCGGACATCTGCACCGGGCCGACATCGAAGGTGATCTGCCGGATCGGCGCGCAGCCGCGGGCCCGCAGCCGGCCGAGCAGTCCCCAGGCCTGCAGCCGGGCCGTGCCGCGCGGCCACAAGAAATGCGTGGACATGGTGTCGCTCGGGAACGACGCCCTGTCAACCAGGGCAACCCGGTGCCCGGCGCGTGCCAGCAGCATGGCCAGCGGCGCCCCGGCGCACCGGGCACCTACCACGATCACGTCATACATCGCGCCCCGACTGCGAGAGACTGGCGACGATCTAGCCGACGGGCTGGCCGGCGGCGAGGGCCTTCACGTCCGCCGTGGTCAGCGGATTGCCGGCGATACCCCAGTCACCGCTCTTCACTTCCTCGACGACCACCCAGGTGACCGGGCGCATGTTCTCGCCCTCGATGTCGACCATCGTGTCAGTCAGCCTACGCACCATGTCGTGTTTCTGGCTGGCTGAGAAGACTCCCTCGATGACCTTGACGTTGACAAACGGCATGACCGCTCCTCTCCCCGGAGCCTGCGGATGCCGGCTGCGAAAGCCAAATTAGCACGATCGTTCGTGCTATACAATGGGATTATGCCACGACGCAGCACGAGCCACGGGGCCAAGACCAGGGCCGCGATCCTGCGGACCGCCGCTGACCTGGCCTCTGTTGATGGCCTGGACGGGCTCAGCATCGGCCTGCTGGCCACCGAGCTGGCCATGAGCAAGAGCGGGCTGTTCGCGCACTTCGGCTCCAAGGAAGACCTGCAGCTGGCCACGATCGAAGAGGCCAGGCAGCGCTACGTGCAAGAGGTGATCGCGCCTGCCCTGCCGCCGGCCGGGGTATCAGGCGCCTGCACGCACTGTGCGAGGCATTCCTGTCCTACCTGGAGCGCGGCGTGTTCCCGGGCGGGTGCTTCTTCGCGTCGGCTATGGCCGAGTTCGACGCCAAGGCACCAGGCCCCGTGCGCGATCGCATAGCCCACTGCCAGGACCAGTGGATGACCGCCCTCGAGCGCGCTGCCCAGGACGCCCAGGCACGCGGAGAGCTGCGAACCGGCAGCGATCCCCGGCAGCTTGCCTTCGAGCTGGAAGGCGCCCTCCTGTCAGCGAACTGGTACTTCCACCTCTACGCCGACGCGACCTACATCGACCGCGCCCGCCGCGCCGTCCGCGCTCGCCTGGCCAGCGAAGCCACTCCCGCAGGCCTGCGCTCGCTGCCCGCCGACTGACTGATTGCTGATCGTTTCCCTGAACCGCTGGCGGGGGCGGCGACGTGTCTTACGTGAGGCACGTAACCGTAGAGAGGGAGACCATGCTTCGCTCCGCAATCGGCGCCGGGTTCACGGTCGGCGCGGCCTTAATCCTCGGCGCCAGTCCCGCCCTCGCCGCGGGCGGCTGGAGCATCGTCCCGATCCCGCCCACCGGGCAGAACGCCAGCCTCCTCGGCGTCAGCTCAACGTCCGATTCTGACGCCTGGGCGGTCGGCAGCGAGAACGGCAGGCCCGGCACGGGCGTCGGCGCGAAACCGCTGATCGACCACTGGAACGGTACCGCCTGGTCGCAGGTTGCCACGCCGCCGACGCCGGGCAACACCGCCAGCCTGGCCGCGGTGAGCGCGAGCAGCCCCACCGACGCCTGGGCCGTCGGGCACACGCAGGTGAACCGCTCCAACTTCGCCGCGCTCGCCCTGCACTGGGACGGCACCGCGTGGGCGGTCTCCCCCAGCGCCGCCACCGCGCTGGCCGGCCAGATCGGGGTCGGAGTCGCCGACATCAGCCCCACCGACTCCTACGCGATCGGCGGCCACCTGGGCAGCGCGCACACCGGGCAGCTCGCGCACTGGAACGGCACCAGCTGGGCCAACGTCACCGTGCCGCAGCCGCCCAACAACAACCTTGCCTCGGATTTCGACGCGATATCTTCCGGCGGCCCCAACGATGTGTGGGTCGTCGGGACCTACTACCTCCTGGTCAGCCCCACCGACGAGGCGCTCGAGACCTACGCGCTGCACTGGAACGGCAGCTCCTGGAAGGTCGTGCTGATGCCGCTGGTCCCCGGCACCAACCCCAACGTCGAGTTCCGCTTCAACGCGATCAAGGCGAACAGCCCGACCGATATGTGGGCCGTCGGTGAGAGCTTCAACGCTGCCACGAACGGCAGCAGCAAGACCCTCATCGAGCACTGGAACGGATCCGCGTGGAGCATCGTGCCGAGCCCCTCGCCCGGCACCGGCGCCGTCCTGACCGGCGTGACCACCAGCGACGCGGCTAACAGCATGTGGGCCGTCGGCTATGACACGATCCCCGGCACGACTCAGCTGCAGACGCTCACCCTGCACTGGGACGGCACCGCCTGGGCGACCGTCGCCAGCCCCAACGCGGCCACCGGCTCCAGCGTGCTCAACTCGGTGTCCACGACACCCGGCGCGTCGATCGTCCAGGCCGTCGGTGACAGCGGTGTCTACGGCGCGAGCAACCCGTTCGCCCTGCGAAACGGCTAGGCATTACGGAAGGAAGGGGCAGCCAGGCGGGTGCCTGCCCGCCTAGCTCTCCTGCTCGGCACGGCGGCAATCACGATTGCCGGTGTCAGCTGGCGATGCAGACGTGCTTGTGCACGGTGGCCGGGTCGTCGAGCAGCGTGAGCATGCAGGCGGCGAGGTCGGCGCGGGAGATGCTGAAGCAGTGTGGCAGGTTGCGGTCGATCGCGATGCGGTACGTTCCCCTGGCGGCTTTGCCGGTGAGCGAGGGCGGGCGGAAGATCGTCCAGTCCAGTCCGCTGGCGTGGATCTCGTCCTCGGCGCAGCGGAAGTCGGCGCAGACGTGGCGGAGGAACGTGCGCCGTACCAGGGGTTTGAGCAGGTAGCGCAGGTAGGGACTTTCGCCATGATCGGCCACGACGGAGCCGCTGACCGCGAGGAGCCGGCGGCCGCCGGTTTTCTGCATGGCCTGGATGATGCTGCGGGTGCTGCCCTGGCGGAGCGTGGACGGGCCGGTACCTGGCGGGGCCACGGCGGTCAGTACGGCGTCCGCGCCGTCCACGGCCGGGCAGATCGAGGCAGGGTCCAGGACGTCGGGGGTGACGACGTCCAGCCGCGGGTGGGCGGGGACGGCCAGGCGGGCCGGGTCGCGGACGACTGCTGTGACCGAATGGCCGGCTGCGATCGCCTGCGTGGTGAGGCATGTTCCGGTACCGCCGGTGGCGCCGAAGATGGTGAGTTTCATGATCCTTACCTTTCTGCAGTGGTTCGGGCTGTGGTGGTGTCCCAGCGCGGGGTGCGGGCATAGCGCGGGCGCCATGCCGCCCGGTAGAGGAGCCGGGCGGGTGGCGGCAGCATGCTGAGCACTCGCTTGCTGGTGTCGGCTGAGGCCCCGTCGAGCATCCAGGGGAAGAACTCGGCGCCTCCCCGCAGGCCCTGGATCTTCCCGGTTGCCTTTCGGAACGCGGCCCAGCCGCCTGGCCCCAGGTGTGCCTCGACGAGGGGCAGGGCCTGGTTTTCCTCATGTTTCATGTGGTCGGCGAGCGTCTGGGCCAGGGCGGCGGCGTTGTCCGCCAGGCCCGGGTGGCCGGGGGCAGCGAGGGAGTTGTCGACCTGGGTGAGCAGCGGGTCGATACGGGCGTGCTCGGCTTCCATCGCATCCAGCACGGCCACGTCTTCGGGCCGGGTGACCTTCTGCCGCAGCGGCGGCCACAGCGAGGTGTCCTCAGATGTCCCTGCTCAGCCACCGCATCGGCGGACACCTCGACCTCAAGGGCACCGACCTGGAGCGCCTGGATCTCATCGACCGCTACGGCCCCCTCAGCCCGAGCGCGCTGGCGCGCCGCGCTGGGCTCCATCCCGCCACCATGACCGGCATCCTCGACCGGCTCGAACGAGGCGGCTGGATCACGCGCGGGCGCGACCCTTCCGACCGCCGCGGCGTCGTCGTTCAGCCGATAGCCACCCGGCGCTCAGAGGTGCTCCGCCTCGCGTCCGGGATGAACGCGACAATGGCGCAGATCTGCGGCGGCTATGAGGACGACGAGCTTGAGGCCATCGCCAGTTTCCTGCGCCGCACCGCCGACGCCGGCCAGGCCGCCGCGGAAGACCTCGATGCAAGCTGAGCAGCGAATAAGGACAGCCAGCCGCGGGCGTGGGGGTCGTCGAGGAACCCGGCGGCCTGGCTGATCGGCTGAGCCCGTGCCCGGCTCATGCGGGGACGAGCCTGAAGACCCTCACGAACGCGAGAGATCATCTCGTCCCAGTGCTCATGACGCGGGTAGTGGACCGCGACCAGGCCAACCTTCATTCCGGGCCTCCCTGCTCGGATCCTGGCGGACCAGAGCTCACCACGTGATCGCTTGCCAGCACCGGCGAGACGTTCACGAACTGCCGCAGCTCGCGCGCCAGCCGTTCGGGCTGGTCCTCGGGGATCAGCGTGTAGGAGTCCTCGATCTCGACCAGCTTCGCGTCCGTGAAGAGCTCGGCCAGCCGTCGGCCGTGATCGCGGGGCATCAGCCGGTCCTCGGTGGCCCAGACGACCAGCACCGGGCCGTGGTAGGACCGCATCTCCTCGGCCCAGCGCAGCAGCGTCCGCCGGTCCGGGATGGACAGCCCGTAGCGCAGCACGTCCCTGCGGACCCCGGCGCTGATCCGTGCGGGACGGAACCAGCCGTCCATGACCTCGCGGGGCACTGGGCGTCTGCTCATCCAGCCCCAGCCGCCCGGAGCCCGCCTGGCCGCGCGGAACCGGAGCAGCTGCATGGTGGCGTAGAGCCCGCCGGGGATCCTGGCCACCCTCTGGATTACGCGTCCGGTCAGCCCGGGCGGGTAGTTGTCGAACACCTCGCAGGCGGTGAGCACGACCCGGGCGATCCGTTCGGTGCGGCCCTCGGCGAGCAGGATCTGCGCGCCTCCCCAGTCGTTGAGGATCAGCGTGACCTGCTGGAGCCCGGCCTTCTCCAGGAACTCGCCGACCAGCAGCGCCATCGCGTGCAGCGATAGGTCGGCGTCCGGCCGCATCGGCCGGCGGTGGCCGCCGAGCGGCAGTGTGGGCAGTACGCACCGATAGTCGGCCCGCAGGTCGGCGACCACCTTCCGCCACACGGTCCCGTCCATGAGCAGCCCGTGCAGGAAGACCAGCACCGGTCCCTCACCACCGGTGTCCTGGTATTCCACGACGCCGGCGGACAGCTCGATCTCCGGCATGGGGAGGTCCTTCCGCTAGTATTTGATAGAACGTTCCAACAAGACGCTAACACGGAGCCAGCAGTGACCACCAGGGACCGCATCAGGGACGCAGGTGCGCAGATGTTCCGGCGCAACGGCTACACCGGCACGGGTGTGAAGCAGGTCGCGGCTGCGGCCGGGGCCCAGCTCGGCTCGCTCTACCACTTCTTCCCCGGCGGCAAGGAGCAGCTAGTCGAGGAGGTGATCCGCACCTCCGGGCCGCTCTACGGCGACCTCGTCTACGCGATCCTCGACCCCTACGAGGATTCTGGAGACCGCGATCACGGACGCCTTCGCGGTGGCCGCTCAGGACCTGGCGGCCAGCGACTACGCCGACGCCTGCCCGATCGCCACGATCGCCCTGGAGGTGGCCAGCAGCAATGACCACCTGCGACAGGCCACCGCTGACGTCTTCACCGACTGGATCTCCCGCGGGGCGGTTCTCTTCGGACGGCATGGTCTGGACGAGCCGGCCGCCCGCCGCCTCACCATCGCGATGATCGCCGCCCTTGAGGGAGCCTTCGTACTCGCCCGTGCTCTCCGCGACCCCGAACCCCTCCACGCGGCGGGCGCATCGGTCGCCACGGCCGTACGCCAAGCCCTCGACCAGGCCGCAGACTCCCGCTGACCATCGCCACACCCACCCGGCGGCACGCAACGCGCCGGTGCGGAGAGCTGACGGGTTCATCAGGCTCCTGGGCGCCAGGTACCGTCCGGTCAGCGGGGCTCGCCCTGTGGGCGTTTCTGGCCGGTGGCCGGTGCGGATCGGGGCCGGTGGCGTTCCTGTGAATTCAGGTGGGCTGCTCGTCTGGCCGGGTGAGGGGTGCGCCGAGCGCGCTGAGCGCGGTGGCTGTGATGATCTCGATGTAGCGGCCGGGCGGGATCCGGGCGTCGGTCACCAGGTCGTCCCAGACGTGGAACGAGGTCAGCTCCGACAGCAGGGCTGCGGCCTCGGCGGTTGTCCAGCTGGGGTGCAGCCGCCCTTCGTCGTGCAGCCGCTGGACGATGGATAGGGCTCCGCGCAGCCGGTTGCTGGCCGGGTCTCGCCACGCGGCTGCCGCTGATGGGTCGGTGTGCCGGGCTCTGTCCAGAGCCCGGGCGATGGCCGCGATTTTAGGGTTGTGCCAGGTCTGCATGTGGGCCCAGGCCCGGATCTGGCCGGCGGCGTCGCCGGCCGCCTGCACCGCGGCGATGCCGGCCTGCAGCTGCTCCTGGTCATCGACGTGCGCGACCAGTGCCTGGAGCAGCGCGGCGCGGTCGGCGAAGTGAAGGTACAGCGCCTGCCGCGAGATGCCCGCGGCGCGGGCGATCGCCGACATGGTGGCGACGGCATCGCCCTGCTTTTCCAGCAGCTGGCGGGCGGCGTCCAGGATCCGGTCCCTCGTGCTTGACACCTGTCAAGTGTAGCGCATATGCTCCGTGCTTGTCAGGTGTCAAGCACGGGAGGGATTCACCCTTCCGGCAGGCGCAGCGACGAGGAGGGTCTCATGAACCAGCGAGCGGCACCCTATGTGCTCACGCCGGACCAGGCGCGCAGCGACCGGGGCACGTTCCCCCCGGTCAAGGCGGGGGCGGCGGACACCGGCGGCCTGCTCACGGTGAGCGCGGGGGTAGTGCAGCCCGGGGTGCCGGGGCCGCCGCTGCACATCCACGAGGACACCGACGAGTGCTTTTACGTGGCCGAAGGCCGGCTGCTGATCCAGATTGGCGAGGAGCGCCACGAGCTGGGCCCGGGCTGTTTCGCCTGGCTGCCGCGGCTGGTCCCGCACGCCTACGCCAATGTCTCCGCCGGCCCGGTGCGTCTGGTGGGGATAGCCGTACCCGGCGGGATCGAGGAGCTGTTCGCCGAGCAGAGCGCCTACTTCGCGCAGTTGCAGGGGCCACCCGACCCTGCGGAGCTCGCCGCCATCGGCGCCCGGCACGGCGGTCGGGTGGTCGGGCCGCCGATCAGCGCAGATGCCCAAGCCGCAGCGAACCGCTCCTGACCGTCAGCCCCAGCAGTGCCGCAGACGAAAGCCGGCGCGCCGCGGTTCATCCACGAGTCTCATGACCGGATGCCCGGGACAGGCATCAGGTTCAGGGTGATGGACCCGGCCGCCAGCGACGACCGGGTCGCGATCCGCTGACGGCTGCACGGCATCGTGCCCGGCTGCGGCCGGCGGCCTCGCATACCGGCTCAACCACCGTCGCTACCAACGCCTCGACCAGTCTCTCGCCCGCGCTGCCTCATGCTCCCTCCGCGGCGGCGGCCGTCAAGCGGGCTGGCCTCCGTCACCGCGGAGGAAAACCTGAACGAGCCCGGGGGTCCGCTGGCTTGTGACCAGACGGACCGCGCCGCGAGCCTGAAACCCACGTCATCGCCGCATTAGGAGATCCCATGTCCGCCAGAACCATCGCAGGAGCCGTGGCCCTGCTCGCCGCGCCGGTCGTCGTGATCGCCGGGACGCTCGCCCAGCCGACCCTGTCCGGCGACGCGGCCAGGCAGGTCGCCGCGCTCACCGACCACCGCGGGGCGATGATCACTGCCATGGCGCTCAGCTCGGTCGCTGTCGTCCTGCTCATCGCCGGCATCACCTGGCTTGCCCTGGCGCTTGCCCCCCGCGCCCCGCGGCTGGCGATGACCGGCGGCGTGCTCGGCGTGTTTGGCTTCCTCGTCGTCCTGTTCGAGAACAGCGTCGCCGCCGCCGGGCCCGCTATTGTCGGCGCGCTTGACCGGGCGCAGGCGGCAGCCGTGCTCGACCATGTCCATTCGGGCGCCATCTCGGCGCTTGAGCCGCTGTCGGTCATCGGCGATGTCGGCCTCGTCCTGCTCGGGATCGCCGCCGTCACGGCTGGCGCGCCCCGCTGGGCCGGCGCCGCGATCGCCCTCGGCGCGCTGGCCGAGGGAGCCGGCTTCGCGACCGACACCAGAGCCGTGGTGATCATTGCCTTCGCGGTTCTTTTCCTTGGGCTGCTGCAAGCCGTGCGCACCCTGGCCGCGTCCCCCGCCCCCCGGCTGGCCGCCGCGGGTGCCAAGGCCGCGGCGGTCTCCTGAGCGCCACGCCAGGCCTGGAAGGAGACGCACATGCGGTACTCAGCCCTGGCACGCGCGCGACGTCACGCCTGCCGCATAGATATCACGGTTATCGGTGATGCTGCCGGCCCCGGGCTCCTGGACACTGAGCGGGTGCACCGGTCCCCTGTCGCTCGCGCGAGCCTGGCCCTGGCGCTGGCGGTCTGCCTGGTCGTGACCCTGGCCGGGCTGGCCCCGTCGGCCCGTGCCGCCACCGACATCACGGTGAGCACCTGTGATGACAGTCATCTGCGTGCTGCCGTCGCCCAGGCGAACAGCGACAACGCGGACGACATGATCCTCTTCGCCTGCAGCGGGACGATCAGCCTCACCAGCACCCTGGATATCACCGGGAGCATGTTCCTGAACGCCTCCGGGGCGCAGGTCACCCTCGACGGCGGATCCGCGATGGGCGTGCTGAACGTGGCAAGCGGCGTCACCTTGAAGATGACGGACCTCAGCGTTCAGAATGGCTTCTCTCCAGATGGCGGCGCGCTGTACAACGCCGGGACTGCGAACATCTACGGCGACACGTTCTCCGGTAACAGCAGCAGCTACTATGGCGGCGCGGTGGAAAATTCCTCCGGCGCGACGATGAGCATCACCGGCAGCACCTTCGCTATTAACCGCTCTGCGAGCGCCTACGGCGGAGCGGTAAACAACGCTGGCACGATGACCATCACGAGCAGCCTCTTCAATTCCAACTGCGCCGGATGCCCGTCAGGCACCAGCTACTCTGGCGGCGCAATCGCCAACGGCGGCACGATGAGCATTTCAGCCAGCACCTTCTATCAGAACCGCGCCGATATGGTGAGCGGGGGCGGGGGCGCCATCTGGGCGAGCACGAGTACGAGCACGAGCATCACGAACAGCTCCTTTATGATGAACACCGCCGGCGCCGGGGGAGCCATCGACTCCCAGCACGGCACGACGAACATCAGCTTCAGCACTTTTTGGAACGACTCTGCCAACAACGGCGGCGGCGGCGAGCTTCAGATCGCCGGCAAGGTAAATATCTTGGGGAGCGTCTTGGGCGGCCAGGGGAGTAACTGCGGCGGTGGTGTCCCTGTTGATCAGGGCTACAATCTGGAGTCCGGCACGGACTGCGGGTTCACGCATACCGGCGACCTGCAGAATGCCAACGCCGGAATAAACCAAGAAGCCAATTACTCCCTGTACCTGGCCCAGGGCAGCCCGGCCATTGACGCCGTCCCGGCCGGCCTGTGCCCGGTCACCGACCAGAACGGCAATGCCCGCCCGGATGATCCGGCCGAGACCAGCTGCGACATGGGCGCCGCCGAATCGGCCTACCCGCCGCCGGTCCTGCTGTCGTCCTCGGCCGATCCCACCGCCTACGGCGAGCCGGTGACGTTCACCGCCACGGTCGCGCCCACCGACGGCGGCGGCACGGTCGCCTTCTACGCAGACGCCGCTGCCGCCCCCATCTCCGGGTGCGGCACCCAGCCGCTGACCCAGGTCAGCGGCAGCACCTACAGCGCCACCTGCACCACCACGCCCGTATCGGCCGGAACCCACGCCATCACCGCCAGCTACTCCGGTGACAACAGCTACCCCGGCACGACGGGGAGCCTGGCCGGCGGCCAGACGGTGAACCCGGTGCCGCTGACGATCACCGCGTCCAGCGGGTCGATGACCTACGGGGCAGCACCGCCGGCGATCACGCCGTTGTACAGCGGGTTCGTCAACGGCGACGGCCCCGGGTCGCTGCACCCGGCGCCGGCCTGCTCGACCGACGCGACCTCGTCCAGCCCGGCGGGCACCTACCCGAGCGACTGCACCGGCGCCGCCGACCCGAGCTACGTGATCAGCTACGCGGGCGGCACCGTGACGGTGACCAAGGCCGCGACGGCGCTGACGTACAAAGGCCCGCAGTCGGTCGCCCGCGGCGCCAGCTTCGCGCCCGCGGCGACCCTGTCGAGCCCGGCGAGCGCGTGCCAGCCCGGTCAGCCGGTGAGCTTCACGCTGAACGCCAGCCCCAAGACGGGCGTCCCCGGGACCTACCCGCTGGAGTCGGCGACCACCGACGGCACAGGCACGGCCACCGGGGCATCGATAAGCACCTCAGGCTGGCGGGCCGGTGCCTACACCCTCACCGCCAGCTACGCCGGCACCGCGAACTGCGGCGCATCCGCCAGCACGAAGCCGCTGGTGCTGACCGTCAGCGGCCTGCGAGCCGCCGGCTCGGGCAGCTACCAGGTCCCCGGCTCCGCCACGGTCAGCGTCGACTTCGCCGTTATCGGGCGCACCGGCACCTACCACGGCGGCATGACGCTGATCAGCAAAGGCAAGTGGCGGCTGGCAGGCACCGACAGCGGCTACACCAAGTCCTCTGCCACCCAGGGCGAGGTGACCGGAACGGGCACCCTGTCCTGGTGGAACCCCGCCCTCAACAACAACCACGGCGGGTGGCAGCTGGCGAGCACAGGCGTGGCCTTCACCGCCAGCTTCACCGCCACGACCACGACATCACCGGGCTCCTTCGGCATCCAGATCAGCTACACGCCGGTCCCGCCGCAGCCCTCCACCCTCCCGAACTCCAGCCCGGTCAGCCTGCGATCCGGAATCATCGTGATGACCTGAACACTCCACCCCAGTCCCCCGGTATCACCTAATAAACAAATGCAGCCTGTACGTCCACGCTCGCCATGACGAGCATGGGTTTGGCGGGCGTGTTGGCGGTCACCAGAATTTGCCCACAGGCGGACATGAGAAGCTGCCCCGAGATGGTCACAGCGATCACAGAATGTGACTGCCTGTAGAGCTATGGCGATCCTGATCCGATCTGGCGCTGGTCGCCGCCGTTCGACGTTGCTGATCGCACCACGCAGATCCGGGCGTTCTGAGCCCTCGGTGGATCGTGGACGCACGCTTGGAGTTGGCCGGGACCCGACCGGATCTGCCGAAATGAGGACGTTGCCTTTGCACGCACTTATGCGCAGCTGTGCATAAGCTTCCATGATTCAGCCCGCGCGCTTACGTCGGAGCGGCAATTGCTGCGGAAGGTTTAATCTGGCCACATAGAGTCAGATCGCCGAATCGGCGCGAACTGTCGATGGCGAACTGGCCGTGAGTGAGGCGAGAAGAAGAACCAGTTCTGCTCGGCCCAGACTCGAGTAGTTCGATGCTTGTATCTCGGGGCGCTTCCATCTTCCGCCGGATTGGAGGCGAGTAGCTGCTCGACGTGTGCGGCATCAGCGAGTGGCTGGGATAGGCCTCCGCGGCTTTGCTCGAGTCGCTTCATGTTTCGGCGTATGTCGAGGATCAGCAGAGCGACGACAGGATCGCTAACTTAGTCCCGGTCAGAATTCCCGCGTGAGAGGCAGATCTCGCCGCGCGGGAATATCTACATCCTTATTGGCTGGGGCGCGATCCCTACTCGCGCCCGGTCCGGACTTTCGCAGCAGGTTGACCAGCAGAGCCTTGCAGTTGGTCGCCGGCCAGCCCGCGGCCTTGTATTCCCGGCTGTTGCGGCGGAGCGGGGTGGAGGTTTATTTGGGGGGTTGAGAGGAAGAGAGGGGTATGCGATCGACGACTACTGCACGCGCGTCAGGTACCGCAAGGCGCGCATCCGACAGTTCGGCGGCGCGGGCGCTGGCCCGGGCCGGTCTCACCGCCCGCGGGGTGCTTTACATCCTCATCGGCTGGGTCGCGTTCCTTGTCGCGGTCGGCCAGACGTCCCGGCAGGCTGATCAGCAGGGCGCTTTGCAGCTGCTGGCCGGGCAAGCCCTATGGCGTGGTCTCATTGTGGCTGCTCGCCATCGGATTCGCGGGCTACGCTCTGTGGCGCCTCAGTGAAGCCGCCTTCGGCGTGGCCGGCGAGGGGAGCAGCGCCGGCCCGCGGCTGAAGTCGCTGGTCCGGGCGCTGATCTACGCCGGCTTCGCCTATCTGACGTTCAAGGTGATCTCCGGCGCGCAGGGCAGCCAGACCAGCAAGCAGCAGGATCTGACCGCCACGGTCATGCATCACCCTGGCGGACGGTGGCTGGTAGGCATCGTCGGGCTGATCATCGTGATCGCCGGGGTGGCTCTGGTGGCCGAGGGCCTGCGCCGCAAGTTCCTGAAGAACCTGCAGACGTCGCGGATGAGCCCGCGGACGCGCCGCATTGTGGAGTGGCTCGGCATAACAGGGACGGCGGCTCGTGGCTTTGTGTTCGCGCTCGCGGGCGTCCTGGTGATCGAGGCGGCTGTGACTTATCAGCCGGCGAAGGCGGGCGGCATTGACAAGGCGCTGCTCACGCTGCGCAACCAGCCATTCGGCGAGTTCCTGCTGATCCTCGCGGCGCTCGGGCTGGTTGTCTTTGGCATTTACGGCTTGTGCGAGGCTCGGTGGCGCAAGGTGTAAGCCGACCCGAAATCGCGCCGTTCTCCTCCTGCTGGGGTATACACGCGGGCAGCCGGATTCGTGCCGAGTGCGCGGGGGCAGCCGTGGACTTAGCGCACGACGCCCAGGGGGCGACCGCCGAGCCGGGCGGCCTTGCCGGGCCGGCTGGCCAGGCGGAGAACGGCGCGCCGGCCGACTACGCTCGGGTTGTTCGGTGGGCGGGCCCGGCGTTCGTGCTGTTTTCGCTGCTCTTGCTGCCCTGGACGATCTACCTGGGGTATTCCCTTCCCGCGCGTCAGGTCTCACGGCATTACGACGTCGCATGGGCCGGATTCGATGTCATGCTTCTGGTGGTTCTGGCTGGCACGGGTTACCTCGCGCTGCGGCGTTCCCTGTTTCTGGCGATAGCGGCGGCAGCGCTGCTGGTGGTGGTGGATGCCTGGTTTGATGTCATGACATCGCCACCGGGCCAGCTGCCTGAGCCGGCCGCCATGGCGGTGATCATTGAGCTTCCGCTGGCGTCGGTGTGCGTATGGCTGAGCTACCACACCGAGAAGCTGGCAGAACGGCGCGTAGTCCGGCTGCTGCGCCGCAACACGCAGGCGCGGCCAGCTGGGCGCCGGTAGCGTCCAGCCACCTGTCTACCCGGCGGTTGTTGCGGGGACGCGTACCAGCAGGTTGCCTGGCTGCAGGGTCACTGTCAGCTGGCGGGTGGACCCGGCGACCTCTCCATCGACTTGCCAGGGCCATGTGCTGCTGGCGAAGACATGCAGCTCACGGCAGGACAGGCGGGTCACGCGGCCATTTCTGCGCTGCATCAGTATGTCGGCGGCAAGCCGCGCCCACTGTGTCCAGCCGCGGGCGGCGAAGACTGCTACGTCTAGAACGCCGTCATCGGGCAGCGCGTCTGGCAGCAGCCGCAGGTTGCCCTGCAGCGAACCGACGTTGCCGATGATCACGGAGCTGGCCAGGCGGCGCTGCGGCGGCCCGCTGTCTGCCCGCAGCACCACCCGCGCCGAGTGTTCACGCAGTTGCCGCAGCGCCGACAGCACATAGGCGACCCACCCGACGCGTCTTTTCGCTTCCTCGCTCGCGCCGTCGAGCAGCTGAGCATCGAAGCCGATCCCGGCCATCACCACAAACGGCCGCCTGTTAGCCCTGCCGACGTCCACCAGCCGGTCAGATCCGGTCAGTGCCACCGTCAGCGCCTCGGCCAGGGACAGCGGCAGGCCGAGGTTGCGCGCGAGCAGGTTCCCGGTCCCGGTCGGCAGCACGCCCAGCGGAATCCCGGAACCTGCGACGCCGCCCACGCAGGCTGTGATGGTTCCGTCGCCGCCGCTGGCTATCACCAGGTCAACGCCGCGCTGCACGGCTTCCCTGGCCATCCGTTCACCGGTGTCATCTGGTGTTGTTTCCAGCCAGAGCGGCTCAGCCCAGCCAAGGTCGGGCATGGCCTTGCGGACGACCGCGCGGAAACCGTCCATGTCGTCATGCTTGCCCGGATGCATGACCACCGCGGCGCGTCGCACCGGCCCGGCGGCCGTTTCCCGGCCGAGGCCAGCCATGGCAGCAGCCGCTGTTTCCTTGTGCATACAGAGTCCGTTTCCTCCGCGGAGTCTTACCGGGACGCTGCGACAGTACGCCCGATCTTCCCAGCGCGGATCGCTCACTCGGCTGGATTGCTCGGTGAGCTGCTCCGAGCGGGCCGCGTCGGCGCGGCCGGCCGTATCGATCACCGCGCGGCGGATGCTGCCATCGCCCGCGATCCGCGCTACGTCAATGATCATCAGCCCGGCCTGCCTGTGCCTGGCTGGCCTGCACGGCATCTGCCTCAAGGTCATAAACAGCGAGCACCTTGGTCAGGCCCGTGGTAGCCAGGATCCGCCGGACCTGGGGGGATGGTGCGGCCAGGGCCAGGCTGCCGCGCCTGGTGCCGAGCCGGCGCCAGGCACCGACCAGGACGCCGACGCCGGCCGAGTCGATGAAGGTCACGCCGGCCAGGTTCACCACCAGGTCGCGATCATGCTCGTCGGTAACGACCCGCAGCAGTCCCTCGCGCAGCAACTCGCAGGTCGCCACGTCAACCTCTCCGGTCACCGTGACCACGGCAACGCCGCCGTCCAGCCGGTAGCCGAGGTGTAGGCCCCGCGGGGCCTCAGCTGTACTCACCGGAAGTCCTCCTGGCCGCAACCCGGGGGCCGGTACCGGCGATGCCGCGCCGCCGGCCCCCGCCTGCAGCTGCCACGTAGCCCAGCAATCCAGCATGGTCCGGGCAGAGCCTGGCAGGGTTGCCGTCTGCCGGCTCAGCTAGCGGGCAGGTAGCACTCTTCTCGCCCTCGATCTCCCCGGCCGGCGACAGGTCTTCGAGACCGGCCATCCGGGCCACCCAGGCACGGAAGAGGCTCCGGCTCACTGAGCTCGGTATTGGCTCTCCGGTCAGCCTCGGGTTCGCGCTCGTCGGCTCCGAGTGCCGGAGGCTGCGCCAGGGCCTGGAAGCGGCAGGGTACCGTTTCCGGGCGCCAGCGGTCTTCTCCTGGATGGGGTAACCGTGCCCCCTGACCCTCGACGCTATCAAGGCGATGCTGGCGACGGCCGCCAGATGTCCCGTGGCCACGCCGCCGAGCGGTGCAGTGCCGCGAGCCGGTGAAAATCGGGGCGTGTGTGCCGTGTGCACCGTGACTGCCCGGGTCGCGTCTATCCCTTGTAAGGCTATGAAAGGAGGCGTCCTTGTTGCGCTCACCCGCGCGGCACGAATCGGGCGGGCGGGCCTGCCTGCGGCCAGCTGGCGGGGGCATGGCTGGGTGCGCTGCGCCTGGCAGCGGCCGGTGACGCCATCATGTCCCTCGTCGCGGTCCAGCGGCGCCGCAGGGAGTACTGTCGGGAGTGAGCCCGCCCTGCCCGGTCAGGGAGAAGAACGCTTCTGCGCTGATCACCGCAGCGAGGTTCTACTGCCGGGGGCTCCCCCTGCGAGGAGTTTCACCGCGGCCACGCAATATTCTCGGCCTCGGTGACTGGGTCGCCGGTCAGCAGCCGGGCCCCCACCGCGGCGGCGGTCTCCGGCGTGGCGCCGGGTCCTGCCAGGGCCAGCGGAGCGTGCTGGGCGAGCGCAGCGAGCTGCGTGACGAGTGGCTCGAGGGTCTGCGGCTGGGTTGCAGCCAGGACGACGAGGTCCGGGCGTCTGGCGCCGACCGTCCGGGTGAGTTCTTCGATCGGTGTGCTGATCCCGAGGTAGTCGATCCTCCACCCGGTGCGGTTGAGCGCGATGCCGAAGACCATCAGCGCCAGGTCATGCAGCTCGCCGGGGGGGCAGGCGAGGACGGCGCGGGGGCCGTGCCCGTTCCCCCAGCCGCGGGCCAGCCCGGCGAGCCGCCCGCGGATGACGTTGCTGGCGAAGTGCTCCTGGGCGACGCTGGCCGTACCCCGCTCCCAGCGTTCCCCTAGCTCGGTGAGATACGGAATCACCACGTCCCGGAGCACCGTCGTCAGGGAGAGGTCGAAGATCAGCCGGTCAAGGACAGCTTGTGCGGCTGGCTCGTCGAAGGCGTCGAGGGCCTGCCGGAGGGCACCGGGCAGCTCCCTGGCCGTCGACGGGGCACGGTTCGGCTGGGCGGTCGGGCAGGGGTCCGTCTCGGTCCTGGCGGCCTGCCCGAGCACCGCTCGCGCCGCCTCGGCGGCCGACAGCCCGCCGGCCAGGTGGGCCTGCATCCGGCGGACGCGCTGGGCGTCGGCCTCTGAGTACAACCGGAAGCCGCCCGTGGAGCGCACCGGCTGGAGGAGGCCGTAGCGGCTCTCCCAGGCTCGCAAGACGTGGTCGCTGACGCCGAGGCGCCGGCTCAGCTCACCGATGCGCAGGACCGGTGGACCTTCGGGAGTGCCCATATCAACACTCTACAGTACTTCGACAGACATTTGACAAGCTCATCGGTTAAGGCTTAGCTTCGAGTCTAGACAAACTCTAGACGAAAGCTGCCCATCATGGACTACGACGCCAACGGTTCGACGACCGCCACCGGCTCCGCCGCCGAGCAGCACAGCACGGCCGCGGACGCACGGCGGCCGTCGGTTGCCGTCATCGGGGCAGGAGTGTCCGGCCTGACTGCCGCCTACCTCCTGTCCCGGACCCACGACGTCACTGTCTTCGAGGCGGAGGACCGGCTCGGCGGTCACGCGCATACCCACGACATCCGGGGCCCGGACGGTAACCGGCACGCCGTTGAACAGCGGGTTCATCGTCCACAACGACAAGACCTACCCCTGGTTGCGCAAGCTCTTCGGCGAGCTCGGCGTCCAGGTGCGTCCCGCCGAGATGAGCATGAGCGTGCGGTGCGAGGGGTGCGGGCTGGAGTATGCCGGCGGCCGCGGGCTGCGCGGCATAATCGCCCAGCCGCGCCGCCTGCTCGACCGGCAGTTCATCCGCATGCTGGTGCAGGTCAGGCGATTCCACCGACGCGCCGCCGCCTTCCTGCGGGCAGCCGATGACGGCGACCTGACGACCTACGGCGAGTTCCTCCGGCGGGAGGGATTCAGCGGCCACTTCGTCGCTCACTACGCCGTGCCGGTCGTGTCGTGCGTGTGGTCGGCGGGACGCGAGACGTCACTGCGCTACCCGGCGCGGTACCTGTTCAGGTTCCTGGACCAGCACGGGATGCTGCGGGTGGGCGGCTCCCCGCAGTGGTACACCGTCGCCGGCGGGTCCCGCGCCTATGTCGGCCGGCTCGCCGGACAGCTGCCAGACGTCCGTACCTCTCGTGCCGTCACCGACGTCACCCGCGGCGCGGAGGGGGTGGAAGTCCGTGACGTCACCGGCCACGTCACCCGGGTGGACCGTGTCGTCATCGCAACCCACGCCGATCAGGCCCTGGGCCTGCTCACCGACTCGAGCGATGCGGAGGTCAGCACGCTCAAGGAGTTCGGCTACTCGCGCAACGTCACCGTGCTGCACACCGACAGCTCGGTGCTGCCGGCCGCCACGCGGGCCCGGGCCTGCTGGAACTACCGGATGACGGCCTGCGACCGGCCCGGCCAGCCGGCCGTGGTGACGTACTGGATGAACCGGCTGCAGGGGCACCGTGCCGCGCAGGACTTCCTCGTCACGCTCAACGACCGCGAACGCCTCGACCCGGAGTCCATCGTGGCGACGATGGAATACCAGCACCCGGTCTACACCCCCGAAGCGGTCCGCGCGCAGTCACGGCTGAGCAGCCTGGCCACCGGCCGCACCGTGTACGCCGGCGCCTACCACGGATGGGGATTCCACGAGGACGGCTGCCGCTCCGGCGTGCAGGCCGCGCAGCACTTCGGAGTGACCTGGTGAGCACGGCCGCTCTCCGCACGCCGCCCTCCGCGCCCGCGCACCCGCAGCTGCCCGCGCTGCCGGCCCTGGTCGTCGGCCAGGTCACGCACCGGCGCCCCGGGCCGGTCCGGCACGCCTTCCGGCACCGGGTCTACCAGTGGCTGGTCAACCTGGACTCGCTCCCACGCCAGCCCTGGCACCTGCGGCCGTTCGCGCACTTCAGCAGCGCTGACCACCTCGGCGATCCCCGCCTGCCGATCAAACGCAACATCGAGAACTACCTGGCGCTAAACGGCATCCAGCTCGGTGACCGCGGACGGGTGCTCATGCTGGCCAGCGCCCGGGTCCTGGGCCACGTGTTCAACCCGCTGTCGGTCTTCTGGTGCTATGACCGCGACGGCGTCCTCGCGTGCGTCATCGCAGAGATCCACAACACCTACGGCGAGCGGCACGCCTACCTCCTGCGGCCAGACGAGGCCGGGGCCGCCGTGACGGGCAAGCGCTTCTACGTATCCCCGTTCTTCGACGTCAGCGGCACCTACGGACTGCGGTTCACCCTGAGGCCGGACCTTGTCGCCACGACCGTGACGCTGCGACGGCAGGATCAGGATGCGGTGGCGTTCAGCGCGACCTTCCGGGGGCGCCCGGAACCCGCGACGGCCCCGGCGCTGGCCCGCCGGCTCATCAGCCAGCCCCTCATGCCCCAGCGGATCTCGGCCCTGATCCGGGTGCACGGCATCTGGCTCTGGCTCCGCCGCCTGCCCATCCGCTCCCGGCCACACCACACCCCACAGGAAGGGGTCTGACCATGACCATCGCAACCTCCGTAAGCTGGCACCCCGTCGCGATCAGACCACGGGCGCTGCTGCGAGCCACCATCGCGCGGATGATCTTCGAGCACGCCATACAGCGGGTCCCGGTCCGGGTGACCTACCCCGACGGGCGGGTGCTCGGCGGCGGCTCAGAAACCTCGGCCGAGCTGGAGCTCGTCCGTCCGGCCGCGTTCTTCACCCGGCTCGGCCAGGACACCAAGGTCGCCTTCGGTGAGGCCTACATGGCCGGCGACTGGCGGCCCGGGCCCGATAGCGACCTGGCCGACCTGCTGACGCCCTTCGCCGCGCGGCTCACCACCCTGGTGCCCGCGCCGCTGCGGAAACTGAGGGCCATCACGGACAAGCGCGTCCCTGCTGACCAGGAGAACACCCTGGACGGGTCGCGCAGCAACATCGCCGCCCACTACGACCTGAGCAACGACCTCTTCGCCTCGTTCCTGGACCAGACGATGACCTACTCCTCGGCGTGGTTCGACCAGAGCGAGCCCGTGCAGACCGCGACCCGGCTCGAGGAGGCACAGATCCGCAAGATCGACGAGATTCTCGACCTGGCCGGCGTACGACACGGCACCCGGCTGCTGGAGATCGGCACCGGCTGGGGCACGCTGGCCATCCGGGCAGCGCAGCGAGGAGCCCAGGTCACCACGGTCACCCTCTCCCGCGAGCAGCTGGACCTCGCCGCCGCGCGGGCCGCCGCGGCTGGCGTGTCGGGCCGCGTGGACGCGCGGCTGCAGGACTACCGCCAGGTCGAAGGCAGCTACGACGCCATCGCCAGCGTCGAGATGATCGAGGCAGTGGGCGAAGCCTACTGGCCCACGTACTTCGCCACGCTGGAGCGCCTGCTGGCGCCCGGCGGGAAGGTGGCCATCCAGACGATCACCATGGCTCACGACCGCCTCCTCGCCACCCGGCGGAGCTTCAGCTGGATCCAGAAGTACATCTTCCCCGGCGGGATCATCCCGTCCCTGCGCGCGATCGACGACACGCTGGCGGCTCACACCACCCTGCGGGTCGCGCAACGGCGCGAACTCCGGGCGCACTACGCCCGGACCCTGCGGCTGTGGCGGGAGCGCTTCGCCGATCAGTGGCCGCACATCCATGCCCAGGGATTCACCGAGACCTTCCGGCGGATGTGGGAGTTCTACCTCGCCTACGCCGAGGCGGGCTTCCGCAGCGGTTACCTCGGCGTGAGCCAGCTCCAGATCACCCGGGAGCCGGCATGGAGCTGACCGGCACCGTCGCCTGGGTCGTCGGCGCATCCAGCGGCATCGGCGCAGCGGTCGCCAGGGAACTCGCCCGCCGCGGATGCGCCGTCGCGATCTCGGCTCGCCGCGGCGAGCAGCTGAGGGACGTGTCAGGAGGACAGATGCTCGTCGTGCCGCTCGACGTCACCGACGCCGCGTCGGTCGCGACCGCCGCCGCGCGGGTAACCGAAGAACTCGGACCCATCGACCTTGCCGTGCTGTCGGCCGGCTACTGGAAGCAGATGGACCCGGCGCACTGGGACACCGCGGTCTTCGACGAGCACCTCCGGGTCAACCTCACCGGGATGAGCAACTCCATCGCGGCCGTACTGCCCGGCATGCTGCGGCGACACCACGGCGTCATCGCCGGCATCGCGTCCGTGGCCGGATACCGCGGGCTGGCCGGCGCCGAAGCCTACGGCGCGACAAAAGCGGCACAGATCAACCTGCTCGAGTCCCTGCGCATCCACGTCGCCCGGACCGGGGTGCACGTCACGACTATCTGCCCAGGCTTCGTCCGCACCGACCTCACGGCCGGTAACCCCTTCCCCATGCCCTTCATCATCGATGCCGGCCAGGCCGCACAATCCATCTGCGACGGACTGGAGCGTGACCACGCCGAGATCGTCTTCCCCACCCGGATGGCGCTGCTGATGAAGGCCGCGCGCCTCGTCCCCGCCCGCGCATGGACAGCCCTGTGGGCCCGCACCTCACTAGCGGCGCCCGCGCCCGCCCCCGACCACCTGACACAGCGCCGAGGAACCCGGAGGACGCCATGAGATTGCAGAGGACCGTCACCGTCAACAAGCCGCTGGACGCGGTGTTCGGCTACCTCTCCGACTTCACCACCACCACCGAATGGGACCCGGGCACCGTGGTCACCGTGAACCAGCACGGCGACGGAGGGGTCGGCACCACCTACCTCAACACCTCCACGTTCCTCGGCCGCCAGACCCAGCTGACCTACATCGTGCGCGAGTTCGTCCCTGGTGAACGCATCCGGCTCCGCGGCGAGAACAAGACCGTCATCGCCATCGACACGATGACCTTCCGCAGCACCGACGCCGGCACCGAGGTGACCTACACGGCCCAGTTCACCTTCAAAGGCCCGGCCCGTCTCCTCGCCCCCATGCTCAGACCCGCCTTCGAACGGCTCGGCACAAGGGCGCAGACCGGCATGCGCACAGCGCTCAGCCAGAATCTGACCCGCCCGGGCCCGGCTCCACGAGCGCATGTTCCTGATCGAGGCGCAGCATCCGGAATACGCAGACGCGCTCTGCAGCGATGAAGACGCGACCGCCGATAGCGAGCCCGTCAACCCCGAGGCGGCACCTGGCAAGGCACCAGATCGTGGCGAACCAGTTGCCAGGCCGGCGACCCGCGCCAGACATGGCAGACGGTCCAGCGCCTGGACGGGCTGGGCGATGACTGGCACACCATCATGCACATGATCGCCTCGCTCGTCACAGAGGACGTCTACCGCTCCCTCACCGAGCACAGGCAACCCGATCCTGCCGACTATGCCCGTCGGCTGAACGAGCTACCCGGCAACTGGCCGCCACCGCAACAGCTCGCTCGACGAGCCATAATCCGCTTCCGTTCACCCCGGTGGTCGGTCCCTCGACGGCCTGGACCTGTTGTGCATCGATCTGGCGCGGTCCTGGATCTGGTGTCAGGATGTGGCCGACTTCGCCGATCAGGTCAGCGGCAAGCGGGCCTGGCGGAGGCTGGCGCGGGCGATCCAGGGCAGAGGCCTCCCTTCCGCCGGTTCAGAGCCGGGTCGCATGGGCAGTACCCGCACCTGATGCTGGCCTGGTGGTGTCTGGCGCCACTGCCGGGCCGTTGCGTGGTCTAGGAAGCGCTGCGGTCGCCGATGCGGCGCGCCGTCGCGGCGTCCTGCTGGGCCTGCTCGCTGCGGGCACGCTGCAGCGGGTCTGCGGACGGGCCGGCCGCGTGCTGGGAGTCCAGGATGGCGGTGGCTATCTCCTCAGCGACCAGGGCCTTGTTCTGGCCGAGCATGACCTCCACCGCCCGCTGCTTCGCGGCACCCTTCCCCTGCAGGAGTAACCGCAGGGCACTGCCCCGCCGGGACCGGGCTCCGGCTCTTTCTGGCTGGCCGGGCCCGGGGTCGGTGTCCGGCGGCTGCGCGCCATCGGTCATCTGGTCATCCTTCCCTTCGCCTGGACAAGCGTGCTGCCTGTCGCAGGCACCATCGAGCTGGCATCGGTAGCATCGCCTGCCCGGGCCAGTGCGGGGACCACAGGCCGCCGGGTCTACGTGCCCGGGCCAGGTGGCCTGGGCGCTGGTTCCCAGGGCGGCCCGGCAGACACTACCGGTGGCTTGAGCTCGTCCTGCTGAGGGGCCGGGTCGGTGTCTGCCGGGGCAACCTGGCCGGGCTGCCCCGGCGCGCTATCCCGCGGCGGGGCCACCACAGGCCCGGGGAGCGATCTGCTGGCAAGTCGGCCGTGCCGCGGGAGGAGGGCCGCGACCAGCGACGGGACGGCGTCATCGGCCATCGCCTGGATCAGAGCCGTCAGCCATGTCCTTGCCAGCTGGCCGGCGGCAGGCCTGCCAGACATGTGCCGCACGGGTGCTCGCATCCAGGACGCTCTCCTTCACAGTCTTACCAGCGATAGACGCGGCCCAGACGGGCGCGGTGCACACGCCGCGGGCTCCGATTCCCACGACCGCCGGGCATGGGACCGGTTAGCTCGTCCGCGCCGACGGGCGCGGCGTTGCCGGTGACGGCGCACAGCCAGAGCCAGTGGTCTTCAGCTGCCATCGCTGTCGCGCGCCGCAAGCCGGCTGCGCAGCGCGCTAGGGCTCGCCGCGCTACACGGCTGCGGCGCAGCGCGGTCCTGAACGAAGTTCTGCACCGTCAGGCGGCACTGCCGGTCAGCGCCGCCGCAGCATGAGGACGACAAGCACGATGATCACGATCAGGACGACTGTTCCGATCCCGATATACATCTAGGTGGTTCCTTTCGGAGGTACGCCGCCTCGCAGGCAGCGCTGCCTTTGCCGGTTGGTCCAGCCGGAGCTCGGGAGCCCTGCCGGGTGGTGGTCAGGTGCAGGCCGCGTCGCTGACGCGGTCCGCGAAGCCACTGGCTACTTCTTGACGGCGTCCTTGACTTTCTCGCCGGCGTTCTTGAGGTTGCCTTTGGCCTGGTCGCCGTGGCCCTCGGCCTGGAGGGACTTATCGCCGGTCACTTTCCCGAGGCCCTCCTTGACCTTGCCCTTGGCCGTCTCGGCGGTGTTCTTGACCTTGTCCTCTGAGCTCATCGGACTGCCTCTCCTTACGCTGATGTCGTGTATGTCCAAAACCTACGCAGGAAAACTAAAACTAGCAAATTATTTCCAGCATTGTGGCTCATTCTGTCAGGTGAGGAACTGGGCGTTCCTGACCAACCACCCCAGGAATCGGAAACGATCTACTACCCGGTCGTAACGGTTCAAACGTGGCGGCGTAACAAGCCAGCGACGGCAGCAGGGCATAGCGTTTCCGGTATGGCTAGGAAGGGTCCGACGGATCAGGACCATGCTGAGGCTGTTCGCCGGCTCTTGTCCGGCCTGGTGCGGGGCGATGACGCGTACGGTCTGATGGCTATCATCGAGGAACTCCATCCTCGCCACGGCACCTTCCCAGGTGAGGTGTTCATGCGCCTGTCAGGCGACGCGCTGGAGATGGCCGGCCCTGTGGCCCCAAGCGAACCCTGACGCGATGCCGCCATCGCCGCGCAGATCGCCCCGATCTGCGCGCGGCAACTGTCCATGCGCCCTGTAACTATCCGGGGCCCAGATCGCCGATTTAGTGCGCGTCGCAGGATGCGCCGCAGGTGAGTTCCGGGGATACCGAACTGCCGGATGTGTGCGTTCGCGTGAAAGAAGCCAGGCGATGGCTTGGTGCGTTCGCAGGATTCGGTCATATCGGATTTGCCGTCGGCTACGGGCCGAGACGGGCATGATTGGGTGGCGATATCAGGGCTGCATTCGGCCCAGGTGAGGGATATGGCAAAGCCCGCGGGCACGGTCGCAGCTCGACGCTGTCGATGATCTTTTCGGTGGAGATCACGGTGGAGAAGGTCTCCGCGTTCGGCGGCCGATCGAGATGTCAGCTGGGTCCCGGGCGAGCGCTCTGCAGTTCAGGTGTGTTTGTTTGTCAAGGAACTCGGCGAGGATGGGGTTGACCTTGCCAGCTGCCAGCAGAGGGCCGCCGTGACCGAGACCGGGCAGCTCGTTGTATTGGCATCCGGGAATGCGCTTGGCTGCTTCACGCACGACCCGCGGGAAGAACCGGCAGCCGTGCTCGAATGCCATGCCCAGGCACGGGGATTTGATGCGGCCGGGCCGGTCGAGGTGCGCGCTGTCCTCCAGCCGGCAGCGATGATCAGTTAAGCGACCGTGGCGGCGGTGGCTGAAGTGAGCGGTCTGGGTCCGATTCGGTGTGCCGGCCGGGTTTGGACATGCGTCCACGGGTTCTGCCACTGCTGGCGACGGCGGCTGACCGGGACGAGCCTGATGAATGCGGCGAGGCAACCTTAAGATGATCACAACGTGCTGCGTCGCCAGCGGCGGTGATGCTGGCGGCGGACGCTAACATCACGGCAGCGGTCTTAGGGTGACTCAAGGTGAGGTTCCGGTGACACCAGCGCAGGGTGGGCACGGGCGTCGTCGCCGGCCGGGCCGTGGCCTGTCGCTGGACCGGATCGTCACGGCAACGCTGGAGCTGGTGGATGAGCAGGGCGTCGGGGCGGCGTCGATGCGGGCGGTGTCGTCGCGGCTGGGGGTCCGCTCGATGTCGTTGTACCGGTATGTGCAGGACCGTGATGAGCTGTTCGACGCGGTGGTGGAGCGGATCGTCAACGAGCTCGCCGACGATCCGGAGGTCCAGTTGCGACCGGTGAACGGGTGGCGGCCTTATCTCACCGGCATGGCGCATGGGGTGCGCCGATACGCGCGGGCGCATCCGCATGCTTTCCCGCTGGTCGCCACCCGCCCGCCTGCGGCTCCGTGGGTTAATCCGCCGCTCCGGTCGCTGCGCTGGGTCGAGGCGATGCTGAACGGACTGGCCGCAGAGGGGTTCACCGACGAGCAGGTGCTGTTCACCTACCGCACGTTCAACAGCTTCCTGCTCGGTTCCCTGCTGCTGGAAACCAGCGCTATGGCACTGCGGGATCCGAAGCCGGGCGACGGATCCTTTACCAGCACCGACACAGCTGCGAACGAGGGCGGCGAACCGGCCGGACAGGCAGCCGCTGATCCGGTTCCCGGCGGCCTGAGCCCAGTCCGCACTCCCGGGCAGCGGGAGGCGATCAAGGACGCCGACAGCCCGCGCGAGATGCTCGACCCCGCGGACGAAATCGACGCCAGGCACTTCCCGACGCTGCACCGCCTGGCGGCGGGGCTGGCCCAGGACCGCTGGGAAGGGGAGTTCGAAACAGGCCTGGAGGACATGCTCGACCGCATTGCGATGTTCGTGGCCGATGGCCCCGACGTCAGGCGGGACTGATGCCGTAAGCCACCGCCATTTGTATCGGCGCAGTCCGCTTGATGCCATCCCGCCAGCGACGGTGAAGTCCCGGCGGTAGAGGGCTTCGCGGCAGCCTGCGCGACCTTGTCCGCGCGCGACCAGGTGTCAGCCGGCAAGCATCCCGGATGCCTGGCGCGCGAGCGTGGCTGGCGACCCACGTCCACTGGGGCGAGGCGCCGCCCTCGCCGTCAACTGGCACGGCCGCGTTCTACGGCAGGTGCGGGTGGGTCCGGCCGCAACGTTAAGTGGACACTGTAAGCTTTCCCCGTAAGTTTCTGGTGTAAGCTTATGGAGTAAGTCATCCGGCTGTGCCGACGGGGGCCAGCCGGACAACGCACGGGGCGACCATCACGGGCCATCAGCCCCGGCCATCATCCGATGCCCGGAGCTGAGCTGGGCGCCCGGGCGGGGCACCCACCCCATCGCCTGTTCCCGGAAGGAGCACTGATCTATGACTACCCCGCAGGACGTTCAGCAGTTCATCGGCCGTACCGCGGTCAACAGGGAGGGCAGGAAGGTCGGCAAGATCGGCCACGTCTATAGCGACGAGCAGACCGGCCTGCCGCTGTGGGTTACCGTCGCCACCGGCATGTTCGGCACCCGGCAGAGCTTCGCGCCGATCTACGGATCCCGGTTCGACGGGGACCAGGTGATGCTGGCCGTCTCCAAGGACCTGATCAAGGACGCCCCGAGCATCGACGACGACGGCCAGATCGATGCGAGCGAGCAAGATACCCTCTACCGGCACTACGCGGACTATCTCGGCACCGGCCATACCGGGTACACAGACGGCAGCCAGGCCGGATACGAGACTGGCGGCCGGGGCGGGCACGCCGACGGCGACGAGCAGGGCGGCAACACGGCCGGCGCGCGCGGCCAGGACACCTCCGGGCCGGCAACCGACAACGCGATGACCCGGTCGGAGGAACAGTTGCGCATCGGCACGGAGACCGTCGAGGGCGGACGGGCCCGGCTGCGCAAGTACGTCGTCACCGAGAACGTCTCCACCACGGTCCCGGTCAGCCATGAAGAAGTCCGCCTGGAACGGGAGCCGATCACCGACGCCAACCGGGACGCCGCGCTGTCTGGCGAACCGATCAGCGAGGAGGAGCACGAGGTCACCCTCCGAGCCGAGCGGCCCGTAGTGGCGAAGGAAGCTGTCCCGGTCGAGCGTGTCCGCCTGGCGACGGAGACTGTCACCGAGGACGCCCCGGTCAACGAGACGGTCCGCAAGGAGCAGATCGAAGAGCCAGACCTCGACGTCAGTCCACACGACGCGAGCCGCTGAGAGCAGCGGGCCGAAACATCCAGGTGGGGTGGTGCGCGTCCGCGAGCGGAGCGCACCACCCCACCCCCTCATCACAAGGGAACCCCTGGCATCCATCAGCAAAGAACCGGGAGAGCCAGGCCTGCCGGGAATGCTCGGCGTCATGAACGCGGGCAGACCGCGAAGTTTCCGCGGTGTGTGCCCGACTCCTGTGCAGAAGAAGCCCCTATGGCTGTTACCGGAACCGGTATAGCCACATGTTTTTCAGACGAAGGAGCACGCCCGATGAGCCAGCCAGCCTCTACGACCAGTGACATGACACCGGCGACGACCAGCACCGGTGCCAGCCCCGCGACCAGGGATCGCCTGGCGACTGGTGACGGGCAAATATCGGTAGCGGAGGGAGTCGTCCAGAAGATCGCCGGGAAGGCGTGCCGGGAGATCTCCGGCGTGCACTCGATGGGCACCGGCTCGGCGCGGGCGTTCGGCGCCCTGCGGGAGCGCATTCCCGGCAGCTCGGGCCCCAGTGTCGCCCAGGGCGTCGGTGTCGAGGTTGGCGAGACCGAGGCCGCGATCGACCTGGACATCGTGGTCGACTACGGGGTGAGCATCGCCGAGCTGGGCCGCAGCATCCAGCGGAATGTGAAGCAGTCCGTGGAGCGGATGACCGGGCTTCGGGTCGTTGAGGTTAATGTCGCCGTGGATGACGTCTACGTCGTCGGCACCGAGGACCAGGACACCGCGTCGTCGCGAGTGTCATGACCACCCCGCACCCGCCGGATCCGGCCGCGGTCATCGACGGGATCAATGTGGACGCCGTGACCACCGCCGCGGCGGGGTGCGCGGGTGTCTCCGCACTCGACAGCGGCCGATCTGGCGAGGTCGCGTCCTATCTGCCCGGCCGCCAGGTACCCGGTGTGGTCGTCCGCAGGGAGTCGGTGCTGGTCCAGGTCCGCTCCCGGTGGGGAGTGCCGGCCGCTGACCTGCTGGTCCAGATCACCGCTGCGGTGACGCCGATCGCCGGAGGCCGCCGGGTTGAGGTAGTGATCGGTGACATCGATGACCCGCCCGTAGCCGGATTCCCTGCCGCCGGCGGCGGCCGGGCAGTCTCCGGCGCCATGCTTGGCGGTGCGGCCCCCGGGCCGCCAGGACCGGTGTGACCGGTGACTCGAGACCTTGGCCCTCTTCCCGTCCCATTCACTCCCGGATGTGAGTACAGATGAACCGCACCACGCTTGCTACCCTCGCCGGCCTGATCCTGGGCCTGGCTCTGGTGTTCGGTGATTTCGGAGACATGCTGATCGTTGCGCTGTTCGGCGGCATCGGCTACGGCATCGCGAAAGTCCTCGACGGCGACGTGGACGTGCCCGGCTGGCTGGCGCGCAGCCGCAGCGGCCGATGACCGTTGCCACGGCCGAAGCCGGGCCAGCCGTCTCTGCTGGTCGCACCGAGCTGGGGACGATCAGCATCGCCGATGGCGTTGTCGCCAAGGTCGCGGCCCGCGCGGCGGCCGAGAATCCCGATGTGGGTGCCGCCGCGCCCCGGGTTCTGGGCCGGGCGGTACCGGGAGCCGGGCATCTCGGCCTCCGCGGTACCGATCTTGCCGGGCTGCCCAAGACGTCAGTGGATGTCAACGGGTCGAAGGCCTTCTTGAATCTGGAGATCAGCGTCCGCTGGCCCGCATCGGTGCCGGCGGTAGCCGATCAGGTCCGCAGCCACCTCCGCAACCGGGTAATGCAGCTGACCGGGCTGTCGGTCGAGGAGGTCCAGATCGTGGTGGCCGATCTCGTCACCGATATCACTCCTCCGCCCCGCGTCCGCTAGGAGAACTCCTTTTGCGTCTGCTGAACCGCCCACTGGCGCTTGTCCTGGCCGCCGCCCTCATAGCAGCCAGCGTCATCCTGATTGCCGAGGTCATCGCCTTCGCCGTGCACGCCGCCCCGGTCGTCGTGCACTGGCCGACGTGGTACCGGTGGGCGGGCAGAACTCGCTGGGATGACCTGGTTGTCAAGGTGTGGTCGGTCGTCCTCATCATCGCCGGGGTGCTCCTGCTCGCCTTGGAGGTTAAGCCCCGCAGGGTCACCCGGCTACGGCTGCGCTCCGATGAGAAAGCCACGAACGCCGCTATAACCCGCAGCGGCCTGGCCGGGGCGTTGCGCGCGGCGGCCCTGGATGTCGACGGCATCAGCAGCGCGGCCGTGACGGTCCGCCGCCGCCGGGCCCGGGTCGCGGCAACATCGGCGGCCCGCGGCCGGCCCGCCGTCGATGCCCTCAAAGAACCCGTCGCCGAGTCGGTCCGCCGGCGTCTCGATGACCTCCAGATGCGCCGCCCGCCGCGTCTGAAAGTGCGCGTATCTCCCCGGAGCCGCTGATGCACGCCGACCGCATCAACCGCATCGCCCTGGCCGTATTCGGCCTGCTTACCTTGCTGGCCGGTGCCGCTGGCCTCACCGCCTCGACAGGCGGCTTCGGCTCGGCTTATGCGCACCGCGCCTTGTTCACCAATCCCGTCGGCGCCTACGTCGGCAGGAACGGAGACTGGCTCTGGCCAGCCGTCGCCGCGGCCTGTCTGCTGATCGCTTTCCTGTCGCTGCGGTGGATCGTGTCGCTGCTCCTGTCTACCGACCGAGCCGGTGATATCACCCTGACCCGCGACAGTCGGCAGGGCAGCACAATCATGCACCCAGCCGCGCTCACCGGCGCGGTCACCCGCGAGATCGAGAGCTACCACGGCGTCCACGCCGCGAAAGCCCGCGTACTGGGTGACCCCGGCGACCCGACGCTCGTCGTAACGCTGAGCGCCTACAGCTCCGCCGACCTTGCAGCGCTCCGCCACCGTGTCGAATCAGATGCCCTCAGGCACGCCCGTCACGCCCTCGGCAAGCCCGATCTACCCATCCAGCTCGACATCGATATCAGCAACCGCACCCCCGAACGCGTCTCCTAAAACACCCTTTCAGGAAAGCTGACATCGCTTGCTGGTACTGAGCAAGAGAACACCGGCGTCGAGCGCCAGAACTACCGGCATGAACATAAGGCGATCTCGGCTTAGTGAACCCGCGGAGCGCGGTGAGCGCGCTCTCGGCGACGGTGCAACCTCAGAAACAAACGAGCCAGCCACGCGCGGTGAGGCACCGCCACCACCCGCGGCCGGGAGCTGCCCGCTTGCCCATCAAACTGGCGCAATCCCGCAATGAACACAGCCGGGTCGCCGCCGTGGTCGGGATGGTGCCTCCGCACGAACTCACGGCGCCGCATGTGCTCCTCGTCACCCATCCGCGCCCCCTCAAGCGAGTGACCCGCACCCAGCGCCTCAAACCGGCTGCCCGGCCAGCCAGCCGAACACGCGGCATCAGCAGCATATCCTCAGCTAACTCGGTAGGAATCGTACGTGACGCAAGTGACCTGGACCGCGCCGTCTGACTAGCGCCCAAACGGGCCACCGCCTGATTCAAGAGTGTGCCGGCTAGGATTCGGCTGCTGCTGAACAACGGCGGCGCAGAATGACAACTCGGTGCGGCACGGCGGGTCATGCCGACTTACCGGTGGTGCGCCATATCGGCGGGGATGCGCGCTGCGGCCGAAACCCGAGCCGATTACGGAGGGTGAGGCGATTCATCCCGCTTCAAGGATCCGAGCGCCGATTATTTTCGCTTCCTGAGTTGTCAATCCGGGGGCACGCAGGCGCGCATATTACCTATTCGGCGCATGCGCCGATGGTTCGCGCAGTATCGGCCGGCCTGGCTTTGATGTGGAACGATTCCGGGCTACGGGGTTCTGGATGGTCACTCGTCCCGCGCATATTCTGCATGCCGCTAACTTAAGCGCCGGGCAATGTTAAATGCCTCCGCATAATGCCGTGATGCGCGCCCGGCGGCTGCTTCCGGCCACGCGAAACGCGACACATACCTCCGGCTTCCAGGGACCAGCGATCGCTGGGCGCAGGCTGATGCATAATCGCATTCCGGGTGCCGGGAGGAGACGGGTGATTGCCGCCCGCTGCCACCGGGCCGAAGTGGCTGGGGCCTTTCCCGGCATCAGCCCGCCACCGTCCGGATCCGGTTGTTGCCGGAGTCGGCGATGATCAGGTTGCCCGCGCCGTCTGCCGCCACCCCGTCCGGGGTGGATAGTTCGGCGCTGGTGGCCGGGCCGCCGTCGCCGGAGTAACCCTGGCTGCGGGTGCCGGCGACGGTGTAGATGTCCCCGGCGGTCATCGCCTGCCCGTAGAAGGTACCGGTCTTGACGGCCACCACCCGGACCCGCGAGTTGTGCGTGTCGCCGATCACCAGGTTGCCCGCGCCGTCTGCCGCCACCCCGTCCGGGGTGGATAGTTCGGCGCTGGTGGCCGGGCCGCCGTCGCCGGAGAACCCGCCGGTGCCGTCGCCGGCCACGGTGTAGATGTGCCCGGCGGTCATCGCACGCCCGTAGAAGCTGCCACTGCTGGCCGCCACCACCCGCACCCGCTCGTGCCCGGCGTCGGCGATCACCAGGTTGCCCGCAGGGTCGACGGCGACCCCGCACGCGCTGGACAGGGCCGCCCGCACCGCCAGGCCGCCGTCACCGAGGGGCGCGGCGCTGCCGGTGCCCGCGGGCGTCGTCAGCTCATCGCTGCCCGGGCTGACTCTCCGCACCGCAGCGCCGTCCCCGATGTACAGGGAGCCAGCGCCGAACGCCACCCCGCACGCCGAGGGCAGGCCCACATGACGGGCTTTGGCCGGGCCCCCGACGCCCCCGGCGATGGTGGATATAACCCCGGCCGCGACAGCCCGCCCGCCCCGGAATGCCGCCCGCGCCCGGACGCCCGCCCCGCCCACCGCCACCGCCGGCACCAGCGCCGCCGCCACCGCGACCGCGGCCAGGCGGCCAGGGCGCCCGGTAACCAAACCACTGCTGACCCAATTAACGCCCACCGCCGCTCACGCCCCCTTGCCCCCCATGGACAGAAGAATGCGCGAAACTCGCGCTCCCCGAAGAGTACGCCCGGATTCGCGCATCCAAAAGACGGCAGCGGGCCGGTTCAACTGCCGATCTTGATTGATAACAAGGTGCTCCGATATGCACCGCTGAGTCGATGACAGAGGGTGGTACTGCCGGGCCGATCGAACTCCTCTTTGCGTCAGAGTCACGGAGGAAGCGCTGATGCAATGCCCGGGGCGGGCCTCCTCGGCGGGCATGCGCCCGTGCCTGTGGGCGAGCCCTTCGGTGTCCCCGTACCGGCGGACGGTGAAGACCGCCTCGGGTGCGACGGGCACTGCAGATCCTTCACTCCACCTGGCAGGGGCGCGGAAGATCGAGCACGTCGTGCCGGTGCGCGGCGACGCCAAAGGGGACAGCCTCCCGCGACAAGCCGCCGACCGGACGCATAACACGCCGAACATCCATTCAGGACGAAGTGAAAGTGGTCATTCGACGGTGGGGCCGCCGACCATAACGGCGGGACTGTGCGCGGTTATTTAGCGGGCTTCGCGTGGTTGGCCGCCCGGTTATGGTCCAACGCGCAAGCGGCTGATCTGCATGTTTATGCATCGCCGCGCTTGAGGTGAACGTCCTCAATTGCCGCCGACAGAGCGATCCAGCGTAGTTCCGGGGCGTCGACGCGCATGGGCTCGTGAGCCTCGGCGCGAGGCTCATTCTGCCTGTCGGATCGGCGGCCTTGGAGGTAGGGGTCGTTACGAAGCGTGACCGAAGAGGCTGGGTGAAACCGCGGACGGACCCGCCCAATTGTGCGGTCGCCTGGGCATGACGGTGCCATCTGTGATGATCGCAGATCTGGGTGGCCTGCGTGCCGCCGGCGCGGCCATCGGCCCGGTCATGCATGTGAGCGAGCTGGTAGCACCAGGCGACTAGCTGCTCTGACGTAGCCGTTGAGGGAGCGCTGGCATTAGCGTATGTCCGGCAATACGGAGAGTTCCTCGCGCTCCGACCGCGGCTGGACCAGCGGAGTGGCGCAGTAGTGACGTGTTGTCCTGGGGCTCGCCCGAACGCCGGCCCGTGGTGGTGTTGTCGATCGTACGATCCTCGATCGTCGAGGAGGCATCGATGGCCAGCGCCTGGCGGACGTCCTCCCTCATCGGACGTCGCCGCCCGCGCCGGCATGCACTGTCATCGATCTCCGCCGCGCCGATCTCCGCCGGCGGTCTTGCGGCCAGCCCTGTTATCCAGCGGGCTTGCGGGCCAGCCAGACGGTACGGCTGGTGCGGACCGTCAGGTCGTCGCGGGCGGACAGGGCCGGGGCCAGGGCATCGAGCTCCGCGATGTCACCGGCACTGAGCTTGTCCTGCAGGCCGTGGCGGGCGCGGCAGAGGGTGACCATGGCGTAGCGGGTCACGGAGGCGGCCTCCGGCGAGTCCGGCGGCGGTTGCAGCGCGATCACGAAGCGGCGTTCGGACTCGACCGCGAACCCGGCTTCGGCGAAACGGGCAGGCCAGTCCTCATGCATGTGCATGCCGGCCTCGTCACGACCCCGAGCCATGGCGGTGTGGATCCGCTCCTCGAGCGCCGCGCCCGCCGGGTCGGTGAGAAAACGCGGGAACGACTCCAGCTCCGTGACCGCGAGCAGTCCCCCTGGGCGCAGCATCTGGTAGATCTGCGCGACGGCCCGTGCGGGATCGCCCATGTGGTGGAGCGAGTTGGCGGCCCACACCAGGTCAGCGGTCTTCAGGCCATCAGGCCATGCCTGATCGAGGTCGGCTTGGACGGTGCGGATCCGGTCGGCGAGCCCGGACGCGCGGGCCTTGTCCTGGATGTGCCTCAGCATCTCCTGGTCGACGTCCAGCGCGATCACCTCGGCGTCCGGCAACTGCCTGGCCAGCGCCAGGGTGCCGGTGCCCGTGCCGGCGCCCACGTCGATGACGCGGGGTCGTTCCGTGAGGTTTGCCGAGACCCATTCGGCTACCTCCCGGTGGTACTCGCTGAGGACCTCCGCGTCGAGGTCGAGCAGGTCAGCCATGTGTTCGTGTGCCATATCCTCGACGGTACCGCCGACTTGCCGTTACGGCATACACTCTTGCGTATGAAGCAAGACGCCGATCTGGACGCTCTTGTCCGGCAGCGCATCCGGGGTCTGCGCACGTCGCTGGGCTGGTCGCTGGACGAGCTGGCGGCCCGGAGCTACCTGAGCCCGTCCACGCTGAGCCGGATCGAGACCGGTCACCGGCGGATTGCCCTGGATCAGCTCACGCCGCTCGCGAGGGCACTCGGCACCACGCTTGACCAGCTGGTGGAGTCCGACGACGACGCCGACGTGGTGATCAGGCCGCTCCGGGACGAGGCGCGGGGCATGACGACCTGGCTGCTGTCACGGACCGGTGCGCCGCCGGGCATGACGATCGCAAAGCTGCGGGTGACCAGGAAGGTGCCCGCCAGGCTGCGCGTCCACCCGGGCCGGGACTGGTTCACCGTCCTGTCCGGCACCATCGTGCTGCGGCTGGGCGAGCGGACCATCCTCGTCCGGGCCGGCGAGGCGGCCGAGTTCTCCACGATGGAGCCGCATGCGTTCGGCGTGCGGGAGGAAGCCGCGGAGATCCTGTGCATCCTCGACCACGACGGCACCCGCACCCACCTGGGGCCGGGCGGCCCCTTCCCCGAGGAGGCCTGACCAGCCCCGGAGCGCCGCCGGGCTGGCCACACTGGTTGGATGCCTGATGTCAATGACCCCGCCCAGAGGATCGGGTCGCTACACTAACAGCTCGACCGGATCGAGCACCTGGTGACGGAGACCTGCATGCACCCGGCGGCCTGCGGCTCCTGTCAGCAGGGCACCGCCTGGGCTCGCCGAGCAGGCGTCTACGGCACTGGCAGGAGCCAGAAGACACTGTCGCCGAACGGGCAGCGTGATCGACTCGCAGGTGACAACCGCGCGCGGAACCGCCGTTATCTCAAGCCCGATTTCGGGTGTCTCCGCTGTAGCTGCCGCGGGGGTTTTGTGGGCTTTTGCTGCCTCGCGGAGGCATTACCTGAACACTGTCTCCGCCGAACGCCACATGAAATTCCCTTGTCGCTGCGATTTTCGAATTTAATACCTATGGCTTGAACGCTGTTCAGCTACATGTCTACGCCGCAGACGCCCAGGTCAGGTGCGGCGTACACAGGGAGGGCTTCAAATAACCGCCGATCTGCGCGGCCTGCGGCTCGTGTGGCATGGTCGAGAATAACGCGCAGAAGAATCAATCTGCAGCGCGCCGCCGGTTAAGATACGGGGCCGCGTTCCTTACATCACTTCTACGAGTATGCCGTTCTTCGATAGGTCTGGGTCGGTGCATGCTGCGAGATCGAAGCAGCAGGGCCGTCGCTTACCAGAATGAAGTTTCGAGATAGCGACTTCGACGCGTCGTTCGCGAGTTTGACGGTTCTTGGTGGCATTGATCCAGCGCACCCATTCCCAGCGCGCCATCGGCGTGATGCTCTTCCACACCTCGGAGATACCGGGCGCGCCGGCCAGGGCAGTCTGGAAATCTTCGGGTATGTCGGGCTCTGGCCAGTCTCTGGCCGGTTCGACCTTGAGCGCCACGGTATCGCCCTCGCAGACCGCCAGGGCTTGCCGCAACTTCTTGCCGACCTTTAGCCAATGGCCCCGCCTGCCATCTGGCTCCAGAACCGTTTGAAAAGCGTGCCCATTCATTACTCCCGTGACCGCGACTTGGCCACGGGACGGCAGCTTGGCGCTTGCATCATCGGGCAACCTCAGAATGGTCGAGCCGCCGGTGCTCTGCACTTGCGCTTCAAAGCGGATCGCCGACGTGCCGGAAGCACTGTGTGCAGACGTTCTCTCAGCCATTGCGCCGCTCCTGGATGCGGATCGTGATCTCCATGGCAACCAGGCTAGCTGCGGTTCAGCGAGCGACGCTTCTCGATTCCTGACCGATCTCGTCACCTGCTTCGCAGCGCACGGCAGCGTTCCCGCGGAACCTTCGACCCCGTTTATTGCGCCGGGTGGCCAGGGCGCCCGGCCAGGTCCTCGCATGCCTGACGCACCGGCACGCCCGCCCGGCTCGCGGCGGCGCGTCCCCGGCCAGGTGCAGGAACACCTCGCCGGGGAAGGTGTTGTTCCGCGGGTGCAGCGGCGCAAGCTTGCTCACCAGCTCGAAGATGTCGGCATCGCGGGCCAGCCCATCGAGCAAGGTCTGGCGGGCGGTCACAGTGTCCTCCGGGGTCGGCCGCTTCCTGGCAGGCATATCCCGACAGTAGGGCAGAACCATCGGTCACCGCGCGGCCTTGTCGGCCGCTGACCGCCGCCGGTCAGCGCACAGCGGTGACACCGCCGCACGTCACGCTGCGTCGTCGCCTTACGAGCTACATGACGCAGGCGAACCGCCGCTATGCTCGGCGGTCTGATCTTTGCCCCGGTCATCGGCGCCGCGCCGGAACGGGTCATTCTGAGCACCGATTTAGTTCATTTGAGTACGTCTCGCCACGCGCCGCGTTCGTCATTCGGTCGTGGTGGGCCTGTTCCAGCCCCGCTCGGACTCAGTGGGCAGCCCGCCGGGTCGCGGTGTCGGGCCGAAAGGGGTTGAGCCTGCACCCCAGCCCAGGGGGCAGTCGGTGTCTGGGCTTAGGGCGGTGGTTTTCCTGGCCTTCTCAGTGCCTGTTCGCGGACGGTAGCCTTCGTCCAAGATGATCTGCTCACGGTGCTCGGCGGAAAGCCCGTTGGGCCAGAAGTTCTGCGGGGAGTGCGGTGCCGGGCTTGCGCTGGGCTGCTCCTCGTGTGGGACGGCGAATCCCCTTGGGCAGAAGTTCTGCGGCGAGTGCGGCACCGCGCTCGCCGGTACTCCCAAGCCCGGGGTGTCCGCTGCGGCCGCTCCGGAACCCGCCCGAACCCAGTCGGCGCCAGTGGCCGAGCGGCGGCTGGTGTCGGTCCTGTTCGCCGACCTGGTCGGGTTTACCACACTCGCGGAGTCCCGCGATGCTGAGGAGGTCCGGGAACTGCTGACCCGGTACTTCGACGCCAGCCGCTCGCTCATCGAGCGTTACGGCGGTGTGGTGGAGAAGTTCATCGGGGATGCGGTGATGGCGGTGTGGGGCACGCCGGCGGCTCACGAGGGCGACGCGGAGCGGGCGGTGCGGGCGGCATTGGACCTGGTGGCCGCGGTAGCCGACCTCGGGGCTGAGGTGGGGGCGCCGGCCCTGGCGGCCCGGTGCGGACTGGTGACTGGTGAGGTGGCTGTCACCCTGGGCGCCACACATCAGGGGATGGTGGCGGGGGACGCAGTGAACACCGCCTCGCGGGTCCAGGCGGCAGCAGAGCCGGGGTCTGTGCTGGTAGACGGGGCGACGCAGCGGCTGGCCGACGGCGGGGTGGGATTCGCTGATGCGGGGGAGCATGTACTGAAGGGGAAGGCGGAGCCGGCCCGGTTGTGGCGGGCGACCCGGGTGCTAGCCGGGGTGGGCGGCTCGCAGCGGGTTGACGGGCTCGAGGCGCCGTTGACCGGCCGGGACGCCGAGCTGCGCACCATCAAAGAGCTGTTCCACGCGGCGGCGGGGCGGCGAGTGCCGCGCATGGTGGTGGTGGCCGGGCCGGGCGGGGTGGGCAAGTCGCGGCTGGGCTGGGAGTTCGAGAAATACGTTGACGGGCTGGCGGAGGACGTGTGGTGGCACCGGGGCCGGTGCCTGTCGTATGGGGACGGGGTCGCGTTTTGGGCGCTGGCCGAGATGGTCCGGCAGCGGCTGGGCATCGCCGAGGAAGACCCGGCGCAGGTCGCGGCGGCCAGGCTAGCCGCCGGGCTGGAGGAATTCGTCCCGGATCCGGCCGAGCGGGCTTATGCGGGGATGCGGCTGTCCCGGCTGCTGGGCGTGCCGGTGGAGGGGGACAGCGGGGCGCCGCTGGCCCGGGAGGAGCTGTTCGCCGGGTGGCGGCTGTTCTTCGAGCGGCTCGCCGGTGAGAGCCCGGTGGTGCTGGTGGTGGAGGACACCCAGTACGCCGACGGCGGGCTGCTGGACTTCCTGGACTACCTGATCGACTGGGTGCGGGAGTTGCCGGTGTATGTGCTGGTGCTGGCCCGGCCGGAACTGGGCCAGGCGCGGCCGGGGTTCGGCGTCGGGCGGAACCGCACCACGCTAACCCTGGATCAGCTGGATGCGGCGTCGATGGACACACTGGTCGAGGCGCTGGTACCGGGCATGCCACAGCCGACCCGGGCGAAGATCACCGCCCAGGCGCAGGGCATCCCGCTGTTCGCGGTGGAGACCATCCGCACGCTGATCGACCGCGACATCGTCCAGCCGATCGAAGGCGCCTACCGGCTGGTCGGTGACATTGGCCAGCTCCAAGTGCCGGATAGCTTGCATGCGCTCCTGGCCGCCCGCCTGGATGCCCTGGACGCGGGCGTGCGGCGGCTGGTGGTTGACGCCGCGGTGCTGGGGTCCACGTTCCCGGCGGAGGCGCTGATCGCCGTCTCCGGGCAAGAAGAAACCGTGGTACGGGCCGCCCTGGCCGAGCTGGTGCGCCGGGGGGTGTTCATCGTGTCCGCCGACCCGCTTTCGCCCGAGAAGGGCAGCTACGCCTTCGCTCAGAACTTGCTGCGCCAGGTCGCCTACGACACCTTGTCCCGCCGCGACCGCAAGGCCCGCCATATGACCGTCGCCGCGCACCTGCGCACCGTACTCCCCGGCGACGGCGAGGAAGTGACCGAGGTGATCGCCCGACACTACCTCGACGCCCTCGATGCCATGCCCGACGCCCCCGATGCTGCAACGATCCGCGGCCAGGCGATCGCGGCGCTGGTGCGGGCGGCCGAGCGGGCCACCCGGACCGGGGCGCCGGCGCGGGCCGCTGCCAGCTACGCTTCGGCCGCCCAGCTCACCCAGGCCGGCGCCCGCGACGGGCAGCAGACGGCGGCCGCCGGGTTGTGGGAACGCGCCGCCCGCGCCGCGCTCACCACTGGCGACTGGGCCGCGGCGGTCGAGCAGGCCGGCCGGGCCCAGGATCTGGACCGGCACGGCGGCGATGCGCGGGCGGCCGCGCGGGCCCAGACCGTAGCCGGGGAGGCGCTGCGCCGGTGGGGCCGGTACGGCCAGGCGCGCGAGCAGCTCACTGCCGCCGTGGCGGTGCTGCGAGATGACCCGGGCACCGACACCGTCCAGGCCCTGGGTCAGCTGGCCGCGCTGGAGGTTTTCGCCGGCGCTCGGGAGGCGAACGAGCTGTCCGCCGAGGCGCTGGTTCTCGGGCAGGCCCTGGCGGTGGACGACGCCACCCTTGCCGGCTTGCTCACTTCCCGGGGACTTTGCCACAGCTACGCCGGCCGGCATGTGCAGGCGGCCTCTTACTTCCGGGAGGCGGCCCGGCTGGCCGAACAAGCCGGCGACACCCTCTTTGTGGGCCTCGCGCTGGTCAACCTGGCCGACACGGTCACCGGCACCGATCCCGCCGCCGGCGCCGAGGCCGCCCGCGACGGCGCCGCCCACCTGCGCCGCGCCGGCGCTCGCAAGCACCTCGCGGTCGCGGTCGTCAACCTGGCTCAGGCGCTGCTGATGACTGGCGAGTGGGACGCCGCCGAGGCCGAACTGGCCCAGGCCATCGACGGCGACGGCCTGGCCGACGTGGAGTTCCTGGCCTATTACCGGGTCTGGTTGGCGGCGCTGCGCGGCGACACCCCCGCCGCCCAGGCGGCCCTGGCCGGGTTGGGTGACTTGCGGGCCAGCGAAGATCCCCAGGACCAGGTGACCATCGCGGTCGCGGAGGCGTTCACCGCCGCTGCCCGCGGCCAGCCCGCCGCAGCGCTGCGCCATGCTCACGCCATCCTCGGGCACGCCGCCGCCCTAGACATCAGCGAGGAGTCCCTGCGGTGGGCGTGGCCGCTGGCTGCTCGCGCCGCCCACGACTTGGCCGACACCGCCGCCACCGCTGAGCTGCTGGCGATGCTCGATGGCTACCAGCCCGGGCAACTGGCCCCCATGCAGCGCGCCGAACGCGACCTGGCCCGCGCCCGCCTCACCGCCACCGGCGGCGGCCCGGATGCCGCCGCCGCGTTCACGACCGCGATCGCCGGGCTGCGCCAGCACTCCACCCCCTACCACCTGGCCCACGGCCTGCTCGACCGCGCCGAGTACCTGCTGCGCGTGGGTGACGCCGAGGCTGCCGAGGTCGCGACTGCCGAAGCCCGCGACATCGCCGCGCGGCTGGGCTGCCCGGCCGCTGCTGGACCGCGCGGACACCACCCTGCCCGACACACCCCGCACCGCGGCCTCTGACGACCCACAAATCCGTGCATAAGTCGGCGGTTGCACGACCGGCACCCGATGCCGCGTGAAACGCCTGCTCCCGGGCAGGAATCCGCCTGCCCGCCGCTGGTTCCTGGAATCCCGCTGCCCGCCAGCCCTGACCAGCCGGCGCGACACGGGCGGTGGGCGGCATTCCGTGAAGCGGCCGGACGCTACAACGTCCGTTCCGGCGCCCGCGAGGGACTGGGCCAGCGATCAGACTGCCGCCAGAACACCGGCGATGACTCCTCACCGCGACCGCAGGTGACGATGCTTTTAGCTGACTCGCTGCGAGTGTCAGCCGTTGGCGTCGTTCCTGGTAGCCGGTTGTCCCGCCGTGACCGCCGCCGGATCGGCCGAAGAAGTAGGCGGGTGCCGCCGGCCGGCCACCAGCCGCCACAACTGGCAGGCCATAACCGGGTGATCCGCGCCGTACGAGGACCCGGTCAGAACCCCTACTACCAAGCGCCTAGTCGGCGTTCGGCAGCAGGCTCGCGGCGTAGGCCCCGGGGGTCTGGCTACCATCTGTGATGGCCACGAGGCCTTCCTCGTGGCCGCCAGCGGGCACATCCTGATGGCCGCCGACACGGGCGCCCGCGGGCTGCGCCGGGGCTGGCCGGTACGGACGGTGAGCCCGGATGTATTTTGCGGCCTCCTCTCACCTCTTTGGCAGTAGGCGAAAATCAGCCCGGTGGCGCGCTGCGCTACCCGACGCACGTCTGCGCAAGGAGTACCCGATGGCTTCGATACCGACGAGCCGGAAGCTGGCGATCTCCAGCTGGGTCAACGACCAGTTCGAGATCGCTTCGCCCACGGAGCTTGACCGCAAGCCCCGCGGCATTGATGACTACCCTCACTGGACGTCCGATCCCGCCTCCGGGGTGACCGGCGACGTCTATCTCGGCGACCGGGTCGTCTACTACGCGCCCGACACCCCCCCGAGGTCGGGATGGTGGGACATGGGCGCGCTGCCGTCGAACCTGCGGGAGTCACTGTCGGGCGAGACAAGGGAAGCACTCGACAACCTGAAGGCGTACCTGTCGGGTGGCAACGAAGCCGTTCAGTACGCGTTCAGCTTCCTGGCTGACATGGTCACCCAGACCCCGAGCGTGATGGTCGGCGGGATCCCCGCCGGGTCACTGCCCGCGAACGAGATCGTGACCGATCCGAGCGGCCAGGTGTTCGCGGTCGATCCGTCCGTCACCGGGACATCCGCTGGCTCGATGTCCCTGGACCTCAAGACCGGGGAGTTCTCGGCGACCTGGACGGTTCAGCAGGCGACGTTGACGATCACCGGCGTCGTGCACTGCGTGGCAGATCTGGAGCCGCCGCCCAGCAGCCGGTTCCTGTTTGTCATCCCGCAGGAGGACGCGGGCTTCTACGTCCTGACCACCACGAACATCTGACGCACGCGGGCCGGGCCGCCAGCGTTCGAGAGACGGGCCGCCGGCGTTCGCGGGACGGGCCGCGCGCCGGGGCGGCGGGCGGCGGGGCTTATCCGCGCCCGGCTCGCTGCGCCGACAGCAGCGGTATCGCCGTGATCTTCTGCTCGGTCAGGTCCTCCCAGCGGATGGCGGCGGCCGGGCGCGGCCCGGCAGGCGGCAGTCGATGACCCGCTCGGGCGTGATGATGAAGTCCACCGGCACGTCGTGGCCGGTCACCGGGATCGTCCCGGCCGGGCGGACCTGAAGCTCGTGGACGGTGGTGACCGACACCGTGCGCGGTCCGATGAGGCCCGCGGCGGTAGCCAGGGCGAACTCCAGGTCGGCGAACCCGCCGCCCTTGCCCAGCCGGGCACCGTCCTCGCCGGCCGCGACTGAGCCCATCACCACCAGCTCGACCGGCGACAGCTCCGCCAGCGTCACGCGGCGGGCGGAGCGGGCCGCGCCGCTGATCGAGGCCGCCTTGCGGGGCGGCTCGGTCAGGTGGCCCGGTTCGAGGGCGAAGAACGGCTCGGTCCCGGCCAGCCGCGGGACGGCCATGTACACGGTCTTGCCGTCCTCCAGCGCGCGCTGGCGCACCGGCAGCTGGGCGGAGTCAGGGTTGGCCTTCAGCGTCTCGGCCGCCTGCCACGCGGGCAGGGCGCGCAGCCGCTCGGCGGCGGCCTCGGAGCCGGTGAAGTTCGGGATGCGCCCCGCCGCGCCGGGGAACCTGGCCACCTTGGCCGCGCGCATCGCCGACCACACCTCCTGCCGCAATGCGGCCTTCGCGGCCAGCACCTCGGCAGGGCCGCCAGCGTCACGGTCATGACGCGGTGCCGGACGGGCCATCCCCCCATCCTGCCGCAAGCCCGGCCGGGAACACCCCAGAGGTATCAGGGCTCTGGGAATGACGGCCGGGGCTGCCACGGTCCCGGCCGCTCAGCGGAGCGCCGCGGCGAACCGCTCCCGCACCGTCCGCGCCGTCTGCTCCGCCGGAGCGTCCCAGACGTCACGGTTGAAGATCTCGACTTCGATGTAGCCGTCGTAGCCGGCCGCCAGCACGCTGGCCGAGATCGGCCCGAAGTCGATCACCCCGTCACCGACGTGACCGCGGCCGAGCAGGGTGTCGGCCGGCAGCGGCAGCAACCAGTCGCACACCTGGTAGCTGACGATCCGCCGGCCGGCGCGGGCGATATCGTCGGCCAGCCGCGCATCCCACCAGACGTGATAGGTGTCCACGACCACGCCGACGGCGTCCGCCGGGAACTGCAGGGCCAGGTCCACCGCCTCGCCCAGCCGGCAGATCACCGACCGGTCCGCGCAGAACATCGGGTGCAGCGCCTCGATGCCCAGCCGGACGCCCAGCCGCTGCGCGACCGGCACGAGCTGGCCGATCGCGTCTGCGATCATGCGCCGGGCCAGGCGCGGGTCCCGGCTGCCCGGCACCAGTCCCCCGCAGACCAGGATCAGCGCGTCGGCACCCAGCTCGGCCGCCTCGGCGATGGCGGCCCGGTTGTCCGCCAGCGCGGCCGCGCGCCCGTCGGCGCCGGCACGGGTGAAGAACCCGCCCCGGCACAGGCTGGACACGTGCAGCCCGGCGGCCCGGACTGCCGCCGCGGATTTGGCAAGGCCGAGCTCGGCGACGCGATCCCGCCACAGCCCGATGGCAGGGATGTCATTCCGAACGCACAAACCGGCAGCATCAGCCAGCCCGAGGTTCTTTACCGTTGCCTGGTTCAGCGAGAGGCCGGCGGCGGTCACCCGAGCACCCCCAGCAGCCCGGTCATCCGCTCGACCGCGAGCGCGGGATCCGCCAGCGCTCGCGCAGCGGCCGCCAGCTCGAACACCCGGACCAGGTGCCCGGCCTGCCGCCGCCGCTGCAGCCCGTCCAGCATCGCGAAGTGCGGCTGCAGCCCGTTCAGCCAGGCCAGGAACGCTATGCCGACCTTGTAGTAGAACGTCGGCTGCTCGAAGATCAGCCGACTGAGCGGGACGGTCGGTCCCATCGCCGCGTCGCAGCCTGCGAGATCGCCGGCGTCCAGCGCCTGCAGCGCGGCGGCAGCCGGGGCCGTGATGGCTGCGAACGCGCCGAGCAGCGCGTCGCTGTGCCCGGCCTCGTCGCCCCGGATCAGCTCGGCGTAGTTGAAGTCATCCCCGGTGTATAGCCGGATGCCGGGCGGCAGCCGCCGCCGCAGCGCCACCTCCCGGCCCGCGTCGAGCACCGACAGCTTCACCCCGGCCACCTGGCCGCCTGCCCGGTCGATCAGCTCCAGCACGGTACCGGCTGCCGCGGCGAAGTCACGGCTGCCCCAGTAGCCGGCCAATGCCGGGTCGAACGCCTCGCCGAGCCAGTGCAGGATCACCGGCCGGTCCGCCTGCTTCAGCAGCGCGCTGTACACCTCGAGGTAGTCCCGGGCTCCGCGGGCGCTGGCGGCCAGGTGCCGGCTGGCCATCAGGATCACGTCCGCGCCGGCCGGCTGGACCGCCTCCAGCTGCTTCTCGTACGCCCGGATGATCCGCGTGAGCGGGTAGCTCTCGCCGTCGGCCAGCTGGTCGGTGCCTACTCCGCAGGCAATGACGCCGCCGCAAGCGGCCGCGCGCGCCGCCGACCGGGTGATCAGTTCCCGCGCCTGCTCCCAGGGCAGCCCCATCCCGCGCTGCGCGGTGTCCATGGCCTCCGCGACGCCGAACCCGTGTGCCCAGAGGTGATCGCGGAAGCGCAGCGTGGACTCCCAGTCGATGGCGTTCGGCGCATCCCCGGCGGCCGGGAGGGCCGCGACGTGCGCGGCCGCGAAGACCCGCCTCGACGAGGGAGGCGGATAGCTGGCCGCCCAGCCCGGCGAGGGGATCAGCAAGGGCTCCGGCCGGCCGGGCAGCCGGATCTGCGCGGTCAACTGACAGCCAGCCGTGGCACGTCGATGCGCCGGCCCTCGGCTGAGGACCGCAGCGCGAGATTGGCCAGCTGGACGCCCCTGGCGCCCTCGGCCAGATCCCACGTGAACGGCCTGCCCTCGGCGGCGGCGGCCAGGAACAGCTCCCACTGCACCCTGAACCCGTTGTCGAACGTCGTGTTGTCCGGCACGTCGGACCACTGCGCCGGGTAGTCGTTGGGGTCGGGCAGGTCCGGGTTCCACACCGGCATCGGCGTGGTGACCCGGTGCTGTACCGCGCACTCGCGCAGGCCCGCCACCGCGCTCCCGTTCGTGCCGTCCACCTGCAGCTCGAGCAGCTCCCGCCGGTTGACCCGCACCGCCCACGACGAGTTCACCGAGCCGAACGCGCCGCTGGCAAACTCGAGCACCGCGTACGCGGCGTCGTCGGCGGTCACCTCGTACGGCGTCCCTGACTCATCCCACCGCCGCGGCACGTGCGTCGCCCGCCGGGCGTACAGCGCCGTGATCGGGCCGAACAGGTCCTCGAGCAGGTACTGCCAGTGCGGGAACATGTCGAGCACGATCCCGCCGCCGGATTCGGAGCGGTAGTTCCACGACGGCCGCTGCGCGGCGATCCCGTCGCCTTCGAAAACCCAGTAGCCGAACTCCAGCCGGACCGACAGCACCTGGCCGAAAAACCCCTCCCGGACCAGCCGCCGCAGCTTGATCACGCCGGGCAGGAAGAGCTTGTCCTGGACCACGCCGTGGGTGATGCCCGCGGCCTGCGCGGCGCGGGCCAGCCGAATTGCGCCGTCGAACGAGCCGGCGATCGGCTTCTCGGTATAGACGTGCTTACCCGCCTCGATCGCCTTCATCAGGCTGACTTCGCGGGCGCTGGTGACCTGCGCGTCGAAGTACACCTCGACCGCGGGATCGGCGAGAACCTCGTCCAGGCTGGTCGTCCACCGGTCCAGGCCGTGCCGTTCGGCGATGCCGCGCAGCCGCTCCTCGCTGCGGCCGACGAGGATCGGCTCCGGGTAGATCGCCGTTCCGTTGCCGAGCCGGACGCCGCCGTCCTCGCGGATGCTGAGCAGGGACCTGACCAGATGCTGCCGGTATCCCATCCGGCCGGTGACGCCGTTCAGGGCGACGTGGATGACCTTGCGCGTCATGGATCTGCCTTCAGACTCGGCGGTGAGCGGACCGGCAATCGAGGGAAAGTGCTTTCCAAGATAGGCTGGCCCCGAGAGCCGGGTCAACCGCCAACGCCGATGAGGAGAGCCGGTGACAGACGTCCGACCGGGTAGCCGCAGGACCGGGTCAGGGGTGACGCTGCAGGATGTCGCTGACCGCGCGGACGTCTCGCTGACCACAGCGTCCCGGGTGGTGAACGAGGGCTCGCGGCGCGTCGGACGGCTGCTGGCCGACCGGGTCAACAAGGCGGTGGCCGAGCTTGGCTACACGGCCAACCTGCAGGCCAGGGCCGTCGCCACCGGGCAGAGCACGATGATCGGCATTGTCGTGCACGACATCGCCGACCCGTACTTCTCCTCCATCGCGGCGGGTCTCATCGAGGTCGCCGACGAGCGCGGGCTGCTGGTCTGCATGTCCAGCACGTCGGCGACCGAGGCGGCCGAGCGCGAGTACGTCGCGCTCATGCGGGCGCAGCGGGCACGCGCGGTGATCCTCATCGGCAGCAGGTCCGACGACCGCGCGGCCAGGGACGCGCTGCGCGCGGAGATCGCCGCCTTCACCCGCTCGGGCGGGCGGGCCGTCTGCGTGGGGCAGGACCTGCTCGGCGTGGACACGATCCTGCCGGAGAACGCGGCAGGCGCTGAAGCCCTGGCCAGGGCCCTGGCCGCGCTCGGGCACCGTAGCTTCGCCGTGCTCGCCGGGCCGCGCGGCCTGCTGACGGCGCGGGACCGGCTGGACGGGTTCCGTGCCGGGCTCGCGGCCTGGTCGCTGCCGCTGGACCCGGCGCGGGTGATCCATGGCGCCTTCACCAGGGACGGCGGCTACGAGGCGATGAGCGCGATCCTGGCGGCGGGCGACCCGCTGCCAGGCTGCGTGTTCGCGGTGACCGACGTGATGGCAGTCGGCGCGCTCGCCCGGCTGCGCGCGGGCGGGATCGAGGTGCCCGCCGGCATCGCGGTGGCCGGGTTCGACGACATCCTCACCCTGCGCGACATCTATCCGCCGCTGACCACGGTCCGGCTTCCGCTCAAGCGGCTCGGCGAGATGGCCGCGGGGCTGGTCCTCAGCGAACCCGGCCCGGACCCCCGGGTCATCCCGGTTCCCGGCGAGGTCATCCTCCGGGACAGCACGCTGCCGCGCCCCCCGCTGGCCTGAGCTGCGCCATCACCTGCAGCAGGCCCGCCCGGGCCTGCCGGGCCGGCCGTCATGCCACTCGCTGGCCCGCTGCCGCGCCCGGGACCCCGACCGGCCGTCACGCCACGCCCCCGGCGTCCGGCGACCGCGACCGCCTCCCCGTCACCCTTGCGCGCCGGGCCCGCGATCGGGTACCTTCGCTGAAACTGGAAAGCGCTTGCCAGCAAGCAGCGCTCGAATCTCCAGCGCCGGAAATCTTTCAGATACCCGCCGCGACGAAGCTGACACCGGGCACCGCGCCTCTCCCCCGCGGGCTGCGCATCGCCAGACAATTCCAGCCAGGGGTCGCTGACCAGGCGACTGACACGGAGGAGAAGACATGAGCGAAGCGGCTTCCGTTCCGTTCGCGGAGACCAAGGCCCCCGAGGCGCCGGAACGACTGCACCGGGGTGCCCTCGGCCTGGTGGACATCGCGGCGTCCACGATGGCCAATATCGGCCCGGCCTACAGCTTCTTCTTCGGCTTCGGCTTCCTGGTCTTCACCGCCGGCGTGGCCTCACCGCTCACGATCATCGCGGCCGGCGTCGCCATCGCCCTGCTGGGCAACACGCTGGCCGAGTTCTCCCGCGCGCAGCCGTCCACAGGCGGCTTCATCTCGTTCGTGGGCAAGACGTTCGGCGGGACCAGCGCCGTCACCACCGCGCTGCTCTGCGGAGCCGGGTACATCATCGCGATCTCGTCGGTGCTCGCGATCTGCGGCGGGTTCCTCAGTGACACGCTGCAGTACTACTTCGGCTGGAACGTCCCGTGGATTATCTTCTCGGTGCTGCTGACCGCGGGCGCCACGGCTATGACGATCCGGGGGGTGGGCGTCTCCACCAAGCTGGCCGGGTTCTTCTTCGCGTTCGAGATGCTGGTGCTGGTCGTGGTGTCGGTCGCCGCCCTGATCAAGAACAGTGGGCACCTCAGCGCGGTGCCGTTCAGTCCGAGCCACCTCACCAATGGCTTCCGGGGCCTGGCCGCCGGTTTCCCGCTCGCGGTATACCTGTTCATCGGCTGGGAGAACTCCGCCGCCCTCGCCGAGGAGACCGCCAACCCCCGGCGCAACGTGCCGCGGGCGGTGTTCCTGTCCGTCGCGCTGATGGTGGTGGGCTATGTCCTGTTCGCCTACGCCACGGTCAGCGGCTTCGGCAACAACGCGGCCAAGCTGGCGGCGGCCCCGATCCCGTTCATCCCGGTGGCCCACAACGTCCTGGCCGCCCTCGCGTTCTTCGCCTATCTCGCGGGCCTCACCTCCACGGTGGGCGTGCTCATCTCCGCCGTGAACTCGCAGGCCCGGCTGATCTTCAACGCCGGCCGCGAGGGGCTGCTACCGTCGTGGCTGGGCCGGGTGCACCCGGCCCGCCGTACGCCGATGAACGCGATCTACGCGTTCGTGGCGATCGCCGGGGCGATCATTATCGTGTGGGCCGCCGCCCACCTGGCGGGTGGCCTGGGCGGCAGCATGAACCCGCTCATCTTCTTCGCCGAGTCGTCGACGATGGGGACGATCCTGATCCTGGTCGTGTACTTCCTGGCGAACCTGGCGCTGCCGTTCTACTACCGCAGGTTCCGGCCGGCCGAGTTCAGCGCGATGAAGCACGCCGTACTGCCGGTGCTGGGCATGGTCGCCATCGCGGTGCCGGTGTACTACCTGGTCAAGCCCGGCCAGCCCCAGCCCTACAACTGGTTCCCGTACGCGGCCCTGGCCATCCTCGTGGCCGCGGCGGTCTACGGTGCCGTGCTGAACCGCCGCGACCCGGCGCTGGGCGAGCGGGCCGGCTCCATCGTCGCCGATGAGTAGGCGTCCGTCCGGCTGACCAACGGGCCCGGGTCCGGCCCGGGCGACGTGATCCGACATCTGGGAGATCTGCGATGACCGATACAGCCTTCCAGGCCGCCGAGGCGCCGGGCGCGCTCCCCGCGCATCCGCTCGATCCGGCCACGGCGGCGGAGTACCTCGCGGGGCGGGACATCATGGCCGCCGCCGGGCTGCTGGCCGGGCCGGCCAGGTTCGCCTACTACGGGCTGGAGGAACCGCCCAAGGACGAGATCCTGGCCGCGGCCAGCGCGCCGGAACCAGACGGCCAGCCGCCGGACCGGCGGCTGCGCGCCTTCCTGATCAACCTCGACACCGGTGAGTCGACCGACGTGGTGGTGTCGGTGACCGAGGCCCGGGTGGTCAGCGCGCGCACTCTGGACCCCCGGACCGACGGCCAGCTGCCGATCATCGACACCGACTTCGGGGTGGTGGAAGAGGTCGTCCGCGCCGATCCCGGCTGGCGCGCGGCCATGGCCCGGCGCGGGCTGACCGATGTCAGCACGATCCGGGCCTGCCCGATCACCGCGGGCGTGTTCGGGACGGAGGAGGATGACCGGCGGCGGATGGTGCGGGTGCTGGCGTTCGTCCAGGCCCGCGAGCACGACCTGGCCTGGGCCCACCCGGTCGACGGCATCGCCGCCTACGTGGACCTGATCGAGAAGAAGGTCTTCAAGATCGTCGATGAGTTTGAGCTGCCGGTGCCGGCGAGTCCGGCGACTACGACGACCCGGCCGTGCGCGGTCCGCTGCGCGACACGCTGCGCCCCATCGAGATCACCCAGCCGGAGGGACCGAGCTTCAGCCTGGACGGCAACGCGCTGCGCTGGCAGGACTGGTCGATGCGGATCGGCTTCGACGCGCGCGAGGGCCTGACGCTGCACCAGATCAGCCTGCATGGCGACGGCCGCGAGCGGCCGGTGATCTACCGGGCGTCGATCCCGGAGATGGTCGTGCCGTACGGGGACCCGCGGTTCCGGTACTGGCAGGCCTACTTCGACTCCGGTGAGTTCCTGCTCGGGAAGTGGGCCAACTCGCTGGAGCTCGGCTGCGACTGCCTCGGCGAGATCGTCTACCTGGACGCCACGGTGACCGACGACACCGGCCAGCCGAAGGTCATCAAGAACGCGGTCTGCATCCACGAGGAGGACGCCGGCATCCTCTGGAAGCACACCGACATCTTCAACGGCTCGGCGCAGTCCCGCCGCCAGCGCCGGCTGGTGGTGTCGTTCTTCACCACGGTCGGCAACTATGACTACGGCTTCTACTGGTACTTCTACCTGGACGGCACCATCGAGTGCGAGATCAAGATGACCGGGGTGGTCTTCACCTCGGCCTATCCCGGCGGCGATCACCCCTACTCCACCGAGGTGGCTCCGGGGCTGGGCGCGCCCGCGCACCAGCACCTGTTCAGCGCGCGGCTGGACATGACCGTGGACGGGCAGGCCAACGCGGTGGAGGAGGTTGACGTCAGCGGCGCCCCGGTCGGGCCGGACAACCCGTACGGCAACGCGATGGTCCAGCAGGTGACCAGGCTGACCCGGGAGTCGCAGGCCGGGCGCCGGGCCGACGGGTCCCGCGGCCGGACCTGGCGGGTGGTCAGCACCGAGCGCACGAACAGGCTCGGCCTGCCGGTCGGCTACACGCTCTACCCGCAGGCCGCGCCCACCCTGCTGGCCGACCCGGCCGCGCCGCTGTACGAGCGGGCCGCGTTCGCGGCCAACCACCTGTGGGTCACCAGGTACGACCCGGCGCACCGTTACCCGGCCGGAGACTTCGTCAACCAGCACCCGGGCGGGGCCGGCCTGCCGACCTTCATCGCCGGCGACCAGGACATCGACGGCGCCGACATCGTGGTCTGGCACACGTTCGGGCCCACGCACTTCCCGCGGCCCGAGGACTGGCCGGTGATGCCGGTCGCGCGGTGCGGCTTCACGCTCAAGCCGACCGGCTTCTTCGACCGCAACCCGACCCTGGACGTGCCGCCGCCCGCCGGGCACTGCTCGGCGGGATAGAACTTCGCCTGAATACTCTTCCGCGGAAGAATCTCTGGGCTCTACTGGGCTCCTTCTTTGAGCAGGCTATTGATAGTCTGGGCTCCTTCTGGTCTACTTGGCGTTCAAGGCAGCGAACGCCGTCGCTACGCCGCCCGCAGCCCGCGAGACCGGCATCAGCGCGCGGAGCGGCAGCACAGACCGGAAAGGGAGCGAATGCGCTACATCGAGGCCGTGCGCGCGCAGGGGAAGAACCTCAGGACCTCTCGCGCGGCGGTAACCGACCGGCTGGACAGCCTGGACCTAGCTCCGTGGCGCAACCGCCGGCTGGCCATCACCGGGATGGGCGCGAGCTCGAACGCGATCGCCTCGGTGCTCGGCGCCTACTGGTCAGCCGGGCTGCCGGCCTCCGGCTGGCTCGGCTCCGAGCTGGAGCTCGCCGGGCCGGCGGCCGACAAGCACGCGGTGATCGCCGTGTCGCAGACCGGCAAGAGCGCCGAGATCTACTCCGCGCTGCAGCACCTGCCGGACGGGTGCCCCCGGCTCGCGGTGACTGACGCCGAGGACTCGCCGGTCGCCGGCCTTGCCGACGCCACCGTCCCGCTGGCCCTGCTGGAGGACAGCGCCGTGCGCACGATCGGCTACACCGGCACCGTGCAGGCACTGCTGCTGCTGCGTGACGCGCTCGCACCCGGCCACGCGCCCGCCGCCGACTGGGACCAGCTCGCCGACGACCTCGAGCTGCAGCAGGGGCCGGCCGAGGAGCTGGCGCAGCGGCTGCTGCCGGCGCTGCGCGGCGTCACCGCCTTCGACATCGTGGGGTCCGGCATGCACGCCGGCACCGCGGTTCAGGGCGCACTGCTGCTGCGCGAGGTCTGCAAGGTGCCCGCGTCCGGCTACGAGACCTACCAGTATCTGCACGGGCCGATCGAGGCAGCAGGCACCGGCCGGGCGCTTATCGCGATCGGCGGCGCTCGGGAAGCCAGGCTGGCCGCATCGATGGCCGCCGCCGGCGCGACCGCGCTGCTGATCACGGCGGCAGGCACGGACACTGACGACCGGCAGCCGGGCCTGACCGTGTTCGGGCTGCCGCGGTCTGACGCCACGGACGACCTGGCGCAGGCCGTTCTCGCCATCCTGCCGCTGCAGACGATCACCTGGCAGCTGGCCGAGGATCTCGGCTGCACCGACGGCGAGTTCCTGTACCACCAGGACGACACGAAGGTCGGCTAGTTGACCAGCTACCAGCCCTCCCCCCGGCCGAGCTTCGGCAGCGCGACCGTGATCCCCCGCACGCAGGCCGCCCGGCACGTGTGGGGCGATGCGGAGTCGGGCGAGATCCTCGACCGGATCTACGTCTCCAACGAGGCAATCCACCAGCTGCTGTTCGAGATCCCGCCGGGCGGCCAGTTCACCCACTCCCCCGAGTTCCGGACGGTGTTCGGCGCCGACGAGGTGCTGTACGCGGTCGATGGCGACCTGGTCGTGGCGAACCCGCAGACCGGGCAGCTGGTCCGGATCTCGGCGGGCGAAGCCGTGTTCTTCGGGCCGGATACCTGGCACCACGCGTTCAACTGGGGCACCGGGCCTGCCCGGGTGCTGGAGTTCTTCGCGCCACCGCCGGCGACCGGGACGTCCGGTGCCTACGCCCGGCAGCGCCCGCTGCTGGCATGCAGTAACTACGCCGGCGACGCCAGCGACACCACTGCTGGACGGCTGACCGTCATCCGGCCGCAGGACCACGCCTGGCGCCTGGATGGCGACCGAGCACAGGTGCTGACCGGGATCATCGCGAGCACGCCCCGGCTCAGCGTGGCGCGCTGCGAGGTCCGCGGCACCGGCTGGAGCGGCTGGCTCAGCCACGCCGGCGATACCGGCGGTTACGTGCTGGCGGGCACCCTGCTGCTACAGCTTGCCGGCCGGGCATGGCACGAGCTCGGTCCCGGCGACGGCTTCTACCTGCCCGGCGGCGAGCGCTACCAGGTCGCGAACGCGGCCGCCGGCATCACCAGCTACCTGACCGGGTCCGCGCCACCCGCGGATCAGGCGCCAGCCAGCGGTCAGGGCGACAGCGGCGGCGGGGGCAGTGATGTTCGCTGACCTGAGCCTGACGGACATCGATCGGCGGGACGGTGACGCCGCCATCGGCGTGGACGTGGGCGGCACGAAGACGGCGCTGGGCCTGATCGACGCGAGCTCGCTGACGCTGCAGGCCACCCGGGTGATCCCGACCGGCCGTGAGCGAGGCGGCGAGGCGGTGCTGGCGGACGTCGAGGAGCACGCGGCCGCGCTTGCCGCCGACGCCTCGCGGCAGGGCCGTCGCACTATCGGCCTCGGCGTGGTCGTGCCCGAGATCGTGAACCTGGCCGGGCAGATCACCTCGAGCGCGGTCATCCCGCGGTGGAACGAGCTCCCGGTGGCGCGCGTGCTGAGCGGGATCGCGCCGACGGTGATCGAGGCGGACGTGCGCGCGGCGGCGTTTGCCGAGGCGTCGCTCGGCGCGGGCCGGGACTACGACTTTCATTTGTTCCTGACCGTCGGCACCGGGATCAGCTACTGCGCGGTCGGGGCGGGACGCCCGTTCGCCGGAGCCCACGGCGGAGCGCTGAACGTCGGCACGTCCGTGCTGGCCGTGCTGCCAGCAGACCAGGCATGCCCGGACGGCCTCGACGGGCGCACGTTCGTGCTGGAGCAGACCGCGTCCGGCAGCGCCCTGGTCCGCCGGTACGCCGCGCGCGGCGGGACCGCCCAGCGTGCCGAGGAGGTGCTGGCCGCGGCGCGCGGCGGTGACGCGGCAGCCGCCGCGGTGGTCGAGGACGGGGCGCAGGCGCTCGGCATCGGCATCGCGCTGCTGGTCAACCTGCTCGACCCGCAGGCGCTGATCGTGGGCGGCGGCCTCGGCTCCGCCGACACCGAGTACTGGACGAAGGCCGAGTGCTGGGCCCGGCACTTCGTGCACGAGCACGCCAAGCGCACCGTTCTGACCCGCAGCGAGCTCGGGCCCGACGCGGGCGTCATCGGGGCCTGCCTGGCGGGCCTGCTGGCCCCGCGCCGGCTGCAGCACAGCAAGGCGGACCGCGAGCGGACCGCGGCAAACCCGAACACCAGCGGCGACAAGAGGAAGTGATCGCAGTGGCAGACAGGACTCAGCATCGCCAGGCGGCGGGGATGCCGCGACGGCGAGCCCCGCGGCTGGCCGTCCGGCTCGGCGCACTCGGCATCGTCGCCACCGCGGCGCTCGCCGCCTGCTCGTCGGGCGGATCGGGCGGCACGGCAGCCGTGGCGGGCAGCAAGCCGGCGCTGCTGGCCAAGAATGCCAGCGGCACCCTGAACGAATGGAACTGGGACATCCCCGGCGACGACCCCGGCGAGCACGCGGTCATCCCGGTCCTGATCAAGACCATGCGCCAGCTGTATCCCAGGCTGCAGGTCGTCAACACCTCGATGAGCCTGGCGCAGCAGAACGACAAGCTGCCGCTGGCCTTCGCGTCCGGCAGCAGCGCCCCGGACGTCAGCCAGACCAATGAAGGCCTGCAGAACCAGGGCCGGCTGGTCACCGACCACGAGCTGCTGCCGCTGGAGCCCTACAACAAGCTGTACGGCTGGTTCGCCAAGGTCGGCCCGCTGCCGCTGCAGTACAACTCGCTACCGTCCAGTGGCAAGACGTTCGGCTCGGGCAACGTGTACGGGATACCGGAGACCGGCACCGTCGTCGGCATCTTCTACAACCGCGCGATGCTCGCGTCGGTCGGCGGCCAGCCGCCGACCACGTGGTCCACCTTCACCCGCGACCTGGCGCTGCTCGCCAAGGCCGGGAAGACCGCCATCTCCTACGCGGGCGGCCAGCCCACCGCCTACCAACCCGTGCACGTGCTGTACACGATCGCGAACCACTACGTGTCGGCGGCGGCCCAGAACGCGTTCGTGTTCCACAAGGGCACCGCCCCGTCGGTCAACACGCCAGGCTGGGTGCAGGCGGCGAGCACGTTCGCCGCGTGGACGAAGGCCGGTTACTTCCCCGCGGGCTACCAGGGCCTGTCCGACGTGCAGGCGCTCAACCTGTTCGATCAGGGCAAGGCCGGCTTCTTCATCGAGGGCAACTGGTACTCGGGCTCGGTGCAGAGCGCGCTCGGCAGCAAGGCCGGGTTCTGGGTGCCGCCGGTCGTGACCGGCGGGCCGGGCGAGGGCTGGTCGATCCCGGCCAACGCGCCCAGCCCGAACGCGGGCGCCGCGCTGATCAACGTGCTGCTCAGCCCCACCATCCAGGACGCCCTGCTCCGCAACGGCGACATCCCCGTGGTCACCCCCAGCGCCAAGGCGCTGGCCAGCGCGACTCCCCTGTTGCGCTCCGCGGCCACGGGGTGGTCATCCTCCGTGCACAACGGCAGCCTGGTGCCCTACCTGGACTACGCCACCCCCAACTTCCTCAACCAGGAGATGGCCGGGATCCAGCAGCTGCAGGCGGGGCAGATATCGCCGTCCTCGCTGATGTCATCGCTCCAGTCCGACTACGCCTCCTACTGGTCGTCCCAGCAGGGGTAGGGCTCGAACGCCTGCGAAGGGAGGCGGCATGGCAGTGCAGAAGACGGCTGCCGCACCGGCGGGCACGGTCATCGCGGCGCCGGAGCGCGGCCGCGGCGGCCGGCCTCCGGGCCGGACCGCCTGGCGCAGCCGGCGACGCCGGGAATGGCTGACCGGGTACCTGTTCCTCGCGCCTGCCGTGATCTTCATAGCCGCGCTGATCCTCTACCCGCTCGGCAAGGCCGTGCAGTACTCGCTGCAGCAGTGGGACGGCATCGGCGTGGCCAGGTACGTGGGCTTCTCCAACTACGCGCGGATCCTGACCGACCCGGTCGAGCGCGGCTCGCTGGCCAACCTCGGCATCCTGCTCATCTTCTACTCCCTGATCCCGACCGCGCTGGCCCTGGTGACCGTCAACCTCATGCGGCGCAGCCGCGCCCGCGGCATGGGCTTCTTCCGGGTGGTCTACTTCCTGCCGCAGACCATCGTGACGGTGGTCGTGGCCATCGTATGGACCTGGCTGCTGGCGCCCAGCGGCACCGGGACCGTCAACGGGCTGGCCCACGCGGCCGGGCTGGGGCAGAGCACAGGCACGCCGTGGCTGGGCAGCTTCACCACCGCGCTGCCCGCTGTCGGTTTCATCGCCGCGTGGCTGGACTTCGGGCTGTCCTTCGTGCTGCTGCTGCCCGGCATCCAGCGCATCCCGCCGGAGCTCTACGAGGCGGCGCGGGTGGACGGCGCCGGGCTGATCCGGGAATTCGTCAGCATCACGCTGCCGATGCTGCGGCGGGACATCGGCGCGGCCATCACCATCACCGCGGTAGCAGCGTTGCAGAGCTTCACGCTGATCTACCAGGCGACCAACGGCGGGCCCGGCTACGCCACCATGGTGCCCGGCCTCCTCGTCTACCGGGACGCATTCCAGCTCGGCGCCGTCGGCACCGCCAGCGCGCTCGGCATCGCGATGTCCGTCCTGCTGTTCGGCATCACCTTCGGGGTCCGGGCACTGATCGAGCGGAACGCGACGTGACCCGGCCAGCCCGGGCCGGAAGGAGCGGCGATGCTGTCCAGGACTGAGCGCGTGGTGTGCCTGATCATCCTCATCGGCGCGGCCGTGGTCACGCTGTACCCGCTGGTCGTCCTCGTCAGCACGGCGCTGGCGCCGGCAGGTGGCGGTTCCGGCGGCATCAGCTTCAGCCACACGTTGTCGGTGAGCGCCTTCACCTATGCCTGGCAGGCCGGCGGCTTCTCCGGCTACATGCGCAACACCGCGATCGTCACCGTGTCGGTGGTGATGATCTCGGCGGTGATCTCGGTGATGGCGGGGTACGCGATCGCGCTGGTGAAGCCCCCGGGTGCCCGCTGGGTGCTGTACGCGGCGGTGTTCGGCTTCATGCTGCCCGTCGAGGCGCTGATCGTCCCCTGGTACTACCAGTTCCGGTCCGTCGGCATCATCAACACCTACTGGGCGATGATCCTGCCGCAGGTCGCGCAGTCGATCGCGTTCGGCACCTTCTGGATGTACGTGGCGTTCCGGTCCCTCCCCCGTTCGCTGTCCGAGAGCGCGGTCATCGACGGCGCCTCCCCGCTGTCCCTGCTCTGGCGGATCCTGGTGCCGAACGTCGCACCCGCTGTCCGGACGATGGCGGCACTGGTGTTCCTGTGGACCTGGAACGGCTTCCTGCTCCCGCTGGTGATGGTGTCAAACCAGTCGCTGTACACCGTCACCGTCGGGCTGTCGGCATTCGGTGGCGCGCACTTCAACAACTACGCTGCTCTCGCCGCCGGTAGCTGCCTGGCAGCGCTGCCCGTGGTCGTGGTCTACCTGTTCGCGCAGCGGAGCTTCATCGCCGGGCTGTTCACCGGATCGCTGGTCGAGTGACAGCCCGGCCAGGGATCGCAGATCATGGGAGTGACGCGGATAGCCGGGCCGGGTGCGAGCCGACGAGGAGGCCGGGACACGGTGGGAGACGGGGAAGGTGAGGCGGGCCTCACCTCGGCCAGGCGGGTGCCGATGTACGAGCAGGCGGCCGCCGCGCTGGAAGCCGAGATCCGCAGCGGCAGGCTGGGCGCGGATGAACGGCTGCTGTCCGAGCGGGCGCTGGCGCAGCGACTGCAGGTCAGCCGGATCACCATCCGCCGCGCGCTGGCCCACCTGGCGGAGAAAGACCTGGTCCGCTCGTCGGTTCGGAGCGGATGGTTCGCCGGGCCGGTAAGCGAGGGCAGCGACGCGCTGGTCAGCTTCAGCGACATGGGCCGGCAGCGCGGCTTCGCGGTGACCTCCCAGGTGCTGCGCTGCGCCGCCCGCGAAGCGACGCTGGCAGAGGCCGAGGAGCTGGGCGTGGCGCCGGGCAGCCCGGTGTGCGACCTTGCCCGGATCCGCTGCTTCGACGGGCTGCCGATCGCCAGCACCGAGACGGTCGTGCCCAGCTATCTCGCGCCCGGCCTGCAGGAGCACGACTTCAGCGCGCAGTCCCTCTACGACAAGCTGCGCACCCAGTACGGGGTGCTGCCGGCCCGGGCCAGGTTCGCGATTCAGGCCGCGGCGTGTGAGCCCGCCGACGCTGAGCACCTGCAGATCGAGCCCGGCGAACCGGTGCTGATCTTCACTCAGACCGGCTATGACCAGCTCGGCCGCGCGTTCGAGCTAGCCAGGACCGTGTACCGGGCGGACAGGTACCTGTTCCGCGGCACCCTGCTCGCGGCGAGCGAGCGCGACGCCCCGGTGGTGCAGGAAGCAGCCGAGCCAGCGAAACAGCCGAGCCAGAATCGGTGATCTCGCCATGTTCGGCTGCATAGGCGGCGAGGAAATCATCCAGAGCCCGCGGCCGCCGGTCGTCATCGGGCTTCATAGCGACCTCCGATTCATCCGGTGCTGACGGCGAGGGCCAGGGGCAGCACGCCGGCCGCACCGGCCTCGCGGAGCAGCCTGGCCGCGACGGTCATCGTCCAGCCGGTGTCGATCCGGTCGTCCACCAGCAGCACCGGACCGGTGAGCGCGGCCGCCGCGGCGGCGACCGATCCGGGGACGGCGAGCGCATCCCACAACGCGCGGAGCCGCTGGGCGCTGTTGTGCTGCTGTGCGGCCGGGCGCGCGGATCCGGGGCCGGCGGCGTACTCGAGACGGCCGAGGTACGGCATCTGCCCGATCTCGGCGATCCGCGTGCCGAGGCTCTCGATGAGCCGCGGCCGGGACCGGGACGCCATGGTGATCACTCCGGCGGGGCGCTGCGCCCAGTCCCAGGCGGCCAGGACCCTGACCATGGCCTCGACGATGTCACCGGGCACCGCGTCGTCGGGTGCGTTGACGGCGAGCAGGGCGCGCAGCCTGGGCCCCCAGCCGAGGTCGGTCGGGCGGCCCAGGGCGCGGCCCGGCTCGGCCGACAAGCTCGCCGGGATCTTCCCGGCGACGTCGATGCCCAGCTCGTTCATGCCGGCCGGCCACATCTTCCGCGGCGTCACCTCCACCCCCGGGCGGAGCAGTCGCTCGCGGGCGGCCGCGGCTGCGGCCGGCGAGACCTCCTCCGGCCAGTGCCGGCCGGTGCAGTTGTCGCACCGCCCGCACGCGGCGGCGGCCGGGTCATCCAGCTCGCGGCGCAGGTACTCCATCCTGCAGCCGCCGGTGGCGATGTAGCCGAGCATCGCCTGCTGCTCGCGGGACCGCTCCGCCGCCACCCGCGCGTAGCGGTCCCGGTCGTAGGCCCACGGGCGCCCGGTCGCGGCCCAGCCGCCGCTGACCCGGCGGACCGCGCCGTCCACGTCGAGCACCTTGAGCATCATCTCCAGCCGGCCGCGGCTGAGGTCGATCCTGGCCTCCAGCGCGGCGGTGGACAGCGGCCTGCCGGCCTCGGCCAGCGCGTCGAGCGTGCCGCGCACGGCCGGCTCCGGCGGGAAAGCGAGCGAGCCGAAGTAGGCCCAGATGTCGGCGTCCTCCCGGCCGGGCAGCAGGATCACCTCGGCCCGGTCCACGCCGCGCCCGGCCCGGCCGATCTGCTGGTAGTACGCGACCGGTGACTGCGGAGCTCCGACGTGCACCACGAACCCCAGGTCGGGCTTGTCGAACCCCATGCCGAGCGCGCTGGTCGCGACCAGCGCCTTCAGCTTGTTATTCAGGAGCGCATCTTCGGCGCCTGCCCGTTCGGAATGATCATCTTTCCCGGTATACGCGGCGACCTCATGACCGCGTTCGCGCAGGAAGGCGGCGGTCTCGTGCGCGGCGGCCACGGTCAGCGCGTAGATGATGCCCGAGCCAGGCAGCTCGCCGAGGTGCTCGGCCAGCCAGCCGAGGCGCTGCTGCGGGCCGGCCAGCCGCACGACGGCCAGCCGCAGGCTCTCCCGGTCCAGCGGGCCGCGCAGCACGAGCGCCTCCGCGTCGGTGCCCGCGCCGAGCTGCTCGGCGACGTCGCGGGTGACCCTGGCGTTGGCGGTCGCGGTGGTGGCGAGGACCGGGACGCCATCCGGCAGCTCGTCCAGCAGGGTGCGCAGCCGCCGGTAGTCGGGCCGGAAGTCGTGGCCCCAGTCGGAGATGCAGTGCGCCTCGTCCACGACCAGCATCCCGGCCGCGGCGGTCAGCTTGGGCAGCACCTGGTCGCGGAAGCCGGGGTTGTTCAGCCGCTCCGGGCTGACCAGCAGCACGTCCACCTCGCCGGCCGCCACCTCGGCGTAGACGTCCTCCCACTGCGCGATATTGGCCGAGTTCACCGTGCGGGCGCGGATTCCCGCCCGCGCCGCGGCGTCGATCTGGTTGCGCATGAGAGCCAGCAGCGGGGAGACGATGACCGACGGCCCGGCGCCGCGGGCCCGCAGCAGCGCGGTCGCGGTGAAGTAGACGGCCGACTTGCCCCACCCCGTGCGCTGCACGACCAGCGCGCGGCGGTGCTGCTCGACCAGGGCCCTGATCGCGGTCCACTGTTCCTCGCGCAGCCGCGCGTGCGGGCCGGCCAGGGCCCGCAGGCAGGCTTCCGCCTCATCGCGCAGCGGACCCGTCTCGTGGTCCCCTTGGTTCCCGGCCATCTCGCCGGCATCGTCGGCCATGCCGTCATTCGTACCAGCACGCACCGACACGGCGGGTCAGGGGGACGCGGCCAGCAGCGGGCCGCACACCCGGGGTACTGGTATTGCGCTGGCCGTTTGACACGGGGCCGCTTGGACGTGAGCGTAACGGAGCGTGCTGGCGTGTTGCGGGTGATATACGGATAATTCACTGAGCAGCGTGATGCATGACAAGGGAGCCGACGATGGCCAGAAGAGCGGTTACCGAACGTAGCGACGCTGACCGCCAGCCGATGATGATGCCGCCCGGTTTCGTGGGCCGTGAGCAGGACATGGCCGCGCTCGGGCGCGCGCTGGCCGCGCCGCCGGCCGTGGTGCTGATCGAGGGCGAGGCCGGGATCGGCAAGAGCAGGCTCCTGCAGGAATACCTGGCCTCTGCGGAAGGCCGGGCGCGGCGGGCATTTGTGGCCAGCTGCCCGCCGTTCCGCCAGCCATGCACTCTCGGCCCCGTGGTGGACGCGATACGCCAGGCCACTGACGACGTGACGGGTCTGCGGCTGAGCGCGCTGGCTGGGACGCTTCGGCCGTTGTTCCCCGAGTGGGCTGACGGCCTCCCGTGCACACCTGAGGCTGCTGAGGACGCGCCCGCGGCCAGGCACCGGCTGTTCCGGGCGCTGGCCGAGTTGCTCGGCTGCCTGGAGATGGCTGTGCTCGTGGCCGAAGACGTGCACTGGGCCGATGAGGCCACCCTGGAGTTCCTGCTGTTCCTGGTCTCTCGCCAGCCGCAGCAGGTGAGCGTGGTGGTGACCTACCGCCCGGAGGACGTGCCAGCGGGGTCGCTGCTGCTCCGGCTGTCGTCGCTGCGGCCGACGGGCACGACGCGCCTGCGGCTCGTGCTCCGCCCGCTGGATGTGGGCGCCACTGCCGGGCTGATGTCGTCGATGCTTGCCGGGGCGCCGGTCTCAGCGGAGTTCGCCGCGTTCGTGCGCGAGCGCACCGACGGAGTCCCGCTGGCGGTGGAGGAATCGGTCCGCCTGATGGGCGACAGGGGCGACGTGTGCCGCCGCGACGGCGGGTGGGTGCGCCGCCACCTGGCGGAGATCGCCGTTCCGCCTACCATCCGCGATTCGGTGCTTGAGCGCGCCGGGCGGCTCAGCCTTGATGGGCACGCCGTGATCCGGGCTGCGGCCGTTCTCACCGATCCAGGGCCGGAGGGAACGCTAGCCGTCATCGCCGGGCTTCCGGCGCAACGGGTAAGGGCGGGCCTGGCCGAGGCCCTCGGCTCCGGGCTGCTGGCTGAGCACGACCGCGGGCTGCTGGCATTCCGGCACGTGCTGGCAGGCCGGGCGGTGTACGAGGCGATCCCGGGGCCGGACCGCCGGGCGCTGCACCTGCGCGCCGGCCACGCGCTCGAGGACTGTTCGCCGCTTCCCGTGACCCGGCTCGCGCGCCATTTCCGCGAGGCCAGCGAAACGAGCAGCTGGTGCAGGTACGCCGAGCAGGCCGCCGACCTCGCGCTGGCCTCCGGAGATGAGGCAGCGGCCGCTGCTTTGCTGCATGACCTGGTAGTCAACGCCGGCCTGCCTGCCGGGTCCATGATCCGCCTCACCAACAAGATCCCGTTGGACTCGTCTGTCGGGCCGATCCCCATCCGCGACCTGGCCCGGACCCTGAGGTCCCTCCTTGGCGCCGGAACCTCCGGGGCGGCCGAGAAGGCGGCAATCCGGTTCCAGCTCGGCCGGGTGCTCACCGCGATGGGCGATCTCGCCATGGGCCGGATCGAGCTGGAGCGGGCCATTCCGCACCTGGGACACGACTCAATCGAGGCTGCCCGGGCCATGATGATCCTCGGCTGGCCGCACAATACCCGCTGGCCGGCGCAGGTGCACCGGCGGTGGCTGCGGCGCGCGGCGGACGTGATGGTAACAATACCGTCGGCGGATCGCCTGCGCTTCAGGGTCGACCGAATGAGCGCACTGCTCCTGCTGGGAGACGAGGATGGGTGGGAGGAAGCGGCCGGGATCCCCGACGATCCGCCCGCTGACCGGGACGGCGCGCAGATCACGCGTGGCCACTTGAATATCGGTGACCTTGCCATGAGGTGGGGCCGGTACGACGAGGCCGGGCGGCGGCTCGCGAAGGCACTGGACCTCGCCACCAGCCACCAGTACTCGCGCCTGCAGGATGAGATTCTTGGTTACCCAAATCCATCTGGACTGGTTCACCGGCACATGGGACAGGCTGACCGAGCGCGCGAGTGCCCTGGCCGACAACCAGGACATCCAGTCAATGACACGGCTGGAGGCGGCTCTCGTCACCGGGCTGCTGCAGGGCGCCACGGGCGAACAAGCGCGGACTGAGGAGTGCTTCCAGGCCGCTCATGAGGCAGCTCGCCGACTCGGTGCCGTGAACTGTTGCATGGAACCAGCGGCAGCGCTGGCCAGGCTGCGGCTGGCCAGCGGCCGGGTCGGCGACGCCTTGCGAGTGACGGAAGAGCCGATCGGCGTCGTGGCCGGTAAGGGGATCTGGCTGTGGGCCACCGAACTGGCTCCCGCACGGGTCATGGCGCTGGGCGCTGCCGGGAGGGCCGACGATGCCGCCCGCCTCGTGACCGCGTTCGCCCGGGGGCTGCGCGGCCGTAACGCGCCCGCGCCCCGGGCTGCACTGGCCCTGTGCCGGGCGATCCTGACCGCGAGCCGCGGCGAGCACGCCCGCGCGGCGAGCTTGTTCGCGCGCACGGCCGCCGCCTGGGAGGCGCTACCCCGGCCATACGACACGCTGCTGGCTCGCGAGCAGCAGGCCCGCTGCCTGCTCGCGGCGGGCAAGAGTGATACCGGCCTGGCCGTGCTGACCGAGGTTATGCACGGGCTGTCCGAGCTCGGCGCGACCGCAGATACCGACCGGGTCGCGCGGAGCTTGCGCGACAACGGGGTGAAAGTCCGGCGGGCGGGAGCGGGCAGGCCCAGCTACGGCAACCAGCTGTCCCCGCGTGAGCTGGCGGTCGTGCGCCTGCTGGCCACCGGGAAGACCGACAGGGAGATTGCCCGGATGTTGTTCCTGTCGCCGAAGACGGTCGAGGGTCACGTGGGCGCGGCCAGGCGCAAGCTCAAGGTCAGCTCCCGCACCGCCCTGGCAGTCAGCGCGATCGGGGCTGGCATGGTGCCGGCCGGGCAGCCGGATGCCGCAGCCGGGTAGCACGTGCCAGACGGGCCGACATTTATTTTTCGGGTGATTTCCCGGATCGTCAGCCAGGCTGCCGCGGGCCGAGACTTCGAACGCACACCGACGTTGCGGAGTACAGCCGATGACCGAATCAGCCAGCGCCCGGCCCGGCCGTGCTCATGCCGAAAGTGATGAGAATCCCGGCCGGCTACCCCGCCCACCGGATCACGCGAGGAACCCGCCCCCGGGCTCGCCGGCCCGGCCAGTGCCGCCGACTCCCCAACGGACACCGGGGCACACGACGAATTCGAACCACTGTAGGTCCCACGATCTGACCGCATCTTCCGGCCCCGACCGAGGGCCCCGGCCCGTGGGCCCCCCTGACCGACAGGAGACGAAGTTGTGACCAGGTCGCGAGTGGCACCAGCAAGGCTGCGGGACCTGCCGCGGGCGCGGGCGTCCCGCTTGGGCGTGGCAGGCGCCGCTCTAGCGCTTGTCGCAGGGCTGAGCGCCTACACCGTTTCCGGTGCCGCTGCCGGCACGTCAGCCGGGAGCGGCAGTCCTGGCAGTGCCGTGCGCGTGACAGTAAACCCGCCCGGCCCGTTGAATCCCGGCGGTCCGCCCGGCGGCGTTCAGGCCGTAACGGCGCCCCTTGCGCCGAGTTCAACGGTCACGCTCATCACCGGCGACCGGGTCCGCCTCGACGTGACGCCCGGCGGCCAGCAGAGCGCGACGATCACGGCCCCGGCCGCTTCGGCCGGGGCCAGGCTGGCCTCCTCGACGTTCGTCCGGTTCACCTGGGCGGGAGACCAGTACGTCGTCCCCGACGAGGCGGTGCCCTATCTGGGCTCGACCCTGGACCCGCGGCTGTTCGACGTCAGCTACCTGGTGCGCGCCCGGCTAGATGACGCGCACAGCTCCGCCCTGCCGGTGAAGATCGGATACAGCGGCGCGCCCGCACGGGTGAACCTGGCGGGCGTTCACATCACCCGGGTCTCAGCAGGAACCGCGACGGCGGCAGTCTCCGAGGCTCAGGCGGGGCGGCTGGGACAGCTGCTGGCCAGCCAGTGGCGGTCCAGCCGGACCGGGCACTCGCCGGTGCCAGCCGGCCGGCTGTCCGGGATCACCCGGATCAGCCTCGCCCCGCCGCCGGGCGCCCCCGCGCTCCCCGCGCCGCTGCCCCAGGCCACGGCCCTGGCCGGGCCGGCGGGCAAGGGACTGCGCTACCACACCCTGACGCTCAATTTCACCGGCGAGAACGGAAACCCGGGCACGGCCCTTGGTTTCGTGCAGAACGTCAACGATGCCAGGCTCGGCATGTTCTTGCTCAATTACCCGGGCGTAGCGGGCCCGGTCAGCTTCAGCGTGCCCGATGGCACCTACAGCATCGCCGTCAGCATCGTGACCCCGCACGCCGGCACCATCCGGGGGACTGATGCGGCCCTGGTGGTGAAGCCGCAGGTCACAGTCGACTCGAATCAGACGATCACCCTGGACGCGCGTACGGCCCGGCAGTACAGCGCGACCCTGGACTCGCCCACTGCGACCTCCGTGCGCGAAGACATCCTCGGGTTCACCCGCACGAGCGCGGCAGGCGGCGGCGTGCAGGTGGGCGGGTTCAGCAGCCTCGTGCTCGGGCTCGTCTCGGTGTCAGGGGATGGCTACTCCGCCTCGGAGCTCTCGGCGACGCCGACAAACGCGGTCACCAAGGGCATCTTCGGGTTCGACGCGTATACGTTCCTGACCAACGCGATACCCGGAACGCCGGGCACGACGTCGCAGCCGACGTACCTGTTCAGCTTCACGCACGCCGGCAGCATCCCGTCCTCGCTGAGCTATACGGTCCCTAAGAGCCGCCTGACCGCCTTGCACGAGTCGCTCAACCGCAGCCCGTCCGGCGCCCTCGGCTGCCCGCCACTGCTGATCGACTTCGTGTACCAGCCGTGGGGCAGCAACCTGGAGCTGGGTTTCGGCGTGCCGCTCGGCAACCGCACCGACTACTGGTACTCCAGTGATCCGGAACTCGACCGCTGGGCGTCCGCGTTCAACGCCGACGACTGCACGCGCCGCTGGGATGCTATCCGCGCGATCAGCCCGGGCCAGCAGATCAGCGAGACCTGGAACAAGGCGCCGCTGGCACCGTCGCCTGCCGACTGGCCCGCGCAGGCTGGCCAGTTCAGCTACACGGGCAACCCGATGCTGACGGTCTGCGCGGCGTGCCGCCAGGACAACAACGGCATGCTCTACCTCAGCCCGTACGGCGACTCAGACCCAGCCCACTACAGCGTGACCTACCCCGACGGCCAGGATCTGACGAGCGAGCTGAGCTTCTACCGCAATCACGTGCTCGCCCTCACGTCAAAGAGCTGGGCGACCGGCCACCTCAACCCGTTCGGCCTCGACCTGCCGCTGCTGCCCACGGCCGCCACCTACCGGCTGGACTGGACCGACACCCGTAACGGTGACACGACCGCTTCCAATGACACGAACTGGACGTTCCGCTCCGGCCCGGCAGACACAGCGGCGGCGCTTCCCAAGACCGAGGAGTGTGCGCCGGATACCACCCGGGCCTGTGAGTTCCTGCCGCTGCTGTTCATCAACTACGACCTGGCGCTGAACGATAAGTCGCAGGCGACGGCGGGCGCGCCGTTCCGCATCGCCTTCACCGTCTCTCACCAGCAGAACGAGACCCCCCCGTCTGGGGTTACCGCGACCGTTTCCGCGTCGTTCGATGACGGGAAGACCTGGACCGCGCCGCAGGCCGCGGCCAGCCTCGGCGGCGGGAAGTTCGCCACCACCATCAGCCAGCCGCCACTGGCCGGCACCACCGGGTTCGTGTCGCTGCGGGTGACTGCCCGCGACGGCGCCGGGAACACGGTGCAGCAGACGATCATCCGCGCCTACGGCCTCACCCGCCTAGCGGTGCCCGCCGTCGGCCAGGTGACCCAGCGACATGCCTGCGCCGCCCCGGCCAGTGGCCGCGCTGCCTGCCTGGCGATCATCGACGCCAATGCGGCCGGACGGGCGCTGACCAGGACGGCGGCCGCGGCGGACGGCCTGCACGCTTACACGGCTGCCGACCTGCGAGCCGCATACAAGCTGCCCTCGGCGCTGCCGGGCGCCCCGCAGACCATCGCCATCGTGGACGCCTATGACGACCCGAACGCCGCCGCGGACCTGGCCGCCTACCGGGCCGCCAACGGGCTGCCGCCGTGCACGTCCAGCTCGGGGTGCTTCCGCAAGGTCAACCAGAAAGGCGGCAGCACTCCGCCCGCCGCGGATGCCGGCTGGGCGCTGGAAGAGTCTCTCGACCTTGACATGGCCTCCGCCGCCTGCCCCACCTGCCACATCCTGCTCGTCGAGGCCAACAACAACACGACCGCCAGCCTTGGCGCCGCCGAGGACAAGGCTGCTGCCCTGGGCGCAAACGTCATTTCCAATAGCTGGGGTGCGCCCGAGTACAACACCGAGCTCCCCTACGCCCGGCACTTCCACCACCCAGGCATCGCCATCACCGCCTCGTCCGGCGATTCAGGCTTCGGCGTGTCCGTGCCCGCCGTCTATAGCACCGTGACCGCGGTTGGCGGCACCACCCTCTACAGGTCGGCCACCCCCCGCGGCTGGGCAGAAACCGCCTGGCAAGGAGGCGGCTCCGGCTGCTCAGCCTACGTGGCCAAGCCGTCCTGGCAGAAAGACCGGCTGTGCGGCAAGCGCACGGTCGCCGACGTGGCGGCCGTCGCCGACCCCAATACCCCGGTCGCCGTCTACGACACCTATAGCTACGGCGGCTGGGTTTACGTGGGCGGGACCAGCGTCGCCTCCCCGCTGGTCGCCGGCGTGTACGCACTGGCAGGCAACACCGCCGCCATCACCCCGGGCGGCTATCTGTACGCCCGCCACCGCAGCCTGTTTGACGTCACGTCCGGGTCCAACGGCGACTGCGGCGGCAGCTACCTGTGCACCGCTGTGAAGGGCTACGACGGGCCCACAGGCTGGGGCACCCCCGACGGCACCGGTGCTTTCTAGGAGGACCACTCATGCGAATAAGCCGAACGACCACCGTCCTCGCCGTCACCGCGCTTGCGGTCACCACGCTTCTCCCCGTCAGTGGCGCAGGCGCCGTCACCGCTGCGGGTGCCGCCGCGCCGACAGCCAGTCAGGCCCGCTCCTGCAGCCCGTCATGGAAGCTCGTGACCACGCCCACCGCGCCCGGCCCCAGCGCCGCAGTCGTATCGATGAGCGCGCTTTCTCGCCGCGATGTCCTGTTCTCCGGCGAGGTGGACCTCCCGAGGCAACCGTGGGCTCTGCGCTGGAACGGCAAGTCCGTCGCCGCCTCGGCACAGATCCCGCAGGCGCCCTACGCGGCCCAGTTCGGCGGCGGCGGCTCGTTTGACTCCGCCTCAGACGGGTGGGTACTCGCCCCATTCTTCCCGGCCGGCGGCGTGAACACCACCGCCGAGCGCTGGCACGACCGCAGGTGGACCGCCGTCCCGCTCGCCGTGTCCCCGCAGCCGATGACCGAAGGACTCGCGGTCGGCGGCCTCGCCTCGCAGTCCGCACGCAGCGCCTGGGCCGCCGGGTACTTCTACAAGGCCGCCGTCGGCGTCCCTGCGGGGGCCGAGCCGACCGGGGCCCTGATCGAGCACTGGGACGGTAGCCAGTGGAGCATCGTCCCCAACCCCGCCGCCTCGAGGCTGGGCACCTCACTCCACAGCCTCACCGTCGTGTCACCCACGGACATCTGGGCGGCCGGCGGGCAGAGCGACGGCCGTGGCAGCGGCATCCCCTTCTTCGAGCACTGGAACGGCACCACCTGGAGCATCGTTCCGGCGCCCGCGCTTCCTGCCACGGTGCACCCGGCGGCCCTCTACAGGCTCAGCGCGGCCAGCAGCAGCGATATCTGGGCGGTCGGCGGCAAGACCGTTCAGTTGACCGGCCTGGCCGTCCCGCTGGTCGAGCACTGGGACGGCCTCAAGTGGAGCGTCGTGCCCAACCTGCCGGGCGTCGGCAATGCCATCCTGTACGGCGTCTACGCCGCCTCCCCCGCAGACGTGTGGGCAGACGGCCAATTTGGCCTGGGCGCACCCGGTGTCTTCCTGCACTGGGACGGCAGCACATGGACGAAGACTCCGGTGCCCGGACCGCAGGAGTTCGGCCAGGTCTCCCTGTACTCGGGGATGGGCGGTACCGGCCCGGACAACGTCTGGGCCGTCGGCACAATTCAGAGCATCGCTTACGCCACCGCAACCCCGCAGATAGCCCGCCTCAGCTGCGGCTAACGGCTCAGCGGGCCGCGGTCAGCAGTGGGCCGAAGATCTGCTCACCGAGTTGCTGGGCGGCGGACTGGCCCAGGATCTCCCCGCCGGCTTCGGGGTGGGCGGCGGCGAACGCCCCGGCCGTCGCGCGGGTGGCGAAGAACCGCAGGTACCCGCAGCAGACGTCTGCTGAGGGACCCATTTCCGGCCGGGCGCCGTAGAACACGGCCGCCGTCCGCGGCTCCCAGGTCGCGACGCCATCCTGAAAGCGCACCCGGACGGGGTCGCCGCTCACCGGGTCCTGCGACTCGATGACCGCGTCGGTGCCGAGCATCGCGGGTATGCCCAGCACGTCGATCGCGCACATCGCGGCTGCGCGGACCCCGCCGGGCAGGATCACCTCGACGCCGGTCGGCACCGCAGAGAACGGGTACGCCGCCACGATCTTCCCGGTGCCGTCCAGGGTGAGGAAGTCCTCGGCGGCCAGCTCCGCCAGCACCTGGGCGGCCGGCACGCCGAACGGCGCGGCGGCCTGCTCCAGCACGGCGGCCCGCGGCGCGCGGCCGGTCTCCGCGAACGCCCGGAGCACGGCCTGCTGAACCGACCGCCAGCCGCGCTCCACCGGGGCGACCCGGCCCCGACCGGCCCGGTTGGCCGCTGTGCGGCCCGGCTGGCCTGTGCGGCCCGGTTGGCCTGTGCGGCCCGGCTGGCCTGTGCGGCCCGGCTGGCCTGTGCGGCCCGGCTGGCCGGTGCGCCCCGGCTGGCCCGCACCGCTCCGCTGGTGCGTGCCGCTCCGCAGGCCGGCGCGGCCTGCGCCGGGTTCCCGCAGCATTCGGCGGGGGCGCCGAGGACCCGGCGCAGTTCCTCCGCCGAGGGAGCGACCTGCAGCCGCCCGTCGGCACCGCGGTACAGGCGGCACGACAGGCTCGCGGACGTGCCCGGCGCGGCGAAAGGATCACGCCCGTCAACCAGCAGTGTCGGCGAGCCGTGCATGCCCCACGCCTCCGCCTCCGCGGCGGTGCCGATCACCCTGCGCTCCAGCGTCACGTCGGCGCGCCCGGCCAGGACTGCGGCCAGCCGCTCGTCGAGCTGCCGGCCGCTGGGACAGTCCGGCACGATGAGCACCTGCACCAGCATCGCTGCCTCCTCCGCCCGGGCCTTCCTGCCCACACGCTAGACGTTTCAGTGCACTGGAAGGTCAAGACGTAGCATGACGGCATGCGCATCGGAGCCCTCGCCGCAGCTGCGGGAACCACGCCCAAGACGATCCGGTTCTACGAGCAGGCCGGGCTGCTGCCGGAGCCGCCCCGGACCGCATCGGGCTACCGCGACTACCCCGACGGCGCGGCGGCGCGGCTCGGATTCGTGCACAGCGCCCAGGCCGCCGGGCTCACCCTGGCCGAGATCCGCGACGTCATAGCGATCCGCGACAGCGGACGGCCGCCCTGCGCCCACGTCGCAACCGTCATCGACAGGCGTCTCGCTGACGTCGAGCGCCGGCTCCGCGAGCTGCGGGATACCCGGGCGCTGCTGCGGGAACTCGCCCGGACCGCCGCTGGTACCGACCCGGCAACGTGCGACGAGGCCTCGATCTGCCGCATCCTGGGTCAGCGCGGCGCCAGGCCGAGCAGCACCTCGTCCACGACCCGCTCGGGGTAGTCGGCCGGGATCTGCTCCGCGTCGTGCTTGCCTCGGGCCATCACCGCGCCCATGAGCAGGTACATCGCGACCTCGACGTCGGCGTCCGGCCGCAGCTCCCCGGTGGCGATCCCGCGGCGCACCACCGACCTGATCATCTCCCGGCGCGGCTCGACCACGGTCCCCTTGTACCGCTGGAGGATCTTCGGGTACTTCTCGCCTTCGCCCATCAGCAGCGCGTACCGCCGCATCCGCACCGGATCCGCAGAATCCTGGCACATCACCCGGAGCATCGCGATGAGATCCTCACGCACCGACTCGCCGCCCGGCTCGGGCAGCGGAGACTTCAGCAGGGCCAGCGCGTCGAGAAGCAGATCTTCCTTGCCCGCCCAGCGCCGGTAGATGGTGGCCTTGCCCACGCCGGCCCGGGCGGCGACGGCCTCGATGCACACGCCGGCGACCCCGGACTCGGCGAACAGCTCCAGCGCGGCGTCCAGGATGGCGCGCTCGGCGCGCTCGCTGCGCGGGCGCCCCGGCCGGCGAGCGGCAACCCGCTCGTCAGCCGGGGCGGGCAAGACTTCTGCCTGGCGCATAACCCCATTATCCTTCCACGCCCGCGCGCTCCACGGCCAGCTCGCCGTGGTCGGCAGGCACGTCACCGGCCGCCACCGGGACGTTCTCCGCGCGCCGCAGGCCCGGCATCCAGCGCAGCATCACGAGCGCGCCGGCCAGCGCGATCAGCGCCGCGACCACCGTGGTGACGTGCATCGCGCTGGTGAACGCCGCGTCCGCGGGGGCGAGCAGGTTACGGCCAGCGGCGCCGAGGTGCTGCGCGGTCGCCTGGGTGGCGGCGATCGACTGGCTGGCCGCGGTCCGCACCGCCGGCGGCAGGCCCGACAGGCTGGGCTGCAGCTGGCTGCGGTAGGCCTGGGCGAGGATCGAGCCGAGCACGGCCACGCCGAGCGCCACCCCGACCTGGCGTGACGTGTTGGTCAGCGCGGAGCCCGCGCCAGCCCGCTCCCGCGGCAGCACGTCCATCACCGAGGAGGTGGCCGACGGCATGGCGACGCCCACCCCGGCGCCCTGGATGGCGAAGATCACGGCCAGCACCCAGATCGGCGTCGTGGTGCCCAGCAGCCCGTATCCGGCCAGGGCGGCCGCCATCACGACCATGCCGGTCGTGCCGACGACCTTGGCGCCGTACCGCTGGACAAGCCTCGCGCTGCGCGGCGCGAGCAGCAGCTGGCCGGCCGCGAACGGCACGGTCAGCAGGCCGGCGTCCAGCGCGCTGAAGCCGCGGACGTTCTGCAGGTAGAAGGTGGTGAAGAAGAACACGCCGCCCATGCCGAAGAACAGCAGCCCGATCGCGCCCACCGAGGCGGACAGCCGACGGTCGGCGAACAGCCGGACGTCCAGCGACGGGTGGGAGATGCGGGACTCGTGCCAGGCGAAGATCCCGAGGATGGCCAGGCCGCCGAACAGCGGGCCGAGCACGTCGCCGCGCAGCCAGGAGCCGGTGTCGCCGCCCTGGACGATGCCGTAGACCACGGCGACCAGGCCGGCCACGGACAGCAGCACGCCGAGGTAGTCGATCTTGCCCGGGTCGGGGTTCCGCGACTCGGGGACCAGGATGGCGACGGCGATCACGCCGAGCACCACCACCGGCACGTTGATCAGGAAGACCGAGCCCCACCAGAAGCGCGAGAGCAGCAGCCCGGCGAGCACCGGGCCGGTCGCGATCCCGATGCCCACGGCGCTCGCCCAGATGCCGATCGCCTTCGCGCGCTCGGCCGGCTCGAACACGTTCGAGATGATGGACAGGGTCTGCGGCATGACCGCGGCGCCGCCGAATCCCATCGCGGCGCGGGCGGCGATGAGCTGGTCGGGCGAGTGTGCGTAGGCCGACAGCAGCGACCCGATGCCGAATAGCACCAGGCCGATCATGAGCAGCCGCTTGCGGCCGAACCTGTCGCCGATCACCCCGAAGGTGAACAGCAGGCCGGCGAAGACCAGGGTGTAGGAGTTGATCGCCCATTCGAGCTGGCTCTGGCTGGCGCCGAGCCCGCCGCGCGGCTGCGCGATCGTCTTCAGGGCGACGTTCAGGACGGTGTTGTCGATGACGATGGCTAGCAGTCCGACGATCAGCACGCTGAGGATTCCCCAGCGGCGCCGGTAGATCATCTGCTTGTCCATGGTTCCCTTCGGGATCATGTAGCGGTTCCCCCGATCCGGGAAGATCGGGTCCGCCGGCGATGTTGAGCTGCAAAAGAGGGCGCGGCCGCGTTCCGGACCGTGGCCACTATCGATACGGAACCGGATCGTATCGATAAACATTCCCGGAGTCATCCGAATTTTCGGCCGCCGCCGTCTCGCGCCGGCGCGGACGCCGTGCGATGATCGAGTCGTCCGGGGACGCCAGCAGGGCGCCTCGAGGCGAGGAGGATTGTCATGACTTCTCTTCCGGGTGGCATGGCCACGACAGGCACTGCGCCAGAACCCCTCTACGGCGGCAAGGCCGGGCGGAGGATCACCGTGCGGGACATCGCGGCGGCCAAGGGCCGCGGCGAGAAATGGCCCATGCTCACCGCCTATGACGCGCTGACGGCCCGGGTGTTCGACGAGGCCGGGATACCCGTGCTGCTCGTCGGCGACTCCGCCGCCATGGTGGTGTACGGGCACGAGACGACCATCCCGGTCACCGTGGACGACCTGATCCCGCTGACCGCCGCCGTCGTCCGGTCCACCAGCCGCGCCATGGTCGTCGCCGACCTGCCGTTCGGCTCCTACCAGGTCTCCCCCGAGGCCGCGCTCAGCACGGCGGTCCGGTTCCTGAAGGAGACCGGCGCGCACGCGGTGAAGCTCGAGGGCGGCGACCGGGTGATCCGCCAGGTCGAGGATCTGGTAGCGGCCGGGATACCCGTGATGGGCCACCTCGGGCTGACGCCGCAGTCGGTCAACGCCTTCGGCGGCTACCGCGTGCAGGGCCGCGGCGAGGACGGCGAGCGGCTGCTGCACGACGCCAAGGCGCTGGAGGCAGCCGGCGCGTTCAGCGTGGTGCTCGAGGCCGTGCCCGCGTCGCTGGCCGCCCGGGTGACCGGGTCACTGTCGATTCCGACCATCGGGATCGGCGCAGGCCCGGGCACCGACGCGCAGGTGCTGGTCTGGCAGGACATGGCCGGGCTGTCACCGCGCGTGCCCAAGTTCGTGAAGAAGTACGCGGACCTGGCCGGGACGCTGCGCGACGCGGCCAGCCAGTACGCGCAGGACGTGATCTCCGGCGCGTTCCCCTCCGAGGAGTACTCCTACCGCTGAGGCAGCGTACCGCTGAGGCCCCCGGGGCCGGGCCCCGGCGTGCCAGGCGACGGGTCCGGCCCGTCGTGCACGTTCGGGAATCTATATATCGGTAATACGGATGCCGGCGTGCGCCTTGTACCGGCGGTTGATCGAGACCAGGTTCGCGGTCAGCCCCTCGACCGGGCCGCAGTTGCGGAGCCGGCCGGCGTAGACGCCGCGCATGCCCGGGATGCGCGCGGCCAGCGCCTGTACCAGGTCGGTGGCCTGCCGGTCGTCGCCGAGCACGAGCACGTCCAGGTCGAACTCGGTGACCTCGGGATCGAGCAGCAGCACCGCCGACACGTGGTGGAAGGCGCCGACCACCCGGCTGCCGGGCAGCACGGCCGCGGCCTGCTCGGCCGCGCTGCCCTCGGGGACGGGCAGCGGGCGGCAGCCGCGCGCGTCGAAGTCGAGCGGGTTCACGCAGTCGATGACGATCTTCCCGGCGAGATCGCCGGCCAGCGCGGCCAGCAGGTCCCGGTGGCCGTCCCACGGCACCGCGACGATCACGATGCCGGCCTGGCGGGCCGCCTCCGCGTTGGCGGCGCCCTCGATGCCGAGCTCGGTGCCGAGCTCGGCGGCGGCTGAGGCGGCGCGCTCGGCCTGCCGGGACCCGATGATCACGCGATGGCCCGCCAGGGCGAACCTGCGGGCCAGCCCGCGGCCCTGGTCGCCGGTGCCGCCGAGGATGCCGATCACCATCGCGGCCAGGCCGGGATCCGGTGGCTGCCCGGCTGCGCCGGGGCTGCTGTTCGCTGCAGGCGTCTCAGGTGGGGTCACGGGCTCCATCGTGCCATTGCCCGTCCCGGCGCCGCGGAACCGGGCGGGTTTGCCCCGCTACACACCCTGTGTGCTGGCTCGATTACAGGCAGTGCTGGTGCGCAGCGGAGCGCGGTAGGGCACGATGGGCGGGTGGATGCCGATCAGGTGGCCGCGCTGCGCGCGCTGCTCGCCCCCACCGGCTGGCTGGAGCGGACGCGGGCGTTCGCGCGGGTGCTGCGCTCGAGTGCCCGCACGCCCGGCGGGCTGCTCCTTGTCGGCACGCCCGACGAGGAGCCCTGGCACCTCGCCGCGCACCTCGACGAGGAGAGCCGGTTCGCCGGCATTCCCGAGCTCGCCCCTACGCTGGTGCGGTGGGTGCCCCCGCCCGGCGCGCCCGAGCACCTGCGGGTCGGCCTGCACCGGCTCGAGGCGGCGCAGCGCGGCGAGGCACTGTTCGTGGTCAGCCCATCGGCGGCGCCCGCGCCGCTGCTCGAGCGGGTCAGCGACGCGCGCAAGGCCGGGGCGGTGATCCTCGCGCTCGGCCAGGGCGACAGGGAGCTCGAGGACCTGGCGCACGAGGCGCTGACCGTGCGGGCCGCTGCCGACCCGGTCACCTTCGACGCGGCGCAGCACCTGGTCAGCGCCGCGGCCGGGGACCCCCGGCCCGGCACCGGCCAGCCGGCCGGGCTGCGCGGCCTGCGCAGCAGGCTGGCCAGGCTGCTGGACACCGTCAGCGGCCCGCCGCCCGAGTAGCTCGCCGGCCGGGACCGCCGCCTGGCCCCAGGCCGCCGCCTGGCCTCAGCGGTCAGGAGTCCAGGCTGAGGACCATGGTGGGGCGCTCGATGATGTGATCGGCGCGGAGCGGGCGCACCGCGGTGCCGATCGCGAAGAACTCGGTGGTGTGCGAGCCCCAGGTGTGGCTGTGCTGGCGGAGCTGCACCCCGACGATGCCCTCGGCGTCCAGCGCCTCGGCCTCGGCCTGCATCCGGCTCATGGCCAGCTCGCGGGCGTCGTACAGCGCCTGGGTGAACTGCTCGAGCTCGACGTTCTTGCCGATGTTGCCGAGCACGCCGCCCAGCCGCTGGTGCGCGATGTGGTAGACGCACGAGCCCATCACCATGCCCAGCGGCGCGTAGCCGGCCCGGATCAGCGTCCAGAAGTCCTGCCCGGACAGGTCCGAGGTGAACGGCTGGTTCTTGTTGTTGCGCCACTGCGTGACGCCGCCGCCGCCGGCTCCCTCGTCCGCCTTCACCGCCGTACCGATCGCGACGAACTCGGCGATGTCGCTGCCGAACTCCTTCAGCTCCACGTCCAGCCGGACGCCGACGATGCCGTCGGCCCGCAGCTCGTCCGCCTCGGCCTCCATCCGGCTCATGGCCAGCTCGCGGGCGTGGTACATGGCCTGGGACAGGACGTCGAGCTCCTGGTTCTTGCTCCACCGGCCCAGCTGCAGCCCCACGTGGTAGATCGAGCTGCCGAGGACCAGGCCCAGCGGCCGGAAGCCGGCCTCCCGGACGAGCAGGAACTCGTTCACCGACAGGTCCGAGGTGAAGATGGCACCGGCGCGCCCTGGCTGCAGCTCGGCCAGCCGGCGCATCGCGTCCTGCGGTACCCCCGACGGCGCGTGATGCTCCTCCGCTGGGCTCAGCTCCGTGTCCTGCTGGTCGGTCATTCGGTCTCCCTGGGCTTCATGCTGCTGCCTCGGTCACGTCGTATCGCCGCGTCCGCGTTCACCGCGTCCGCGTTCACCGCGTCCGCGTTCACCGCTTCCGCGTTCACTGCGTCCGCCCCAGCCGGACCCGGGCGGCCTGGCGGCGCTGCGGGTCGAGCGAGAGGACCGGGAGAACCCGCGGTACTTCCTGCCGCTGCTTTCGGGCGAACCGGGCGATGGCGGTCCCGATGATCGTCACTTCGGCGATGTGGTCGCGGCCATGCTGCACCGACGGGCACTCCCGCTCGCGGATCCGCATGGTCATGTCGGCGATCACCACGGCTTCGGCCCCGTGCGCCCGCACGTCCGCCTCCAGCTGGACCCGCGCGTCGTGCCGCGCGTCGTTGACCAGCTCGGTGTACCCGGTCACCTCGGCGTTGCCGACGCCCCACCGGGTCTGGCCGGTGGTCAGCCAGTCGTCGTGCCTGGCACCGACGGAGATGCCGAGCACGAGCCCGGCCGGCACCCAGCCCGCCATGATCAGCTTGGCGAAGTCCTGCCCGGACAGGTCGGAGGTAAAAGGGGTCTTGGGCAGCGGCGCGCCCGGCGCCCTCACCGCGGTGCCGATCGCCTTGAACTCCAGGCCGCCGGCCGGGAACGGGCCGATGGTGAGCGAGACGCCCACCACCCCGTGGCCGCCCAGCTCGGCGCACTCTGCGGTCATCCGGCCGATCGCGGCGCGGCGCGCCTCGTACATGGCCTCCACCAGGGGGCCGAACGAGCCGTAGCCGCCCTGGCCCGACACCTGGGTGACGCTGCGGTAGGGCGTGACCCACCCGCCGTAGCCCGCCCACGCGCCCGGGCAGCCGAACCCGCCGGTGTAGCCGATGTTGTAGACCGCCGCGCCGAGCACCTGGCCGACGGGCTCGAATCCGATGCTGCGGATCGCGGCGAACTCGTCGGCCGACAGCGACGATCCCCACGTGCCGCTGCCGCGGATCTCGGCCATCCGCGCCTCGGCGGCCGCCGGCAGCCCGTGCCCGCCCGGCCCGGCACCGTGGCCGCCCGGCCCGGCGCCGTCGCCGGCTGGCCCGGGGTTGCCCGGCAGATCGTGGGTCAAAGCCCGCCCCTTCCTGCTGCCTTCACCCTACCGGCGGCGCCGAGGTGAACTGCGGCAGCGGCACGGGCTGCGCGGGCATGTCCGGGTCAGCCGCCGTCCTCGTCGGCCGCGTCCCACTCCTCGTTGCGCTCCTGGACCTTCTCCAGCGCGTGCGCCGCCTCTTCCCTGGTGGCATACGGCCCCAGCCTGTCCTTGGCCGGGCAGCCGTCCTCGGGCTCGACCGTCTGGTGCTTCACGCAGAAGTACCAGCGCTGCTGTTCGCTCATGCCGATTAGAATCCCATTACATGGCAACTATGCTCCAGCCCGGCCGGCTTTCCCCGGTCCGGCACGTTCCCTCCGACATCCCGCGGCCCGAGTACGTCGGCAAGAAGCGCCCGAGGCTCGGCGAGCCGGACGTCAAGGACGCGGACACGATCGAGCGGATGCGGGTGGCGGGCACGCTGGCGGCGCGGGCGCTGGCCGAGGTGGGCCGCCACGTCGTCCCGGGGGTCACCACCGACGAGCTGGACCGGGTCGGGCACGAGTACCTGGTGTCGCGCGGCGCCTACCCGAGCACGCTGGGCTACCGCGGCTATCCCAAGTCGCTCTGCACCTCCCTCAACGAGGTCATCTGCCACGGCATCCCCGACGACACGGTCATCGCCGACGGGGACATCGTGAACGTGGACATCACCGCGTACATCGGCGGCGTGCACGGTGACACGAACGCGACGTTCCTGGCGGGGAACGTGGACGAGCAGTCGCGGCTGCTCGTGCAGCGCACCCGCGAGGCGATGATGCGCGGCATCAGCGTGGTGGCGCCCGGCAGGCAGCTGAACGTCATCGGCCGGGTGATCGAGTCCTATGCCCGGCGGTTCGGTTACGGCGTGGTGCGCGACTTCACCGGCCACGGCATCGGGACCACGTTCCACTCCGGGCTGGTCGTGCCGCACTTCGACGACCCGGACACCGAGGTGGTGATGGAGCCGGGGATGACGTTCACGATCGAGCCGATGCTCACCCTGGGCAGCATCAGCTACGACGTCTGGCCGGACGGCTGGACGGCCGTGACCAGGGACAGGAAGCGGACCGCCCAGTTCGAGCACACCATCCTGGTGACCGAGGGCGGCCACGAGATCCTCACCCTGGCCTAAGCCCTGTCTCGCCGGCCGGGCGGCGCAGCGGCGGCAGGACCGCCGGTCAGCACGATGAATGTGAAGCTGCATACCACCGGTGGTACGTAACGCCGCATTCATGCCCCCGAGGGGGCATGTTCAGGGATACCGCTGGCTGGCCTCCCGGCGCATGGGCGGCAGCAGCACGCCGGGGTTCAGGATCCCGTGCGGGTCCACCGCCGCTTTCGCGCCGCGCAATGCCATTCCGAACGGCTCCGGCCGCTGCCGTTCGTACCATGGCCAGTGGTCGCGGCCGATGGCGTGGTGGTGCGTGATCGTGCCCCCGGCCGCGAGCACCGCATCGGAAGCCGCCCGCTTGACCGCGTCCCACTGAGCCACCTCCTCGCCGCGGCGCGCCGGGGCCAGCACCGTGTAGTACGGCGCGGGGCCGTCCGGGTAGGCGAACGCGAGCCGGCACAGCACGGTGGCCCGGCCGCACTCGCGGCGGGCCGCTTCGGCTGCGGCTGCGAGCACGCTCTCGTGGAAGGCCGGGAACGCGTCCCAGGTGACGGCGCTCTCGAACGTCTCGGCGATGACGCCCATGGCCGGGTAGACGTTCCGCAGGTACGGCATCCGCTGGAACGCCTGCCGCCACTCCCCCGCGGCCTGGCCGGTGCCAGGGCCCGAACTGCCGCTGATGCCGGCCGCCGCGCCCGTGCCGCTGCCGCTCGCGGCGCTGCCGGGGCCGTCCGTGCTCCGCGTCGTGTCCCACTGCCCGCCGTGCCCGGCGGCGGCCCGCAGCGCGATCTCCAGCCAGCCGGCCACCGGGTGGTCCGCCGACTCGAAGCCCAGCACGAGCAGCGCATGCGAGCCGTCGCCGCCGGCCGTCAGCGCCGCTTCGGTCGGGTCAAGCAGCCGGCAGGCCGCGGGATACAGGCCCGATCCGGCGATCTCCCGCACCGCCGCGGCGCCGGCGCCGAAGGACGAGAACCGGACGGCGGCCGAGGCGCGGTGGACGGGCCGCCGCTGCACCCGCAGCCAGGCCCTGGTGATCACGCCGAGGATGCCCTCCGAGCCCAGCAGCATCCGGTCCGGCGACACTCCCGCTCCCGACCCAGGCAGCCGCCGCGACTCCCAGGGCCCGCGCGGCGTGACCGCGCGGACGGACTCCACGAAGTCGTCGATCCGGGTGTGGCCGGTCGCGTAGTGGCCGCCCGCCCGGGTGGCGATCCACCCGCCCACGGTGGAGAACTCCCAGGACTGCGGGAAGTGCCGCAGCGTGCGGCCGTGCGCTGCGAGCTGGCTGTTGAGCTGCGGGCCGGAGGCGCCGGCCTCGACCAGGGCGGCCCCGGAGACATCGTTGACCTCGAGCACCCGGTTCATCCGGCTCAGGTCGATGCAGACCGCTCCCGCGTAGCCGCCGCCGGTGTCGGGCTCGACTCCGCCCGTCACGCTGGTGCCGCCGCCGAACGGGATGACCGCCGCGCCGGCCGCCTCGCACCAGCTCAGCAGCGCCGTGACGTCGTCTTCCCCGCGCGGCCTGGCCACCACGTCGGGCACGTGATCGAACCGCCCGCGGAACGCCCGGATCAGGTCACGGTAGGACTGCCCGTGCGCGTGCAGGGCCCGGTCGTGGGTCGTCTGCGAGCAGATGCCCGCGAGACCGGCGGGCGGGCTGAGCCGCGGAGGGGGCAGCCGCACCTGGTCCAGCGGGACGGGTTCCTCGAGCTGGCCGGGGTCACCGAAGCCCAGAACGGCAGCCATCGCCGCCGCCGTGGAGCGCAGCTCCGGGCCGGCCGGGTCTCGTCCTCGTACCCCCACGCCCAGTGGCTGCGCCGCCTCCGCTGCTGCTCGATGCCCTACGTGTATCACGGGTATCCCGGAAGCTGCTCGTGCTGAGCGGAAGCTGCTCGCGCTCAGCGCCGGGAGGCGCAGCCGATGCAGGTGGTGGCCGTCGGCCGGGCGGCGAGGCGCTCGGCGCCGACCGGCTGGCCGCACGTCTCGCACACCCCGTAGCGGCCCTCGGCCAGCCTCGCCATCGCCGCGTCGATCTGGGCGAGGTGCTGCCGGGCCTGGCTGATCAGGGCTGCCGCATGCTCCCGCTCGAACGCGATCGTCGCGCCTTCCGGGTCGTGCTCGTCGTCGATGTTGGCCGAGCCTGACGCCTCGACGATCCCGGAGTACTCGCGCTCCAGCCCGTTCAGCCGCGCGAGCGTGTCCGCCCGGTCGGCGGCCAGCAGGTCGTGCGCGCCGTCCTGGTTTGTCATCCTTCCTGGGTACCAGGACTGCCGAGCGAAGATGTACCGGTGGCAGACGTCAACCTCGGGTGGCCCGCCAGCATGACCGACGAGCTGGCGGAGCACTCGCACGCCCTCATCGGGGCCGTGACCGCCCTCGGCGGCGCCATCGGCTGGCTGAGCCCGCCGTCCCGGGCCCAGACCGATGACTGGCTGGCGGGCATGCTCGCCACCGTCGCCGCGGGCGAAGGCGCGGTGTGCACGGCGTGGCTGGACGGCCGGCTCGTCGCGATGGGCGCGTGGCGCCGGGAGGAGGCCGCCTACTTCAGGCACATGGCCGAGCTGATCAAGATCATGGTGCATCCGGAGACCCGCGGCAGGCGGCTGGGCCTGCGGGTGACCCGGGCGCTCATCGCCAGCGCCGCCGGCGCGGGCATCGAGACGCTGCACCTGGGCGTCCGGGGCAACAACCACCTGGCGATCCAGCTCTACGAGGAGGCGGGCTTCACGGAGTGGGGCCGACTCCCCGATGTCATCGAGGTAGGCGACCAGCGTTTCGACGAGGTGCGGATGTACCTGCGGCTGAGCTCGCCCGCGCACCTGATCCTGCGCGGCAGCGCGCCGTCCGGACCCGGCTCCTCGCCCCGCAAGCCACGGCCATGAGGACGTGACAGCGCGGAAGCCGCGGCGAGGACCCCGCGAAGATGCTGCGCGATCGACGAGCAGCGCAACGAACTGGCCGCCGCCTGGGGCGCAGGCGAGATCTCCCGCAAGGAATGGGCCACCGCCAAGCGCACCCTCGACGACCGGGCCGCGAAGATCAGCAGCCGGATCAACCGCACCGCCCAGGCCCGCGCCCTGGCCCAGTTCGCCGCCCTCGACGGCGACATGTGGAAGCGCTGGGAACACCCGTCGATGACTAGCTCCGCCCACCGCGCCCTCATCCAGGCCTGCGGCGCTACCACCCGGGGGTGCGACAGGCCGTGGCCGGTCCGGTGCTCAGAACCGGTAACTGGAGGGCTGGGGGTGGATAGCACCATCGCGGCGGGGATGCCTGCATCCTTGACCGCGGGCGGGTGCGCGGGACTGAATGCCCCTATGGGAGCCGTGTGGCTGCGTCTGCGCGCCGAACTGCGCCAGCAGTGGCGGGGGCGGCTTGCCCTGGCCGTGTTGATCGGCCTGATCGGCGGCATCGCGCTGACGGCCGCGGCCGGCGCCCGGCGCACCGATACCGCCTACCCTCGCTTCCTGCGCGCGAGCCATGCCGCTGACCTGCTGGTGACCCCCGCGCGGTCCGGGTTTCACGGTTACTTCCGCGCCCTTGCGCGCCTGCCCGAGGTGTCCTCGCTCGCTCCGGCGATGTTCTTGCAGATGTCCTTGCCCGGCCCGGGTGCCTCGCCCTTCTCGGGCATGGTGGCCCAGGCCAGCCCCTTCGGCGGCGAAGGCATTTCGGTTGACCGGGTCAAGGTCGCCGCCGGCCGCATCTTCAACCCGGCGGACCCTCGCGCGGTCATGATCAACCAGCAGCTGGCGGCCCGGGCGCACCTGCGCCCCGGCGGCACGCTGCACCTGATCGGGTACCCGCAGCGGGGCCCGCGCCCCGACATCGCCCATGCGGTGCGGCTGGCGTTCCGGGTGTCGGCGGTCGTGGTCTTTGACAACCAGATCATGTCAGCCGCCAGGGAACGCCCGCAGCCGTGGCTGCTGCTGAGCCAGGCCTTCGCCCGCACCCGGCAGGCAGCGTCGTTCAATCCGGCTGGCGGTAGCGCCAGCGTGCTGCTGCGGCCCGGCGCCGACGCCGCCGCGTTCGCCCGCGGGGCCACTGCCCTCGCGGCGCGTTACCGGGTGGGGAAGGCCGAAGTCATCAACATGGCCACCGGCCACGCGGCGGCCGAGCGGGCCATCCGGCCGCAAGCCGCCGCGCTGGCGGCGTTCGCTGCGCTCACGGGCCTGATCGCCCTGGTCATCATCGGCCAGCTGCTCAGCCGCCAACTCGCCCTCGACTCGGCGGAATCCCCGATCCTGCGCGCCCTCGGCATGAGCCGGTCCTGCCTTGCCGCACTATCGCTGGCCAGGGCGGCCATGGTGACCATGACCGGGGCCGCCGCCGCGGTGGGGGTGGCCATCGCGGCATCCCCGCTGATGCCCGTCGGGCCTGCCCGGGCCGCCGAGCCCAGCCCCGGAGTAGAGGTCAACCTGGCCATCCTCGGCGCCGGGTTCGCCGTCATCGCCGCCGCGCCGCTGCTGGTGGTGGCACCCGCGGTGGTGCGAGCAGCCAGCCGGGCCCAGGGCGCGCTCGGGCTGGCCGAGCTGCCCGCGCCAGCGCGGCCCTCCCGGCTGAGCCCGGCGCTCGGGCTGGCCGGCTCGGTGCCGGGCAGCCTGGGAGTACGAATGGCATTCGAACCCGGGCACGGGCGCACCGCGGTACCGGTGCGCAGCGCCCTCGTCGGCACCACCGTGGCGGTGGCGGCGGTCGTAGCGGCCATGGTCTTCGGCGCCAGCTTCCTCGGCCTGGTCGGCACGCCGCACCGGTACGGGCAGAACTGGGCCCAGCAGCTGGACCTGCAAGTCGGGACGATGCCAGCCACACAGGGCGAGCACGTCCTGGCGCGGATCACCGGCTTGACCCAGTACGCAGGTGGCAACTACGGGCAGCTGAGCCTCGCTGCCCCCGGCAGCGGCAGCGGCACGGCGGTGCCCGCGATCGGCCTCGACCCGCTGCGCGGGAATGGGTTCCTGACCCTGCTCGCGGGCAGGGCCCCGGCCGGCCCTCGCGAGATCGCCCTCGGACAGCGCACCCTGCACGCGCTGGGCCTGCACCTCGGGCAGCAGGTCGAGGTCAGCGCGAACAGCCGGACATCTCAGATGCGGGTCGTGGGCTTGGCGGTCTTCGCGGCGTTCAGCGCGGGCGGCGGCAGCGCCACCGACCTGGGCACCGGCGCCGTAGTCTCGGCCTCCGCGCTGTCCCAGCCCAATCCCCCGTTCTGTGCCAGGCCCGCGACCTGCTACAACTTCTTCCTCCTTAAGTACCAGCCGGGCACCGATCTGCAGGCCGCGGCCGCCCAGGTGATGAGGACCGTTACGCGCGCCGGGTGTCCCCGGGGCCTATGCCTGGTGACCACCGACCAGCGGCCCAGCGACATCCAGAACTACACGGGAGTACGGGACACCCCGCTGATCCTCGGCGCCGTGCTCGCGCTGCTGGCGGTCGGGACACTCGCCCATGTGCTGCTCACCGCAGTGCGGCGGCGCCGACGCGACCTGGCGGTGCTCAAGACACTCGGACTGCTCCGGTCCCAGCTGCTCCGGGTGGTGTCCTGGCAGGCCAGCGCGCTGGCCGCGGCGGCCCTGCTCGTGGGCCTGCCGGCGGGCCTGCTGGCAGGCCGGTGGGCCTGGGCCCTGTTCGCAGGATCAGTCGGCGTCGCGGGCACCGCTGAGGTCCCCCTGCCGATCGTGCTGTTCGTCATCCCGGTGACGCTGCTTCTCGCCAGCCTGCTGGCCGCCGGCCCCGGATGGGCAGCCGCCCGGATCAAACCCGCCATCACGCTACGAAACGAGTAACACAGAACGCGGCGGAGGCACCAGCTGATAAGGGTCCAGCGAACATACGCACAGGCGAACTGACGAGGCTGGTCATTCGCTGGCATGGACCCAGATGAGACAGTCGTGCCACGAATCCCGGGCGCCGTCCTGGCACGCCCAATCGCGGTGGACCGCCCAGATTACAGAGCGTGACTCACAGACAATGATGCCCTGCTCCCTGCCGACTATGCGGCCGCACTCACTGTCGTGCTACCACCCGCGGCACCGAGCAGGCTAGCCACCTTGGCCGGTGCCGCCATGTCTTCGAGACTGGAAGGTGACAGGCTGTCCGCGCAGGGGCGACCGCAGCTCACGGGGAGCGGCTCGATGAAGATCTCGGTGGCCGGCTGGGATAGCGGCGGGGGCGTAGAAGCTGTTCAGACGGTGGTGCGGCGAGCGGTCGCGCGCGGCCATAACGTGCGGGTGCTTGGCACCGAAGGGCTGCGGTCCAGGTTCGAGTCGGCGGGCGCTGCGTTCCGCCGGTACCAGTACGCTCCCGACAACGATCTGCGGCGGCCCGAGACGGACCTAGTGAAGGACTGGGAGATCCGCAATCCACTCACCTTGTGGGCCCGGGTCCGGGACCGGCTGCTGTGTGGGCCCGCGCGCGAGTTCTGCCGTGATGTGCTCGAGGAGTTGCACCGGGAGGCGGCCGATGTCGTGGTCGTCGATACCATGATCCCTTCGGCTCTGTTTGGGGCGGAGGCGGCTGGGGTCCCCGCGGCCATTGTGATGCACGGCCCTTATATGGTTCCCCGCGGTGAGGTTCCTCCGCTCGGGACGGGTTTCATGCCGGCCTCGGGGGGCCTCGGCCGCCTGCGTGACCGGTCCGCAGCCGCGGTCGCGCTCGCCGTCTTCCGAAGCGGGATGCCCTCGCTCAACCAGGCCCGCGCCGAGTTTGGACTGGCGCCGCTGCGGGACATGCCCGACCTCATGGGCAACGCCGGCCGGGTACTGGTCTGCTCCAGCCCAAGCTACGACTTCGCACCCGGCTCGGTCCCGGCCAATGTCTGCTACGTCGGGCCTCAGCTCGACGACGCGGCCCGTGCGGCCGCCGACGATTCCTGGGCCGACCCGACCGGCCGGCCGCTGGTCCTTGTAGGCCTGAGCAGCACCGTCATGCGGCAGGAGGGCCTGCTGCAGCGGGCCGCCGACGCCCTTGGGCAGCTTCAGGTGCGGGGGCTTGTCACGACGGGCCCAGCGGTGGACTCGGCGGTGATCGTGGCCCGGCCAAATGTCACCGTTACGCGGTGGGTGCGCCACGCCGATGTACTGCCGCACTGCTCGGCCGTCATCACTCACGGCGGCCATGGCACCGTGATGAAGGCTTTGATGGCGGGGGTGCCGCTGGTCGTCGTGCCCCTCGGTCGCGATCAGCCAGACAATGCCGCCCGGGTGGTGTACGCCGGCGCGGGCGTCCGGCTGCGGAAGAAGGCCAGCGTCAGCGCGTTGCGTGCGGCCGTTGCCCGGGTGATCGAGGATCCCCGGTATTGTGCCGCTGCCGGGCGGATGGCGAGCCGGCTGGCTGCCGAACGCGACGACAACCTCGTCGTTGACGAACTCGAGCACCTGGTCGCCGACGCCCGCGCGGCCGTCGGCCGGCGCGGCCCTGCCCCCGGCAGGCACGGCCAGGACTGATCGAATGGCCGGCCGGTGAACCCAGCCCATGGCGAGAACCCGGACACTTAGATTTAGGCCGAAGTTACGGGCAACTGGGTGGGCAATTCTGCTTCTGGCCTGGTGACTCATGAAGTCAGCGCGGAAAGATCGCCTCAGTGGCCCGAACGGAAGGATCCGCCCCGATGGCACCTCGCCGTGCGGCCAGCCGGCCTGTTGGCCGGCGCGTACCTGGTGGCAACCTTCGGACTGCGGGCGGGTCTTGGCGGGCCCGCCGTCCGCACCGGAGTCAGTGTGTCTTGAATGCCTCCCGGCGCAGCATCTGGAACAGCGTGGGGGCACCGTCGGATGTCGTCACCGCAACCGCCTTGCGCACGAACCGGACGTCGGTTGCCTGTTCTAGCAGGCTCGCGGCGAGGTCGGCGCGGCTGGTGAAGATGCCCGGCGCCTGATCCTCGTGCAGCTCGTAGCGCGTCACACCGGGCGCATCGAAGAGGCCCGACGGACGCATGATCGTCCACTCCAGGTCGCTGCCGCGCGCGAGTTCCTCCATGCGGCGCATGTCGCTGTAGGTCGTCTTGCCGATCGTCGCCGTGATCAGCGGCTGGAGGACACGGTCCATCAGGAAACCGCCGTCGGCATGATGGTGCGGCTCGGTTGCGCTCGAGCTCACCACGATCAGCCGTTTGACCGCGTGCCGGGACATCGCGGCGGCGACGTTGCGGATGCCGTCGCTGTAGACGTTGATCGGCTTGCGGGTGTACGGCACGCCAAGCGTTGACAGCACGGCATCGGCTCCCTCGACTGCTCGATCAACGGCCTGCGCGTCGTGGACGTCGGCCTCCACGACGCTCAGTCGTTCATGAGTGATCGGGAAGCCGGCCGGTCGGCGGGAGACTGCCACGACTTCGTGACCGGCAGCTAGCGCCTGCTCGGTCAGCAGCCGGCCGGTAAGCCCGTTGGCTCCGAAGACGACGATCCTCATGGTTACGCTCCTCCTGACGCGCCGGGAGCGCGTTCACAATAGATGTTACGATTTCCGTAATATACGATATTCATAGCACTTGGAAGGGTGGCAACGCAAATGGCGGCCCAGCGCGCTGCGGGCCGGGCTGACGCTCGCTCCGGCCGCGGCAGCGCCGGCGACACTCCCGCTCCGGATCCTGGCAGCCGCCGCGACTCCCAGGGCCCGCGCGGGGTGACCGCGCGGACGGACTCCACGAAGTCGTCGATCCGGGTGTGGCCGGTGGCGTAGTGCCCGCCCGCCCGGGTGGCGATCCACCCGCCCACGGTGGAGAACTCCCAGGACTGCGGGAAGTGCCGCAGCGTGCGGCCGTGCGCTGCGAGCTGGCTGTTGAGCTGCGGGCCGGACGCGCCGGCCTCGACCAGGGCGGCCCCGGAGACGTCGTCAACCTCGAGCACCCGGTTCATCTGGCATGTCGTTCACTGGCATCTCGTGACCTGCCCGGTCCTGGCCGGTCACGTGTCGCCCGCTGGAGATATTGAGTCCTACACGCGGGCCCTCGAGACAGTCGGCTTCCCGGTCGCCGCCTACTCGAGCAGCCCCCTGGTCTGGCATAGGCGGACATCGACCGACCGGGCCTGGTGATTCCTACCAAGCAGGAGGACGGACAGACGACCGCTGCTGTGGGTGGTGGGGCCGGGACCGCTAACCTTTGCCCGTTCTTGCGAGGCGATGCGGTTGTAGATCGGCGCCGTAAGGGCATTCTGTGCGGCCTCGTGGGGACAGGGAACGAAACTCTGGCATGAACAGCGCATTCAGGTAGCCACATCGAGCGCTCTTCAGGATGAAGAGCTAACCGACGGTATGTTGGGCAGACAGGAGCTGCGAGTGCGTGAGTGAGTGATCCGAGGGTGCGTCATCTTGTGGTGAATCTTCGCGAGCTAATTAGCTCGCGAGAGCGTACGGTTTGCCTTTGGCTCTTGCAGTTGGAGGTGATTTAGATCGTCGGGCAGGCAGGTCGTTTGCAGGTTGAGTTGGTTAATATCGGGCCGCAAGATGAGCGGCTCCTCGAGCAGGTCATCGCGCTGGGCGATATGTCCCGGGGGACGCTCGGGTTCTTGCCGCAGGTCGCGTTCATGCAGGCCGCCGACAGCGGGACGTTACTCGGCGCTATTCATGACGGGCAGGTCGCTGGCTATGCGCTGTACTCCCTGCCTCGGCAGATAATCAGGCTGACGCATCTATGCGTAGCGGAGAGTGCGCGCGGCCAGGGCATAGCGAGGCGCCTGGTCGCTGCCATCAGCGAACGGCACGCCGATCGCTTCGGGATAACCCTGAAGTGCCGCAAGGACTACCCAGCGAACGAGATGTGGCCGCTGCTCGGGTTCGTGCCACAGGGAGAGGTACGAGGGCGCAGTCGGCAGCGTTTGCCGCTGACCGTCTGGTGGCGGGATCACGGCCATCCGAACCTGTTCTCAGCAGCCGAGTCGATCGGCCTGCTTCGGGTCGCTGTGGACGTCAATGTCTTCCTGGACCTCGAGTCTCAATCGGAGCGGCCCGGCGTCATCGGATCAAGGGCGCTGGCAGGAGACTGGCTCGCCGACCAAGTTGAACTGGTCGTGACAGGCGAGCTGATGCGTGAACTCGCCCGGATGCCAGACGGTCAGGAGAAGGCCCGGCAGCACCGGGCGGCCGGCAAGTACCCGCGCCTTGCCGGCGACAGCGGCGCCGCCGAGTCCCTTGCCCGGCACATCACCGAGCGCGTCCTGGAAACGCAAGCCCTTGATCTCTCCGTCAACCCATCCGACCAGTCCGACGTGCGCCACATCGCCGAAGCATCACTGGCCGGGGTGACCGTCGTGGCGACCAGGGACGACAAGCTGCATCGATGGGCCACCGAAGCCATCGGGGTTACCGGGGTTCGGGTCATGCATCCGTCAGATGTGATCTTGCACGTCGACGAGCTGTCCCGAGCCCAGGCCTACCAGCCAGTTCAGCTTCAGGACACGAGATACAGACTCGCCCCAGTTCGCTCCGGGACAGAAGCCGAACTACTTACGTTCCTGCACAGCGCCGAGGGAGAGAAGAAAACGCAGTACCTGGAGCTGATACGCGGGATCGCCGCCGGCGGTCCTACATGGCGCCGCACGGTCCTCCGGAACCCGGACAACAAGCCAATTGCCTTCTACGCAACCGGAGAAGTTAGCGGCGAACTCGTCGTCCCCATCCTCCGGATCGCCAGCGCGCGGCTGGAGCAGACCATCACGCGCCAGATCCTGTTTCAAGCACGAGACCAGGCACGACGCGAAGGCCTCAGCGTCGTCCGGATTACCGAGCCAAATCTGGCCAACGAAACTCAGCGCATCCTCCGCGAAGACGGGTTCCTCAACCTAGACAATCAGTGGGTAGCACTGGTGATCCGGGCATGCGGTGACTCGTCGGCCGTGAACGCGTTTGTTGCCAGAGTCGCGAAGCGAGCCGACCTGCGACTGCCGACGTTGCAACCAGATCTGTCCGCGGTGATTGCCGCGGACTTGGAGCGCACGATGTGGCCAGCCAAGGTCACCGACTCGCTCCTCTCCACTTACCTGATACCGATCAGGTCCACATGGTCGGCAGACCTTTTCGGAATACCGCAGGCAATGACGCCAAGACCCAACATGATCGGCCTGAGCCGAGAGCACGTGTACTACCGCAGCCCAACTCCGCGGACGGCCGCGCCCGCCCGGCTCCTCTGGTACGTGACGGATGCCCCCCGCGGCGGTGTTGCAGCAGTCATCGGCTGCTCGCGTCTGGACGAGGCACTGACAGACAAGCCGGGAGCCCTCTTCCAGCGGTTCCGGCACCTCGGGGTCTGGCAACTCGACCAGGTCACCCAGGCGGCCAAAGCGGGTCACGCTCAGGCACTCAGGTTCGCGGACACCGAGATCTTCGAGCGCCAAATCACATTGAGCCGCCTCCGGCGGCTAGCCGCCGACTATGGTCAGACCCTCGCGCTACGATCGCCGCAGAAGATCACAGCAGACCTTTTCACGGCCATCTACCAGGAAGGACATCCGGGACATGACGGAACGTGATCGCGCAATGCTGCTGTCAGTCCGTCCTCGCTTTGCAGAGTCGATCCTCGCGGGCACCAAGCGCGCCGAGATCCGGCGGCAGCGTCCCGGCATCCTCCCTGGGACGCCGGTGATCATCTATGCGACCAAGCCGCTTGGCGCGGTGATCGGCACAGCGATTATCGATCGAGTCTGCGAAGGAGCACCGAAGGATCTGTGGGACCGATACCACCAGGACATGGGAGTGACTCAGGAGGAATTCGACGGCTACCTAGCCGGAATTTCTACCGCGTATCTCTTTCTGCTCAGCGGTACTAGCCGCCTCATCAGCCCGCTCACCCTCGAGGACATGCGAGAATCGGCTGATTTCCAGCCCCCGCGCAGCTACCGCTATGTCAACCACAACACCTTGCGCACACTCGTTAACGGTCATCCAGCAAGAACCCCTCTGCTCTCTCTGCTACAAAGCTCACAGATAGGACAGCGAATCCCAGACGCGAATGAATAGGGGCCGCACGGTTCGTGGACGCAGCGACACTCGGTGACCACGACGATCATCATTCTGGTGCGATAAGGCAGGCGCGGCCGAGATGCTTGACGTCCATCCCCGGAGCGCTGAGCCCGGGGACCCTAGCGCTCACGCCGTCGGGGCGTGGCGTCGGTCACCGGTCCGGGATCTGCGCGTGCAGCCGCGCGGCGAGCACCGGTCAGCGCAGCCCCGGCGTCGGACGTCGAAGACGGCAAGCACGTCGGCCAGGACGTCACGGGCGATCGACTCGGCCTCGCCGGCGCCATGCCTGACAGCATGGCGGCCCGCGAGGACCCCTAGATGCTGGCCCAGAGACATGCGTAGTTAAGAGAATCTTTGTGGAGTGTGGGTGCGCTTGCAGGTAAGGCGGTCAACCTGGAATAGCTGGCGGAGGCTGACGCTGTTTCAGCCGTTGGGTTGTGTTGCGTGCCGGAGGATGGCGGCTCTGTAGCTTCAGGTGTAAATCATGAGGAGCAGTGCCCGGTTCTGAGGATCCAGGCCCTGGTAGATGTGCGGCTGGGCTGCATCATGGTAAATAGAGTCGCCGGGCGTGAGGACTGCCGCGTCAGCTGCCGGGCCCGCCTTAACCTTCCCATGGGTCGCTACGAGGCATTCATGTACGCCGCTCAGGTGCGCGTCTGAGGCTTGCAGCGCGGGGTCGATGGTCATGTCGTAAACCTCCACGGTGCCGCGGACGGTCAGCCGGTGCAGCAGCCTGGCGTGCACCGCAATGCCGTCGATCCGGGCACCCTCGCCCGCCCTGACTACCGCTGCCGACGCCGTCCGGTCCTCCAGCAAGTCCCCGAGTGGGACTTGGAGCGCGGTGGCCAGTGCCCACAATGTGCTCAGCGTGGGGTTGCCTTCGCCGAGCTCCAGCGCATGGAGGGTGGATTTGCCGATGCCTGCCCTGGCCGCCAGATCCGCTAGTGACATACCTGCGGCATGACGTTGCCGGCGGAGGTTGTCCCCGACAGTTCCCGATATGGCCATGGCGTTCACTTTACCGGTACTATCGTCCTGTGTATTGAGATGGTGGCCGGTCTTGACTGGTATCCGGAAGGGACTGCTCATGCCCGTGTCGCGCCTCCAGCACATCCCGGGAATCGGCGTGGACAAGATTGGCGACGCTGCCGATGCCATGAGGGATCCCCGCTTCCTGCGCCTGGAGAACCTCGACACTGATCTCCCGCCGCCCGCTGTTGCCCGCGAGGTCACCCATGCCGCGGTGGAGCAAGATGACGCCAACAGTTACCTGCCTTTCCAGGGTCACCGTGCGCTGCGCGAGGCTGTAGCCGAGCATGTCAGCGTCATTACCGGCAACCACTACGACCCTGGCACGCAGTGCGTCAGTGTCGCTGGTGGCCTGAACGGCATCCTCAACGTCCTGCTGGCCACGGTGGAGCCCGGTCAGGAAGTCGTCATCTGCGATCCGGTCTATGCCGGGCTGGTGAACCGCATCCGGCTAGCCGGGGGAATCCCCCGGCACGTGCACTGCGTGCCCGCCACGCAGGGCTGGGCAACCGATCCGGATGAGCTGTCTGCGGCCATTGGCCCGCGGACAGCCGCGGTGCTGCTGATGAGCCCAGTCATGCCCACCGGGGCCGTCCTGGCGGGCGAGCATTTCGACGCCATCGCAGGCCCCGTGAACCGCCACGGCGCCTGGGTCATCTGGGACGCTGCCATGGAACGGGTTCGCTTCGATGGGCGCCCGCCGGCGCATCCCGCCGCCCACCCCGGCCTGACCTCCCGGACCATCACGGTCGGCTCGGCATCCAAGGAACTACGCATGATCGGCTGGCGCGTGGGCTGGGTCGTCGGGCCACAACCGATCATGGGAGATGTCGGCCTAGTCGGACTCACCAACGTGGTCTGCCAGGTGGGCATCGCCCAGCAAGCTGTCGCCGCGGCGTTGCGTCATCCCGGCGCAGCCGCGGATGTCGCGGCGGCTACCAGCATCTGGCAGCAGCGCTGCGAGCACATCCTCGGCCAGCTCGCCGGCTATCCCTGCATCCGGCCGCACGGCGGATGGTCGCTCCTCATCGACACTGTCGGCCTGGGACTTACCCCCGGGGAAGCATCGCAACGCCTGTTCACCCGATCCCAGGTCGCCGCCACCCCGATGACCGGGTGGGGACCCACGGGTGACCGGTACCTCCGCCTCGTATTCGCCAACGAACCTGTCGAACGACTCGGCGACCTGCGTATCCGCTTCGACGCTGCCTTCAGCTAACGCCTGAGCTGGGCTTATGAATTACTCGGCGCGTGGCGGCCAGGAATCAGCCCGTCCACGCTAAAAGGCGACAGCCGGGCCCCGGCGGCCGGCGGCGCGGGTCGCCCGGCCGCCGGGCTTGCCGTCCCCATCATCGAGATATATCTTGGTGGTATCGGTAGCCGCCCAGACCGGGCACGGAGGGTCAGATGGCCGCAGAACACAATGTGCGTGTCAGCGACGCTGAGCGCGAGTCTGTTGCCGCGCAACTGCGCGAGCATTATGCCCAGGGCAGGCTCACCCTGGATGAGCTGAACGAGCGGCTCGACCGGGCGTTCAGCTCCAGGACACGCGCGGATCTGAGCGCCGTGACCATCGACCTCCCCTACGCGCCGCCCTCCGGGGTGCTGCCATCCGACGGCGTGCGGCGGGGCAGCCTCGGCCCGGGCGGCCGGGGCGGCCGGGGCTGGGGCAGCCGGGACTGGAGCGGCCCCTACTGGAGCGGTCCCGGGCAGGGCGGCAGCGGCGGCGGTGACCGCTACGGACACGGGCGAAGGACTTTCGCGGGCGGGTTCCTGGCGATCGTCCCGGTGATGTTCGCGTTGTGGGTCTGCTTCGCCGTGGTGAGCATCCTCGCGTTCGGGATCGGCTCCGGCCCCTCAGTGGTGGGGATCTTCCTGGCTGCGCTGGCGGCGCTCCGCTGGATTCTCGGGCGCGGGCGCCGGCGCCGGGGCCCGCTGCGCACGGCTCGCCGCGGCCGGCGCTGCTAGCGGCCGCCACAGCCTGCCGGGACCGCCGGCCCGGGACGGGTCTCGCGTCACGTGCTGCCGGGCATGCGGAGCGGTACCACCAGGTAGCGAAAGTCCGGCGTGCCGACGTCGCCGCCGGCCGCGGGCCCCGCATCAGTTCCCTGGCGGGCATCCGCGCCAGCCTCGCCTGGCACCCAGGTGATCACGGCCGGGCGCACTGCGCTGGTGAACTCCAGCCGGATCCTGCCTGAGGCAGGTCCCCGGGCTGATGTCCCCTCGTCCTCGGCGGGGTCGCCGGCTGCCGCCGCGAGGCCGGCCGTGGGCGTGGCCGCCGCGGTCAGCCCGTCGAGCAGGTACTGCGGGCTGAACGCGATCACCCGCTCGTCCCCGGCGAAGACCGCCGGCACCCGCTCGACCGCCCGGGCCTGGCCATGGCTGCCGGCCTCGATCACGACCTCGTCGTCGCCGAACGCCAGCCGCACCGGGCTGCCGCGCTCGGCGACGAGCGAAACCCGCCGCACCGCCTCGATCAGCGGACCGGGCGGCAGCTCGGCGCGGGAGCCGAAGTCGGCCGGGAACCGGGACGAGTACTTGAGGAACTCGCCGCCGAGCAGCCGCATGGTCAGCCGGCGTCCGGCGCCCTCGAAGCCGATCATCCCGGCGGCCTGCGTGCCCGAGCTGCCCGGGCCTGGATCGTCGGGATCGCGCAGCGCGATCGCGACCCGGCCGCCCGAGGCCATCGTCCGCGCCGCCTCGGCGAGGGCGCGGGCCGGTACGAGCGCGCTCGCCCGCAGGTCGGGCCGGACCGGGGCCCAGCACAGCTTGCGGACGGCGAGCCGGTACCGGTCGGTGGCGGCCAGCGTGATGGTCTCGCCGTCGATCTCGGCGAACACCCCGGTCAGCATGGGCAGGGTGTCATCACGGCTGGCCGACGTGGCGACCTGGCTGACGGCAGCTGCCAGCTCCGCGCTGTCCACGGTGCCGCTCGCCGGCGGCAGCTCCGGGAGCGACGGGTACTCCTCCACCGGCAGCTTGACCAGGGTGAACTCGGCTGCGCCGCAGCTCAGCCGTACCCCGTCAGGCTCGGATTCGAACACGGCCTGCCCGGCGGCCAGGCTGCGGGTGATCTCGGCGAGCAGGCGGCCGGGCACGAGCGCGGTGCCCGGCTCGGTCACGTCCGCGCTCGCCTCGAACCGCGCGGAAACGTCGTAGTCGAAGCAGGACAGAGCCAGCCCGTCCGCCGCCTCGATGAGCATGCCGGAGAGCACGGGCACGACCGGCCGCGAAGGGAGAGCGCGGGCCACCCACGCCACCGCCTCGGCAAGCGCGTCCCGCTCGATCCGGAATCTCATCACCACCGCCTCCGCCCATGATCCTGGCATGCGCGTCTGACAATGGCCGGCTCCGAAGCCGCTGCTTATGCTGTGAGTAATCACGCGGCGACAGGACTGGGCAGTGAGCGGTCTCACGGTGCGGGTGTGGCGGCGCTACGGCCAGGTGCGCCTGTACGTCTCAGTCGGCGACAGGGAAATCGGCTGGTATGACCCGCGGACCGGGCGTTTCCTGCTGTCCGAGCAGGCGATGGCCGCGGAGTTCTGGGCCGCGGCGCTCGCCGAGTGCGACACCCTGCTGCGGGCCGGCAAGCTCAGCGAGCGCATCCTCCCCGGCGACGCCCGGGAGGAACCGGCCCCGGCCGGCATGGCTGCAGGCGAACCGGCCCCGGGCCGCCGGGGCCGGGAGGAACCGGCACCGCCTGGTCTCGCCGGCGAGGCGGAACCTGCGGCGGCACCCGGGGCGAGCGGCCACTGGGTGGTCCACGACCCTGCCTGGGACGACCTGGCGAGCAGCGCACCCGGCTCCGCCGCCCGCACTCACTCGGCCGAGCTGCGCCGCCGGCATCCGGTGCTGACCGTCCTGGCCCGCGCGGTGGGCATGCGGACCACCGCCCGGTCCTTCGCGATCGGCGCCCGGGGCGAGCGCGCGGTGGGTCGCAGGCTCAACCGCTGGGCGGCGGCGGCAGGCTGGCATGTGCTGCACGCGGTCCCGGTGGGTCACCGCGGCGCGGACATCGATCATGTGGTGATCGGGCCGTTCGGCATGGTGACGGTCAACACGAAGACGACATCCACCTCGGTCTGGGTGGGCCAGTTCGGCATGGTGGTGGGCCGGACCAAGGTCGACTACCTGCCCAAGTCGCGGGCCGAGGCCCGCCGGGCGGCCGGGCTCGTTTCGCTGGCGGCCGGCTGGCCGGTACCGGTCCAGCCGGTCATCGTGTTCGTCGGCGCGCGCAAGTTCGCCATGCAGCGGGGCGGCCCGGCCGATGTCGCGGTGCTGCCCTCGGCCCGCGCGCTGCACCGCTGGCTGCGCAGGCAGCCAGCCGTGCTCAGCCCGGAGCAGGTCGCCGGGCTCTACGCGGTCGCGCGGCGGCCTGGCACCTGGCAGCGGTCACGCCAGCGGCCGTCCTGACCGCCGCGCGCAGATCCCCGGCATGAGGTGCCGCCTGGCCGCACAATGAACGCTGCGGTCAGGTCAGGCCGGGCGGCGCGGACGCCAGCGTTGCCTCGATCGCCTTCGCCAGCGCCCGGGCGGACTCCGCCGTCAGCTCCACCGCCACCCGGGCCGACGGCCCGCGGCCGGGGTTGAGGAAGTCGATGTTGAGCGTGTGCTCGGCCGGGGCGTGCACCGGGTGGTCGAAGTAGACGGTCGCCTCGGTCAGGCTGAACCAGCCGTCGGCTCCCTTGCCGCTGCCGCCAACCTCGATCTTCTCGGTGAGATACGTGCACATGACCAGGGTCTCCCTCGCTGGACGGGTAGCGGCTAGCTGGACAGGTAGCGGCCGAACCAGTCCCAGATCCGCTGCCAGCCATCGTTCGCCGCCTCCGGGCGGTAGGCGGGCCTGTCCACCGCGAAGAACGCGTGGCCGGCGCCCTCGTAGGTGTGGAACTCGTGCGTCTTGCCCAGCCGGGTGAGCTCCTTGTCCAGCTCCTCGGTCTGGTCCGGCGACGGGTGCTGGTCCTGCGCCCCGAACAGCCCGAGCAGCGGGCAGGACAGGTTCTCGGCCAGGTGAATGATGGGCCCCACCTTCAGCGGCATCCCCTCCGGCGGCGTGCCGACCACGAACGCGCCGTAGCAGTCCACCGCGGCATCCAGTTGCAGGCTGCAGGCGGCGAGGAAAGACTGGCGGCCGCCCGAGCAGTAGCCGATGACGCCGGCCTTGCCGTTGGAGGCCGGCATCGACCGCAGGTAGCTCACGGCGCCCGCAACATCGCCGATGAGGCGCTCGTCGGGGACCCCGCCCTGGGCGCGCGCGGCCGCGGCGGCGTCATCCGGGCTGGCCCCCGGCGCTTCGCGGGTATAGAGGTTCGGGCAGAGCGCGGCGTAGCCCGCTGCCGCGAACTTCCTGGTGATCTCCTTGGTCGGTGCGTCGTAGCCGGGCATGTGATGAATCACCACCACGCTGCCAACCGGTCCCGGGCTCAGCGGCCTGGCGAGGTAACCCTCGATCACGTCCCCGCCGTGCCCGGTGAACCCGATGGTCTCTGCCATCATCGCCTCGTACATGCGCGTCCCCTCCCGCCCAGCGGCCGCAACCGGTGTGTCAGGCAGCACTGTTCTGGCAATCCGCCCTTATCTTGCCAGGCACCGGCGCGGCGCCGGGCGCGCCCCCGGCTGCCGGGCACCCGGCCCGCTCAGCCGGGCACCGGGCCGCCGCAGGGAAACCGAGCAATGCGAGACTGGCGGGGATCACCTGACGGGCAGGCAGAAAGGTGGAGTCCGTTGACGTACGAAGCCGCCGAGGACCGTTACCAGCAGATCCCCTACCGGCGCTGCGGCCGCAGCGGGGTGCTGCTGCCCGAAGTGTCGCTCGGGCTGTGGCAGAACTTCGGGGACGGCCGGCCGATCGAGACCCAGCGGGCGATCCTCCGGCGGGCGTTCGACCTCGGGGTCACGCATTTCGACCTCGCCAACAACTACGGACCTCCGTATGGCTCGGCCGAGATCAATTTCGGCCGCATCATGCGGGAGGATCTGCGCCCCTACCGTGACGAGCTCATCATCTCGACGAAGGCCGGCTACGACATGTGGCCGGGCCCGTACGGCGACCACGGATCACGCAAGTACCTGCTGGCCAGCCTGGACCAGTCGCTGGCCAGGATGGGCCTGGATTACGTGGACATTTTCTACAGCCACCGGTTCGACCCGGACACCCCGCTCGAGGAGACGATGGGAGCGCTTGATACCGCTGTCCGTTCGGGAAAAGCGCTTTACGTGGGTATTTCCTCATATTCCGCCGAACGGACTCAGCAGGCGGCCGAAATACTCGGACGGCTGGGCACTCCGCTGCTCATCCACCAGCCCTCCTACTCGATGCTCAACCGCTGGATCGAAGAGGACTTGCTCGACGTGCTCGCCCGGCTGGGCATCGGCTGCATCGCGTTCTCGCCGCTGGCGCAGGGCGTGCTGACCGGCAAGTACGCCAGCGGTATCCCGGAAGGGTCCCGGGCGAGCCAGGATTCCTCGCTGTCGTCCGACCAGCTCAGCGACCAGACGCTGGGCCACGTGCGCGCCCTGGCCGAGATCGCCCGGGCCCGCGGCCAGTCGCTGGCCCAGCTCGCGCTGTCCTGGGCGCTGCGCGACGAGAGGGTCACGTCGGTGCTGATCGGGGCAAGCAGCGTGGCACAGCTCGAGGAGAACCTCGCCGCAGCTCACGCGGCGCCCTTCACCGCCGAGGAGCTGGCCGCCATCGACCGCGACGCGGTGGACGCCGGGATCAACATCTGGGCCGCGTCGAGCGCGCACTAACCCCGCTGCTCAGCGACCTCGCTGCTCAGCCGATCGCCTGCGGGAAGCGGAACAGGCCGTCCGGGTCGTAGGCGGCCTTGACCCGGGCCAGCCGCGGGTAGTTCGCGCCGTAGTAGGCCTGCCGCCAGGTCGTCAGGTCCGGGTCAACGTAGTTCTGGTACGCCTGCCCGCTCGCGTACGGCCGCATCGACGCGTAGAGAGCACGCTGCCAGTCCCGCTGGCGGGCAACCCCGCCGCCCCGTGCCCCAGTGTCCCAGGTGGTCGTGTACTGGGCGAGGAACAGCGCGTCCCTGTGCACGTACGCGGTGTGCCCAGGCCGCACCCGGTTGATGGCCCCGCCGCAGGCGTCGAGGGCCACTCCCCCGTTTCCGCCCGGCGCGCCCCGCACCGACTGCAGCTTCTCCACCCCGGTCAGCAGGGTGCCGATCGCGGAGCCGCTGAGCGGCCTGGTGAAGAAGTCGGACTTGGCCAGCTCCGGCTGCCGCGTCAGCGTGCCGCCCGCCGCCTGCCAGGGCAGGTGGCACCCTTCGACGCTCACGCCCGCGCAGCCGGCGTCCACGAGCATCGCGTTCAGGTAGGTCGTCCCCTGCAGGTACGGGCTGGACGGGCTGGAGCCGACCGCGGCGTACAGCTGGTCCAGCTGGCTCGCCGCGTCCGCGACGGAACCGAGATAGGTGCCGCCGACCTGGATCGTGGGCGTCCCGCCGCCCTGCTTGGCCAGCAGGTGCAGGTTCGACCACAGCTGGTCCGGCGCGTGCGGCGCCCAGGACTGCCATCCGGCGATCACCTGAGCCGCCTGCGTCCACGGCCAGCCGAGGAAGAACAGGACGACCTCGGCCGGAGCGGCGTGAGTCCGGAACGTGAACGAGGTCGCGACGCCGAAATTGCCGCCTCCGCCGCCGCGCGAGGCCCAGTACAGGTCACTGTCGCGGGCCTGGTCGCAGTCGCGGATCTTGCCATCCGCGGTCACGATCTGAACCGCATCCAGGTTGTCGCAGGTCAGCCCGAACGCGCGGGATACCACGCCGACGCCCCCGCCGAGCGTCAGCCCGGCGATTCCCACGTTGGGACACGAACCGCCCGGCACAGCCGCGTTGCCGACCAGCAGCCGGGAGTACATGTTGACCAGGAACGTCCCGGCGCCGACCCGCGCCCGCCCGGAGGCGCTGTCCAGCTGTACCGAGGCCATGCCGGTCACGTCGATGATGAGCCCGGAGGTACTGGACCAGCCGGCGTAGCTGTGGCCGCCGGCGCGGGCGGCGAACGGCACCGTGAAGCGGCGGGCGAAGGCGAGGCAGGTGGCGACGTCGGCGGGGTGCCGGCAGTAGGCCACGGCGGCCGGCCTGGTGCTGTCGAACCGGGGGTCGAACAGGAGCCGCGCAACGTCGTAGTCGTGATCCCCCGGCCGGACGAGCCTGCCGTGCAGGTCCCGGCCGAGCGCGTTCCAGTCCGAGATCGTCGGCGCGCTCCGCGTGCGCCGCGGTGACGGGGATGGCCGCGGCGGCGACTGAGCCGGATGCGGGCTCGCGCCGTGCCCGCAGGCGGCGAGCCCGGCCGCCCCCGCCACCGTCGCGGCCATCCCGAGGAATGCCCGCCTGTCCGGTGCCTGCCTGTCCGGTGCCTGCCTGCCCGCCGCCGTCGTCACCTGTGCCGCTCTCCCGCTGGCCTGCTGCCGCGCCTGCCGGTGCCCCGTGACCTGCTGCTGCCTGCTGCTCCGCTGGCCTGTCACCTAACCAAGACTCCGCAGTCTCCCGTCTGGTTGCGCCGGCTCGGCAGGCCGCACGCGGGGTCTTCCACCTGACTTCGTATATGCCTTGCATGGAATATGCCAGAGCGGTTATATTCCAGATGTGGCAAATTCGTTTCAGGTACTCGCCGATCCCGTCCGGCGTCACATCCTCGACCTCCTGCTGGAGCGGCCGCGGCCGGTCGGCGAACTGGTCGAGCAGCTCGGCCTCAGCCAGCCCGGCACGTCCAAGCACCTGCGCGTCCTGCGCGACGCCGGGCTGGTACAGGCCCGGCAGGACGCGCAGCGGCGGTGGTACGAGCTGCGGCCCGAGCCGCTGACCGAGATCGACGCGTGGCTGCAGCCCTACCGCAAGCTGTGGGCGGCCAGCCTCGATGCCCTGGAGCGCCACCTCGATGTCATGCCAGACGACCCAGAAGGGACATGATCGTGAACGCCACCCTGGATACCGTGAATGGCCGGCCTACGCTCCGGTTCGAGCGCCGCCTCCCGCACCCCCCGGAGAAGGTCTGGCGGGCCATCACCGACCCCGCCGAGCTGGCTCACTGGTTCCCGCAGAACCTCGACGGGACGTTCGCGCCCGGCGCAAAGCTCCGTTTCGTCTTCCGCGGCGAGCCGCCGGTCCTGGACGGCAAGGTCATCGAGGACTTCACCGGCGAGGTCCTGGAGATCGACCCGCCGCGCGTGCTGGCCTACACCTGGGGCGACGACATCCTGCGCTGGACCCTCACCCCGGTCACCGACGGCTGCCTGCTCACCTTCACCGACACGCTCAGCGACCAGGGCAAGGCGGCGCGAGACGGGGCTGGCACGTGTGCCTGGAAGGCCTCGAGGCGCGGCTGGCCGGCATCGGCGGCCCGGCCGACGACCGGTGGAAGGAAGTGTACGAGGGTTACCAGCAGGCCTTCGGCCCGGAGGCAGCCACCGCGTCGATGCCCGGCTAGCTGCCGGTTCGCTGCAGGCCGGCCGGGCGGCCGCCGCCGCCCGGCCGGCCTCGCGCCTCTGCGGGGCCCGGCGGGAGCCGCTGACAGCACAAGTCAACGCCGGATGGTGTCGTTCCCGGGCGCTGCCGTTCGTCGACAGTGTGAGGGGCCCGGAAAATTCCTTTGACCGATCCGGTCGGCACGGAATATGTTTGAGCTACTCAAAGGTTGAGCGTGTCATAGGCAACGGAGGGGAGGCGTCGTGACCACGCAATCCGACCATGACCGGCTTGACGAGGAGCTCGTGGACGCCTTCGGCGCCCTGTTCAGCCACGCCGTGGAGCAGTTCGAGGCGGTCGCGCACCGCTACGAGCTGCCGCCCTTCTGCGTCAAGGCACTGCACATGCTCAGCTCTCCCATGACCATGAAGGAGCTCGGGCGCAAGTTCCACTGCGACCCGTCCTTCGTCACGGCCATCGCCGACCAGCTGGCCTCCCGCGGGCTCGGCGTGCGGGAGACCGATCCTCACGACCGCCGCATCAAGAACCTGCTGCTGACCCCCAAGGGCCTCGAGCTCAGGCAGCAGCTGGAATCCGAGCTATCGGCCAGCATGCCGTGGTCGCACACGCTCGACGTCAGCGAGCGTCAGTGCCTGCTTGCGCTGCTGCGCAAGATGACCGGGGAAATCAGCCCCGCGGGGGAGGTGACGGACGAGCTGAAGCCTGCTGCGCGCAGCGGCAGCTAGGCAGGGCCGGGCCCGCGAGACGCACGGGCTTTTTGTCGGAGCCGTTCGGCAGAATACGGAACTGCCCTCGAAATTCCCCCACCTACACGCGCCGGGCACATCGTGCCACGACGTCAGGTAACTACGTCCTCCAGCAGGGAGAACTCATGTCCACCGCACAGTCCGCGACCGGACGCACGGCCGCTCCGCCCGGGAGGGCGGCGGCCACCGGGGGCCCCCGTCATCTCGGGCTGGCTCTTTTCGTCATCGCTACCGCGCAGCTCATGGTGGTGCTCGACGCGACCATCGTGAACGTCGCGCTTCCGCACATCCAGCGCGCGCTCGGCTTCTCCGGCTCCGGCCTGGAGTGGGTCGTCAACGCGTATGCGCTCTCCTTCGGCGGGCTGCTGCTGCTCGGCGGCCGCGCAGCCGACGTTCTCGGCAGGCGGAGAGTGTTCATCGCCGGCATCATCTTGTTCTCGGTGGCCTCGCTGCTCGGCGGGTTCGCCACCACGCAGGCCTGGCTGCTGAGCGCCCGCGTGCTGCAGGGAGTCGGCGGCGCCATCGTCGCCCCGGCGGCGCTCTCGCTGATCACCACCACCTTCCCCGAGGGGCCGCCGCGCAACCGGGCCATGGGCGTGTACGCGGGGATGAGCATCGGCGGCGCCGCCGTCGGCCTGATCGCCGGCGGCCTGCTCACCACCTACCTCTCCTGGCGCTGGGTCATGTTCGTCAACGTGCCCATTGGCGTGGTCGTCGCGCTCGTCGCGCCGCGGGTGCTGGCGCAGGGCGAGCGTGTCCGCGCCCGGTTCGACCTGCCCGGCGCGATCACCGGGAGCCTCGGGCTTGGCGCCCTGGTCTATGGCCTGTCCAGCGCGGCGCCCAGCGCGGGCGGGACCTCGCACTGGGGGGACGGCAAGGTCGTCGGCTCGCTGATCGGCGCCGTGGTCCTGCTCGTGTCGTTCATCATCATCGAGGCGCGCAGCGAGCACGCGCTGATGCCGCTGCGGATTTTCCGCAACCGGGACCGGTCGGCCGCCAACCTCATCATGCTGTGCGTCGGTACCGCGATGTTCGGGATGTTCTTCTTCCTGACGATCTTCGTGCAGAGCATCTGGGGGTACAGCGCGCTGAAGAGCGGCATCGCCTTCCTGCCGATGGTGGGCATGATCATGGTGATGGCCGGCGTCAGCGCCCAGCTGGTCTCCCGGATCGGCGCCCGGCCGCTGCTGCTGGCCGGATCGGCGATCGCAGCCAGCGGCATGTTCTGGCTGTCGCGGATCACCGAGCACAGCAGCTACGCCGGCGGTCTGCTCGGCCCGATGCTGGTCACCGCGGCCGGCCTGGGCATGGTGTTCATGCCGCTGACCCTGGTCGCCCTGTCCAAGGTTGACGACAAGGACGCCGGCCTCGCGTCCAGCCTGCCCAACGTCGGCCAGCAGGTCGGCGGGGCGATCGGGCTCGCGATCCTCGGCACGGTCGCCTGGACTGCCGTCTCCAACAGCATCAGGAGCCAGGTCGCCAGCGCCGCCGCGGCCGCGGCGAAAGCAGGCCACGCGGTGTCCGCGAAGGCGGGCGGGGCGGTTCCCGTCTCGATCACCCATCACGCGATGGCGATCGGCTTCTCCCGCGGGTTCCTCGTCTCGGCGGGGATCATGCTGCTCGCCCTGGTCGTGACCATCGCGCTGATCCGGGTGCGCCGTGAGGACCTGGCAGGCGCGCAGGAACTGGTGATGGCCTGACACGGTGATGGCCTGACACAAGGCAGTCGCGGCGCGCTGCGGACCGGGTGGCCGGCCGCAGCGCGCCGCGCTGTCGCATGAACGGCCGCCGCGGCGGGGTCGCGGCCGCGGGGTAAACGGCCCGCGGGTCAGGGTGCCGGGCGTCCGGCGCTGGCCCGGCGGGCCTCGTCCGCGGTCGGCGGGTCGGCGCCGGGCCGCTCGGACGTGAGGCCCGCGATCAGCACGGCCCAGTCGAGTATCTCCGCGGTGTCCTGGCCGGTGAGGCCGCCGAGCGCCGTCCCGGGGTCCGCGCCGAGCAGGCCGCGGCGCCACATCGAGTCGAGCAGCCCGGCGCAGAACGCATCTCCCGCTCCCACCGTGTCGGCGACCTGGATGGGCAGCGCGGGCCGCCGGACCTCGGTCCCGTCGGGGGCAAGCGCGTAGGCTCCCCGGCCGCCTCGGGTGATCACTACGAGACGCGGCCCGAGCCGCTGCCAGCCTCGCGCAACGGCCTCGATGCGGACGCCGGGATACAGCCAGCCGGTGTCCTCCTCGCTCGCCTTCACGATGTGGGCGAGCCGGATCTGGCGTTCGACCCGGGCCACCTCATCGGCGCGGCGGCCGACGAGCGCCGGCCGGATGTTGGGGTCGATGCTGATCGTCACCTTCGCCCTGGCATGCTCGGCGGCGAGCAGAGCCTCGACCGCCTGCGCCCCCGGGGCGAGCGCCAGGGCCAGCGATCCCGCGTGCAGCGCGCTGACGTCAGGCGGGAGCATCCCGGGCAGCTCGCCCCGGCGCCACTGCCAGTCCGCGGTGCCCTGGACATAGAAGGAGTAGGCGGCCTGCCCGGCGCCATCCAGGCTGGCGAGGGCCAGCGTGGTGGGCTCGGCGGCCCGCACCACGTCCCGCAGCGAGACGCCGTTCACGGCCAGATGCGCCGCCAGCTGACCGCCGAGCGCGTCCGTGCTGACCCGGGCGAGCAGCGAGCACGGCACGCCCAGCCGGGCCAGCCCCACCGCGACGTTCGCCGGGCTGCCTCCCGGGTGGGCGCGGTAGCGTCCCCCGCCCTCGTTGACGAGGTCGATCAGCGCCTCACCGGCAACCGTGATCACGCATCCTCCAAAGGCCTGTCAGCTGCGGCTCACCGGGTCAGCCCGCCGCGGGCCTCGCGGCGGGCTGACCCGCGGCGGGCTGACCCGCGGCGGCCTGCGCCGCGAGCGTGAACGCCGCGGCGCCCGACTGCCAGGTCCGGTCAAGGTCGGAGCCTTCCGGGTAACGCTGATCGAGTTCCAGGATGACCATGCCGTGCGCGAAAGACCACATCGCCTGGGCGAGGAACGGATCACCAGCGGCGAGGAACCACGGCTCGCCCGCCCAGTCCTCGAGGCCGGGGGTCAGCTCACCGCGCGGTAGCTGGCCGGAGGTCGCCAGCCGGTACAGGTTGGGGCGGGCCAGCGCCTGCGCCCGGTACGTTGCCAGCACGCGGCCCACCGCCCCTCCCCCGTGCAGCGCCTCCGGGTCGCTGACCGCCCGGTGCAGGGCCTCCCCCATCTCGGCCAGGCCGATCTCGATGAGCGCCGCCTCGACGGCATGCTTGCCCGGAAGGTGCTTGTACAGGGACGGAGCCTGGATGCCGAGTGCCTCGCCGAGGCGGCGCATGGTGAGCGCGTCCTGGCCCTCGGTCTCCAGCAGCACCCGGGCGGCCGCGATGATCTCCGTGGCGCGCCGCGGATGCTGGTGCAGCTCGGGCCGGGCGAGTGTCACGGTAGCGGCCCGGCGTGGCGGGTCAGGAAGTCTTCTCGAGCCGGAAGACCGGGTGCTTGGGGGCGATGTCCCGGATCTGCTCGTCGGTGGAATCCGGGCCCACGCCGTCGAAAAAGACGCCCACCTCCGCCTTCCACCGGCGCAGGTACCCGCGCAGCACGTCCACCTTGTCCGCGTCGGCTACCTCCTCGCCGCGGTAGTGCTGGCGCCTGCTGCCGACCAGCAGGTCGAGCTTGCCGCCGTCGGCCCGGACATTGCGCACCCACTCGGTCTCGCCGCGCGGCGCGACGAGATACTCGCGCCCGTCCAGGGCGAGCAGGTTGACGGGCGTCCTGCGGGCGAGCCCGCTCTTGCGGCCGCGCACCTCCAGGACGCGGCTGCCCAGGACGCTGATGCCGGCCCGGGTAAGGCCGGCGACCGTCCGGTTGAACACGTGCTTGGTGAACCATCCTGGCTCGCGGTAGTGCCGGTCCGGCATCGCCGTTCCCTGCCTCTCCGTCGCGGCTAACACTGTTAGCCTGGTGCTCTCCAGTATGGCTAACAGTGTTAGCCGCGTCAAGTCCCGCGCCGGCCAGCGATGCCCGGGTCAGGGCCGCGGATGCTCCGGGTGCCATGGCAGCCGGTACGCGCGGTAGGTGTTCACGCCGGTCGGGAACCCGGCGTTGAACAGCAGCTGGCCCGAGCGGCTGAACTCGGAGATGTACGGCAGGCTCCCCCAGCCGGTGAACAGGTCGCCGTTGGCCGTGGTCTGCGCGTTTCCCTGTGACGGCGCAGCCAGCCCCTCGGGCTGGTTGTCCGACGCGACCAGGGTGGCGGTCTTAGTCCGCAGGTTCAGCCTGACGTAGACCGCCCGGCTCGCGGGCAGCAGCGAGGTGCCCGTCGATTCGTTGTCGAACAGCGTGTACAGGCCGTTGCCGAGGGACTCCGGGTCGTGCTGCCAGGCGAAGATCTCGCCCGCGCTGTCCAGGACCTGCCCGTTCGCCGCCTTGAGCGTGAAGCTGCTGGCCTTGCCGCCGAGCTGCCATCTGATCGCGCCGGTGGAGCGGCTGACGTCGTAGGTTGTCCAGGTGTTCCGCGCGTCGATCAGCAGGTTGCCCTGCTGGTCGAGGTGGACGGCATTGACGTGGAACCAGTCCCACGGGGTGCTGGCCGATGCCGGCAGCGGCTGCTCGCTCTGGCTGTACGGGACGTGGTCCGCGCTGTTCCACTGGAACAGCACCTTCCCGGTCCTGATGTCGATCTCCTGGACGATGCCGTTGATGACGGTCTGGTCGGCCGGGCCGCCGATCGAGGTCAGGTCGGCGGTTGCCGTGGCGTAGGACAGGATCAGCGCGGTGTTCCACGGCGTGATGAGGAACTCGTGCCCGTCGGCGCTGTACCCGTTCCCGGCGCTGACCGTCGCGATCTGCTGGTACTGATCGTTGTAGATGTAGTCGGTGCCGCTGGACAGCCCGCCCAGGCCTGTCCCCTGCCACCAGGTGAGAACCGGCCGGCCGTCATACCTCTGGACCCGGAAGTCGCTGGCCGTCAGCCCGGCCGGGATCGCATGGAACCAGATGACGTGACCCTGATTGTCGATAATCTCGGGGCCGTTCGCGTACGTGGTCGTGTCACCCGTCGGGGTGATGAAGATGTCGCCGTTCTCGTTGTTCGCCCCCTTCGTCAGCACCGTGACCGGCGGCGGAGCGGTCGGCGCCGCGGCGGCCGCCGTGCCTGCCGCGGCGGCGCCCGCGACCGAGGACGGGAGCGCCCCGGCCACGACGGCCGTGACCGCCAGAGCCAGCAGCCGCCGGCGCCCAGGCCGGACGGCGGGAACCCGGGAATGTGATCGTGAGTGCAACGGTGTACTCCTCTTTCGGCATGCCTGCCGCCTGCGGCATCGGGCTATGGCAGTGCGGAAGGCACGGACAGTAGGTGCACGAGGAGTCTAGGAGAATCTCGACTTTTTTGGTAGATATACTTCTAAATAATGGGTAATGGCACGCGTTTCGCATCGCCGGGCCGGTTGGCGTGCTCGCGGGCACGCTGGAGGGGTCGCGGGCACGGTGAAGGCGTCGAGGTGCTGCGTTCTCTCCCGGGCGCGATCGCACAGGAAGCGAATCGCGGGCCAGGATGGCTCTCGCTGCGAACCCGGAGCAGACCCGGATGCATCCCGGTCTGCTCCGCCGATCGGCGATGGGCGTGATCTACCTGCTTCTGGGTGGCTGGAGCTGGTCCGTGTCGGCGGTGGCCAGCGCCAGTGTGGTCATCGCCTGGACGGCCTCGGGGTCGGATAGGCCCTGGTCCAGGCACAGGGATCGCCAGGTCCAGAACGACACCGCATGGCCGAGCACGGCGCGGAGCCGCTGGCGGCGCGGCCCGCGGACGGCGAACGGCTGCAGCAGCAGGTCGCGGTATCCGGCGTCGGTGGCATCTGTCCGGTCCCGCAGCTCGCTGGGTACTGCCGCCCGGTCGCGGCGGACGTTGGTCAGCATGGGCTCGGCGGCCCGGTAGAAGCGGTAGAGGTCGGACAGGCCCGCGCGCAGGCGCTGCTCCGGGTTACCGGCCCGGCTCCATGCCTGCGGGTCGGGCAGTACCTGGCCTGCGGCCCAGTGCGCGCTGCAGGCGGCGAACAGCGCCTGGTCGTCGGGGAAGTGGCGGTAGACGGTCAGCCGGGTAACGCCGGCCTGCTCGGCGAGCGCGGCGATCGTCGTCGCGGCCGGCCCGATGGTCCCGTGCAGGTGCACGGCCGCTTCGACGATGCGCCGGCGCGTCGCGGCGACGTCTTCGGCCCGCTTGCGCATCCGGTAGCTCCGGGTGCCGTGCGGACTGTTCTGGTCGCTCATGTGCCGGCTGCAGCCTTCGCGGAGGGGGGGATAGCCATTTTCATGATACAGTGCTGTTCACTGATATACGGAGAGCAGGCGAGCCGTTATGACCACAACCACTCCACCGCCGCTGACGGTGATCCGTCCCGGCGAAGGACAAACAGGCGAGCTCGGCTCCATCGGCGTGAACTTCAAGCTCTGGGGCCACGACACCGGCGGGGCGCTGTCGGTAGTCGAGCATCCCTTCCCGGTCGGGGCCCTGGTGCCGCCGCACCTGCACACCCGCGAGGACGAATACTCGATCGTCACGCAGGGACAGATCGGCTTCCGGTCCGGCGACCGTGAGGTCGTCCTCGGCTCCGGCGGCTACATCACCAAGCCGCGCGGCGAGATGCACACCATGTGGAACGCGGGCAGCGTCCCGGCCCGGATGATCGAGATCATCAGCCCGGCCGGCTTCGAGAACTTCTTCCGCGAGCTGGCCGACCTGATCGCCGCCGGCCCCCCGCAAGCCGGGCAGGTACCCGCCCTCGCCGACCGCTACGGCCTGCAGTTCGGCCAGCCGGAATGGCTACCCGGGATCATCTCCCGCTTCGGCCTGACCGCCCCGCACTAGGCGCGCCATCTGGCACGTCACTGGCACGAAACACGAGAGCCCCCCTCGGCGACGCCACGGTCGCGGCTCCTGGGCGCGCTCGATGAGGGGCTGACGGCCGGCTGGGACCCGGCAACAATGGCATCAACGCGCCGACTCATCTCGCCTCATGATCCGGGCCTGCCGGCCAGCGAAGTCCCCGAAACGGAGAGATCATGACAGAAGCGCCTACGCCGGCCTCCTCGCGGCCGGACCAGGTCACCGTAGCCGAGGTCATGAAGCCGGCGCTGACCACGGCCCAGCCCACCGATCACATTGCCGCGGCCGCATACCTGATGAAGCACGCAGGCACCGACGCCCTGGTGGTCCTCGACGCCCGGACTGGCCGGCCGGTAGGGATCATCACCGGCACCGACGTCGCGCACGCCGTGGCCGACGGCAAGAACGTCAACGAGGTCCGGATCTCCGAGGTGATGACCCCGCACCCGACCGTCGTCACCACCGCCACCAGCGTCCGGGAGGCGGCCGAGCTCATGACCGCCCGGCGCTTCCGGCATCTGCCAGTAGTCGACGATTCCGGCCTCGCCGGAATCGTTCGACATCAGCACCGTCAGCCTGGCCTTGCTCGGCCCCCTCGAGCGATAACCCGCGGGCGGTGATCCGGTTTGCCGCGCGCTGGCGGTTCATACCCGGCGGCTAGGCTTGTTCTTTAACCTGTGCGTTCGTGTCGTGCGCTGGCGTAACACCAGCGCCCGCCACCCCGACGTCCTGGCAGCCCAGCGCAGGGAGCGCGCCCGGATCCGCAGCGAGAAAGGCATCCGCTGGGGCGGACGGCCCAGCGCTAACGCGGCATGACCGGGCCCGTAAAGACCTTCGGCCAGCCGGAACGCCGGGCTCACCGTGCGCTGTCCGGTGTCCAGCGAAGGGTCATGTCGGGCAGATTCTCCATGTTTCGGCAGCCATCGCTGATGTCGAGGACGGTGAAGCCGTGGTGCTCGTAGAACGCGCGGGCATCGGTGTTCCGCTGAAAGACGTGCAGGGACACCCCGTCAGGGCTGTGCCGCCTGACCTCATCGAGCAGTAGCGTGCCGATGCCCTGGCGGCGGACGTCCGGTTGCAGATAGAGGTGTTCGAGCGTGTCGCCCTCAAGAGCGGCATAGCCGAGGATCTCCGCATCGCGCACTGCCACCCACGTGCGGCATGCCTTGAGCAGGACGTCCCCGGCCCATCGGGTGACCTGGCTGTGATTGCGCTTCTGCGGGGGCAGGTACGGCATGGCCGCCACCCGGGAGGTCATGTGGATCCGCGCGATCACCGCCGCGTCTGCCGCATCCGCGAGCCGGATCTCTACCTCGCCGCCATCACTCACGGCAGGAACCTACAAGGCCAGCCGAGACACAATCCACCGGATAACCCGGTGAACCATCCCGGTCACAGTACTAGCCAACTGTCCGGGGAAGGCTGGGGAGCTTCTGCTATTTCGGCTGACGCCACACCACTCGGATCAGCTCGTCACGCAAGTCCGTCCAGTCTTCGCCACGAACGATCTTGTCCGGATCGTCATGGCTCCGCGCGTAGCACAGCCAGTCGGTGCCCCGGAAGCATTGCCAGCGCGGGAACTCGCATTCCAGCCTCGTGATGGCGTCGTTGTCGCTCAGGCCATCGAGGTCGCTGCCCCTCCACTCGTTCACCTGGCATCATCCCCGAGCAGCCAGTCCAGCCGGTCGAGGAGTGCCTGTAGCTCGGACTCGGCGCAGAGCAGCCCTCTGTCGCCGTGCGCGGTCCAGAACCGGGCACCGGGGCAGGATCCACGCTCACAGAATCCTTGACCCGGCTGGTGTACTGAGATACCCAGCCTTGCGTGGCCATCAGCAAGGGTCTAGGCAAGATCAAGTTAGGATCGTAAGTCAGGTAAAAGTCAGGTCGGGTCCCCGGGAAGCGCCGTTTAGGACCGGTAAGCGCTTGGTCAACTTCGGGCCTGATCTGGCCCTCTAGCTGGGAGAATGTGCCTCTCCCCTGCTCCTTGGCTCCCGCGATAGGACTCGAACCTATAACGCCGTCATAGTTTCGGCCTGCGTAAACCGCCCTTGACCTGCAGGTCAGCGACCTAGTGACGTTGACACACGTGGACAGGAATGGCCACGGATGTACACTTGATCTGGCCCGTGGGTGGCCCGGGGGCATAGGAGGACGGACATGGCGAAGCGCTACTTCGGGAACGTGCGGCGGCGCGCGTCGGGACGCTGGCAGGCCAGGTACACCGGCCCCGACGGGATCACCTATACCGGGCCCGTCACGTTCGACTCCCGGCAGTACGCGGACGCCTGGCTCTCCCGCATCCACGGCGACATCCAGGCCGACAGGTGGGTCTCCCCCGACGCGCCGAAGGCCGCGGCGCCGGTCACGCTGGCCGGGTACGCGGCGGCCTGGCTCGAAGGCCGGGACCTCTCGCCGTCCACCCGGCTGCTGTACTCCAACGTGCTCGCCCACGTGCTGCCCGCGCTCGGGGACACGGCGCTGACCGCGATCACCCCGGCCGCGGTGCGCGAGTGGCACGCCGCGCTGCGGCACGAGACAGGCCCGACGATGCGCGCCCACGCCTACTCGCTGCTGCGCACGATCATGAACACCGCGCTCGCCGACGACATGATAGCCGCGAACCCGTGCCGGGTCCGCGGCGCAGGCAGCGTGAAGCGGGCCAGGGAGATCAGGGAGGCGTCGCTGGCCGAGCTGGAGGCGATCACCCTGGCCATGCCTGCCCGGTACCGGGTGATGGTCCTGCTGGCCGCCTGGTGCGCCCTGCGGTTCGGTGAGCTGACCGAGCTGCGGCGCGCCGACATCGACGTGAAGAACGCCGTCATCCGGGTCCGCCGCGGCGTGGTCCGCGGCGAGGATGGCCGCGGCGTGAAGGAATCCCAAGTCGAGCGCCGGCAAGCGCACGGTCAACATCCCGCCACACCTGATGCCCGCGGTGAAGGCGCACCTGCGCGACCACGTGGCGGCCAGCCGGGACGCCCTGGTGTTCCCGGCTGCGTCGGGCGCCCACATGGCGCCGTCCGCGCTGTACGCCGTCTACCACCCGGCGCGCGAGGCGGCCGGGCGGCCCGACCTCAGATTCCATGACCTGCGCCACACCGGGGCAGTCCTCGCCGCTGCTACCGGCGCCACGCTGGCCGAGCTGATGGCCCGGCTGGGGCACTCAACCGTGTCTGCGGCGCTGCTGTACCAGCACGCTTCGGCTGACCGTGACAAGGTGATCGCCGCCGCGCTGTCCGACCTCGCGGCCGGGACGGTCACCCCGATCAGCCGCGCCAAGGGCAAGCCGCGGCGCCGTAGCGGCTAGCGCTCCGTGACGTAGGCACCCCGGCCGGGGACGACCTCGACCAGGCCCTCTTCAGCGAGCACGCGCACGGCCTTGCGGGCGGTCAGCCGTGCCACGCTGTGCTGCTGCATGAGTTGCGTCTCTGACGGTACGGGGCGCCCCGGCGGATAGTCGCCGCGTTCAATCCCCTCTCGTAGGATCGCGGCAATCTGCAGGTAGACCGGCGTCTTGCCCTCATGATCAACCGTCACGCCGTCAAGGTACCTGACCAGCGCGGACACCAGACTGTCCTATCGGACCCTAGCCCGACCTATCCGACTAGGCGTAGTGTCGCGGTGACAACACGAAAGCGGGCCCGGACGGTGCTTCCACACCGCGACCCGGGCCCTGACCGCCTAACTAGGAGGCGGCTAATGAGTGATCCTTCCACCACACCCCCGCCGCGTGCATTCACCGGCTGCGAGGAACTTTTGCGCGCCGTGCATCACGCGCTCAGCGGCTCAACCCGAGGTCTGCCCGGTCGCGTCGCGTTCACCCGCGCGGTCATCGGGACCGTTCTAGATGTCAGTGCCGACGACCGGACCTATCGGCAACTCGCTGCACTGCTTGAGCGCGGCAGCGAGCCGGAGACGGACACGTCATGACCGGTCGGGGCGACGGCAGCGAGCCGGCGGAATGGCCCGTGAACAGACAGAAGCGACGCGATGAAGACCGCCGCGCGGTAGCCGCGAAATTCCCCGAATGGGTGATCACGTGGGCCACGTCCGGGCGGATGGTCGCCACCCGGAGGGACGACCCCGAGGTCACTGTCGACGCCGAGGACGGCACCGACATGACCGACATCCTGATCGGATGGCAGTGGCGCCACGGCGAGCAGCCGCCCCCGTAGCGCACGTGCAGCGGCCTTGCCCTGATTGTTCCCCGGGGCGGGGCCGCTGCGCCGTTTCCGGGCCTTGCCTTTGCGTTTCCCTTGCTTGACCGGGGCCGAGGCGGGCGGGTGTCGCCCCTGTGGTCGCCCTGCTCTCGCCCGGTTCGGCATCGAGGTAGGGACCGGCGCCTTAGTGCGTTGTGCTCCCCCGGCCCGCTTATCTGGTATTTCAGCGGGCCGGGGGAAGCTCAGTTCGGCTCGTTGCCGCCGTAGGTAGGGCCGGCCGAGGACGGCAGGGGCTCGTCGCCTGGCCACGGGTACTGATCTGAGGACGCGGGCACGATCGCGTCATCAGCCACCACCGGGAGCACGACGTTGGTCCCGATCTGCCCGCCCGCGGTTACCTGGGCCTCGTAACCGGCGCGGCGGTCGTGCTCGGCACTCATCCCGGCCGCTTGCGCCGCGGTGGCCTCTGCCAGCTGCCCGGCCATGAGCGAGGACAGTTCCGCGGCTGCGTCTCGCGCCGGGATTGTCGGCCCGGCCAGCTGGCCCGGCACGACCGGGCTACCCGGGGCCACCCCGGGAGATGTGCTCGCGTCCAGGGGCAGCAGCGACGGGTGATCCTCCGGTGTGCCCGTTGCGATGTCCATTCCCTGCCTCTCATCAGTGGCGGCCGAATAGCCACCAAAAAAGTGACCGTTTGCGTCTCTCCGCGCGTAGCCACGTCACGGGGTCGGCTTCCCGGCGTTCGGCCTCGTCCTGCGCGTCCATAGCCGCTGACGCCTCGGCCAGGACCTCGGCTATGGTCTTCGGCCCGCGGTGCAGGTGGCGTATCTGCCCGTGCGCGACCGCCTGGCCGAGCTCGGGCGGCCGGGGGACCTCGTAGAGCTCCATCAGCACGCGTACTTCGCCACGTCGTTGATGCCGAGGTCGGGTTCAGGCAGACCGGCGCCGTGCGTCCGGTCCTGCTCGGCCACGGTCGGCCGTCCCTCATGCCCGGTCGCCATCGCGGCCTCGTGGTCCGCCAGCTCAGCCGCAGCGACGGGCAGCCCGCCGTCTTGCATCTCGCTCACGGCCACGCCTGGTTGCCGGTGCTCGTCACGACACGGGTCAGGTAGCCGGTCTGCTCCGTGCGGCTGGTCAGCCTCGCCGCGGTCCCGCTGCCCGCTCTCGCCCGTGCTGCCTCCGCTGCCCGCGGGTAGTGATGGCGGGCCCGGTAGGTCACCAGGGCCCGGTGCAGGTCCTCCGCTTGCCGCAGCTGGCGGGCAAACTCGTACTCCCAGCCGTCCGATCGGCTCGTGTGGATGGTCGGCTCCCGGTCGATGAAGCACACTTCCTCGCGCCGGTCCCGGGCTGCCTGCCGTGCGTCCTCACGGTCGGCTGCGCCCTGCGCGTCGGCCAGGACCTCGGCCGCGGTCCGGCCGCCTATCTCGCCTCGCGCCAGTGCGACCGCGCTCACGACCTCGCCCCGGGCCTCGGCCTGGGAGCGGTACATGGCCAGCGCCGTTTCGGCCGCTTGCTCGGCCCGGTCCTGGCGCTCAGCCTCGGCCCGGCGTGCTTCCCGGCGTTCTGCTGCCGCCTCGGCCTCCATCCACCGCAGCGACCGCGCGGGCCACTGGCCGAGTACGGTCTCGCTCATCAGGCTGCCTCTCCGTCATCCGGCGCCGGGTCGTCCCCGAGCGCCGACAGCAGCCGGGCTCGCTGGACGGTGCCGAGCTGGTCTGCCCGTTCGACCACGACGTCAGCGGCATGGCTTACCACCTGGTCACCCCATCGCGCCCTGGCCGCCTTGCTGGCAGCCCTAGACCTGGCCGCCTCACCCGCATCCGCAGTGCTCATGCCTACAGTATGACATTGGTCTAGACCAATCGGGCAGCGGCGCGCCTCAGTAGTCCCCAGCTGCCTCGTCGTCCAGGTCCTCGGGCTCGGGCCGGTAGAGCATCTGGGTAACCCGGACCTCATCGATGAGCGCCCGGCCCGCGGCGATTCCTGCCGTGCCGCCCTGCTCAACCGTGCGCGCCAGCGCCATGCAGACTTCCCTGCGCAGGCCAGCCTCCGGCCCCAAGTGGGCGAAGACGCACGCGACCTCATTGGCCACAGCGCCATCACCAGGTGGCGCCTCCAGCGCCGCGGCGCCAGACAGCAGGTCCCGCGCATACGTGCCGAGGGGAAGTCCCCGGTCCTGCGCCTCAGCGGTCAGACGGTCCCTGACCTGCGGCGAGACACGGACGGACAAGCTCACTGTGAGTGACATGCCCCAAAGTGTATGCACACGCAAGCGTCCAAGATCCCTGAAAATACACACGGGCCGGCTTCGGAGTCGGCGGCCAGTCCCGCCCGGGCTAACCCGATCCATCGCCCCTCCGACCGGCCCGCGGCACCCCGGCGCCACCCGGCACCCGGCACCCGGCACTGTCCCTGACCGCGCCCGGGAGGAGCACCGCTTACCGGCTGTCACATCAGGGGGAGCGCGATAGCGGAGTCGAGGCGGGCTCTCCGGATTCCGGCAGCGATGCACAGCGCGCCCTGGCTCCATCCAGCGCAGCGTGGGCCGTCTAGTGCGCCGTCCCGTTGACCCCCTGTTTGTGAAGCTAAGGTAAACCGCTCGCTTCTTGAAAAGAATTGCTAGTTTCTGATTGCGAGCGTAGCTTTGGAGGTGAGGTATTGGGGCTGGTTCCTTGGTGTCTGTGGCGCCGGTTCCGGCAAGGGGCAAACAATGAAGATCAAGCTAACGGTAATTGCCGTGGCGGCTACCGTGGCCGCAGTACTTGCCGGAGGCGGCACCGCCGCGACCGCAGCTACCCCTTTACTCGCCGTGAACGTGCCGGCCGCGACCACCTGGACCGCGGCGCAGGCTCCCCTGCCCGCTAATGCCGATCACACGTTCGCCCAGCTGTACGCGGTCGCCTGCCCGTCAGCGCTGGCCTGCACCGCCGTTGGCTCCTACACCGGCTCGGCCGGATGGCAGGGACTGCTGCTGGCCAGGTCCGGAACGTCTTGGACCGCAGCCCAAGCGCCGCTGCCCGCTGGGGCCGCGGCCGACCCGTACGCCACCCCCCGGTCGGTGACCTGTGCCTCCGCGTCCGGGTGCGCCGCTATCGGTTCCTACCAGGATTCGTCCAACGTCCATCAGGGGCTGCTACTCACCGGTTCCGGGTCATCCTGGACAGCGGCCAAGGCGCCGCTGCCGGCCGGGGCTACCGCCGCCTCCTACATCGACCTGCTGTCTGTGGCCTGTAATTCCGGCTCTCCCTCGTGTGTGGTAGCGGGCAGCTACCAGGACCCTGCCTTCAACTCCTATGGGCTGCTGCTTACCGGATTCGGGTCGTCGTGGGCTGCGATCCAGGCGCCCGTGCCCTCAGGCGCCAGCGCAAACCCGAACATCCAGCTTGAGTCGGTCAAATGCCCCGCGGCCTCTCAGTGCACTGCCGTCGGCAGCTATAACGACGCAGCCGGCCTCACGCAAGGGCTGCTCCTGACGGGGTTCGGGTCGTCGTGGACCGCCACGCAGGCACCCCTGCCCGCCAACGCGAGCACCAGCTACCCTCATGTATCCATCAGTTCTGTGTCGTGCTCGTCCAGTTCGCTGTGCGCGGCGGCCGGCACCTACAACGACGCAAGGTACAACCAGCACGAGCTCCTGCTCACTGGATCGGGGACATCATGGACCGTCACGGAAGCACCCCTGCCCTCAGACGCCCAGCCCGATCAGTACCCATACAGTCAGGTTGGTCCCGTGACCTGCCCCGCAGCCTCCCCATGCACCGCAATTGGCTCCTACGATGACCTAGGGCTGGGGACGCGGGGATTGCTACTGACCCGCGCGGGATCATCGTGGACCGCCACACGGGCACCCCTGCCCGCCAACGCCGCCCAGGACCCGTTGACCACACTCAACTCCCTTGCCTGCACATCTGGCACTTGCCTGGTCGTCGGTGAGTATGACACCGCGTCACGGCTTAATCACTCCGGGGTCCTGATTTCGGGCGCTGCCTCATCGTGGTCAGCCACCGCGGCCCCGTTGCCCAGCAACGTCGGCGCCAGCCATTACGTTCAACTCTTGGGAGTCACCTGCGCCCGAAAGACCTCGACCTGCGTCGCTGTCGGCTACTACCCCGACAAAGCCGGCAATGACCAAGGGTGGCTGCTCACCGGGCCACCCTAGACAGCTGGAGGGTTTTCTGGTAGAGGGCCGCGGAGTTCGCTGCCCTATGAAAAAGATCTTGATGTCCGTCATGATCCCTCCAGGGGCAACCTCGGCTGCCCCTTGATCAGCTTCAGTTCCCGCTCGATCGCGCCGCTGAGCCAGTCCGATGGCCGCCAGATCTTCCAGTCGGCACCCGCGGCCTTGAGCCTGTCGCCGACAGCGCGCTGCTCGGGCGAAAGCTTGCCGTACTCGCTTTTCAATTCGCGGTAGATGACGCGCTCGCCGATGATGGCCGAGTCTGGCCAGCCCTTCGCCATTCCCCTGCTGTTGAGCGGATGGAAGTGCAGCAAGCCGAGATGGGCGCAGAGGGAGGCGACGAGCTGCTGCAGCGTCTTCTCCGGCATGCACGCGGCGTAGTTCGCGCGCTGCCGCCGGGGCTGAGTATGCCCCTTCGGGGGAAAGCCACAGTATCACGCATTGTCAACTGCGCCTATCTGTGCGTTTGACCTGCGGTGTTGTGCGAGAATTCGCACTGCTCACTGTGCGAGAATTCGCGCTCATCGCGACCTGGGCCTTTGTGCGAGAATTCGCACTGCGTCGTAGTAGGTTCGCCGCGGCAGTTTCAGCTCGCCCGCGATTCTCCGGGTGCCCCATCCGAGTTCGCGCAGGATGGCCATGCGCAGCGCATTCGGCGTGATGGTCTTGTCCAGCGCGAGCGCTTCCAGTTCGGCGGCGTCCGGGCGCCCGCGCCGTGACCGGACGGACACGCATTCGGGCAGCCGCTCGGCCAGGGCTGGCAGCACCATGTCCTCGTCGTGGTCGGCGCAGAACGACCGGAACCGTACCCGGCCGTTCTGGACCTTCCAGAAGAGTGCGCGCTCGGCCTGGCACAGCGGGCAGTCCGCCCGCCAGCCGGGCTCGCGATGGCCGCCGAAGGCTGGGCAGCAGTGGCCGGTCGCGCAGCTCTCGGCGTCTAGTGCACCGCACCGCACCGCGGGTCACGCGCCGTTCCGGTATGCCTTGGAGTCGATCAGCGCCCGGCACTGCTCAGCGAAGTCCCACCGTGAGTCGATCAGCGGGGGGTGGGTTGCCACCCCTCTGGTTTCGGCGTCGGGAAGGTCGATCGTCGGCAGGTCATCGGGGTTGACGTCGATCCGGAGCGCGTCGTTCAGCTCGAGGATTTGCTCGCGCATCCCCTCGAGCTGCTGCTCGGCGTCGCTGCGGATCTCGGCGAGACGGTCCAGGTCGAAGCTGGCCGCGATCATCTCCCGGGCACGGTCGAGCCACTCATCGCGGTAGCGCTCCACCCGCCGGTCCAGGCCGGAATCGTAGAACGGCCCGACCGCGGCGCGGGCGATCCGGTTGAGCAGATCCGGCTGCAGCGCTGCGATCGAGTCAATCTCGGTCTGCGCTACCCCCATCGCTTGCTGCCACTTATCGGCGCGTTTCTCGGTGTCTTTCAGCGGTGTTGAGGGCAGGCCATGCTCACGGACCTGATCCGGGGTGAGCGCCACCCGGTGCACCTCGAACTCGAGGCCGGGGAACAGCGCGGCCTTGAACGCCTGCAGCTTGCGGCTGACCGAGACAGGCATCTGCCACCCCGACGGGTCGCAGTCGCTGAAGTAGAGCACCACCACCGGCCGCCCGTCGGTTGCGCCAACCGACGCCATCTGGTGCAGCATCGTGTCGGACGGCTCGCCGGTCGGCAGGTACAGGTCAGCCCTGAAAGCGGCGGCGACGGGAGCAAGCACCGGCTCCAGGGATGACTTCTCACCGATCAGCACCAGCTTGTACGGCTGGACGCCGCGGAAGTCGCGGGTGTACAGCGTGGGCTCAATGTCGTCGGGGATCTCGATATCAGGATCCGTGGACAGGTACGCGCCCGGTTCTGGCGACTCGAATTTCCGGATGACCGGCGGTGTGTTGCGCTGGTCAACGATCTGGCCGAACGGCATGTAGTTAAGGAATCTCGCGGCCTTGGCTGCGTCCTCGGCCAGCCATAGCCAGTCTTTCTCGGTGTTGGCGTAAGGCGTGCCGTCCGGTTTGGGCTGGCCGATCAGCATGTAATGCAGCCCGCGGAGATGGACGGTCCGGTCACCTAGCCCGAGCGTGGCGGCGGTGGTGGCAAGCCACTCCCCGTCTCGGTGCCTCGCGGGGGTGTCAACGCGGAACGGATCGTTGGCCTTGTCGAGCACCGTAAGGTCGTTCATCGTGTACCCGCCGCCAGCCGTCGCGTCCTCAAGCGCGCGCCGCAGCTTGCCTCCGCCGTGGCCGTTCAGCCGGGCGATTTCACCGGCCTGCGGTATCTTGGCCTTAGCTTCGTCGTCGCGGTCGGGGCTTCGCGTCGGGCCTGGTCCAGTAGCCGGGCCCGTTCGCTTGCCCGGCGCGTCAGGCCGCATCGCCGCGGCCGGCAGTCGGGACGGGGCGGATGATGCTGTCGATCTCGTCGAGGTCAACCTGCAGGAGCTTCGGGCCGGCGCGGTAGAGCGTGATGCGTCCGGTGGCGCCGTAGCGGCGGAGTGTCTTGACGCTGAGTTTGGAGTAAGTCGCGCCTTCGGCCAGCGGGACGCGACGGTCCGGCCGGCGCGTCGGCCGGGGGGTGGTGCGGCGGGGCATTCATGCCTCCAGGCATAGATTCACCTAGGAAGCACTCAGCCAACCCCTGCCCACCGCATCTTTCGGCCTATGCCGACAGAGGGGTGTCCTCGCCCGGGGGGAAACGGCATGGTTCCAGTTGTGCGGGAAGCGCGGCACCGAACCGCGCGAGTGCCGGGCCACAGGAACGTGGCCACGGGCAGCAAGTTACACACGTTCCCATTGGTGGTCAAGCACACCGGTACTGTCTGGCCCGGATTCTGGCCCGGGATGAGACAGCCCCGGCGCAAACCGGGCTGACCTGCGGTGATACTGGCTCCCGCGATAGGACTCGAACCTATAACCTGCCGGTTAACAGCCGGACGCTCTGCCGAATTGAGCTACGCGGGATCAGCCGACAGCAGATCACAGGCGGCGGTCCTGCCGGGAACCCTGCGCTATCTGCGTCGCGGTCAAGAGTAGCGCATGCCGCCGGGTTCCTGCCCTGGTGCATGCAGCGCGGGCGGCGCGGCTGGCCGCCGTTACCAGGAGTAGGGCCAGGCTATAGAGGGAAGTGGACATCGCAACAGCAACTCGGGTGAGAGAAGGTGCCAGATGCGGTACAGAGCCACGTTCGCCGCAGGCCTGGCCGCGGGCTTCGTCATCGGCACGCGGGCAGGCAGGGAGCGCTACGAGCAGATGAAGAAGCTGGCGCGCCGCGCGGCGGACAGTCCGGCGGTGCAGCAGGCGGCCGGGGCGGCGGCCGCGCAGGCGACCGGCATCGCCAAGACTGCCACCGCCAAGGTCGTCGGCAAAGTCCAGGAGCGGACGCCCGGCTTCGCCGACGCGGCGATACGGAAGGCGGCCGAACGGCTGCCGAGCCGGCGGGACCGGCAGGCCGGCGCCGACCGGGGGACGGCCAACGGCGTGCCGTCCGTTCCCGCGCCAGGCGGCCCGTCCGAGAGGTAGCCCACGGGTCCGGTTCATGCGGTAAGTCCTCCTGGCCGGGGCGGCCAGGCTTTGCGGAAAGTCCGGCCCGCCCTGACCGGGGGCACCCGCCCGTCAGTAGCTGTTCTTCCAGGTGATCGTGAACGCGTTGCCGGACCCATTGAGCGGACCCGGCGAGGCCAGCGGATAGGTCAACGTGCCGTCGAACATGGTGATCTCGACGTCGGGGAACGCGCTGATTCCCCCGGTCTTGGTCCCGGCCGTCACGCTGGCGGACGCCGGGCTCCAGGTCTTGAAGTCAGGCAGGGGGTAGTCCCCCCTGAGACCGCCGGGCGCTTCCGCGATCCACTCGGCGCTGCTGTCCACGCACGTGGTCGCCGCGCAGGTCTGGGGCTTGGTGAAGCTGTTGGCGGGGGTGGTGGAGTCGGTCACCTTGAGCGTGTAGTTCGTGCCGCTCCTGGCCACCGAGGCAGCGATCTTGTCGCCCGGCTTCACGGTGCTGCCGACCACCTGGATGCCGTTGGCGGGGTACATCTCCCACCAGGTGTAGTAGTGGGCCGCCCCCTGGAAGCACTGGGCCAGGGTGCCGGCCTGCTCCACCGTCCTGCTGGGGGACAGGCCGTCGATCCCCACCCAGAAGATGGCGATCTGGTTCTCGCTGCCGCAGGTGACGCCCGGCTCGGTCCACGTGCCCGAGACCTTGCTCACCTTCGTGCCCGTGGGGGCGCCGTCGGCATAACCCGACCAGTTGAAGCTCCCCTGCTGCGTCAGGCCCTTGACCAGCTGGGTATGACCGGGAACGCTCTGGTTGCCCGGGTGCTCGACCAGCAGGTGCTTCAGCGCGGCACGAGCGGCCGACGCGGCGCGCGCGTCCACCGAGGGCCGGGCCTGCGTGCTCGCCCCGGCCGCGGGGATCACGGCGACGGCCAGCCCTAGTGCGGAGATGAGGGCTAATGACGGCCAGAACAGGCGGCGGCGCATACGAGTGACCCCCTCATTCATCAGCGGCCAGCACAGCCGCAAGCCCCCCGATCGTAACGTTTGCGGCTGTTCATGAGCAATGACGTGATTGCTGGACATGCCGACCCCGTCGAGGGCCGGACCACCGCTACCCGGGACTGGTCCCGGGTAGCGGTGAAACCCGTGGCTAGGTGGCGCGCTTCCAGGTGACCTTGAACGAGTTGCCGGCGGTGTTGAGCGCTCCCGGCAGGGCCTTCACCGGGTTCGGGGCGGTGGCGCTGACCATGGTGATCTGGGAGTCGGGGAATGTCTTGATCGTCCCGGTCTTGGTGCCGTTGGTGACGGTAGCGCCATTCAGCGTCCAGGTGCCGAACTTGGCGAGCGGGTAGAGGCCGGCCGAGCCGCTCGGCGCCTCGGCGATCCACTCGGTGCTCGAGTCCACGCACGTGGTGGCCGCGCAGGTCTGGGTGGTGGTGAAGCTGTTCGCCGGGGTCGTGGAGTCGGTAACCGTGAGCTTGTAACTCGTGCCGGTCCGGATCGTGGAGGCGACGATGTGGTCACCCGGCTTCACCGTGGTGCCCACGAACTGGATGGCGTTCGAGGGGTACATCTCCCACCATGTGAAGTAGTGGGCCTTACCGCCGACGCACTCGATGAGGGTGCCTTCCTGCTCCACCGAGGCGCTGCTGTAGCCATCGATCCCGACCCAGAAGGCGGCCAGCGACGTCGTCGAGGTACAGGTGGCCTTGGGCTCGGTCCAGCTGCCGGTGACCTTGCTGTAGATGCCGGATGTGGCGGTGTCGGCGTAGCCGCCCCAGTTGGTGCTCTTCACCTTGACCAGGCCCTTGACGGAGACCGCGTGCCCGACCATCTGGTTGAGGGGATGCTGGCCGACCATGAGGTGCTCCAGCGCCTCCCGGGCGGCGGCCGCACTCGGGAGTTCGCCGGAGTACGGGCGGCTGAGGCGGTACCCGCCCCGACGGCCATCACCAGGCCCAGCACAGGCACGCACGCCAGCAACGTGCGCGCCGCGAACGATGGGAAACGTCGATGCATATGGATCGCCCCTCGCTTGAGGTGGTTTGGGTAACCACGAGGACGATAGTAACTTTCGTCTCGTTAGTGCTCAATGGTTGCATTCGACATGTTTCCCGATTGCGACATGCCGCCGCGCAGGCGAGCAGGCCCGGCCGCGCCGGAAATAAACGGAACGAACGGAACGAATCAGTCGAGGTACGCGCGCAGCATCTGGGCGCGGCTCGGATGGCGCAGCTTGGCGAGGGTCTTGGACTCGATCTGCCGGATGCGCTCCCGGGTCACGCCGAACTCCCGGCCGACCTCCTCGAGCGTTCTCGGGTGCCCGTCGGCCAGCCCGAACCGCAGCTCGATAATGGTCTGCTCCCTGCTGTTCAGCGTGTCGAGGATTTCCTCGAGCTGGTCCTGCAGCATGATGAACGCCGCGGCCTCCATCGGCACCACGGCGTCGGCATCCTCGATGAAGTCCCCGAGGTCGGAATCCTCCTCGCCGATCGGGGCCTGCAGCGAGACGGGCTCCTGCGCGATGCGCTGGATCTCGGCCACGCGCTGCAGGCCGATGCCCATCTCGGCGGCGATCTCCGCGACGGTTGCCTCCCGGCCGAGGTCCTGGTGCAGCTGGCGCTGCACGCGGGCCAGCTTGTTGATCGTCTCCACCATGTGCACCGGGATGCGGATCGTCCGCGCCTGATCAGCGATGGCGCGGGTGATGGCCTGCCGGATCCACCAGGTGGCATACGTGGAGAACTTGTAGCCCTTGGTGTAGTCGAACTTCTCCACGGCCCGGATCAGGCCCAGGTTGCCCTCCTGGATCAGGTCGAGGAAGATCAGCCCGCGCCCGATGTAGCGCTTGGCGATCGACACCACCAGCCTGAGGTTCGCCTCGATCAGCCGCTGCTTGGCCGCCACGCCGTCGGCGGCGAGCTGCGCCAGGTCATCAGCCCGTACCCGCGCTACCCCGAAGGCCGCCACCTCGCGCAGCTTTTCCTCGGCGAACAGCCCGGCCTCGATCGACTTCGCGAGCTCTACCTCGTCTTCCGCGCTGAGCAGCGGGACGCGGCCGATCTCGCGCAGGTAGGTGCGCACCAGGTCGCCGGGGGACGCCCGCGGCCCACCTCGGCGTCGCCGCCACCGGGCAGCTCCTCCACGTCGTCAACGGGCGTGTCGAGGAGCTCCACCCCCTCGTCCGCGAGCAGCCGCAGCACGCTGTCAACGGCGTCGGGAGGAAGGTCGGGACGGTCGAAGGCGGCGGCGACGTCAGCCATGGTGACCCCGCCGCGTTCCCTTCCCAAGGCAACGAGGTCTGTCACCTGATCAGCCGATAGCGGTCCGCTGGGCAGCACCGTAAGGCTCACGCAGACAAGTGTGCCCTGTAACGCTGCGGTTACGGGGGACCCAATTTTGTCACCTTGACGGCAGTAACGCCGGACCGCCGCGGCAAGATATACCTAGTCCGGGGACCGGCTAGTCGCGCCGAGACTACAGCGCTCCCGATGCCCTCTCGATGAGTACCTTCCGCCGCTGCTCGAGCCCGATGAGATCCCCGAACAGCCGGTTGTAGTCAGCCTGCGCCGCCACCGGGTCCATCCGCTGCAGCCGCGACTTGACGCCGGAGATCTGGCGGCTCACGGCCAGCTCCTCGACCCGGGCGAGAACCGCGGACACGTAACGGGCGTCGGCCTCGCCATCCGCGCCGGGAGTCTGCAGGCCCTCCACGGCGAGCTGGGTCACCAGCACCCGGGCCTGCTCGTCGGGCGCGGACTCGCGCAGGTCGCGCGCCCACTCGCGGCCGCTGCGGGCGACGCTGCCGCCGCGGGCATCCGGGCCGGCGGGCGTGTCCGCCGCGCCCGGCTCGGCGCCCGCGCCCGCACCTGCCTGGCCGTCGCCGCCCCACCCGCTGCGCTCGCAGATCAGGCGGAAGACCCCGGCGTGGGCGGGCACCGTGAACGCGTCGGCGCCCAGCCCCGCGAAACCGGGCCCGCACAGCCCGGGCCGCTGCACGGCGAGCTTGAGTGCCTCGCGCTCCACCCGCACGACCGGGTCGCGCGGATCGTAGGAGCCGCCGCCCGCCGCCGGGCCTGGGCCCGCGCCCGGCCGCCAGCCGGCCGCCCCTGCCCCGTTCCGCCCGGCGTCCCGGCCTGCGGGGTCCGCCGTCTCCGGCCGGTCGCCGGCACCGTTGCCGCGGAACCGGCGGCCGTCCGGCTCCTGACCGCCCGGCGGGACCTGCCGCGGCACCCGGGCCCGGTCCTGTCCCGCGTGCGCCCGCACCCGGTCGAGCACGAACCGCTCGTCCATGATGCCGAGCCAGCGGTCCAGCGCGACCGCATACCGCTTCCGCAGGCCCTCGTCCTTGATCCGCGCCACGATCGGGGCGGCGGCGTCGAGCGCGGCCAGGCGGCCCTCGATGGTGTCGAGATCGAACTGCGTCACCTCGCTGCGGATGGCGAACTCGAAGAGCGGGACCCGGCGGGCGATCAGGTCGCGCACCGCCGCGTCCCCGCGGGCCAGCCGCAGGTCGCACGGGTCGAGCCCGTCGGGCTGCACGGTCACGAACGTCTGGGTGACGAATTTGTCTTCCATGCCGAACGCGCGGAGCGCGGCCCGCTGCCCGGCGGCATCGCCATCGAACGTGAAGATGACCTCGCCGCGGAACTCGCTCGCGTCCATCAGCAGCCGTCGCAGGATCCGGATGTGGCCGTCGCCGAACGAGGTGCCGGACGTGGCGACCGCGGTCGGCACGCCCGCCAGGTGGCAGGCCATCACGTCGGTGTAGCCCTCCACGATGACCGCCTGGCGGCGCTGCGCGATCTCCCGCTTCGCCAGGTCAGCGCCGTACAGCACCGAGCTCTTCTTGAACAGCGACGTCTCGGGCGTGTTGAGGTACTTGGGGCCGTCGTCGTCCGCCGCGAGCTTGCGCGCCCCGAACGCGATCACGTCGCCGGTCAAATCCCGGATCGGCCAGATCAGCCGGCCGCGGAACCGGTCCACCGGCCCGCGCCTGCCCTCCCGGGCCAGGCCGCCGGTCAGCAGCTCAGCGTCGGTGAAACCGCGGCCGCGCAGGTGGCCGGTGAGCGCCTCCCAGGCGTCCGGCGCGTACCCGACGCCGAACTGCTCCGCCTGCTCGAGGTCGAAACCCCGGGATGCGAGGAACTCGCGGCCGGCAACGGCGTCGGCTGATCGGAGCCGTTCGGAATAAAAATCGGCCGCCGCCTTGTGGGCCGCGATGAGCCGACGGCGCAGGCCCTGCTCCTGGCCGGGCACGTGGCCGCCCTGCTCGTAGCGCAGCTCGATGCCGGCCCGGGCGGCCAGCCGCTCGACCGCCTCGGCGAACGACAGGCCGTCAACCTTCTGCACGAACGAGATGACGTCGCCGCCCTGGGCGCAACTGAAGCAGTAATAGAGACCTCTGCTCGGCGTGACGTTGAACGACGGCGTCTTCTCGTCGTGGAACGGGCACAGGCCTTTCAGCGAGCCGCCGCCGGCGCTGCGCAGCTGCAGGTAGTCGCCCACAACCTCGTCGATGGCCGAGCGCTCGCGAACCGTGGCGATGTCCTCGTCGCGGATACGACCTGCCACGTTCGCGCCGCCGCCCTTCCCGCCGAGCCCCGTCTTCGTCGCGGCGAGTCTAGTCCTTCCCGCCGACAGCGGCCGGGCTCTGCGGGCGGCCCGGCCCGGATCGGCGCGTGGCTGGCTGCCGCGGAGCCGGGCGGCGAGCATGGCGCTCCCGTCCGGGCACCGCCTGATACCGTCGCCGGGGTGCGCGGGCACCTGGTGCTGTGGGACATCGACTACACGCTCATCAACGCCGGCGGGCTCAGCCGGGACCTGTACGGCGTGGTGTTCGCCGAGCTGTTCGGCCGCGAGCTGCCGGAGGTCGCCCCCATGGCCGGGCGCACCGACCGCGCGATCATCATGGACACGCTGCGGGGGGCGGGCATCGGCGAGCCCGGCCGGCACGTGGACGCGTTCATCCGAGGCCTCACCGTGCAGGCACCGCTGTTCGGCGAGCGGGTCAGGGCCGGGGGCCAGGTGCTGCCCGGCGCCGCGGAGGCTCTCGCCGCGATCGCCGCGATCGCCGCCACCGGCGGCCGCCGGGGCGGCGGCCCGGTGGTCCAGTCCGTGCTCACCGGCAACATCAGGCCGCTGGCCGAGGTGAAGCTGGGCGCCCTGGGCCTGGCGGGCCACCTCGACCTGGACGCAGGCGCCTACGGCGACGCGCACGAGGAGCGGGCCGAGCTCGTCCTGCTGGCCCGGCGTGCCGCCGCCGCGGCGTACCAGGCGGACTTCGGCGGCGAGGCGACCGTGGTCATCGGTGACACCCCCTTCGACGTGGCCGCCGCGCTCGCCTGCGGCGCGCGGGCGGTCGCCGTGGCCACCGGCGGGTTCACGGCCGGCCAGCTCGCCGCGGCCGGCCCGCACGCGCTGCTGCCCGGTCTTTCCGACACCGAGGGCGTGCTGGCCGCCATACTCGGACCGGCGGGCAGCTGACTGACGGCGATGAGCGTCAGGCCCGCACTTCCACGAAACCAGCCGCCGTGAAATCCTGGTCGAACGCGAGGGCCTCGAGCAGCGGGCGCTCCTTCATGACGCGAAAGCTCGTCGCATCGACGTAGGAGAACGCTCGCTCGTCATGCTTGCGCAACCACTCCCAGGCGGCCGTCTCCTGGCCTTCCGTGACCCTGTGCACGACCAGGCGGCCAGCATTGACGAGGGCATCGATCCGGTCGAGGAATGCCACCGCGGTGCGATGGCTGTCCTTGCGCCGCAAGAATGTCCAGGTCTCCCCTACCACCAGGTTGCTGGTGAGCACCTGTTCGGATCGTCCGAGCGCGCCAAGCATGCTCAGGGCATCGCGATGCCGCCCATCCCCGGGGAGCGCCCACGCCACCCACCAGCCGGTATCGGCGAACTTCACTGGCCGTAGACCACGTCGTCGATCTCGCCTGGCGCTGCTGAGATGTCCCTGGCAGCGAACCCCGCAAGCGAGCGCCACGGATCCCCCTCGGAACCATGCGGCGCCGGCAGGACGGAGCCAAGTCCCTGACGGATCAGCTCGGACTTGGATATGCCCCGGCGGCGGGCCTCCGCCGCGGCACGCTCGTCGAGCTCCTCCGGAATCGTAATGGTGATGGTCTTCACTCGCTCATTATACATTGCATGCGTAACGCATTATATGTATGCCACGTCCCGGCACGGCGCCGGTTCCGCCGCCTACAGCGAGGCGTAGAGGGTTCGCTCGAAGTCCTGGTACATCCTCAGTGCCTCCGGCGTGGCGAACGGCAGGAGGTTGCTGTAGATGGACGCGCAGATGCCGGCTGTGCGGTCAACCCAGAAGTGCGTGTTGCACAGTCCGGCCCACGCCCCCGTCCAGGCCCTGCGCATGCCGGGCACGTCCGCGGTGTTGAGCAGCAGCCCGTATCCCCACTTGTAGCCGGGGCCCAGGTTCAGGGCGCAGCTGGACGCGGGGTCGGCGGTCGGCAGCTCGGCGGGAAAGTCCAGGTCGCCGATCTGGTTGGTGAAGGCCGCATCCACGGTCGATTGCCGCAGGATGCGGGCGCCGTCCAGCTCGCCGCCGCGCAGCAGCGCCCGCTCGAACCTGATGTAGTCGCTCGGCGGCCCGTACAGCCCGTGCCCGCCGGCCCACCAGTCCGGTGACTGGCTGAGTACTTCGCCGATCGATGCCCACGTGCCGTCCTCGCCCTTAACGTGCACCGGCGTGGAGTTGGGCCGCTGGTCGTCATTCATCAGGAAGGTGGTCTGGTCCATCCCGAGCGGGCCGGTGACGCCCTCGTTGATGGCGACGTCGAGCGTGGCACCGGTGACCGCCTCGACGACCCTGCCGAGCCAGTCGATGTTGATTCCGTAGATGAACTCGGTGCCGGGGTCGGCGAGCATCGGCGCGGTGAAGGACGCGGCGGACCCGGCGACGACGTTCGGCGTGCCAGTGACGGCTTCCCAGCGCACCAGCCGGTCGCTCCAGAACCAGTAGCCCAGGCCCGACGTGTGCGTGATCAGGTGCCTGACCGTGGCCTGGGTGGCCGGCGGCCGCAGCACCGGGGTGTCGCCGTCGATGCCGGTCATCACCTGGACGTCGGCGAACTCCGGGCAGTACTCGGCCACCGGGGCGTCCAGGTCGAGGTTGCGCTGCTCGACCTGCTGGAGCGCGGCCACCGTGCACGGCATCTTGGTCATCGACATGATCCGGAACAGCGTGTCAGTGCTGACCGGGTCGCTCTCGCCGACCGCACGCGGCCCCGCCGCCCCGTGGTAGAAGACGCCGTCGCGGTCGGCAGCGATCGCCGCGACGTGCGGCACCGCGCCCGACGCGACCGCGTCCTGCAGGATCTTGTCGATGGCTGTTCCGTCGATGATTAAACCCATGGCAGCGCCTCCCCTGGCTCGCGCCATGCCCGCGGGGCCGGGCATCCGGCGATTTATCCGTACCCCGGGGAGAAGGAGCCGCGCGTCTCAGCCTGATGCAGGAGGGGGCGCGCACAGCCGCTGGTGCCAGGCGTTCGCTGACGTGTCGGTGAGCGAGGCAATCTGGTCGACCACGACCCGCCGCCTCGCCTGGCCGGAGGCTGCCGCCTCCAGGCCGGCCGCAGTACCGGGTCCAGCGTCCGCGGCGCGCCCGCCTCCATCGCGGCCGCGAGCTCGGCCACCAGGTCACGCTCGGCGGCCTGCGCCGCTGCGGCCCCGGCCCGGCTCATCACGTAGAACGCTGTCACGCCCTTGAGCAGGGAGCATTCCAGCCGCTGGACGCGCGGCACGACCAGATCGGCGCCGTACCGGGTCAGCTCCCCGCGGCCGTCCGGCGCGGCGAGCGTCGCGGCCTGCGCCGCCTGGCAGAACCTGCCGATCAGGTCGCTGGTCAGCTGCTTCAGCGCGGCCAGGGACCGGGGCCCCCCGTCGAACCCGGCCGGCCAGCAGTCGAGCTCGAGCAGCCCGCCGAACACCTCGCCGAGCTCGGCGGCGGTCACCGAGCCCGGCTCACAGTAGGCGGTCGCGGTGAGCTCTGCCACGGCCTGCCGCTCGGCCCGGTCGCGGAGCGCGGCCATAGTGATCAGGCCGGCCTGCAGCCCGTCTTCCAGGTCGTGCACGGAATACGCCACGTCGTCGGCCCAGTCCATCACCTGCGCCTCCAGGCAGGCGTGCCCTGGCGGGGCGCCGCGCCGGATCCAGCCGAACGCCTCGGCGTCCTCGGCGTAGGCACCGAACTTGGCCGTCCCGGCCGGCCCGTCACCGGCGATCCAGGGGTATTTGAGGGTGGCGTCCAGGGTGGCCCGGGCGAGGTTGAGGCCCGCTCCGGGCACCTTCGTCTCCAGCCTGGTCAGCAGGCGCAGGCTCTGCGCGTTTCCCTCGAAGCCGCCGCAGTCCGCGGCGAGGGCGGCAAGCGCCGATTCTCCGTTATGCCCGAACGGGGGGTGGCCAAGGTCATGCGCGAGACACGCCGCGTCCACCAGGTCCGGATCACAGCCGAGCGCGGCGCCGAGCTCGCGCCCGATCTGCGCGCATTCCAGCGAGTGCGTCAGCCGCGTGCGCGGGAAGTCTCCCGCGCCGACGGACACGACCTGCGTCTTGGCGGCCAGCCTGCGCAGAGCCGAGCTGTGCAGCACCCGCGCCCGGTCCCGCTCGAACGTACCGCGGCCGCTGCGCTTGGGCGGCTCGGCCACCCAGCGTTCGGCGGCGGCAGGGCCGTACCCGGAGCGGGGGGTCACCTGCCGCGCGCCTACCGCGCTGTCACCTGCCGTCGTCGGCCTTCCGTCATGGCGAGCCTTTTCATCCTTACCATGATCGCCCGCTTACTGTCGGCGCGGGGCGGCGGATGAAAAGGTTCGCTCACCGGCTGTCGCTGCCGCCATCCGCCGTGAGCACGGCGGCGCGGCCTGCTTCCAGCCGGGCAACCGGGACCCGGAACGGCGAGCAGGACACGTAGTCGAGCCCCGTCTTGTGGAAGAAATGCACCGACTCCGGATCGCCGCCGTGCTCGCCGCACACTCCGATCTTGAGGCCCGGCCGCGCGGCGCGGCCCTCCTCGACCGCGATGGCGACCAGCCGGCCGACGCCGCCTGCGTCGATCGTCTCGAACGGCGACACGCCGAAGATGCCCAGGTCGATGTAGCGGCTGAAGAACGAGCCTTCCACGTCATCGCGGGAGAAGCCCCAGCCCATCTGGGTCAGGTCGTTGGTGCCGAAGGAGAAGAACTCGGCCGAGCCGGCGATCTCCCCCGCCGTGAGCGCCGCCCGCGGCACCTCGATCATCGTGCCGATCAGCGTGTGCACGCTGGTGCCGGTCTCTTCGGCCACCTGCGCCAGCACCTTCTCGGCCTCCTCGCGGGCGATCTCGAGTTCCTGCACCGCGCCGACCAGCGGGATCATGATCTCCGGCCGCGGGTCGCCGCCCGCCTTCGTGCGGTCGGCGGCGGCGTGCGCGATCGCCCGGACCTGCATGGCGAACAGGCCGGGGATGACCAGGCCGAGCCGGACGCCGCGCAGGCCGAGCATCGGGTTCTGCTCGTGCAGCCTGCGCACCGCCTCCAGCAGCTTCTTGTCCTTGTCGGTGGCGTTATCGCCGGCCAGCGCCACCTTGACCGACAGGTCGGTGAGGTCGGGCAGGAACTCGTGCAGCGGCGGGTCGATTAGCCGGATCGTGACCGGCAGCCCGTCCATCGCCTCGAGGATCTCCGCGAAGTCGCCGCGCTGCAGCGGCTCCAGGGCGTCCAGCGCGGCCTGCCGTTCGGCGTCGTCGCCGCCGGCCAGGATGAGCCGCTCGACCAGCTGCCGCCGCTCCCCGAGGAACATGTGCTCGGTCCGCACCAGCCCCACTCCGGCCGCCCCGAACCTGCGCGCCCGGGCGCAGTCCTCGCCGGTGTCGGCGTTCGCGCGGACGCCGAGCCGCCGCCGCGCGTCCGCGTGCCCGATGATCTGGTGCACGGCGGCGACCAGCTCGCCTGCCTCGTCGGAGGCCGGGTCGAGCTTGCCCTCGAAGTACTGCACCACCTGCGAGGAAGCCACGGGTACCTCGCCCAGGTAGACCGCGCCGCTGGTCCCGTCGATGGAGATGACGTCGCCCTCGCTCACCGTGACGCCGTCCGGCGCGGTGAACCGGCCTGCCTTGGTGTCCACCTCGAGCTCGTCGGCGCCGCACACGCAGGTCTTGCCCATGCCGCGGGCCACCACGGCGGCGTGGCTGGTCTTGCCGCCCCGGCTGGTGAGGATGCCCTGCGAGGCGATCATGCCGTGCAGGTCGTCGGGGTTGGTCTCGCGCCGGACCAGGATGACCTTCTCGCCCTGCCCGGCCAGCTCGACCGCGCGGGCCGAGTCGAACACCACCTTGCCGACGGCCGCGCCCGGCGAGGCGCTGATCCCGGTGGCGATCTTCGTCGTGCCGGTGTCGGCGTCAAACCTGGGGAACATCAGCTGCGCGAGCTGGGCGCCGGTAACCCGGGTGAGCGCCTCGTCGTCGTCGATCAGGCCCTGGGCGACGAGCTGGGTGGCGATGCGGAACGCCGCGCCCGCGGTCCGCTTGCCCACCCGCGTCTGCAGCATCCAGAGCTTGCCGCGCTCGATGGTGAACTCGATGTCGCACAGGTCGCGGTAGTGGTTCTCCAGCGTCCGCATGATGTCCATCAGCTGGTCATACGATGCCTTGTCGATGCCCTCGAGGTCCTGCAGCGGGACGGTGTTGCGGATGCCAGCCACCACGTCCTCGCCCTGCGCGTTCTGCAGGTAGTCGCCGTAGACGCCCGGCTGGCCGCTGCCGGGGTCGCGGGTGAAGGCGACGCCGGTCCCCGAGTCCATGCCCAGGTTGCCGAAGACCATCGCCATCACGTTGACGGCCGTGCCGAGGTCGGCGGGGATGCGCTCCTGGCGCCGGTACAGGATCGCGCGGTCGGCGTTCCATGACTCGAACACGGCCCGGATGGCCAGGTCCATCTGCTCGCGCGGCTGCTGCGGGAAGTCGCGGCCGGCGTGCTCGCGCACGATGCCCTTGAAGGTCTCGACGATCTCACTCAGGTCGGCGGCGTCGAGATCGAGGTCATTCTTGGTCCCCTTGGCCTTCTTGGCCGAGTCGATCGCGTGCTCGAACGCCTCGCCGTCGATGCCGAGCACCGTCTTGCCGAACATCTGGATCAGGCGGCGGTAGGAGTCCCAGGCAAACCGCTCGTTGCCCGTCTGCTTGGCCAGGCCGTGCACGGACTCGTCCGACAGCCCGATGTTCAGGACCGTCTCCATCATGCCCGGCATGGAGAACTTGGCCCCGGATCTGACGCTGACCAGCAGCGGTTCCGCCGGGTCGCCGAGCTTGCGGCCGATGGCCTGCTCGAGCGCGGTCAGGTGCGTGCCGATCTCGTCGTCGAGTCCGTCCGGAACGGTGCCCTCGGCAAGATAATGGCGGCAGGCGTCGGTAGTGATCGTAAATCCAGGCGGCACCGGCAGACCAAGATTGGTCATTTCGGCGAGATTGGCACCTTTCCCGCCCAGCAGATCCCGCAGATTCCTATTGCCCTCGGTGAAGTCGTAGACGAGCTTGCCCACTGCACGTTCTCCTCGCGACGCCGCCGCGCGCTGCGGCCCGGGCGCCAGTCTGCATGGTTGACTGCGGCCTCACGGCCCCGATGACCGGACTCTACCGGGCCTGGGTGACTGCGGGGGGAACAGAGCGGGTGCCGGCGGGCGACCACTCCGCTCGCGGCGACTCCGGCTGCGATCACCGCCGGCCCGGTAATGAGGCAGCAAATTGCTCATAAAGAATCGTATACAAGGCCGGGCAGGCGGGATTTTCTGGGACGCTCAGGCGTCTTTCATGTAGGACACCGTAGGCTGCCAGCCGCCGGGGGCAGAGGGAGCAGTCCCCGGGATTGGCTCTTTCTTTGCGGGACAAAGCACAACAGCGGACTCGCCTTTGACACGGTGAGTCGGCCCCGAACGTGAGGTCATGGTGGCGGTCGGACAGGAAGCGCAGGTCACGCGCGGCGCGACGACGCTGCGGCGGATGCCGGATACCGGCAGCACCCGCCCGCCGCGGAGTTTGCCGCGTCTTGACTGGACGCTGGCGGCACCCCCCGCCGTCACCCTGCTCGTGATGCTGTGGGGAATAGCCACCCCGTCCTACTGGCGGGACGAATCCGCCACCCTTTCGGCCGTCGATCGCTCCCTGCCCCAGCTGGTGCGGATGCTCGGCCGGCTAGATGCCGTGCACGGCTTTTACTACCTATTGATGTGGCCCGTGGCCCATTTTATTGGTACTAGAGAATTCGAAACGAGGCTGCCCTCGGCGGTCGCCATGGCGGCGGCCGCCCTCGGCATCGCCGCGATCGGGGGGCGGGTCCGGTCTCGCCGGGCCTGCCGTACGCCGGCCTCGTCTTCGCCGCCCTGCCGATGGTGACCCTCCGCGGACACGACGCGCGGCCTTACGCGCTCGAGACCGCCGCCGCCGTGCTGGCCACCTACCTGCTGCTGCGCGCGGCGGAGGAGCCGAGCACGCGGCGGTTCGGCGAATACGGGCTTTCGCTGGTGGTCCTCGGCTACCTCCACCTGTTCGGCCTGCTGCTTCTCGCCGCGCATGCGCTCGCCCTGATCCCGGCGGCCAGGCTGACCGGAGCGTGGCGGGGCGGCGAGGCGGCAGGGGCCGGGTCCGGCCGGCCCGGGCCAGCCGACCGCTCGCTCATGCTGCGCTGGCTGGTCACCTGCGCGGCCGCGGGCGCGGCTATGACGCCGCTGATCTGGCTCGGCTGGCAGCAGCGGCAGGCTATCGCGTGGATGACGCCGCCGAACGGTCACGACATCTGGGTGCTCGTCGTTTCCCTCACGGCGGGCACCACGGTCTCGGCCCTGGTCTTCGCCGTGCTGATCGTGGTCGGGGCAGTCCGCGCGGACTGGCCACGGGTCGGCTGGCCAGGGGCGAGCCGCCTGCCCGCCGTGGCGCCGCGGGAGGCGCCGGGGCCTTCCGCCGGCCGTCGTGCCGCTGGCCGCGTGGGCGGCCCGCCCGGAACGGACGCTCAGCTGGATTGCCGTGCCGTGGCTGCTGCTCCCGCCCGCCGCGCTGCTGATCGCGGCCGAGTTCAAGCCCGTGTATGAGTTCATGTACGTGGAGTACTGCCTGCCCGCCGTGGCCCTGCTGGTCGGCGCGGGCATCGCCGCGCTGGGCTGGCCGCTGCGGTTCGCCGCTCTCGCTCTGGTCGCGGCTCTCGGCCTGCCCGCGCAGGTCGCCCTGCGGCAGCCGCAGGCGGGCGGCTTCATCAGGAGCACAGCCCAGTTCCTGGCGGCGCACGAGAAGCCGGGAGACGCCGTGTACTATCCCGGGCCCGGCGGCGTGCCGGCCTGGGACATCACCTACCCGGGCGGTTTCGCGGGGCTGCGTGAAATCCAGCTGGACCAGACCGCCGCGCAGGCCGGGCTGCTGGCGGGCACGTCTGAGCCGGTGTCCGTCATGCAACAGCGGCTGGCGAGCGTGCCCCGGCTCTGGATCGTGGAGGAGACCAAGGCGTGGCTGAACCCGCCGTTGCGGCTCGGGCCCGATTTCCGGCTGGCGCTCAGCTGGCAGCGGAACCAGATGCGCGTGCGGCTCTACGTACGCTCGTGACGCGGACACTGACGCCCGGCAGGTGGCGGGCTGGAGAGGCGGCGGGCATGCACGATGCGGAGATCGGGTTGCTGCACCCGGGCGAGATGGGCGCGGCCGTGGGCGGCTGCCTGGCCGGGCTGGGTCATACGGTCCGCTGGGCGTCGGCCGGCCGCGGGGCGGCCACGGCAGCCCGCGCCAGGCACGCGGGACTGGCCGACGCCGGCTCGCCGCAGAGCTCGCCCGGCGCAGCGGCATCATCCTTTCCGTCTGCCCGCCGCACGCCGCGGTGGCGGTAGCCCGGTCGGTCGCCGCCCCGGCGCCCGCCGCCGCGGGAGTACGGCGCCGGCCCGGCGGCCGCCGCGACCGGAACCGCTGCGGGCTTCCGCGGCGTGTACGTTGACGCGAACGCGATCTCGCCGGCAACCTCCCGTACCGTCGCCGAGATCGTGGAGGCGGCCGGAGCCAGTTACGTGGACGGGGGAATCATCGGCCCGCCGCCAGCCGAGCCGGGCGGCACCCGCCTCTATCTCTGCGGCCGGCGTGCCGCGGAGATCGTAGACCTCTTCGCGGGGACCGGGGTTGAGGCCAGGATCGTGGGCGGCCGGCCGGGCGCCGCCTCGGCGGTCAAGATGGCGTACGCGGCCTGGACCAAGGGCACGGCCGCCCTCGTACTGGCCGCGCGGGCGCTGGCCAGCGCCGAGGGGGTGCAGGACACCCTGCTGGCCGAGTGGGCACTGTCCCAGCCCGACCTGGCCGGCCGGACCCGAGACGCGGCGCGCTCCGCTGCGGTCAAGGGGTGGCGCTGGGTGGGCGAGATGGAGGAGATCGCCGACAGCATGGCTGCGGCCGGCCTGCCGCCCGGTTTCCACCAGTCGGCGGCTGAGGTGTTCCGCCGCCAGCCGCAGGCGGCATCCGCGGACGCGGCCAGCGTCGAGGCGGTTATCGGCGCTCTGCTCGGGCGGGAATCATGATGCCTGTCGGCGAGCCGGGCGCCCCGCGGCGCCTGAGCGGGGCTCCGGGAGCTCTGGGTCACGCTCGGCCGCTCGGCGCGGCTGCCAGCGGCCGTCCCGGCGGCCGGCTGTGCCGGGGGGAACGACCTGGGCGTCATCCACGTCTGATACATGTGGAATCCTGCACTGATGACCGTTCAGGGGCTCAGCGTGCGCCGGGATCCGCCCGGGCCGTCCCCGGGGATGGCGGGCGCCATGGGCGCGAAACCCGAGTTTGACCACCGGATAACACGTGAACTTGACTGAAAGCAGCAGCCCGCCCTCCAGCCTTGCGCCTGCGCAGGCGACGCCCGTGGCGGCGGCGCGCAGGCCGATGAGGGTGCTCAGCCGGATCCCCGTCCTCCGGCTGGCCACGCACCTGGCGATCTGGCTACCGTTCGTGATCGGCGTGATACGCGCGGCGCAGCGAGGGCAGGTGGTCATCGCGGACGGCGCGGCCATCGCGGTTCGCTCCTGGGATGTCCTTGCCCCCTATGGCCCGCTGGTCGGGCAAGCTACCGCGCTGCGCAACGGGGCGTTCGACCCAGGGCCCCTGCAGTACTGGCTGCTGGCGATCCCAGTCCATCTCAACCCGCGGGTCGGGGTGGTGTGGGGCGCGGCGTTGTGGTGCATCGTCGCGGGCTCGCTCGCGATCGAGGCGGCGCGGTCGGCGTTCGGGACGTTCGGCGCGCTGGCGGCGGCCGGGATCATCCTCGGGCTCGTCACGTGGGAGCCGCTGGTCGCGGGTCAGCCGTACTGGAATCCGTGGCTCGGCATGCTGTTCTTCCTGGCCACGCTGGCCGCGGGCCTGGCGGTCGTGTCCGGGCGGCGCCGCTGGTGGCCGGTACTCGTGATCACCGCGTCTGTGGCCGCGCAGGCTCACCTGATGTTTGCGCTCGCTTCCGTCGCGATCGTGCTGCTGGCGCTCGTGGTCGGGCTGATCGACACGATGCGGGCGAAGGCCGGGTACTGGTGGGTGTTCCTCGGCTTGATCGCCGGCGCGGCCTGCTGGATCGCCCCGTTTATCCAGCAATTCACCAGCCACTATGGCAACGGCAACCTCAGCCTGCTTCTCTCGAGCCTGGGCGTAAGGCAGCAGGCCGGCCCCGCCTTCGCCCTGAAGGCCCTCAGCGCGTTGACCCTGCCGCCGCCGGTGTGGTGGGAGCCCTGGCTGTCGTTCCGCAAGGAAGGCATCGTGAACGAGGTCGGCGGCGGATCGACCGGGTTCGGGGTGGCGGTGCTGGCTCTCACCGCGCTCGCCCTGATCCTTGCGGTCCGTCCGCTGCGATCACGCCGGCTTGCCGCGCTGGCCACGGTGAGCCTGCTGACCAGCGGCGCAGTCCTGGCCACCTACTCAAGTATTCCCATCCAGACCATCGGCTCCCGGGCCGTGAATTACCTTCTGATCGTGCTGTTCCCCGCCGGGGCGCTCGTCTGGCTGGTCGCGGGCTCGACCGTCGTCCTCATCGCCCGTCGTGTGATCGGTCGGGCCCGCGTGCTGGCAGCGGCGCGCAGGCGGCAGCGCAGCCAGCCGGGCGCGATGGGCGGAATGGCGGCAGCCACCGCGGGCGGAACCAGGCTGGCCAGCGCCAACGGAACCGAACTGGCCAGCGCGAAAGCAACCGAGCTGGCCAGCGCGGACGCGGCGGAGCCGGCCAGCGCGGACGCGGCGGAGCTTGGCAGCGCGGACGCGGCGGAGCTTGGCAGCACGGACGCGACGGAGCTTGGCAGCACGGACGCGACGAAGCTTGGCAGCACGGACGCGACGGAGCCGGCCAGCACGGACGCGACGAAGCTTGGCAGCACGGACGCGACGGAGGCTGGCAGCACGGACGCGACGAAGCTTGAAAGCACGGACGCGACGGAGCTTGGCAGCGCGGAAGCGGCCACCCCGGAGGTTAGCAGCGTGGACGCGACGGAGCGGGCCGCCCCGGAAGCAACAGAGCTCGGGAGCACCAACGGGACGGAGCAGCCAGCGCGGACACGGCGGAGCCAGCCAGCGCGGACACGGCGGAGCCAGCCAGCGCGGACACGGCGGAGCCAGCCAGCGCGGACACGGCGGAGCCAGCCAGCGCGGACACGGCGGAGCCAGCCAGCGCGGACACGGCGGAGCCAGCCAGCGCCGACGTGACGAGGCCGGGCACCACGAACGGGACGGAGCCGGGAAGCCCGAACGGGACCGAGCCGTACCGCCCGGGCGGTACGGAGGTGCGCTGGGCCCTCCGCGCCGCCGGCGTCGCGGCCATCGCGCTGCTCGGGGTGGGGTCATGGCTGGGGGCGGTTCAGCAGCGCCTGGCGACCACAACCGCAACGCCCCCCCGGGAAGTCAGCACCACGGTTTATGCCGCTCAGCAGATCGAGCAACTGCTGCCCCCGCAGCGGCTGTTGCTGAACGTCACGAAGTCCAGCGGGGTTTCCGTGCGCGATCTCACCCTGGGCGTGGCGTGGGCGCTGCGCGCCGAGGGGTACCAGCCTGCCGTGTATCACCGCTCGGCGCGTTACCTCGGACCGCTATACCAGTTCCGCGGGCGGCCGATGCCGCACGTCACCGTGGTCATACGGCACCGGGACACATCCGTGCAGATCATCGTGAGCGGCGGCACCAGGCAGCGCTAGGCGCCGGGAGCCGGCAGCGACGCTCCCGGCGCCTGCGGGTCAGCAGGGCGGCAGCCGTTTGGCCAGGTACGACTCCAGGCTGGCGATGCTCACCCGCTCCTGCTGCATCGAGTCCCGGTCCCTGACCGTCACCGCCTGGTCGTCCAGCGTGTCGAAGTTGACGGTGACGCAGTACGGCGTGCCGATCTCGTCCTGGCGGCGGTACCTGCGGCCGATCGCGCTCGCATCGTCGAAGTCGGTGTTCCACTGCTTGCGCAGGGCCGCGGCGAGGTCGCGGGCCTTGGGCGACAGGTCGGAGTTGCGGGACAGCGGCAGCACCGCCACCTTGACCGGCGCGAGCCGCGGGTCAAGCCGCATCACGGTCCGCTTCTCCAGGGTGCCCTTGGCGTCCGGCGCCTCGTCTTCGGCGTAGGCGTCGAGCAGGAACGCGAGCATGGACCTGTCCACGCCGACGGCTGGCTCGATGACGTAGGGCACGTAGCGCTCGCCGGACTCGGGGTCGAGGTAGGACATGTTGACGCCGGACGCCTTGGCGTGCGTGGTCAGGTCGAAGTCGGTCCGGTTGGCGATCCCCTCGAGCTCGGCCCACTCGCTGCCGGGAAACTCGTAGCGGTACTCGATGTCCACGGTGCGCTTGGAGTAGTGCGACCGCTTATCCGCCGGGTGCTCGTACAGCCGGAGATTCTCCTTGTGCACGCCCAGGTCGGTGAACCAGCCGAGCCGCTGGTTGATCCAGCGGTCGTGCCATTCCTCGTCCGTGCCCGGCTTGACGAAGAACTCCATCTCCATTTGCTCGAACTCGCGGGTGCGGAAGATGAAGTTGCCCGGGGTGATCTCGTTGCGGAACGACTTGCCCTGCTGGGCGATGCCGAACGGGACCTTCTTGCGCGATGTCTGCAGGACGTTGCGGAAGTTGATGAAGATGCCCTGCGCGGTCTCCGGCCGCAGGTACGCCAGCCCCGACTCGTCCTCGGTGGCGCCCAGGTAGGTACGCAGCAGGCCGTTGAACATCCGCGGCTCGGTGAAGGCGCCCCGGGTGCCGCAGTTCGGGCAGGCGACGTCGGCGAGGCCGCCGGCCGGGGCGTGCCCGTGCCTCTCCTCGTATGCCTCGATCAGGTGATCGGCGCGGAACCGCTTGTGGCAGGACATGCACTCGGTCAGCGGATCGACGAACTCGGTGACGTGACCGCTCGCCTCCCAGACCTCCCGGGCCAGGATCACCGAGGAGTCGAGGCCGACGATGTCGTCGCGCTCGGTCACCATCGACCGCCACCACTGGCGCTTGATGTTGTTCTTCAGCTCGACGCCGAGCGGACCGTAGTCCCAGGACGCGCGCAGCCCTCCGTAGATCTCGCTGGACGGGTACACGAAGCCCCGTCGCTTGGCGAGGCTGACGAGCGTGTCCATGCGTTC
>CAVOOC010000030.1:0-14746 GCA_963697445.1 uncultured Actinomycetes bacterium
CGAGGGGGTCCCGCTCACCAGCCGCACGACCGGGTACTCGGCCGTGCTGCCCGACCGCATCACCATCTACCGCCAGGCGATCTGCGCGATCTGCCAGACCGAAGCCGAGGTCGCCATCGAGGTGCGCCGCACGGTGATTCACGAGGTCGGCCATCACTTCGGCATCGGCGACGCCCGGCTGCACGAGCTCGGCTGGTAACGCGCCCGGCCGGCGGCGCGCGGAGTCTGGCTGCAGCCGGAATCAGCCGGGCTGCGGGGGAGTTGGCACCAGCATGGCGACAGGACACACGATCACTACCGCACCGTCCACAGTTCATGTCGAGATCACCCTCAACGGGGAGAAGCTCGCGGAGTCGGACCGGCCCGTGCTGCTGGACGAGACCGGTCTGCCCACCCGCTACTACCTGCCCCGGGAGGACGTCCGTACCGACCTGCTGCGGCCCACGAGCACCCAGACCACCTGCCCGTTCAAGGGTGATGCGTCGTACTGGTCGGCTGAGGTCGGCGGCGAGGTCTGCGAGGATCTCGTGTGGAGCTACGAGTCACCGATCCCGCAGGCCAAGGAGATCGCGGGCCTCATGTGCTTCTACCCGGACCGGGTCAAGCTGACGGTCGACGGCGAGCACTAGCGGCGAGCACTAGCCAGGCCGGCTCACCAGTTCCTGCCAGGTCTTCCCGCTGCGGACGCTGCGCGGGTTCTCGGCAACGACGTCTGAGCCGGCGCGTGCGTGCTCGTCCCGCGCCTTGACCAGGATCCAGCGGCGCTCGCCGGTGCGGGTCAGGGCGAACCGGCCGGCCAGCTTGCTGCCGTGCAGCATGACGGACAGGTGATCCGGCCGGTCACTGAGGATCTCGGCGGCGCCCTCGTCCCAGATGATCACCGCGCCGCTCCCGCGCGCCTGTCCCTCGTGCACGCCCTCGAAGTCACCCGCCGCCAGCGCGTGGTCCTCGACCGGGACGGCCAGCCGCCGGACCGCGGGATCGAGCGAGGGCCCCCGGGGCACCGCCCACGAGCGCAGCACCCGGCCGGCCTGGATCCGCAGGTCGAAATGCAGCGCTGTCGCGTCATGAAGCTGGACGACAAAACGTGACGGCGTCACACCGCGACCGTACCCCCCCGGCCCCGGTCAGGGGATCGAGGGTGCGGCCGTCACGTCGTCGGCGTTCACGAACGCCATCCGGTGGTTGTAGGTGATCAGGTAGAACTTGTCCGAGCCGGGGAAATCGGTCCGGTCGTAGGGCGCGGAGCCGTCGATGGTGGCCGCGTAGTACCAGTCGCCGTTGAACGCCGGGCCGGCCGCCACGTACGACTGGCCCGCGCTGATCGTGTAGTTGTCGGTCGCCGCGTGCAGCGGCGGCGGGAACTGCGCCTCGCTGAGGAACTTCGCCGGGTAGTCCGACTTCAGCGGATAGTCGTCCACGTACACCGGGATCGACGACAGGCCGGCCTTCGGCGTGATCGTGACCGGCGCCTGGCTCGGCACCGCGGCCGCCGCCGGGCCCGGCGGGCTGTAGAACCAGCCCCTGGTGCCCGCGTACCAGATCGCCGTCCAGCTGCCCTGGTGGCCGGCGACGACGTACTCCTCGCCGGTCACGGCCTTGTCGCCCCAGTCGTTGGCCCGGATCGTGCCGGGACCGGCTGGCGTCCCTACGTACGGGTCGCCATGCAGGTAGGGGTCGGACAGCAGCGGGGCGGAGAAGCTGGGCTGCGTGTGCAGCCAGACGAAGCTGACCGGCTGTCTCGGCTGATTCACGTAGAAGTTCCCGGGCGGGTTAGCGCCCAGGTTGGCCCACTCCGGGCCGTGGTAGGGGCTGGGGTAGGGGGCGAGGTCCTGGATCGGCTCGGTACCGGTCACCACCTGCTGGTTCGCGTGGAAGCTCGGGTCGATCGTGATCACGTTGCTCGACGCCGGGGCCGTCGGGCGGATCGGCGCGCCGATCAGGGCCATGAACCGGCCCCAGTTCCAGTACGGGCCGGGGTCCCAGTGCTGGCCGGCGATGCACGTGTCACAGTTACCGCCCGGCACGCTGTCATGGCCGAGGATGTGCGCCCGGTCCCGCGGGATGCCGTACCTGGCGGTCAGGTACCGCACCAGCGCCGCGGTGGCGTGGTACATCTGCGGGGTGTACCAGGTGGCCCCGTCGATGGCGAAGCCCTCCTGCTCGATGCCCACCGAGTGCTGGTAGAACGCCGGGTTGCCGGTGTCCCAGGCGATGTCCTCGTTCGGCACCTGCTGGACCACGGTGCCGTCGGAGAACACCTCATAGTTCGCGCTGGCCAGGTACGTGGGGTCGTGGAACAGCCACAGCGTGGTGTCCCCGGTCTCCTCGTTGTCGTGCAGCGTGACGTAGTGGATCTGCAGGTTCTTGGGCCGGCTGGCCAGGTCGTGGTCGCCGTAGTCGCCCTTGGCCGACCCGTACTGCCAGTAGCCGCTCGGGCTGTAGATGCAGTGCAGGCTGGCCGGGCACTCCGGCTTGGCGATCTGCGCCGGGTCCATCGTCGGGTCGGCCGGCGGGACGGTCACGTTCTTCAGCCGCAGCCGGCCGATCGTGGACGGCTGCGGCTGCGCGGACGGGTCGGCCTGCAGCGTGACGACCTGCCCGCTCTTGGTGGTGCGCGTCGCGCCCACCTGGATGGTCGTGTAGACCGCGTCGGCGAACTGCTTGGCCACGAACGGCTCGGCCGCCTGCGGGTACGCGGCGGCGGCCACGTACCAGTCGCTCGGGTCGGCGGGCAGCCGGCCGGAGTCGTACTTCTTCTCGTAGGAGGCGAGCAGCGCGGCGCCGGCCTGGATGTTCGCCCCCGGGCTGGTCTCGACCGCTTGGTCGGGCAGGCCCGCCAGCGTGGCCGCCGCCGGCAGCGTGTGCAGGGCCGGGGCGTTCAGCAGGTCGCTGGTCCGCTGGGCGTCACCGCCGAAGCCGTCCTTGGTCAGCAGCGCCTGGGTGAGGTCGGTGAGGTTCATCGGCCCGTACCCGCCAGCGTACCTGGGCTGGCCGCCGTTCTCCTCCCACAGCGATTCCTGGTAGGACACGCCGAGCAGGACGGCTTCCGGGACCTGGTACTGAGCGGCCGCGGCCGCGAACTCCTGCTGCAGGGAGCCAGGCCCGGCAGTGGCGGACTGGGCGGCCGCGGGCGACAGGGCGATCGCGGTACCGGCCGCGACCGCGCTGACCAGCCAGCCGCGCCGGAACGAGCGGTCGGTGGCGCGGTGGTATCGGTGGCTGAGCACGGGGGCAGCTCCCAACGGGTACGCGGGCTGACTGGACGCAGTATGGCCCGTTCCGTTGTTACAAGTCCACAGCGGTCAACGAGAAATATTGACTAAGACTCTTTCCGGCGCAGCACCCCATCTGTCAGCATTCCTCCATGCGCCGCGCCCTGTATGCCCCGCTCCTGGCCGCCTGCGCCACGCTCGGGCTGCTCGCCCTGTCAGGCGCCGCCCCGGCGGCGGCCGGTCTGACCGCTGGTCCGTCAACTGCCCGTTCGGGAAAACCGGCTGCCGCAGCGCCACGGGTCAATTTCCACGCCTGGCGGAGTTACCGGGCCTTCCAGGGCGGTACCGGCGACGGGGTCCGGGTGATCCCCGGCAGCAGCGGCGGGATCGTGATCTCCCAGCCGGTCGGGACCCTGGCGTATCACGACCCGTTCAAGAAGGACACGAAGAACTGGTCCTACAGCACCTGGACCACGCCGGTGTACCAGCTGGGCTTCGGCGCCACCGAGCTGGTGTCGTCGTGGGACGCGCAGCTGCCGCGGGGCACCTGGATGCGCACCCAGCTGCAGGCCACGATGCAGGACGGCCGCAAGACCACGTGGCTGGACATGGGCAACTACGCCTACCTCGACACCGACATCGACCGCACCTCGGTCAGCCCGGTGGACAAGCCCTACGGCCAGGTGCAGACAGACACGTTCGTCAGCTACCCGGGCTACTCGCTGCACGCCTACCAGCTGCGCATCACGCTGCTGCGGCTGCCCGGCGCGCGCGTCTCGCCGCGGGTCTGGCAGCTCGGCGCCTTCGCCTCGCGGATCCCGGCCCGCCAGACGGTGCCGGCCAGTACGCCGGGGCCGGCCTCCCGGCGGGGGATCGTGCTGAACGTCCCGGCCTACTCGCAGGACGTCCACGACGGCCAGTACATCCAGTACGGCGGCGGCGGCGAGGCGTGGTGCAGCGCGACCTCCAACGAGATGGTGGACGAGTACTGGGGCAAGCACCCGACCAGGCAGCAGATGTCCTGGATCAACCCCGCCTACCAGGATCCGAGCGTGGACTACGCGGCCAGGTACATGTACGACTACCTGTACGCGGGCACCGGCAACTGGCCGTTCAACGCCGCGTACGCCGCGCACTTCGGGCTGAACGCCGAGATCGTGCAGCTGCCGTCCATGACCGACCTCGAGGTGCTCGTCGCGCACGACATCCCGGTCGTCACCTCGCAGGCCTTCGACCAGGGCCAGATCACCGGCGCGAATTACAGCACCGCAGGCCACCTGTGGGCGGTAGTCGGCTTCACCAAGGCGGGCAACGTCGTGGTCAACGACCCGGCCAATCCGTCGGACAACACCGTGCGGCACGTGTTCGACCGCCGTCAGTTCGAGAACGTCTGGCTGCGCACCTACTGGAAGCGGGCCAACGGCAGCACCGGCTACGGCACCGGAGGCGTGGCCTACATCATCTGGCCGCGCGGGATGCACCTGCCGGCCAGCGTCGACCCGCGCAACCCCGCCTGGTGACCTGTCAGACTGGCGCGCATGAGGATTCTCATCTCGGCGGACATGGAAGGCGCCACCGGGGTCACCTGGCCCGCTGACGTGGAACCGGGCACCGAGCAGTGGCAGCGCTGCCGACGCATGTTCACCTCGGACGTGAACGCGGCGATCGCCGGCTTCTTCGACGGCGGAGCCGAGGAGGCCCTGGTCAACGAGGCGCACGCGACCATGCGCAACCTGCTGCTCGAGGAGCTGGACGAACGCGCGGTCATGCTCACCGGCAGGCACAAGGACCTGAGCATGGTGGAGGGAATCCAGCGGCCCGACGTGTCCGCGGTGGCCTTCCTCGGGTACCACGCCGGCGCCGGGCGGGACGGCGTGCTGGCCCACACCTACCTGCCCAACTCGATCACCGGCGTCCGGGTGAACGGCGAGCAGGCCAGCGAGGGCCGGCTGAACGCGCTGGTCGCCGCCGAGTACGGCGTACCGGTCGTCCTGGTCACCGGCGACGACGTGACCTGCGAGGACGCGGCGACGTACGCGCCGCAGGCGCAGACGTGCGCGGTGAAGGACTGGGTGTCCAGGTACTCGGCGGTGTGCCGCCCTCCGGGGGTCACCGCGGTGGCCATCAGGGCGGCCGCGTCGGCCTCGGTGAAGCTGGCCGCTGCGCGAGCCCGCGCCCGGGGCCGCCGGCGGCTACCGGGTCGAGGTGGACGTGGACGCCGCCCAGCTGGCCCAGGCGGCAGCGGTCGTCCCCACCGTGGAGCGCACCGGCGAGCGGTCGGTCGCCTACACCAGCGGCACGGCCTGGGACATGATCCGGTGCTTCAAGGCGGTCACCACGCTGATCTCGGCCGCGATCGAGAACGCGTATGGCTGATCAGACGGTGCTCGCCGACCAGGCGGTGCAGGACGAGGCGGTCCGGCTGGCCTCCGACCTGATCAGGATCGACACCACGAACCGGGGCGGCGGCGACGCGCGCGAGCGGCCCGCGGCCGAGTACGTGGCGGCGGCGCTGGCCGGGGCAGGCCTGGACCCCGTGCTGCTGGAACGGACCCCCGGTCGGGGCAACGTGGTCGCCAGGATCGAGGGCGCCGATCCGGGCCGGCCCGCGCTGCTGCTGCACGGCCACCTGGACGTCGTGCCGGCCGAACCGGCCGACTGGTCGGTGCACCCGTTCTCCGGCGAGGTGCGCGACGGCGTGCTGTGGGGCCGCGGCGCCGTGGACATGAAGAACGCGGTCGCGGTGCTCGTCGCCGTGGCCAGGGAGCTGACCCGCACCGGCCAGCGGCCGGCCCGCGACCTCGTGCTCGCCTTCACCGCCGACGAGGAGGACTCGGCCGCCGACGGCGCGGCCTGGCTGGCCCGGGAGCACCGCGGGCTGTTCGACGGCTGCACCGAGGGGATCGGCGAGTCCGGCGCGTTCACCTTCCACGCCGCGCCCGGCCTGCGGCTCTACCCGGTCGGGTCGGCCGAGCGCGGCACCGCGTGGCTGAAGCTGACCGCGCGAGGCACCGCCGGGCACGGCTCGCGGCCGAACTCCCGCAACGCGGTCACCGCCCTCGCCGCCGCGATCACCAGGATCGGTGAGCACGCCTGGCCGGTCCGGCTCATCCCGACGGTGCGCGCGGCGGTGCTGGCGATCACCGATGCGCTCGGGCTCGGCCCGGGTGCTGACCTGGACGTCGGCCTGGACGCCGCCCAGCTGCTGGCCAGGCTCGGCCCGTCCGCCGTGCTGGTCGCCCCGGTGCTGCGCAACAGCGCCAACCCGACGATGCTGCAGGCCGGTTACAAGCTGAACGTGATCCCCGGCGAGGCCACCGGCTACGTGGACGGCCGGGTGCTGCCGGGCGGCGAGGACGAATTCGCCGCCACCATGAACGAGCTGACCGGTCCGGACGTTTCCTGGGAGTATGCGCACCGGGAGATCCCTTTGGAGGCACCGCTGAACACCCCGCTGATGACCGCGATGACGGACGCGCTGCTGGCGGAGGACCCGCAGGCGCGGATCGTGCCCTACTGCATGGCCGGCGGCACCGACGCCAAGCACTTCTCCCGGCTGGGCATCACCGGCTACGGGTTCACCCCGCTGGCGCTGCCGCCCGGATACGACTACCACGCGATGTTCCACGGCGTGGACGAGCGGGTTCCGGTTTCCGCGCTGCACTTCGGGGTGCGGGTGATGAGCAGGCTGCTGACCAGTGCGGGCTGAGCCGATGGCAGAAGTGGCGCCCTACGGCACGTGGGCATCCCCGGTCACCGCGGCCGACGTCGCCAGCGAGGACGGCCTGCCGGCCTGGCCAGGATGGGTTTCCGGAGATCTCTGGTGGACCGAGCCGAGGCCGAACGAAGGGGGCCGGATCACTCTCATGCGGCGCCGGTCACCGACCGCGGCGGCCCCGGCCGGGAGCGGGACCGGCGCGGACGACGGGGCCGGCCAGGACGGCACGACCCGCGGCGCCGGCGGGGCCGGCGAGGACGCCGAGGAGATGCTGGCCGCGCCGTGGTACGTCCGCAGCCGGGTGATCGAGTACGGCGGCCACCCGTGGGCCGGGCGGCCCGCCGGATCCGGGCAGCCCGTGGTGTTCGCCAACTGGGCCGACCAGCGGCTGTACCGGCTGGACCCGGACGTGCCGGGCAGCGTCCCGCGGCCGGTCACCCCGGTGCCCGCGATCAGCGCGGGGATGCGGTTCGCCGACCTGTTCATCCACCCGGACCTCGACGAGATTCTGGTGCGTGCGCGAGACGCTGACCGGCCCCGCGCCCACCGACGTCCGCCGGGACATCGTGGCGGTTCCGCTGGACGGGTCGGCCGCCGGTGACCCCGGGCTGATCCGGGTGCTGGCCGCGAGCCACCACTTCCTGTGCTGCCCGCGGCTGTCCCCGGACGGCGAGCGGCTGTCCTGGATCGGCTGGGATCACCCGTCGATGCCGTGGGACGAGACCGTGCTCTGCGTGGCCGAGGTGAGCGGCGGCAAGACCGGCCCGGAGCGGGTGGTGGCGGGCGGCGGGCGGCAGGCCATCGTGCAGGCCGAGTGGGCCGGCCCGCGGGCCCTGGTCTACGTGAGCGACCCGGACGGCTGGTGGAACCTGTACCGGCTGGACCTCGGCGACGGCGCGCCGCAAGCCCCTGGGCCGCAAACCGGCGGGCAGGAAGCCCCGGCCGCGGTGCCGCTGTGCCCCCGGGAGGAGGAGTTCGGCGGGGCGATGTGGCAGCTCGGCCAGCGGTGGATCGCACCGCTCGCCGACGGCACGATCGCGGCCGTTCACGGCCGCGGCACGACCCTGCTGTCCATCCTCGGCCCCGGCGGGGTGCTGCGCGCCGTCGACTCGCCCTACACCGAGTGGGCGTCCTGCCTGGCCGCGCACGGCACCGAGGTCGCCACGGTGGCGGCGAGCACGCAGCGCCCCTACGAGGTGGTCCGGGTCGACGCCGTCAGCGGCCGGGTCGCCCTGGTGCGCGCGTCCCCGGCCGGGTCGGTGGACCCGGCTTACCTGCCCGAGCCGCAGGCGCGCGCGTTCCGGGCCGCCGACGGCCGGGAGATCCACGCCAGCGTCTACCCGCCGCGGAACCCGGACTTCACCGGGCCGCCGGGCGAGCCGCCGCCCTACGTGGTGTTCGCGCACGGCGGGCCGACCGGCCGCACGCCGATGGTCTACGACCTGGAGATCAGCTACTTCACCAGCCGCGGCATCGGCGTCGTCGAGGTGCACTACGGCGGCTCCACCGGGTACGGCCGGGCCTACCGGGAGCGGCTGGTGCACAGCTGGGGCGAGGTGGACGCGGCGGACTGCGCCGAGGTCGCCCGTGCGCTGTCCGCCGAGGGCAGCGCGGACGGCGGCCGGCTGGCCATCAGGGGCGGCAGCGCCGGCGGCTGGACCACCGCCTGCTCGCTGATCGCCGGCGGCACCTACCGGGGCGGGGTCATCTACTACCCGATACTCGACCTGGCCGGCTGGCGCACCGGCGAGACGCACGACTTCGAGTCCCAGTACCTGGAGAGCATGGTCGGCCCGTGGCCGGAGGCGGCAGCGGTGTACCACGACCGGTCCCCGGTGAACCATGCCGACCGGCTGAAGGTCCCGTTCCTGCTGCTGCAGGGCCTGGAGGACGTGATCTGCCCGCCGCTGCAGTGCGAGCGCTTCCTGGCCCGGGTGGCCGGGCGCGGCGTCCCGCACGCCTACCTGACGTTCGCGGGGGAGCAGCACGGGTTCCGCGGCGCGGCGACGATCACCGCGGCGCTCGAGGCGGAGCTGTCCTTCCTCGGCCAGGTACTGGAGTTCGAGCCCTGGGACGTCCCGCACATCACCCTCGTCCCGTGAGCGCAATCCCGTGAGCGCAGTCCGGTGAGCTCCCCGGCCGCCAGCGCCGGGACACCGCCCCGGCTCGCGCGGCAGGCGCGCCGGCCCGGCCGGGCCCAGCCCGGCCGGGCCCAGCCCCGGCGGCTGCGGCCCGGGCGGCTGCAGCCGGGCAGCCGCGTCGCCGTGGTGGCGCCGAGCGGCCCGAACGACCCTGGCCTGGTGGCGGCGGGCTGCCAGGTGCTGGCCGGCTGGGGCCTGGCCGTCGAGGTCGCGCCGAACGCGCTGGCCGGCCACCCTGATCTCGGCTACCTGGCCGCCGGCGACGCCAGCCGTGCCGCCGACCTGCAGCGGGCCTGGCTCGACCCGGAGATCGAGGCCGTGCTGTGCGCCCGCGGCGGCTACGGCGCGCAGCGCATCGCCGACCAGCTCGACTGGGCGGCGATGGCCGCGGTACCGCCGAAGATCTTCACCGGGTTCAGCGACATCACCGCGCTGCACGAGGCGTTCGCCGTGCGGCTGGGCGTGCCGACCCTGCACGCGCCGAACGTCGGCGGCGACTCGTTCACCACCCGCCCCGAGGCGCAGCAGGGCCTGCGGCGGGCACTGTTCGACCCCGACTGCCCGGACGCCCGGGTGCTGGCCTGCGACGGCGGCGAATGGCTGGTACCCGGGCGGGCCGCAGGCGTGACCGCCGGCGGCAATCTCAGCCTGCTCGCGACGGGGCTGGGCACGGCGGACGGCAGGCAGGCCGGCGGAATCCGGCGGTGGCTTCGCCGGCTGCATCCTGCTGCTCGAGGACGTGCACGAGGAGTGCTACCGGCTGGACCGGATGCTCACCCAGCTGCTGCGCTCCGGGGCGCTGGACGGTGTCGCCGGGATCGCGCTCGGCACCTGGGTGGACTGCGGGCCGGCCGAGGCGGTCCGCCAGGTGATGGGCGACCGGCTGGGCGGGCTCGGCGTGCCGGTGGCGTGGGGCCTGGGATTCGGGCACCTCGCGCCGCAGCCGACCGTCCCGCTGGGCGTGCCCGCCGAGCTTGACTCCGGCGCCGGCACCCTGACCTGCCTCGAGCACGCCGTCGCGTGACGGTGGCCGGCGGCCTGACCGTGCGCGCCGCCGGCTGTGAGCGCCGCGGCCGTGCGTGCCGGACCGCCGGGATCTCCTCCTTATCCCGAGACTGTGGATATAGCTGTGGATGAGCCGGTGGAGAATCCTTCGTCCCGGGGGATAACGGCAGGCGTCATGTGGATGACGTGTGGATAAACAAAAAATTTCCAGATTCTCGGCGAAACCTCTTGTCTGGCTTTCCTGAGAGGAGTAGAAATTCTCTTGTCGCCGGAAACGGGGACCGCGCCGGGGGAGACTCCGGTAACGCAGGAAGGACCGGGAAACCGGTGCTTCGGGCGGGTTTCCGGCCCCAGGCGATCGGTTAAGCAGCGCAAGAGGCCGAGCAATCGGCAGGTCAGCGTGGCGAAACCGGGCGAGGCCCCTCCATCTCATGCATGGAGGGGCCTCGCCTCATTTATGCCCCGGATTGGGCTTGACCAATCTTGCCGACGTAAATGGTAAATAATCTGTCCGCTTGGCCGATAACTTGGCTAAAGGGCACGCAACCCGCATACCGCCAGCCGGGCAGCATGCCTGCGCTGGAATCGCCGCGCATGCTGCGTGGCTGGGCGGGCGCGGGCCGGGGGCCCTGGTGTCCCGGTGGCTGTGGATGAAGTTGTGGATGAGCCGGTGGACAATCCTTCGTCGCAGGGGATAACAGTACGTGTCGTGTGGATGAGCGTGTGGATAAGAGAAATTTTCAAGATTGCGGCCAGGAACCTCTTGCGCACGCTTTCCTGAGAGGAGTAGGAATTCTCTTGTCGCCGGAAACGGGAACCGCGCCGGGGGAGACTCCGGTAACGCAGGAAGGACCGGGAAACCGGTGCTTCGGGCGGGTTTCCGGCCCCAGGCGATCGGTTAAGCAGCGCAAGAGGTCGAGCAATCGGCGGACTGCGGGGCGAGACCGGGCGAGGCCCCTCCATCTCATGCATGGAGGGGCCTCGCCTCGTTTATGTCCGGTCCTGTCCCGGTAATCCTGCGGCCGTTCCCCGTATTACGGTGACGACCCGGCCCGGCCGGCAGCGTGCCGCATCCGCGCGTTCCGGCGGTCCGTCAGGTGCGTCGTTCGCGCCCGACCGACGTCCAGCGCGCAAGGATGACGATTTCGCAATATGTCTGGTTGTTCCGCGGGATCTTATCTAGCATGTGCGGTGACGTGACTTAGGAGCTACCCAGTGGCCCCCGCCGTACTGGGTGCAGCCGTCGCTGCTACGTCGATGGGGGCCATCTCATGCGTTCAGTCATGCCGGGGATTCTCGTACGTTCCATCCGCCAGGCCATGCGGGAACACCACGTCGGTGCTGGCGTGGCCGTGCTGGGCGTGGCTCTCAGCATGGTCACGGCAGCCGCGGGGGCGGCGGCGGCCAGTTCCAGCCGGGCCGTCCAGGCGACAGAATCCGGCGGCTTCCCGGCAGGGTCTGCTGAACGACCGGACCGCCTCGTTTGACAACCTGCGCACCGGGTGGGATCCCAAGGAGCCAGGGTTAAGCCCTTCGGTCGTGCAGGGCTCGGGCTTCGGCCAGGTGTTCAAGACCTCCGTCAACGGGCAGATCTACGCCCAGCCGCTGGTGGTCGGCACCCAGGTGATCGTGGCCACCGAGAACAACAATGTGTACGCGCTGAACGCCAGCACCGGCAAGATCAACTGGTCGGTCTCGCTGGGCAAGCCGTACGCCATCAAGGACTGCCAGAACATCGTGCCCAACGTCGGCGTCACCTCGACCCCGGTCTATTACCCCTCGACGCGGAACGTCTATGTCATGGCCAACATCAACACCGGGAAGGCCGTCGACTGGCGGCTGTTCGGCGTCAGCGTCACGACGGGCAAAATCAGCTTCACGCACGGTGTCTACGGCAGCCCGTCCAACGACTCCCACATCACCTTCGATGGCCTGCAGCAACTGCAGCGCCCGGGCCTGCTGCTGCTCAACGGGCAGATCTACGCGGCGTTCTCCTCGCACTGCGACCACAACCCCTGGGCCGGCTATGTGTCCGCCATCAACCCGTCGAACGGGAACGCCACGCTGTGGACCGACGAGTCCGGGGCGACCGACAACCAGGCCGGCATCTGGCAGAGCGGCGGCGGCCTGATCTCCGACGGCCCCAACAGGATCATCCTCACCTCCGGCAACGGCGTCTCCCCGGCCAAGGGCCCGGGCGACAAGCCGCCCGGCCAGCTCGCCGAGTCGGTCATCCGGCTGCAGCAGGACTCCAACGGCAACCTGTCGGCGCAGGACTTCTTCAGCCCGGCCGACGCCCCGACCCTCGACCAGAACGACCTCGACTACGGCGCCGCCGGGCCGGCCGAACTGCCGGTCGGCACCACGGCCTATAAGCGCGTCATCGTGCAGGACGGCAAGATCGGCCACATCTTCCTGCTGAACGCCGACAACCTCGGCGGCCGCGAGCAGGGCTCCGGCAGCTCCGACAACGACCTCTACCAGAGCCAGGCCTACGGCGGCCTGTGGGGCCACCCGGCGATATTCGAGCGGAGCACGTCCGCGATCCCGCCCAGTTCGTCCGGGAACGGCGACTACGTGTTCGTCGCGGGCAAGAACGACTTCGTGCGCGAGTTCGAGGTCAACACCAACGGCAGCGGGGTGCCGAGGCTGAACGACGTGGCCAACAGCACCTTCCAGTTCGGCTACGGCTCGGGATCGCCGGTGGTCACCTCCAACGGCACCGACCCGAACTCCGCGGTCGTCTGGCTCACGCAGGACAACGGCGGCTCGAACTCCACGCTGGTGGCCTTCCCCGTCGTGCCGCAGCCCGCGAAGGGCGGCGGGGTGAAGCTCGCGGAGATCAACGGGCTGCCGATCGGGACGGCCGCCAACTACTCGATCCCGGCGACCGCCAAGGGCATGGTCTATGTAGGCACCGGGGACGGCCACGTCTACGGCTTCGGGGTCACCACCGGCGGCGCGCTGCACCGGGGCGCGATCCCGTCGTTCGGCAGCACTCCGGTCGGCTCGGCCACCACGCAGGCCGTCACCGCGACCGCGTCGCGGACCGTCATCGTGACCGGCGTCAGCGACACGGCCGCCACCGCGACCAACCCGTTCACCATCGGCACGGTGACCGAGAAGTCGCCGGGCGGCAAGCGGGTGCCGGTCACGTTCCCGGTGACCCTGCGCAGCGGCGACAAGTTGCGCGCACAGGTCACGTACGCTCCCACCGCCCCCGGCGGCGTGGACGGCACGCTGTCCTTCGACACCGCCGGGCAGGCCGCCCCGGTCAGCGTCCCGCTCGTCGCCGACGGCACCGAGACCGGGCTGTATGCCACCGTGCCCAGCCTGCCCATGCTGCTGTCGCTCAACGACGGCCACAATGTGGGCCCGGACCCGGTCGGCCTGCCCAACTACGCGACCGACATGATCGTCAACGGCGGCACCACGCCGCAGCGGATCAGCAAGATCAGCCAGCCCGGCGGCCCGTTCAAGGTCCGCTACCTGCCCAAGCCGGGCACGGTCCTGCTGCCGGGTCAGTCCGTCACCGTGCAGTTCGTCTACCGGCCCGTCAAGGCCGTCACCTCCAAGTCGGCCTTCAGCGTCACCGGCAGTAGCGGCACCGCCGCGGCGATCAGCCTGTCCGGCTCCAGCTCGCCGGCGATCGAGAAGATCACCGCGCCGAAGCAGATCAGCTTCGGCAGCGTCCCGGTGGGCCACACCGCTACCCGGTTCATCCACATCGTCAACGCCGGCAACCAGCCCGCCACGGTGACCAGCACCGCGCTCACCGGCCCGTTCCGCGCCGCCGCCAAGGTCGTCCCCGGCCTGCAGGTCAACGGCGGCTACGACCTGTCCATCCCCGTCACCTTCACCCCCGCCGCCAAGGGATCCTCCAACGGCACGTACACCTTCAACTGGACCGATCGGTACGGGCCGCACAGCCTTACCATCCCCTTCAACGGCACCGGGGCGTAGCGCCGGGCGGACGGCAGCCCGGCGCCAGCCTGGCCCGGGCAGCGGGCGTGCGATGCTTGGCGGCAGGGCATATCCGCGCCGGAAGGGCGGTCAATGGACAGCGATGCGCTGCGCGCCGCGCAGAAACCTCTCAAGGACGCCTACCGCGATAACCCGGAGCAGGCGCTCATCACCCTGACCGCCCAGGGCCGGCTCGACGAGCAGGGCATCAGCTGCTCGGTGGCCACCGGCACGGCGCTGGCGGTCGCGGGCCTGCACCCGGCCACCGGCGGCGACGGCTCGCTGGCCTGCTCCGGCGACATGCTGCTGGAGGCGCTGGTCGCGTGCGCGGGGGTGACGCTGCGGGCGGTGGCCACGTCGCTGGAGATCCCCATCGCCGGCGGAACGGTGCGCGCCGAAGGCGACCTGGATTTCCGCGGCACGCTGGCGGTGAGCAAGGACGCGCCGGTCGGGTTCACCGCCATCCGGCTGGGCTTCGAGCTCGACACCGACGCCAGCGCCGAGCAACTGGACACGCTGCTGCGGCTGACGCAGCGGTATTGCGTGGTGCTCCAGTCGCTGGTGAACCCGGTGGCGGCCACGGCCACGGTTACCCGGCCGGCGGCCTGACGCCCGGAGCCGTTCGGGGAAATTTTCTGTCCCACCCGATGGTTAGCCTGTCTAACCATGCGATGGATCGACACGCGCGCCTGCGGGGCGCGCCT
>CAVOOC010000031.1:0-16084 GCA_963697445.1 uncultured Actinomycetes bacterium
CGGCAGGACGGCCCGGCGCGGCCGGCGCCCCGGCTCTGGCAGGAACGCGTCCGCCGCGGCCAGCCAGCCGGCCGCCGGGAGCGGGACCGCCGGCACCGCGGCAGACAAAGAGGCAAAGGACGAGATGGCTGTGACCCTGGCCGAGCTCGCGGAGCGCACTGCCGACGTGCAGCGGATCCAGGCCGAGTACGCCAATTACCGCAAGCGCGTGGAGCGCGACAGGATGGCCGTCCGCGAGCAGGCGCTCGCGAACGTGCTGGCAGAGATGCTCCCTGCCCTGGACGACATCGGCCGGGCCAGGGAACACCGCGAACTGTCCGGCGGATTCAAGTCCGTCGCGGAGTCGCTGGAATCTGCGGTGACCAAGCTCGGCCTGGTGACCTACGGCGAGAAGGGCGAGCCGTTCGACCCGATGATCCATGAGGCCCTGCTGCACTCCTACTCGGACGAGGTGACCGAGCCCACCTGCGTGCAGGTGCTGCAGCCCGGCTACAAGATCGGTGACCGGATCCTGCGCCCGGCCAGGGTTGCCGTCGCCGAGCCCGGCGGCGAGGCCAGCGGCGGGCAGGATGACGACACGCCGGGGACGGCTGGGCAGGCCCCGGATGACGGGGCAGCGCGTGACGGCACCTCGTCGTCGCGCGGGACAGCCGCTGACAGCAGCAGCTAACGCGGGACGAAGAGGGAGCAGTGAGCACGAAGGACTACCTCGAGAAGGACTACTACAAGATCCTCGGCGTCTCCAAGAACGCTTCTGCCGACGAGATCAAGCAGTCCTACCGCAAGCTGGCGAGGAAATACCACCCCGACGCGAACAAGGGCAACGCCTCATCGGAGGAGCGCTTCAAGGAGATCTCCGAGGCGCACAACGTCCTCGCCGACGAGAAAAAGCGCAAGGAGTATGACGAGGCGCGGTCCCTGTTCGGCGGCGGGCTGCGGATGCCAGGCACCGGCGGGCCGGGCGGCCAGGGCGGCTTTGACCTGGGCGACCTGTTCGGCGGCGGCTCCGGCACCGGCAGTACCGGCGGCCGGCTCGGCGACCTGCTGGGCGGGATGTTCGGCGGCCGGGGCGGCACGCAGGCCAGGCCGAGGCGCGGCGCCGACATCGAGACGGAGACCACGCTCGCGTTCGCCGATGCCATCGACGGTTCCACCGTCGCGCTGCGGCTGGCGGGCGAGGGGCCGTGCCCGACCTGCCGGGGCACCGGGGCCAAGGCCGGCACGGTGCCGAGGGTGTGCCCGACCTGCAGCGGGACCGGGCAGGAAAGCAAGAACCTGGGCGGCTTCGCGCTCTCCGAGCCGTGCCGCACCTGCCGCGGGCGCGGCATGGTGGTGAACGACCCGTGCCCGGTGTGCTCGGGCAGCGGCCGGGCGATGAGCACCCGGACCATCCAGGCGCGCATCCCGGCCGGGGTCGCGGACGGCCAGCGGATCAAGCTCAAGGGCAAGGGCGCCCCGGGCGAGCGCGGCGGGCCGGCCGGTGACCTGTACGTCAAGGTGCACGTCACGCCGGACAAGGTGTTCGGCAGGTCGGGAGACAACCTGACCGTCAGCGTGCCCGTGACGTTCACCGAGGCGGCGCTCGGCGCGGAGATCAAGGTGCCGTCCCACGGGGGCATGCCGGTCACGGTGCGCATCCCGCCCGGCACCCCGAACGGGCGCACCTTCAGGATCAGGGGCAAGGGCGCCCGTCGGCGCTCGGACGGCCTCAACGGCGATCTGCTGGTCACGGTGGAGGTCGTCGTCCCGCCCAAGCTCGACAACAAGGCCCGCGAGGCACTGGAATCCTTCCGGGACGCGACCGCAGGCGATGACCCCCGCAGCGAGCTGCTGCACCGGGCGAAGGGCTGAGGGATGAGCCCGGCGAGCAGGGCCGGATCTGCGGGGTTACGGGTGAGGAAGCGACTGAGATGACGAGCCCGTTCGACCAGCTGACCGATGACACGCCCGTGTATGTCATCTCCGTGGCCGCGCAGCTGTCCGGGCTGCATCCGCAGACCCTGCGCGCCTACGACCGGCTGGGCCTGGTCTCGCCCGGCCGGGCCCCCGGGCGGGGCCGCCGCTATTCGATGCGCGACATCCTTGCCCTGCGCGAGGTTCAGCGGCTCTCCCAGGACGAGGGAGTGAACCTGTCCGGGATCAAGCGGATCCTCGAGCTCGGCGGTGAGCTCGAGCGGGCCCGCGAGCTGGCCATCGAGCTGCACGGGGAGGTCGCGCGGCTGCGCGCCGAGCTCGAGTCCACCCGGGCGGTCGCCGCCCGGCTGGCCGATCTCAGGAGGCGCGGCCCCACCGGCGCCGACCTGGTCCCGGTCCGGTCGGCCCGGGCAGCCCCGTGGGTGCCGCCACCGCCGCCGGACGACAAGGGAAACTCCTAGAAGCAGCGAAGGAACAAGAACGAAGCATGGATGAGAAGCTCACCCGCAAGAGCCAGGAAGCGCTGACCGCGTCGGTGCGGCGCGCGGCGGCGGACGGCCATCCGCAGGTCGGCCCGCAGCACCTGCTCGCCGCCTTGATCGAGCAGGCCGACGGCACCGCGGCGCCGCTGCTGCGTGCCGTCGGCGCGGACCCGGCGGACGTGCTGCGCCGCACCCAGGAGCAGCTGGCCCGGCTGCCCAAGGTGGCAGGCGCCACCGCGAGCGCGCCGGAGACGTCGCGCCCGCTGCTGGCGTCGATCAACAGGGCGGCGGAGCAGGCCCGGCAGCTGGGCGACGAGTTCGTGTCCACCGAGCACCTGCTCGTCGGCCTCGCGACCAGCGGCGGCGACGTAGCCGCCCTGCTCAGGCAAGCCGGCGCCGGGCCCGAGGCGCTGCTGGAGGCGTTCGGGAAGGTGCGCGGGCACGCCCGTGTCACCTCGGAGGACCCGGAGGGCACCTACCAGGCCCTGGCGAAGTACGGCATCGACCTGACCGAGCGCGCCAGGTCCGGCGACCTCGACCCGGTGATCGGCCGCGACGCCGAGATCCGGCGGGTGATCCAGGTGCTGTCGCGGCGGACCAAGAACAATCCCGTCCTCATCGGCGAGCCCGGCGTGGGCAAGACCGCGGTGGTCGAGGGCCTCGCCCAGCGCGTGGTCGCCGGTGACGTGCCCGAGTCGCTGCGCGGGAAGCGCCTGATCGCGCTGGATCTCGGCGCCATGGTGGCCGGCGCGAAGTACCGCGGCGAGTTCGAGGAGCGGCTCAAGGCGGTCCTGAACGAGATCAAGGAGAGCGACGGCCAGGTCATCACGTTCATCGACGAGCTGCACACGGTCGTCGGCGCGGGGGCGGCCGAGGGCGCCATGGACGCCGGCAACATGCTCAAGCCGATGCTGGCGCGCGGGGAGCTGCGCATGGTGGGCGCGACCACGCTGGATGAGTACCGCGAGCGGATCGAGAAGGACCCGGCCCTGGAGCGGCGGTTCCAGCAGGTCTTCGTCGGCGAGCCCTCGGTGGAGGACACGATCGCGATCCTGCGCGGGCTGAAGGGACGCTACGAGGCGCACCACAAGGTGCAGATCTCCGACGCCGCGCTCGTGGCGGCGGCGGCCCTGTCCGACCGCTACATCACCGCCAGGTTCCTGCCCGACAAGGCGATCGACCTGGTGGACGAGGCGTCAGCGCGGCTGCGCATGGAGATCGACTCGCGGCCGGTCGAGATCGACGAGCTGCAGCGGTCCGTGGACCGGATGAAGATGGAAGAGCTCGCGCTGGAGCGGGAGGCCGACGCCGCGAGCAAGGAACGGCTCGAGCGGCTGCGCCGCGACCTGGCCGACCGGCAGGAGCAGCTGACCGGCCTGGTGGCCCGGTGGGACCGGGAGAAGGCCGGCCTGAACAGGGTCGGCGAGCTGAAGAAGCGCATTGACGACCTCAAGAACCAGGCCGAACGCGCCAAGCGGGACGCGGACTTCGAGCTGGCATCCAGGCTGGAATACGGGGACATCAAAGAGCTCGAGCGAGAGCTGGCCAAGGCCACGGCGGCCCCGGCCGCCGGCGCCGTCGCCGGTGACGGCGCGCCGATGGTCAAGGAGGAGGTCGGCCCCGACGACGTCGCCGACGTCGTCTCCTCGTGGACGGGCATCCCGGCCGGCCGGCTGCTCGAGGGCGAGACGGGCAAGCTGCTGCGGATGGAGGCCGAGCTGGGCAAGCGGCTGATCGGCCAGGCCCGCGCGGTGCAGGCCGTATCCGACGCGGTGCGGCGGGCCCGGGCCGGCGTGGCCGACCCGGACCGGCCGGACGGCTCCTTCCTGTTTCTCGGGCCCACCGGCGTCGGGAAGACCGAGCTGGCCAAGGCGCTGGCCGAGTTCCTGTTCGACGACGAGCGCGCCATGATCCGTATCGACATGAGCGAGTACGGCGAGAAGCACTCGGTGGCCAGGCTGGTCGGCGCTCCGCCCGGCTACATCGGCTACGAGGAGGGGGGCCAGCTGACCGAGGCGGTCCGCCGCAGGCCGTACTGCGTGGTCCTGCTGGACGAGGTAGAGAAGGCTCACCCGGAGGTCTTCGACATCCTGCTCCAGGTGCTCGACGACGGCAGGCTCACCGACGGGCAGGGCCGCACGGTGGACTTCAGGAACACCATCCTGATCCTCACCTCCAACCTCGGGTCGCAGTTCATCGCCGACCAGGCGCTGGACGAGGCCGCGAGGAAGGACGCGGTGATGGCCGTGGTCCGTGCCACGTTCAAGCCCGAATTCCTCAACCGGCTCGACGATGTGATCATTTTCGACGGGCTGACCACGGCCGAGCTCGCCCAGATCGTCGATCTGCAGGTGGACCGGCTGGCCAGGCGGCTGGCCGACCGCAGGCTGACGCTCACCGTCACCCCGGCGGCCCGGGAGTGGCTGGCGCTGACCGGGTTCGACCCGCTGTACGGCGCGAGGCCGCTGCGCAGGCTGGTGCAGTCCGCCATCGGCGACCAGCTGGCCCGGTCGCTGCTCGCGGGCGAGATCAGCGACGGGGATCGGGTAGAGGTGGACCTGGACGAGGCTTCCGACGCACTAACCGTCGGCTCGGCGGCGAAGGTCGGCTAGCCCGAACGGCTGACGAGGACGGCCCGGCGGCTGCCGCAGCGCCCGGTCAGGGTGTGTCCGCAGAATCTCCGGCGGCGCGGATCGGCGCTCGGTCGCGCCGGAGGCGCGCCAGCAAGCTGCGCCACCAAGATCCACGAGACACGCCCTAGAACTCGTCGAGCAGCTTGTCATAGTCGTCCTCGGGCAGGCCCATGTCGTTACGGATCCGGTAGCGGAGGCTCAGCAGCATCCGCAGCTCGGTCCGGTCCACGCCCGGCGGCAGCTGCCGGAGCAGGGACGGCCCGGCAGCACCGCCGCCGTTGGCCGGCCCGGCACCCGGCGCGGACTGGCCGGCCCGGACGTCCTCGGGCAGGCACAGCTCCACCCCGGTGTTCGCCCAGTCCAGCGCGCCGATCAGGTCGGATTGCTCGACCAGCAGCTCGGCCACCAGGTCACACTGCCTCGGGTCCCGCCGGCCGCCCGCCTCCACCTGCCTGATCAGCTCCATGGCCTCGTCCATCCTGCCGAGCTGGAAGAGGGCGCGGGCAAGAGAGACCCGGGCATCGACGAATGACCCGCCGCCGTCCGCGAGGGCTTGCCGGAAGCCCTTGGCGGCCGCCGCCGGATCGTCGGCGAGCAGCCACTGCTCGCCCGCCCGCAGGTGTGCCTCGGCGCTGGACATCTCGGTGGTCGCGGCGGACGTAGCGGCAAGCCGGCTCATCCGCAGGGCTGCGCTGCGGTGATCGCCGGTGCGAGCGGCGCCGAATTCGATCGCGTCGAATTCGTCGCGGGACAGCTGGGCCACGGTGCGAAGGTACCCCTTTACGCGGGTCTTGATGCCGGGTAATGACCGAGCCTGTGGGTGACGTGGGAGGGAACGGCCGCGACGGCGCCGCAGCTGCGGTTCCTACCTGCGAGAGCGCTCAAGCGCATCCCAGAACCCGCGGCGCAGAGCGTGCCGCACCTCGTCGTGCAGCAGGGAATCGATCGGCAGCGCCGAGCCCTGCAGGAGACGAGCCTCCAGATCGGACGGCATCCGCGGCTTCCTCGCGAGCACGGCCTCCAGCCAGAGCCCCGGCGCGTCACGCGCCACCGACTCGCCGAACTCGAAGCCCTCGGAATGCGCCGCCTGAACCGTGTCGGCGAGCGACAGCCCCGCCGATGATGGCGCTCCGGCAGCCGACGGCCCGGACATCTGAGCACCGTAGGGGCCTTGCTGGGGGATGTAACCCGCGCTGGGTGCCGCCACCGGACGCTGCGCCTGATGACTGCGCGGTGCCCCCGTCGGCCGGGGGGACAGCGGGCCGCGCTGTCCCTGCGGGCCACTCGGCTGCAGGCCATTCGCCTGCACGCCGCGGCGGGCAGGCAGGCTAGGCGGCGCACTGCTGAACTGCTCGGGGGGAGCGGACGAGAACTGGCTGCCCGCCGGCTCGGCGAAGCCGCCGGGATGCTCAGGGGCGTACGGGGCGCGGGGGCCAGTGGCACGCTGCCCGGACGAAGGGGAAGACGCCGCCTGCGGACCTGCAGGGCCGGACGCGGCCGAGGCGCCGGCCGGTGATCCTTGGTGCGCGCTGGCCGGATCCCGCGCCGGCGAGGTGGCCTGCCCGCCGGATCCGGCGGGGTCAGCGAAGGACCCCGGCGCGGGCGCCGAGTACGACGGCTGCGCAGCAGACCCGGGCGGCACGACGGGCGGCTGCGCAGGCTGGGCTCCCGGGGGGGATTGCTGCTGCTGCGGGCTTGCCGCCGCGTGGCTGGGGTGCATGCCGCGCGCGTTCGGCTCCGCCGGGGCGGGGCCGGCCGCCGGGGCGGGCTCGGGCTCCGGCGGCGCGGACGACTGCCGCGCGGCCGGCCGGGCTGGCGGCGGGTACTCCGCGGCCGGCTGGGCCGGGGGCTGGTACTCGGCAACGACCGGCGCGGTGTACATCGCCGGCGATGCCGGGTGCGACGCGGAAGAGCCGGACGGCAGCCCGGCGTGACCGCCGCCCGCGCCGGTGGCGTGCCCGTTCGCCAGCGGCTTGCCGCCGTAAGCGCCCGCCGCGTACTGCTCGCTGTAGCGGGCGGGCTCGGCGCCCGCGATCAGCTCCGCGTACGGCCGCAACTGCGCGGCGTCGATCTCCACGATGTCGTCGCACTGCTGCCGCAGCGAACGCGAGACCGTCCAGTTACCGTCTACCGAGATGTGGACGATGATCACCCGCACACCCAGAATCCTGCACGTCCGCGATGACCTGCGCGAGATCCTCCTCGGCGCTGACCAGCAGCACATCGGAGATGGCGCGGTTCCTGGCCAGGGTGGTGAGGTCGCGGTGGATCTCGGTCTCGACCCCCTCGCGCTTGCCCGGCCGCATCCGGCCCAGTCGCAGCATGAGCCCGGGCAGGTCGGCGAGAGTGTCGTGCTCGGGGGACCGGCGCCCGTCGACGGTCGCCTCATACCAGTAGCAGCGCAGCAGCTGCTGGCCCGTGCGGTCGGCGGACAGGTTCGCGAAGAACTGGAGCAGCCCTGCGTAGTCCCAGGAAACCGACTCCCGGTGACTGGTTCCGTGCACCGCCATCGCACCGTCGGCGAGTACGTATCCGGCGTCCACGAACAGCGCGCAGCGGTCCACCTGACACCGTCCTTCCTCGACGCGAGACGCTACCAGTGCCCAGCCCGCCCGCCCCGGGGTCCGGGCTGACAGCCCCGCGGGCGCTCTTGACAGCGTATTCAAGTCCGCTCACGGCGTAAGGCGTTCCGCGAATTCGACTCCGATCGGCAGAATGACGCGGCATGCGGATTCTCGTGCTGGGAGGCACTCGGTTCGTCGGCCGCGCCGTCGTTGACCAGGCAGTATCGCGCGGGCACGACGTGACCACCTTTACCAGGGGACGGCACGGCGAGCCCAGGCCCGGGACCGAGGCGCTGCACGGGGACAGGACCAGGCACCAGGACCTGCTGGTGCTGGCCGCCAGGGACTGGGACGCGGTCATCGACACCTCGGTGCTCGCCCCGGCGCACGTGGCCGCGTCCGCTGGGCTGCTGGCCGGCCAGACGGGTCATTACACCTACGTGTCCAGCCTGTCGGCGTATTCCGGGCGGCCGAGGGAGCCGGTGACCGAGGGATCACCGGTGCACGAGTGTCGCCCCGATGCCGAAGGCACCGCGGAGTCGCTAGGGTATGGCCCGCTCAAGGCAGGCTGCGAGCGGGCAGTAGCTGCCGCCTTCCCCGGCAGGCACCTGATCGTGCGTCCCGGTCCCATCGCGGGGCCGCACGACGACGGGGGCAGGCTGCCGTGGTGGCTGGCCAGGGTGGCACGGGGCGGCCGCGTGCTGGCTCCCGGCGACCCTGGCAGGCCGGTCCGGCTGACCGACGCGCGCGACCTGGCCGGCTGGATGCTGGACAGCGCCCGCCGCGGGATCACCGGGATCGTGAATGTTCCCGGGCCGCGCGGGTGCACGTTCGGTGAGCTGATGGACGCCTGCACCGGAGTTGCCTGCGCAGGCTCGGGCGTGGACGCCGAGCTGGTCTGGGCGCCGGATGACGTGCTGCTTGCCGCCGGCGTGCGGCCCTATACCGAGCTGCCCATGTGGGCCCCGGACATTCCCGAGCTCGCCGGCACCTGGGAGGCCTCCGGTGACCGGGCCACGCTGGCCGGCATGAGGTACCGGCCACTGGCCGACACCGTGCGGGATACCTGGGCCTGGCTGGCGCATGACGCCACCGCACAGGCCAAGCCACTGGGCCATCTTGCACAGCAGGCCGGGGTCGGGCTTGACCCGGTGCGGGAGCGGAGGATCCTGGCCGGGCTGTGAGCCGTGGCCCGGACTGCTGCCACCGGGGCTGCTGCCTGCGGGGGTGCTGCCGCCTGGGCTGTGCCCGGACTTGCCGGGTGGGCCGGCGCGGCGTCCCCGCCCCGTCGCGGCGCCGTGTCCGTGCCTGCCCGCCCGGCGGGTCACCGCCCCCACGTGCCCGTGTCCTGCCCGCGGCTGGAATCCGGGCAGGCTGCATGCATCGTCGTCCGGCCAGCCAAGAAGGCCCGCGCTGTTCTGGACGCCATCCCACTCGCCGGGCCAGCCCGGGCTGGGGGGCGGGCCGGTCTGCGTACTGTCGGCTGAGGTGGTAGCCGCCACCACCCCCGCCAGGTAAGGCTGTGCGCCGCCGCTGAGCTGGACGGAGGGGTTGGCGGTGAGCGTCTGGCGGGTCGAGGTGAGCACGGGCTGGCCGCTCCCGCCACCGTAGCCAGTCCACGTGACGGTCTGTATCCCGGCAACGGCGCCCGGCGGGAGCAAGGCGTTCAGCGGGACGGTGAACGAGGGGTCCGCGGCGCTGACGACGTGCGCGCCGTCCACCACCACGGCCTCCCCGACCGGGGCGGAGGGATCGCGCACGACCACGACCAGGGTCCAGCCGGAATCCGCGCCCGCATCCGGCCCGCCCTGCGCGGCCCGGGCCTGCCACGAGCCGCCGCCGTAGCCCTGCACCAGGCTGGTCACGTTCGCGTACGCCTGGTACACCTGCTGCCCGGACACGCTGGCGGTGCCCACCGAGTTCGCGCCGACTGCCTGGTAGCCGCCCCTGGGGCCGCGGAGGTCAAGCCGGGGGCGCGACGTGTACCCGGTGCCGGACCAGTACAGCCCCGCCCACAGCACGTTTCCCGGCACCGCGACCTGTGCCCGGCTCGACGGCTGGCTCCAGCCGAAGTTCCAGCCGTAGCACTGCGGCAATACGTTGCCGGCGACGATCGTGTCCAGCCGGCCGGCCGCGACGAACCGCGCGGGCAGCCCGGACATCACCACGCCGCTGCCGGACCGGGCGGTCACGGCCGGCCCGCCGGAGCTCACCGACACCGCGGGCGGCACGCCGAACGCGGCGGTCTGGCCGACCGCCACCTGCAGGTAGGTCGTCGTCGTCGCCCCGGGCCCGAGCGGCCCGTGCGTGCACGCCGCGCCCGCGGCCGCCGCGGCGCAGCTCCACCCGCCCGGGGCGGCGGCAGCCATCGGGGCGGCCATGCCCAGGCTGCCCGCGCCGAGGTAGGAGACCCCCGGCGGCAGCTTAAGGCTGGCGGACAGCATCTTGACGGCGCGGCTGCCGGTGTTGGTCACGGAGAAGACCATCGTCCCGGTGGAGCCGCGCAGCAGCGCGCCGACCGGGGCCACCTGCGTGCTCAGCGTCGCGGGCGGGGGCGGCGGCGGGGGCGGCGGCGGCACGGGGGCCGGATGGCCGGGCCGCGGTTTGTGCGCCGGTTTGGGCGACGAGACGTGTACCTGCACCGGCACGGGCAGCTGCGGGGCGGAGCCGGCCGGGCATGCTTCTTCGGCGCGGGCGCCGGCGCGGCGGCCGGCGGTCCGGTCGGAGGGGCCGAAGCCGCGGCGGGCGGATGATGATGCCGGGCATGAACGGGCGTGCCGTTCCCGGCGAGGGCGAGCGCGAGCGCGACTGCGATCGCCGCCGCAGCGGCGGCGCCGCCCGCCATCGCCGCCTGCTGGCCCTTGGGCGCGCGGCCGATCCATCCCGCCTTGCCCGCGATCCAGGCCAGCGCCGCCCCGCCCTTGGCGGACATGCCGGCCAGGTACGCGGCGGCCAGCGGGCCGAGGAAGATGGGCGCGACCAGTCCCCGCAGCGCCACGTTGACGTCGGTCAGCTCGGCGTACACAGCGCGGCAGTCCGCGCACTCGTCCAGGTGGACGGAAACCGCGTGCGTTTCCCGCGCGGACAGGCCGCCGCGGACGTAGGCGCCGAGCTTGGCGGCCACCGGGCGGCATTCCTGCCTGGCCACCCCGGACAGGTGCATCTGCAGGTAAGCCTGGCGCAGTCCCTCCCGCGCCCGGTAGGCCAGGGCCGCGACGCCGTTGGCGGTCAGCCCGAGTAGCGGGGCGACGTCGGCAGGCTTCGCGCCTTCTATCTCCGTGTGCCAGAGCACGGCCCGCCAGCGTTCGGGCAGGGAAAGAAAGGCGCGGGCGATCAGCGATCTCTCCAGCCCGGCCACGGCAGGGTCGATGAAGGGCTGGCCGGGGTCGTACGCCTCGATCTCGTCGGTGACGACGCTGCGGCGCTCGCCGCGGTAACGGTCGTAGGCGCCGCGGCGGACGGCGGTGAGCAGGTACGGGCGGAATGCGTCCTGCGGGCCGCCGCCGCGCCGCATCAGGTCGAGCACGCGGGAGAAGGTGTCCGCGACGACGTCGTCAACCTCGGCGGGACCGCGCACGAGCTGGCGCGCCAGGCCCTGCGCGGCCGTTACGTGACGCCGGTAGAGCTCACCGTACGCCGCCATGTCGCCGGACCTGATCGCCGTGATCAGTTCTGCGTCACTTAGGAGCGTTTGCCCTGATTCGGCCTCACTCACTACTCACCGTCCCCTGCCGGTTGCACGAAGCTACAGAAAATCATCCCGTATTCCGCGTCATGCGGACACTGGTTCGCCGTCATCAGTTCGGCGGCGGGGCCCTGTCACTACCGGGGCTGGCAGGTCTCGTCACCGCAGCGGCGGCTGGCAAGCCCCGTGGGCGTGCCGATGCCTGGGCCTCCGCCAGGGCCTGAGGCGGATGCCTGGACTCCGGTACGGCCGGACGGCTTGCCATGCCGCCGGGAATCGTGAGCTGCCGCCCGGCCCACAGGCCGGCCTGAGGAGGGTCGCACTGCAATGACGTCGGACGACGCCGGCCGCCACGACGGCGGCCACGACGGCGGCCTGTCTGGTGCCGGTCGCTCCGGCGCCGGCCTCTCAGGCGCCGGTCTCGACGAGGCTGGCTGGGCGGACTCCGACCTCTCTGACGCCGGTCGCTCAGGCACCGGCCTCTCAGGCGCCGGCCTCTCAGGCGCCGGTCTCGACGAGGCTGGCTGGGCGGACTCCGACCTCTCTGACGCCGGTCGCTCAGGCGCCGGTCTCGACGAGGCTGGCTGCGCGGACTCCGACCTCTCTGACGCCGGTCGCTCATGCGCCGACCTCTCAGGCGCCGGCCTCTCAGGCGCCGGCCTCGACGGGTCCGGTGCCGCGAGCCGGGAGCGCGGCAGCCGGACCAGCGCAGCCGCGGGCATCCGCCTCAGCGACGTGCCAGGCGTGGTCCGCCTGTGCGAGGCGTGGCGGCGGCAGAGCATGATCTGCGGCTGGGCCGCCGATGACGACTGGCAGGTGGCCGCCGTCAACTCGGTCGCCGTCGCTGCCTGCCGCCGCACCGGGCTGGCCGCCGCCTGCGGCATGCTCGGCCGGGAACGCGCACGCGGCGGGGTGGGAATCGGCGAGGCGATCACCGACCTGGCCGCGCTGTGCTTCGTGCTGGACGGCACCGATCCCCCTCTCGAGCTGGTCAGGCCGCTGGCCGAAGGCTGGGCGGAAGCCGGGCTGGCCAGGATGTCGGACGCCACCTGCGAGGACCCGCTCACCGGACTGGTCACCGTGCCCTACCTGCGGACCCGGCTGGGCGAGGTGTACCGCGAGGCACGGCAGGCGGCCCGGTCGGCGGCCGACACGCACCGGCTGCTGGTGGCCGATCTGCCGCACCGGCTGGACCCGTGGGACCGGTTGTCGGTGCTCATTCTGGTCAGCAACGAACTGCGGGCCGCGTTTCCCGGCGGGGAAACCCTGTCGCTGGCCGGGTCCGGCCGCGCCATCGCGCTGGCGCGCGCCCTCCCGGAGCTCCCGTTCCGCGCTACCGGGCTGCGCCGCAGCCTGAGTGACGCGCACGGGACGCGGCTCCGGCTGCTCAGGCCGCCAGCCCGCCTCGACGAAGCACTGCGCCTCATCGACGAGCTGGCCCGCTGACGCCGCCGGCGCCAGTGTCCCGCGGAGGGGTCGGGACTGGCGCCGGCGGCCCGCCGTATCGCCCCGTCGCTGGGGCACCCGGCACGGTTGCCTTAGGCTCGCATTCTGTGAGTGACCGCGAGGAGCTGCTGCAGGAGATACGGAAGCACGCAGTCGTCCACGGCGACTTCGTCCTGTCCTCAGGGCAGCGGGCAACCTGGTACATCGACCTTCGCCGGGTGCTGCTGACCGGCCGCACCGCCCCGCTCGCGGGCCGGGTAATGCTCGACGCGACCGCGGACCTCTCGTATGAGGCGGTCGGCGGGCTGACGCTGGGCGCCGACCCGGTGGCCGCCGCGATGATGCACGCCGCGGCCCAGCGCGGGCAGCCGCTGGACGCGTTCGTGGTGCGCAAGGCCGGCAAGGCGCACGGCCTGCAGCGCAGGATCGAGGGACCGGACGTTGCCGGGCGCCGCGTGCTCGCCGTCGAGGACACGTTGACGACGGGGAACTCGGTGCTCACCGCTGTGGAAGCCCTGCGGGAGGCCGGCGCGGAGGTGGTCGGCGTCGCCGTGATGGTCGAGCGGGGAGCCCGGCCGCGGCTGCGCGAGGCCGGGCTGCCGTACCGCGCCGCCTACGAACTGTCCGACCTGGGCCTCGGCTAGGCCGCGCCTGCCGCAGCCCCCGCCCGCACCGGGGACGAGCGGCGCCGGGGGATACTAGGGTGCGGCAGAACCACGACAGGGAGCGACCGCCATGCCTATCGCGACCCCAGAGGTCTACGCGCAGATGCTCGACCGGGCCAAGGAGCACGGATTCGCCTATCCGGCCATCAACGTGACCTCGAGCCAGACGCTCAACGCGGCCGTGCTCGGATTCGCCGAGGCACACAGCGACGGCATCGTCCAGGTGTCCACCGGAGGCGCCGAGTACCTCTCCGGCCAGGGCGTCAAGGACATGGTCACCGGCTCGGTTGCCCTCGCGGAGTTCGCCCACGTCGTGGCAGCGAAGTACCCAGTCCACATCGCCCTGCACACCGACCACTGCCCGAAGGACAAGCTGGACGGCTTCATGCGCCCGCTGGTCAAGCTGTCCCAGGAGCGGGTCGCCCGGGGTGAGCCGCCGCTGTTCCAGTCCCACATGTGGGACGGGTCGGCGGTGCCGCTCGCCGAGAACCTGCGGATAGCGTCCGAGCTCCTCGACGAGTGCGCCAGGGCCCGCTGCGTGATGGAGGTGGAGATCGGGGTCGTCGGCGGCGAGGAGGACGGGGTCGAGGGGGCGATGAACGAGAAGCTGTACAGCACCCCTGACGACGCGCTAGCCACCGCGGAAGCCCTCGGCCTCGGCGAGCGCGGCCGGTACATCCTGGCCGCGACGTTCGGCAACGTGCACGGCGTGTACAAGCCGGGTCACGTGAAGCTGCGGCCCTCGGTGCTGAAGGAAATCCAGGACGCGGTCGGCGCCAAGTACGGCAAGGAGAAGCCGTTCGACCTGGTGTTCCACGGCGGTTCGGGCTCGGCGCTCGAGGAGATCCGGGAGGCGATCTCCTACGGCGCGGTCAAGATGAACATCGACACCGACACCCAGTACGCGTTCACCCGGCCGGTCGCCGGGCACATGTTCACGAAGTACGACGGCGTGCTCAAGGTGGACGGCGACGTCGGCCGCAAGAAGGACTACGACCCGCGGGCCTGGGGGAAGGCCGGCGAGGCGTCGATGGCGGCCCGGGTCACGCAGGCGTGCGAGGACCTGATGGCCGCGGGCACGCAGCTGGCCTGAGCCGGCGGCCGTCGCCGGGCGTCACGCGCGGCTCCGGGCCAGTTCCCGCTCGTGCCGCGGCGTGCGGTCGTGCCGGGGGAGCAGGAGCGGGGTCGCGAGGATCAGCAGGCCGGCGATCGCGATCGCGGCGCGGGGGCTGGTGATGCTGGCCAGCAGGCCCCACAAGGCGGTCAGGGCCGCGATCGTGATGCTGCTGGTGACCGACCACGCCGACAGGGTGCGGGCGACCCGGTCCTTCGCGGTGTGCTCGAGCCGGTAAGTGGCGAACACCGGGTTGAACACCCCCATGCAGGTGACCAGGCCGAGCTGGACGGCGATGACCAGCACGATCCCGGCGGCGCCGGGGCGGATGAAGGCCAGCCCGAGCAGCCAGCACGCGCGCAGCGCCCCGGCGGTGAGCATGACCTTGTGCTGCCCGGACCGCGCGACGAGCCGGCGGGCCAGCCGAGAGCCGATCAGGCCGCCGACGCAGGGTGCCCCGAACGCGAGGCCGTACTGCCACGGCGCGAACCCGAGGCGGCCGAGCATGAGAACGGCGATCAGCGGTTCGGTCGCCATGATCAGGCCGTTGACCAGGAGCGTGTTGAAGAACGCCGAGCGCAGCGCCGGGTGAGTCAGGATGTACCGCCACCCGTCGGCCAGCTCGCCGGCTCGGAGCCGGGATGCCCCGGTTCGCGCGGGACACGGCTCCCTCCCGCCGATCGCGCCGATCCCTGCCGCCGAGAACAGGTAGCTGACGGCATCGGCCACCACGGTCGTCACGGGACCGAACAACCCGATCGCGGCCCCGCCGAGCGGCGGTCCGATCACGGTGGAGGTCCAGGTCGTGGACTCGAAGCGCCCGTTCGCGACGAGCAGGTCCTCCGGCCGCACGAGCTCTTTCAGATATGCGCCGCTGGCCGCCCTGAAGGCGATCTTGGCCGCACCGACGATGACCGACACGACCAGGAGCTGGGCGAAGCTGAGCCAGCCGAGCGCGAACGCGACGGGAATGCTCATCAGCGCCGCGAACCGGGTCAGGTCCATCGCGATCATCACCGGCCGCTTGCGGCGGAACTCCACCCACGGGCCGAGCGGCACCGCGACCACCGCTCCCACCGCCAGCCCCGCCGCTGTCAGCACCGACACCTCGGCCGGCCCGGCGTGCAGCACGCGGATCGCGATGACGGAAAACGCACCGAGCCCGAGCCCCGAGCCGTACGCACTGGCCGCATACGCCGCCCAGAGCCACCCGAACTGCCGCCCCAGCGACCGCTTAGCCACCATGCCCAGCGCACCCCTGGCCGTCCCGCCCGGGCAACCTCGCGTCGACCGGCGAGTTCACAGCGTGCAGAAATCCGGCGGGCCAGGCAACCACCCGGCCGGCGAGTCACGGCAGCGTCATGAACCGCAGCAGATAGCGCTCGCCTGCCGCGGGCCGCTAGCGAGCGTCCTGCTGCCGGGCGCCCCTGACCAACGCCGCGCGGACCCGCGCAGCCACTTGCCAGGGCGCCATCATGACCTCCTGCCAGGTGAAGTGAACCACCTCGAAACCCGCGTCACGGAGTCGGACGTCACGGTCAAGCTGCGCGATCGCGCGGCCCGGGTTCGCGTACTTGACAG
>CAVOOC010000032.1:0-90965 GCA_963697445.1 uncultured Actinomycetes bacterium
CGGGCTGGTGATCCGCAGCACCTGATGCGCCGTTCCCGCCGACGGCGGCAACCCAGGAGTTGTCTGGCGCAGCCAGCGGTCACCTCATAGCGTCCCGGCCGCTGGTATGCGGTCGGCTGCTCGTGGCAGGTGTGATGCGGACGCCGACCCGTGTACCCGCCGGGGGTGAGATGTCTTCTCGCGAGGATCTGTGCAGCAGAGGATAAGCGTGCCAGCCGTGCCCCGCCGGGCGGGGCACGGGCAGTTATCGGGCCTAACTTCGGGGACCACCCTTCCGCGCAGCGGGCGCCTGCTCAGGCAGGGCGAAGTTGAGGGTCGTGACCGTGCCCGGCCAGATGCTCACCTTCCTGACCTGCTGCGCGTAGCCGTCCTTGGCAGCGATGACCTGCAGCGGGTTGTACCGGTCGTCGAGCCACCACTGGTAGGAGCCGGAACTGCTGGTCGTGAGGGTATAGCTGACCTGGCTGCTGCCGCCGAGGGTGCCGACCTGGACGGTCGCCCCCGCAATTGGCTTGCCAGTCTGTGCGTCGCTGACCTTGCCACTAAGTTCACCCCAGGTCGTTGGCGGCTTCACGTACATGGTCAGGCCGACCTGCGGGACCAGGTAGGGCGTGTCCGTGCCGACCGACAGGCCGGCAGTGTAGGTACCGGGCTGGGCCACCTGGGAGGAATCCATGGTCACCACGACAGTGAACGACTGGCCGGGAGACACCGTGAACCCGTTTTGCTCTCCGAAAGTCACGGCACGACGTCGGTCGAAGTTCGGCCTCGGCCCGACCCCCGATGATTTCGCGGCGCAGGTCGCCGCGGGCCGCGTCACCGGTCATCACGGCTTCGCGCAGTCGCTGGCCACGGTTGCTCACGGCCCGGGTATCCAGGTCGATGAATACGAGGTAGCGCCGGTGCGGGCCGCGCTGATCACCTCATGCGACCGCGCGGGCGGGCACGTGACGCTGCGCGGGGGAACGGTTGCCGTCGTCCATCACGCCGCCCGGGCGCTCTCGGAGGGGCGCGCGGTCATCGATCTTTCGGTCCATTTCGGGTTCCTTGAGCCCGGGTGATGCGATCGAGCCTGTCGACCTCTGGCGCCTTGAGGGGGCCTCTCGGGGTATTGAGCTGGTAGTACCTGCTGGGTGGAAAGCTTCCATAGCACGGTCGCGATGACCGCCAACCTGGCGACCGCGGTCCCCACGGCACGCCCGGGCCTGATCACGATGGCAGAGCTGCCGGTGACGGCGATGGCTTCGAAGGGATCGCTGCTGGCCTGAGCCGGTGCTCGCAGAGGCAGTCAGCGGCCGTTCGGGCCTGTCAGCCGCCGATCCGGGGGAACCTCAGGCATCCGCCCATGGAGAGAAGGCCGGGCGCCCGGGATGCCCCGGGCGCCCGGCCTTCGTGTCCACTGATTTGGACGCGGTCCTCCTTTCCTTAGGATTTCTGCAGGGCGAAGTTGAGGGTGGTGGTGTTCCCTTCTGTGATCTTTGCGGTCTTGATCTGCGGGACGTAGCCGCTATCGCCGGCGATCACTTGCAGCGGGCTGTACCGGTGGTCGAGCCATAGCTGGTAGTGGCCGCTGGCGTCGGTGGTCAGCGTGTAGCTGACCTGCCCGGTGCCGCCGAGAGTGCCGATCTGCACGGTCGCGCCAGCAAGCGGCTTGCCGTTCGCGCCGGTGACCGTGCCCGCGATCTCGCCCCAGGTCCTGGGCGGGGTGACGTTCATCGTGACTGGCACCGACATCTGCTGGTACGGCGTGTTGCTCTCCACCACGAGCCTGGCGGTGTAGGCGCCGGGCTGGGTGACTGACGCCTCATCGGCGTTCATCGTCACCGTGATGGTGGCGGACTGGCCGGGGGCCAGCGTGACGCTGGCGGGGCTCTCCGACAGCCACGGCACGCCGCCGTTGCCGGTGTCGCACTGACCGTAGCCGGGCAGCGCATCGGCGTAGGGCGTTTCGACAAACCGATTGAAGGCGTTGAAGCCAGCGCCGCCGACCTGGTAGAGGCCGCAGGCGCCGCCGCCGCGGTATTCGGTGTAGTTGGCGTTCGGTAGCGCGGTCCAGGTGTTGGCCACCGGGTCGTACTGCGCCGCCTGGTTGGTGAGCGTCGAGCTGTTGTCCGTGCTGCCGGCGGCGATCTGGAGTTCGTTGTTCGCGCCGCTGTAGGCCATCCCCCAGTCGTCGTAGGGCATGTCGGCGCCCTGGGTCCAGGCGTTGCTGGAGGGATGGTAGATGTATGTTGACTTCAGGCCGCTGTTGTCCAAGCCGCCGGCGCAGACGATCTCGCCATCTATCCCGGCGCAGGCGGCGAACTCGACCGCGGTCGGGTAGCTGGCCAGCTGAGTCCAGCGGTTGCTGCCCGGGTCATATCGGTACACCGCGTCCGACACCGGCGCGCAGTTTCCGGTGGGGCAGCCGCCGATGAGGTACATCTGCCCGTCCAGCACGGCGGTGCTCGCGGCGGCCAGCCCGAGGGGCATGGTCCCGGCCTGGGACCAGCTGTCAGAGCCCGGATCGTAGGCATACACCCGGGAGGAGACGTTGCCGGTCCCGTCCCAGCCGCCGGCCAGGTACATCTTGCCGCCGAGGAATGCGGCGGCCGGCGCCTCCAGCGCCTGCGGGGCGCTAGCGATCGGGCTCCACTGCTGGGTTGACGGGTCGTACACGTAGCCGCTGGCGAGAATGCCCGCTGCTGGCACCGGCTGGTAACCGTTGCCGTTGAATCCGCCGACGGAGTAGACCAGCCCGTTGACCGGGTCGGCTGCCACGGCATTGTCCGCGACTCCGGTCGGGTAGTTATCGGAGATACCGCTCGGGTATCCAGGGATGTTGGCCCACGGCGCATCGGACGGCGTAGGCTGACGCAGCTGCGGGCCCGGGTTCCTTGTTGCCGCGGCGGTGACCGAGTGGAACTGCAGCGTCAGGGCGCCCCGCGGGATATGCCCCTGCACCTTGATCCGGTGCAGCGGGGCGACCGCCGCCGGCGGCCTGCGGGCGGCGGGCTGCGCGGTCTTCGGGGCGCGCCCGGGGCTCAGGCTGGGCAGGCTGATGTCTGGCGGCACGCTGACGTCTTGCCCGGCGAGCGTGACGTCAGCCGGTGCGGTGCCGTTGTTGGTCAGCGTGACCTTGCCGGTGGCTGTGCTGCCCATGGCCACGGTGGCGGAGATGCCGCCGGCTGAGCTCAGCCGGGCGGCTTTCAGGGCCCAGTCCTGGCGGGTCAGGGCGTTCGCCGCCACCGTTACCGTCGCGGTGGCCGTCGCGTATCCGCGGCCGCCGGGCCCGGTGGCCGTGAACTGCTGGTTTCCGGTCTGTGCGGAAAACAGCCAGTAGAAGCCGCCGGGCAGAGCCCGGTTGCCTGGTGCCGCCGCCGAGATCCCGGACCCGCCAGAGCCGGTACTGGCTACTTGCGCGCCGTTGACCGCGTCACCGGTGTTGGCGTCGGTCACGGGGCCCGCGATCAGCCCGCCAGGCGTAGCGGCACAGGTGCGGGTGCCAATGAATACGTTGTCGATTGCCCACCAGTTGCCGTTGGCTCCGGTGTAGTGGAAGCGGACCTGCACGGCGGCCTGGCCGGCGGCCTGCGGGACCGGAATGACCACGTGCCCCTGCACGCTGCGTCCGAATGCCGCCGAAGCCGGCGAGGCCCGGCTGCCACACACTGGTCCAGGTCTGGCCGCCGTCCACGCTGAGGTCGACCTCCCCCGTCTGGCCAGATGCCCCGTTATAGGCCGTGTCGAACCCGATCTGCTGGGAGGACACGCCGGACAGACTGATCACCGGGGACACCAGAGTGGTATCGGCGGTGTTGCCGTTGACCGAGTTGGCTATGGCGAAGTCGGCGTCGCCGGCGGGTAGCGGCGGGGTGGGGGTGACGCCAAGGACCGTGCCCGCGGAGCCGGGGTTGGAGAACTGCCACGTCTGGCCAGTTCCGCCGTTGGTAACCGTCCAGCCGTCCTGCGGCGTGGCGCCCCAGCCGGTGAATTCCTGGTGTGCGCCGGTGTAGCTCCAGGCGTAGCCCGGCGCGTCACACGTCGCCTTGCCGGCACTGATCCTGAGGTTCTTTACCTGGTCGCCAGTGCCGATCGTCACCGGCACATTCTTGGTCGCGTACCCCGGGTACAGCGGGGTGACCTGCACTTGGTACGTGGCGCCCTGGGGCAGTGTCACGCTGTAGGCGCCGGTGTAGGGATTGGTATAGACCGGGGTCCGGTCTCCGCTGATAGTGATCTTTGCGTACAGCGGCCAGCCGTGCCCGGATCCGTCGGTGACCGTCCCGGACAGCCTCGCGGTGGGCTCGGTGGCCAGCGTGAAGTTCTCTGCCGTGGCCTGGTCAGCGGTCACCTGTACGCCTGAGTTCGCCTGCGCGGTGTACCCGAACGCCTGGGCGGTGATGGTGTAGCTGCCCGGGGGGGCGGCCAGGGTGTAGTCGCCGCGGGCGTCGGTGGTCGCCGCGTATCCGCCGGGCGCGGATACGGTCGCTCCGGCGACCGGGGTGTCCGCAGCGCTGGTGAGGCGCCCGGTGATGTAGCCGTGCGCGCTCGCCATCAGGGCGCCGACGCCGTTCGGGGTGCCGAGCCCGGTGGGGCCGTCCCAGCCCGGTCCGGCGTTGCAGAGCAGGGTGCCGCAGCTCCCGTCGCTGCCCGTGGTGATGTCGTTGAGGTCGGCGATGCCGTCCGGGCCGTTGTACCTGTCCGTGTCCTGGTAAGGGTAGGACGCCGGGTACGTGCCGGCCGCTGGCGGGCCCGCGAGCGCGTACATGCCTGCGACGAGGGCGGAGGCCAGGTCGCTCCCGCCTGCCTGGAGCCAGCCGCTGTAGCCGAAGCTGTCGTAGACCGCTAGTCCTGTGTCGGGATCGGCGTCGGCGGAGATGTCGGAGACCGCCCGGTTGGGGCAGCCGGTGGTGACGTCCTGCTGCCAGGCCGGCTTCGCTTCGTAGGCCGAGCAGCCCGAGCCGACGCCGCTCCAGGCGGTCTCGTCCCAGCCGCGCGGCACAGACGGGTCCCGGGTCAACGTGGTGCCGCCCACGGAGACCACATAGGGGTTTGTCGCCGGGTAGGCGAGGCCGCCGGTGCAGCCCGGCCGCATCATCAGCCGCGCCGCCCGCGGCGCCAACCGTGACCACGGCGCCTGGCTCGTCGAAGTATTGGTCGTAGTTCGTCTGATCCCCAGCGTCGTCGGTGCAGCCGATGCCGTTGGAGACTGTCACGTACTTCGCGCCCAGGCTCACTGCGGTCCGGATCGACGCGCCGACTTGCTGGGGCGCGTAACCATAGCGATACTCAACGAGGAGGATGTGACAGTTCGGGCAAGCCGCGGAGACCGCATCCAGCTGCAGCGAGGCCTGCAGCGCGCCGCTGGTTCCGGTGGCCGAGGGATAGGTGGTGCCGCCATACCAGTCGACTTTCCGGAAGCAGCCATTCGCGGTGGTGCAGGCCGGCAAGTTGTAGTGGGATCGGAAGGTTGTCAGGTCCGATTCTGCGGCCGGGTCGTCGAACTCGGTTACGACCGCTACTGTCTGGCCCTGCCCGGTGGGCGGTAGCCGGTAGGCGTCCTGGATGTCCGCCGGGCTCAGCGCTCCGGCTGGCGGCTGCGCCGGGCTGGCTGTGACCTGGCCGTCCGGGCCGGTGTGCGCGACCGCCACGCCGCCAGCCGCAGGCGCGCTGGCGGCGGCAGTGCTGGCGTGCGCTGCCGCTTCCGCCTGGCCGGGGCCCGCACCCAGGCTGATCATGGCAAGGAGCGTCCCCGCGCTCGCCGCCAGGGAGAGGCACGCGCGCAACCGCCGGTGCGCGGTTGCCGGGTGGGTGAGCATCGAGGGCATCAGGGTCTTCCTTCCGTAGGCGCGATCTCGGGGTCTGGCCGGGCGGCGCCCGCGCGGGCGCGGGCGCCGTCGGGTGCGCCCTTAGCCGCCGTTTTTCTGCAGGGCGAAGTTGAGCGTGGTCGTCTTGCCCTGGGTGACCGCCGCGTTCTTGGTCTGCGGCTGGTAGCCGTCCGCGAAGGCGATGACCTGCAGCGGGCTATAGCGGTGATCCAGCCACAGCTGGTAGCCGCCCTCGGCATTGGTAGTCAGGGTGAAGGTGACCTGCCCAGTGCCGCCGAGGGTGCCGACCTGCACGGTCGCCCCGGTGAGCGGGCTGCCGGTGGCCGCGCCGGTAACGGTGCCGGTGATCTTCCCCCAGCTGCGGGGCGGGTTCACGCGCAGGGTGATGCTGACCCCCTGGGCCGGCTGGACCGGGTAGGGGGAGCCGGTGCCTATGGTGAGCGTGGCCGCGTAGGTGCCGGGCTGGTTGACCGCGGAGGAGTCTGCCGTGACCGTAACAGTGGCCGAGTGGCCGGGCGCCAGGTTAAGGCTGGTGGCGTTTTCCGATAGCCACGGCACGCCGGACAGGCCGCACTGATCGTAGCCGGGCAGTACCTGCGCGGATGACGTGGGTACCAGGCCACCGGCTGAGCCGCCAACCTGGTACATTCCGCAGCTGCCGCCGCCACGGTACTCCGCGTTCGCGGCATCCGGCAGGGTGCTCCAGGCGTTCGCCGCCGGATCGTACTGGGCCGCCTGGTTGGTGATCGCAGTGGAGCGGGCCGTCACACCGCCGGCGATCTGGAGCTTGTTGCCTGCGCCGCTGTAGGCCATCCCCCAGTCGTCATAGGGCATGGCCGCGCCGCTGGTCCAGGTGTTGCTGGAGGGATGGTAGATGTAAGTCGAGGTACTGGACTGCCCATTGTCGGGGTTCACTCCCCCGGCGCAGACAATCTCGCGATCGACGCCCGCACAGGCCGCGAAGGCCACCGGTGCGGGGTAGTCGGTACGCCTGACCCAGATTCCGCTGGCGGGGTTGTATCGGTATACCGCCTGTGATGCCGGAGAGCAGCGGGCCGTGGTGCAGCCGCCGATGACGTACAGCTGTCCGCCGAGTACCGCAGCGCTGGCCGCGGCGATCGCGGCCGGCAGGTTTGCCGTCTGCGACCAACTGTTCGACGACGGGTCATAGGCGTACACCGAAGCGACAGGGGCAATGGCAGCGTTCCACCCGCCGACCAGGTACATCTTGCCGTCGAGGAACGCGCCCGCCGGTACGTCCAGCGGCTGCGGTGCGCTGGCGATCGGGGCCCACTGCTGCGCGATGGGGTCGTAGGCGTAGCCGCTTGCCGTATTCGCCGTACCGTCATAGCCGGCGACCGAGTAGACCTTGCCGGTGCCGTCGTAGGCCACGGCGTTGTCCATGATGGGGACCGGGTAATCGGCCAGACCCGCCCACGGGGCGGCATCTGGCATCGGTGAGCCTGCGACGAGCGGCTTCGGAGCGACGCCCGGCTTCGCGGGCGCACTGGAGGAGGTGCCCCGCATAACAAGGTTGTGCTGCAGCGCCATGGCACCTGGCGTGATCCGCCCCTTGACTTTGATCCGCTGCAGCGGGGCCGGAGCGGCCGCCGTCACCCCCTGGGGCGTGAACCCGGCGTCCTGCTCACCGAGGCTGATGCGCGCGGGCGCGGTGCCGGTATTGGTGAACGTCACCTGCTGGCTGGCCGAACCGCCCAGTCCTACGGTGGCCGAGATGCTGGCGGGATTCACGCTGACGCGGCCTGCTTTCAGCACCCAGTTATGGCGAGTCAGGCCACCGGCGGTCGTGGTCACCGTCGCGGTCGAAGCCTGGTAGCCGGGGTAGGAGGCGGTGAACTTCTGGCTGCCGGTCAGCGGGGAGAAGAACTCGTAGAACCCGTCGGGGAGGTTGGGGTCGGCCGGTGTCGCCGCCGAGATCCCCGAGTCGGCCGGGTCTGCCCGGCTGGCCACCGTGGCGCCGTTGATCGCATCACCGGTGTTGTCGTTGGTCACCGACCCGGAGATCAGCCCGCCTGGCGTGGGCGCACACGTGGCGGTGCCAATGACCACGTTGTCGATTGCCCACCAGTAGGAGTTCCGCCCTGTGTAGCGGAAGCGGACCTGCACGTCAGGCTGTCCGGCGGCCTGCGGGATTTTGACGATGACCCGCCCCTGAACCGGGCTATTCCGCCAGGTCCAGTGCCGCAGCGTGGCCCATGTCTGCCCGCCGTCCAGGCTGAGTTCGAGATTCGCGGTCGCCGATTCGGTGGTTTCAAGGTTGGTGCCGAACCCGATCTCTGGGGATGTGACGCCGGTCAGGTTGACCACTGGCGACGTCAGCGAGGTGTCCTGGTAGCCGCCAGCGCCGTAGTAGTTAGAGTCAACGCTGGCGAAGTCCGAGTCACCGCCGGGCGGCGGGCTCAGGTGGCCAGGGTTGCTGAAGTTCCAGGTCTGGCCGTCCCCCGCGCCGTCGGTGATGCTCCAGCCGTCCTGGGGACTGGCGCCGCTCCAGCCGGTGAACTGCGTTCCGGCTCCCTGGTACTCGAAGGCGTAGCCCGGGGCGGTACAGCTGGATGGATCGACGGCGACCTTGATGTTCTTTTCCTTGGCGGCCTTGCCGACCGCCACCGACTCCGTCTTGGCCTTGTAGCCGGGCGACACCGGGACAGCCTGCACCTGATAGGTGGCCCCCTCCGGCACGGTGATGCTGTACGCACCGGTGTACGGGTTGGTGTAGACGGGCGTGAGCGGTGTTCCCGGCACCGATACCGTGGCGTAAAGCGGCCAGCCGTGCCCGGAGCCGTCGGTGACCGTCCCCGACAGGGTAGTGGTGGGGGCGCCGGTCAGCCCGAAGTTGACCGTGGTGGTCTGATCGGCAGTCACCTGGACGCCGGTTACCGTCTTGGCGGTATGCCCGAACGCCTTTGCCGTGGCGGTGTAGCTTCCCGCGGGGACGGCGTCGGTGTAGTGCCCAGAGCTGTCGGTAAGCGCGGCAAAGCTTCCCACGTCTACCTCGGCGCCGGAGAGGGGCTTGCCCGTGCCGACGTCGGTGACCGTTCCCGCCACGGTCCCGTAGGAGACGGGGGTGAAGGCGGCCAGCCCGCCGGGGGTGCCCAGCCCGGTCGGGCCGTCGTAGCCGGGCTCGGCGGTGCACAGGTAGGCGGGGGTGCAGGTGCCGTTGGCGCCGGAGGTGACGTCATTGAGCGCTGACGGGTCGGCATACGGGTAGGACGACGGGTACGTGCCGGCTGCCGGGGTGCCGGCCAGCGCGAACGTGGAAGCGATGATCGGAGAGGAGACACTGGTGCCGCCGAAAACCTCCCAGCCAGGATCGGTATAAGTGTCATAGACGGCGACGCCTGTGTTCGGGTCGGCCACCGCAGACACGTCGGCGATCGTGCGGTTGCTGCAGCCGGTATCCCGCTGCCAGGCGGGCTTCGGATCGTACGCGGAGCATCCTGATCCGGTACCCCGCCACGCGCTTTCGCTCCAGCCCCGCGGCACGCCGGTGTCCCGGGTCAGCGAGGTGCCGCCCACTGCGGTCACGTACTGCGAGGCGGCCGGGTACTGTGCACCATAGCCGCTGTCCCCGGCGCTGGCGGTGACCGCGACCCCAGGATGGTCGTAGTACTGCGTGTCCTCGGTGGTCTGCGACGGGAATTCCCCCCCGCCGTAGCTGTTGGACACGTACTTCGCTCCGAGGGTCACTGCCTCATTGACGGCGATCTCCAGGTTCGGGCCGGTGACGTCGTTGTCGTTGGCCTCGACCAGCAGGATGTGGCAGTTCGGGCAGATCGCCGAGACCATGTCCATATCCAGCGATTCTTCCTCTGCCCAGCCGACGTTGGGTGCCGGGTAGTTGCCCTGCTGGCCTTGCTGGTTGACCTTCTCGAAGCAGCCGTTGGCGGTGTCGCAAACGGGCAGGCCGTACTGGGCCCGGTAGGCCTGCAGGTCCGCCTCGGCGTTCGGGTCGTCAAAGGCGTCCACGATCGCTACCGTCTGCCCGGCTCCGCCGGTCGCCGACGGCAGGCTGTAGGCGCTCTGCAGATCCGCCGGGCCGTACCCGGACGGGGCCGTGCCCGGGGCGAACAGGCCCTTCTGATGGGGCACGTTCGTGCGCACCAGTGCCAGGCACGCCATCAAGCCCCGCCGCTTCGGCGCCGCGCACGCCCGCCGCACATCACGCGCACCCGCAGCCACGGTTCGCTTCGCCGGACCAGAACGTTGTCTGGCCAGCGCAGCCCGCCTGACTCCCCTGGTCTGCGCGGACCAGTCAGCGGCCCTCGACCGCGCCGCCCCGGGAACGATGGAGTGTGTGATTAGCGACGCCTGAGCGCCCCCCGCAGGCAACAGGACCGTCGCCAGCAGCGTCACCACGGCAATCACCAGCGACATCAGCCTTGCTCGGGTTGACGGCATCGGGGGTCCTTACGTTTGTCGGGTCAGCACGGTGTACCGACGGCCTTGACTGCCTGACGGCAGCCGATCTGATCCTGAGGGTCTGGTCAGAGCGCTACATATTCGTCGCTGGCATCGCTGGTGCCACCGTCCTCGGCGTGCTCCTTACCGGGTGCGGCCGCCTGGCTGGGTCCCTGTGCTTCAGGACCCGGCACGGGCTGCTCGCCCTGGTCATCCAGGTCGCTAAAGGTTCCCGGCTGGCCGGGCTGAGGGTGCGCGTTCATCTGGCCTTCCCAAGCTGTCGCCTCGCGTTATAGGCCGAGTATCAGCCGCCATGACCCCCCCTTGCATTCGGTCATATAGGTGAATGTTGGGCGGTCACCGTGCGGTGGATGAACGTGCGGTGTCACCTTGCGATCGATCGTCGGAAGCTGCGCCCGTCTCAACCACCCGGACCGCTAGCGCAGTGCGCGAGGAGACTCCGAGCTTGCGCATGGCAGAGTTCAGCTGGGTGGCCACGGTGTTAGCCGACCGGCAAAGAGCCTGCGCAATCTCCCGGTTGGTCCGGCCGGCCACGACCAGCCGGACCACCTCGATCTCCCGGGGAGATAGCCGACCGCCATAGCCGCGTTTACCCCCCCGCCACGCGGGCCACGCAGTCGCCCCGTGCTTCCGCAGGAGATCCGTCACCCGGTCGGCGTCACCCCTGGCGCCTAGCCGCGACAGCCCGCGCATGACTTCGGTCAGCAGCGCCAGGCCGGCGTCGCGCTGGGCTGCGGCGATCAGGCAGCAGGCCTGCCGCTCACGGGCCAGCAGCGCATCGTACGGCCGGGGAAGCGCCTGCCATGCCGTAGCCGCGCGCCCGAACAAAGCTGCCGCACGGCCGTAGTCACTGCGTGCCTCGGCCAAGGTAGCCCGGCACGTCGCCAGGGCGGCCCGCGGTGCCGGGGTACGGCGGCCACGCAGCCCGCGGGTGAACGCCGTCACCAGGCTCGAGGCCTCGCCGACGCGGCCCGCGGCGACGAGGGCCCTGGCACGCGCTGGGGCGATGTCCGCAGCCCATACCCAGATGCCCTTGCCGGCCACGACGCCAGCCGGTGCCTCGGTGACCGTCAGCGCATCCTCGGTGCGCCCGCCTGCCAGGCGCACCCTGGACAGCGCCGCGGCCGGCTCCATGGACAGGTCGGCGGCACCGTAATGGCGGGCTTCCGCCATGGCATTCTGTAGGGACTCCTCGGCGAGACCCGGGTTCCCGTTTACCGCGTGTATCAGCCCGCTGATCAGGACCGCTTCCGCCCGGGTCAGTGGCGAGAGATCCTCATCCCTGGCCAGAGCGCCTGCGCGGTCCGCCAGCCCGTCCCAGTTGCCGGTAAGCCAGTCCAGATGAAGCTGAGCCACCGATATCGAGTCAAGGATAGAGAAGTATTCGCAGGTTTCGGCCAGCTCACGCGCCCTGGCAAGGCGCCGCTGGGCCTCGGCATACCGGCCCAGCCTCGATGCCAGCTCGCCGATATTCAGGTTGCCGCGGGCGATCTCCAGCTTCTCCCGCGCCGTGGGCACGTCATCGGGGATCCGGGCCGCCTCCGCCCAGCCCTCCTCCTCGCCCAGCATGAGCAGCGCACACGTCCTGTCCACCAGCAGCCCCAGGCGATCGGCGGCCGCCATCGGCGCGATCACGCCAGCCGCGCGCCGCAGCCACCGCAGATGCTCCGAGGCGGAGCAGACGGCCCCGAACGGACAGCCGAGCAGGATCATTGCCCTTGCCGCCGCAGCCGGGTCGTCAGCCAGGAGGGGAACCGCCCGCTCCAGCTCGGTGCGGCAGGCGTCATAGTCGTCCATTCCTGCCAGCAGCACCCGGCCCAGCTGAAAGCGAACCTCCCCCTCCGTGCCAGGTTCGAGGCCCCCGGCATCGAGGACAGACCGCAGAACGCCGGCCAGTTCCCGGGAGCGGGCCGGACCGGACACCAGCACCACCGGCATCTTTCTGACGAGCCGGGCGACGTCCCTGGCCGGGAGGCTGGCGTTGACCACCAGGTCATGCAGGAGAATGATGACGGTTGCCTCATCGCCTGCGGCCTGCGCGAGGTCGGCAGCCTGCTCGGCGTAGCGGCGCCACTGAGTGATCTCGCCAGCCTCTCGGAAGTGGCGGGCCAGCTGTGCCGCGGACACCGACGACGCCGTTTCCAGCGTCTGGGCTGCCCGCACGTGTAGCACCCGGCGCCGCGGGCCCGGGATCGCCTCATAGATTGCCTGGGCATGCAGCACGTGCCGGAACGACGCCTGGCGGCGGTCGTCCTCGCCCAGCAGCCCGCAGCCGAGCGCCATGCACAATCCCGCCCGGAGCCTGCCGACAGCAAGCCCGCTGACGTCAGCCAGCGCAAAGTCGGCTGCGGGCACCGCGAGCACGGCCGCCGCCTCGAGCACCGCCCGCGCATCCCGGTCCAGCCGCCCGGCTCGTTCCAGCACAGCGTCACGGACCGTGGGCGGCACCGCGATCTCGTCGAGGTGACGACGTACCCACTCGCCGCCACGGCGGATCAGGTCGGCCCGCTCGTACATCACCCGCACCGACTCCTCCACCGCCAGCGGCACCCCCTCAGTGCCCTGATGCAGGAAGGCAGCGAATTCCCCGGAAACCGGCTCGCCATCCAGCATCGACGAGACGAGCCCGGCGGTCCCCGTGACATCCAGCGGCCTCAGTAGCAGCCGCCGCCCCTTGCTCCCGGCAGCGAGCCGGGAAAGACGACGCAACAGCGACCCCTCCGGCACGTCCTCGGGTCGAGAGGTGACCAGCAGGCTCAGAGCGGGCGGCTTGCGGGACGCGAGAAACAGCAGGAACTCCACGGTGGCCTCATCTGCCCAGTGCAGATCTTCGACCACTAGTAGCCCGGTCTCCAGACTGCCCAGCAGCTCGTCCAGGGCACGGAACAGCCGGTGCCGGGCCGCGGACGTGTCCCCGGCCGGCTCGGGCGCGGGCGGCAGGTCACCTGCCCACTCGGGGAACAGCGGCCGCAGCGCCCCCGCCAGGCCGGTCAGCCCGAGCGCTGCGACGCCGCTCGTTGCCTGGCGTACCGCGTCCACAATCGGGCCCAGGGTGCACGGAGTCCGCAGCGGCGGGCACCAGGCAACCATGGCCGTGCGCTTCGCTGCCGGGGAGGCCAGGAATTCCTGGACCAGCCGGGTCTTGCCGATCCCCGCCTCGCCCTCGACCAGCACCACAGCAGGGCCGTCGGCCAGAGCCTCCGCGAGCGTGACAACCTCCCGTTCCCGGCCGATGAACCCGGGCGGGCAGATCATCGGCAGCCGACCGGCAACTTCACGTTCGGTAGTCACCTGCCCGGTCATCGCCGACCCCTTTTTCGCAAATCACCTGGTTGCTCGCATTCTCCACTTATCTATGCGGACACGCCAGTACTCACCGTCACCCCCTTGCCAGGGAGTTCCCCCCAGCGGGCATGGCGGGCAAGGGCTGCGGACCGCGCCGGACTACCTACGCGCACATGGCCGCATCCGGGCGAGCTGCGGGCACAGGTCTTGGCTGCCGCCTCCGTAAGGACGCCCTCGAGCCCGGCCTGATGTCATGTATTCGTAGCGGAGATGACGATGTAGTTGGGGGACGTGGGCGAGGAGTTTCTGCTCCTCGCTCTCGGCTGGCTCTCGTCGATGCCCGGCTCGCGATCTCGGTAATGGCACAGCCCAGCTCGATGGTGGCGTTGACGTAGGCGGATAACGGCCGGTGGAAGTTGACTCCCGCCTCACCAACCTGCTCGTGCTCGCTGAGGTACTCGCGCATTTCGACGTAACCTCGGGTCGCGCAGGTGGAGAGCTGCCCGCAGACCCAGCAGGGGTGATGGAGCGAGTAGACCAGGCGGCCGCTGGGGCGCAGCGCAGCGACACAGCTGATCAGTGAGGCTCGCCAGTCCGCGATGTCGAGGAACACTATGTTGGCCACGACGGCATCGAAGGGCCCGCCGACGTTGCCGAGCCTGGACAGGTCTCGGCGGAGGTAGCGGATGCCCCGATGGAGTTCGGCCTCGCGCCGCTCCGCGTACTCGATGAGCCGACGGGCCTGCTCGACCCCGAGAACCGCCGCGCCCCGGGCGGCCAGGAGCCGGCACAGATACCCCTGACCACACCCGGCGTCCAGAACGTCCTTGCCCGCCAGGTCCCCGACCACGCGAATATCGTCGGGTTGAGCAGGTTCCTGCGCCCGAAGTCGCCCTCGGGATCCCAGGCGGCCGGGAATTCGTCGCTTACCGCGTCATAGCTGGAGATTGTGGCGGCATTGGCCGGGCTGACATCGTCCACGACGCTATTCTGCTTTGGCGCAAGCCAGCCGGTACCTCAGCCTGAATCCACCGCGTAGATTCGTGTGATCATCTTGCGGGCGTCGGGATCGGATTATTCGGTTTGAGGCTGGCGACGGGCGCGGTCTTCCCGCCGCTCACCTTTGCGCGGCTTGTCCGTGGGGTTCTGGCTGGGGGAGGGTGGCTGGCGGGTTCGCCGGATGGCCGCTGCGGGCCGCGGGGGTGCGGTGACCGGGTCCTGGGCTGGTCAGGCCGCGGCGGCGGGCGGGCCGCAGGCGGCTTCGAACAGGTTCATCCACTCGGTCGCACGGTGCCAGCCTTCGGGCAGGTGCAGGGTGATGTGCCCGCGGCCGTGGCGGGCGGTCCGGGCGGCGACGTCGATGAGGTCGTGGCGCAGCGTGGCGCCGCGGGCCCTGGCGCCGGCCTGGCTGGCCAGCGACCCGGCGGCGCGCAGCAGGTTGTGCGCGATGGCGGCGCAGGCCAGCCAGGCAGCGTTGGCGGGAAACGAGCCCGATGGAAGGTGCGCCAGCGGCCCGTCGGCCCAGTCCGCGAACACCTGCTCCACGATGGCGTGGCCGCGGTGCTGCTCGTCGGCCTGCAAGGTGGCGAACGGGGAGTCGGTGAGTACGCCGTGATAGCGCCAGGCGGGGAACAACTCGTCCTGCCCGGCGGCGGCCTTGCGGTTGAGGTCTTTGACCCGGCGGACGATCAGCCGGGCGGTGATGGCCTGCCCCTTCTTCGAGGTGAACGCCGTGTATTCCACCTCGGCGACCTGGGCGTCAGAGACCCAGCAGCGGAGCTGGTCATCCCAGACGGCCCGGGGATAGCGGATCGCCGTCCAGGCATCCTCGCCGATGGCGGCGATCGCGGCGCGGACCTTGGGATCGATCCGCGCGGTGACCGAGAAGCACGCGCCCGCCTTGCGGGCGGCCTGCACGGCCGGGGCGCCGTAGAACGCCGAGTCCATCCGCACGATCAGCGTGCCGCTGCACCCGGCCGCCCGGGCGGCGGGGACCGCCTCGGTGATCATCGAGGCGGCGCCGCGGGCGGACGAGGCGTTCCCGCCGCGCAGCCGGGTGCCGGCGATGACAGGGGCAGCCAGCGGCGTGCAGACCGTCGCGGCCAGCACGTTCAGCCCGCGCACCAGCAGGCCCTTGCCCTGGATCTTCGTGAACCCGAACGCCGCTCCCTGCTTGTGATGCCCGTAGACCCGCTTCTGCTGCGAGTCGACGTCGATGAATGCGAGCACATCCGCGCCGGGCAGCAGCGGGGCGCGGCGGGCCAGCTCCACCAGGAACTCCCGGTGCACCTTGCCCAGCTGCAACACGTTCCCCCAGGTGAACGACCGCAGGAACGACCCCAGCGTGGACGGCGCCCGGATCCCGCCGAACAGCACGGGCATCGCTCCGTGGCGCAGCAGCGCCATGTCATCGATGCTGTCCGCCCCGGCGATCATCCCGGCCACCAGGCACGGCACCTTCACCTGCGCATTCACCCCGCACGGACGGCTGAGCCGGACATGCCCCGCTACCAGGCTGCCCAGCCCGGCCCGCCCGGCGAGGGCCATCACCGGGACCAGGCCCGCCCGCGACACGAGATGCGGGTCATCAAACGTCACATCGATCTTCGCCAGCCCATGCAACAATCGCACTTGCGAGGTGTCCTCTCCAGCTCGACGACGGAAGCGTAAGGAACTCCCATCGTCCCAGCTCAGAGGGCACCTTTCGCGTTGACGCGCCGAAAAGGCACCAATTTAAACCGTGGATTGAGGCTCAGGCATACGCCCGTATGCCGTGGGCTTGCACCAGCGCCTGGGCTTTGAGGAGCATTTCGCGGTACTCCGCTTCGGAGTCGGAGTCGGAGTCGGAGTACGATGGCGCCGCCCGCCCCCACACACCGTTCACCGTTCACCAGGACCGCGGTGCGGATCACGATGTTCAGGTCGGCGCGGCCATCGCAACCCAGCAGCCGATCGCCCCGGAGTAGATGCCCCTTGCCCGGTCCTCGATCGCGTCGATGATCTGCATGGTGCGCAGCTTCGGCGCGCCGGTCATGGACCCGCCGGGAAAGCAGGCACGGACGCAGTCCACCGCGTCGGCACCATCGCGGAGCCGCCCCCGGACGGTGGACACTAGATGGTGCACGGTAGGGTAGCTCTCCACGGCCATCAGCCGCGGCACGTGCACACAGCCGACCTCACACCCGGCCCAGGTCGTTGCGCAGCAGGTCGGTGACGATCAGGTTCTCGGCCCGATTCTTGGTCGACGGCCATCTCGTCACGCAGCCGTTCATCCTCTTCCGCGCAGCGGACGCGCGGAGCGGTTCCTTTGACCACAACCACCACAGCCGCTGTAACCCGGGCAGCACCTCAGCGGATTTCAGCCGCCCGTGTCTGCCGTCGCCCCCGACCACGTAGAACCCCCCAGGCCCGCGGCCGCCGCCCCCTGCTGTCCGCCTTGGCAGGGCGGGAAGCGACGCCCAGTCCTTGCCAGGCGTATAGCTGTAGCCGTTGCTGGTAGCGGCCGCCTGTCCCTTGCTTTCGTTCTGCCGCCGGACAGCGTGTGCAAAGTGGGAACGATCATGAGGATCGGTCACAAACCGTAGCCGGTAGCGCGCGACTGGCGACGGCGCGGGTCAGGGCGCGGCGGGCGTCGTGAGGTCCATGCCGAGGTCGAGGAACGGGGAGGAGCAGGTGAGGGCGCCGACCGCGAGGTAGCGGACGCCGGTCTCGGCGTAGCCGCGCGCGGTCGGCAGCGTCAGGCCGCCGGAGGCTTCCAGCCGGGTCGCCGCCCCGGCCTCGCGGACCAGCCGGACCGCCTCGGCGCACTGGGCCACGGTGAAGTTGTCCAGCAGCACCTCGGCCGCCGCCGCCCGCAGCGCCTGGCCCAGCTGCGCCAGGTCGTCCACCTCTACCTCGCAGTGCAGGCCGGGTGCCCGGGCGCGCACCGCGGCCAGCGCCGCGGTCACCGAGCCCGCGGCCTGGACGTGGTTGTCCTTGATCAGCACCGAGTCGCCGGGCCCCATCCTGTGGTTGCTGCCGCCGCCGCACCTGACCGCGTACTTCTCCAGGTCCCGCAGGCCGGGCAGGGTCTTGCGGGAGTCCCGCACGACCGCGCCGGTGCCGGCCACCGCCGCGACCCAGCGCGCGGTCCCGGTGGCGATCCCGGACAGGTGGCAGACGAAGTTGAGCGCCGTGCGCCCGGCGGTCAGCAGCCCGCGGACCGGCCCGCGTAGCCTGATGGCCGGGCCAGCGGCCAGCCCGGTGCCGTCGTCCGCGCTCGCGAGCACCTCGTAGCCGGCGCCGAGAACCGCGTCGAAGACCGCCAGGGCTACCGGCGCCCCGGCCAGCACGCCCGGCGCCCGGGGGGTGATCTCGGCGATCGCGGCCGCGCCGGCAGGCACCGTGGTCATGTCCGGCCTGTAGCGCAGGTCCTCGGCCAGCGCGGCCGACACGATCCGGTGCACCTCGCACGGGTCCAGCCCGGCCGCCCGCAGGTCCGCGGCCGTCCCGGCCGACAGCCGGCCGGCCCCGGGGGGCGTGGCCGGTCACCGGGCGGCCCTGGCGGCTACGGCGGCGGCGCGTCCGCCCGGCAGCGCGTCCCCGCCGCCGGGCGTTCCGGCGGGCAGCGCGCCGGTGACCTCGGGGACACCGGATTCGCCCAGCCGCAGCACCAGGCTGCGGCGCCACCGGGCCTCGTCGCGCCCTAGGTAGTCGGTGCGGACGTGACAGCCGCGGGATTCGGCGCGCTCGGCGGCCGCGGCGAGCACGGCGCGGGCCGCCAGCGTCAGGGCCGCCGCCTCGTACCCGGCCCGGCCAGGATGGGTTCGCTGCCTGGCCGACCGGGCCAGCGCCGCCTGCGCCGCCGCGAGTCCCGCCTGGTCGCGGCCGATCGCGGCGTGCCTGCTCATCAGCCACCGCAGCGTGCCCGGGTCCGCGGCCGCCAGCGGCCGGGCCGGCGCCGACCCCGGCTCGGGCAGCCGCCGGGCCGCCGGCCGGGCGGCGATGGCCGCCGCCGCCGCCCGCTCCCCATCACCAGGCCTTCCAGCAGGCTGTTGGACGCCAGCCGGCTGGCACCGTGCAGCCCCGTCCTGGCCACCTCGCCCGCCGTGTACAGGCCCGGCACGCTGGCGCGGCCGCGCAGGTCGGTCAGCACCCCGCCGCACTGGTAGTGCGCGGCCGGGGTGATCATTTTCATGTACCGGCAGGACGCCCGGTCGTTCACGGCCCGGAAATCCGTCCCGGGGGCGGCCTTGCGCAACTGGTGCAGCATGCCGATCTCGGTGGCCACCAGGACCGGGCCGGCGCCGATCGCCGCGGCCGCCATGCCGCCGGTAGACAGGATCTTGACCCGGTCCGCCGGGAAGACCCCTCGCCCGCCAGGTACATCGCCGAGGTGGCGCAGCCGCACTCGGGGTGGATGAACAGCTGGGCGCCCGGTGTCGCCGCAACCTGCGCGGCCAGGTCGGCGCCGCTGATCGCGGCGTGCACGTGGCACCCCCCCCGCCCAGATGAGCATGTTCCGCCGGCCGGTCACTCGCCGCACGTGCGCGCCGAGGAACTGGTCCGGGCAGAACAGCACCTCGCGGCCGGCCGGGATCGAGTCCACCACCTCGGCCGCGTTCGACGAGGTGCAGCACACGTCCGCCTCGGCCTTCACCTCGGCGCTGGTGTTCACGTAGGCCACGATCGCGCCCGGATGCCCGGCCTTCCACTACCGGAGCTGGGCGGCGGTGATGCTGTCGGCCAGCGAGCAGCCCGCCCGCCGGTCCGGGATGAGCACCATCTTGCCCGGGCTGAGGATCTTGGCCGTCTCGGCCATGAAGTACACCCCGGCGAACACGATCACCCGGGCCGGGCTGCCGGCCGCCAGCCGGGACAGCGCCAGCGAGTCGCTTACGTGATCGGCGACGTCCTGGACCTCGGGCACCTGGTAGTTGTGGGCGAGGATCATCCCGTCGCGCTTGGCCGCGAGGCGGCGGATCTGCTCCGCCCAGTCCGGGCCGGGCTGGCCGTCCCGGCCGTTACCGGGCTGGCCGTCCTGGAGGCTGCCGGGCTGGCCGTCCTGGCCGTTACCGGGCTGGCCGCTGGCGGTCCGGCTTCGGGTCGGCGTCGTGATGGTCATCGGCCACTTCCGCTCGGATTAGTTTTCGCCTCATAGTCGAAAACTTGCCGAGACACTACCATGCTCGCGTGCAGACAAGTCAGCCGACCCGGCCGCCGGGCGGGCGCAAGGACCGCGACCGGGACCGGTTCCGGCATGAGGTGCTGGCCGTCGTGTTCCGGGTCCGCGAGCGCCGCCTGGAGGCCTTGCTCTGGAACCGGGCCCGGCCCCCCCTTCGCGGACTGCTGGTCGCTGCCCGGCGGGCCGCTGGGCGAGCGGGAGCGCCTCGGCGCCTCGCCCGGCCGTCACCTCGCCGTCAAGGTGGACCTCACCGACATCGAGCACCTGGAGCAGCTCGAGACCCGCAGCGATCCCGACCGCGACCCCCAGGAGCGCGTCCTCGCCACCGCGTACCTGGCGCTGGTGGCCACCGACGTCAGCCCGCGCACCCCGCCAGACACCGCGTGGCACCCGGTCAGCTCGCTCCCCCGCACCGCGCTCGACCACGAGTCGATCATCGGGTCGGCCCGGGAGCGGCTGCGGGCCAAGCAACCCAGTCACAGCCGGATCAGCTACCCCATACACCACTCCCGTGGACATGAACTGACCAGGGAAAGACTTGCTGGAGTCCCATCCCCGACACTGCCGGAACCCGACACGCGTCGCCCCGGTACCGTAGCCACGCTGCGTGACGGAGCCGATCTGTACCTGCCAGACTGAATGGCAGCATCGCCACAACGATTGCCGGCGTGGCGAAGGCACACCGCACCGGAGTGGGACCGCGAGTCGGCAGTCCGACGTCCACGCCGGCCGGTTCGCGGCCTCCCGGACCCCTCCGGACCGGGCTTACCCGAGGGACTGGATGTAGCGGGCGGGTGATCCGACGCCGGTTGCGTCGTCGTAACCCCTGGTGGCGTGCAGGGCGGCCGCGGCCTCGCCGTCGATGCCGAGGGTGCGCAGCCAGGTGACCAGGGGCCCCTGGCGGGTGGCGCCGTTGGTGTAGTTGTTGCGGACCTGGGCCAGGTGCACGTGCGGGCCGAACGGCGTGTCGGTCACGTCGTGGTAGGCGGCGCTGCCGTACCTGGCGTAGATCACCGGGTTGGCGAAGCCCAGCGGGTGCCCGGCGGCCTGTTGCGCGTCCGCCTCGATGCCGGCGAATACCGGGCAGGAGACCGACGTGCCGCCGATCCGGCTGAGCGAGAACGCATAGGTCTTCCCATCCGGTTGCAGCGTGGTCTGCCCGATCAGCATGCCGGTGCTCGGATCGGCCAGCGCGGACACGTCCGGCACTTCGCGCATCGCTACGCGGCTGCGGGTACCGTCCGGCAGCCGGTGCGACAGCGAGCCGGGCACCACGCCGCGCTGGTAGGAGGGCTGGGTGAACACCGTGCTCGTGCCGCCGCCGCTGGATCCGTCGTAGTAGGCGGGATATTTGCCGGGCGGCGGGTACTGCCAGGACGTGCCGCTGGATGCGAGCGGGTCGAGCAGCGTGCCCCAGGAGGTCTCGAACTGGTAGTTGCGGGTCTTGCCGATGGCCAGGCTGTTGCCGCCCACCGCCGTCACCCACGGGCTGGCCGGCGGCCAGTCCACTTGGATCTTGTCCGAGGCAGAATTCTCGGCCGGGGATTCGTAGCCGTTGTCGCCGGAGGAGAAGAAGAACCCGATGCCCTCGGCCGCGCCTGCCTGGAAGATGAGCTGGTAGACGCTGGTGATCGTGGCCTGATCCTGCGTCTCTCCCCAGGAGTTGGACACGATGCTGGCCACGTGATGGTTCACGATGTAGGCCAGCGCGTTGGCCAGGTCGCTGTCGGTGCAGCTGGCCGCGCCGACGAACCGCACGTTGGCGTCCGGTGCCTGGCCGTGCACCGCCTCGATGTCCAGGGACTCCTCGCCGTACCAGCCGGCCGCGCCGCACTGCTTCGCGCTGGCCAGGGTGAACGGTTTGTCCAGGTGCTGGGAGTAGTGGCCGGGCCGGAACGGCTTGTCGCCCGTGGCCTTGGCGAACTGGTTGGCATCAGCGGGCATGGTGGGCGAGGCGTAGGCATCGACGACTGCCACGGTCTGGCCCTTCCCGGTCATGTGCGAGGCGGTCACGCCGTAGGCGCCGCGGATCTGCGCCTGGGTGTAGCCGCAGACGTTCCACGGCTGGTGCTTGCCGTACGCCGCGGGCTCGCCGGTGGCAACCTTCTGCCCGTAGTACTGCGCGCAGGGCGGCGCGACCCAGTAGTTGTAACCGGGCGGCGGCAGCGCCGGCTTCATCAGGTGCGGGGCCGTGTCCAGGCCGGAGACGGTCAGAACGTCACCTGCGGCAGAACCCGGCGCGGTGGCCGGCGCTTCCGGGGCACGGTAGAAGTGGCCGTTCGGTGCCTTGAATTTGCCGAAGCTGACCCCGAAAGCGGTCCGTGCGGCCGATACCGGGCCGGTGACCGCGACGTAGCCGCCGATCCCGCCGGTGACGCCGGTGACCCTGAGCCCGGCCGAGGATAGCCACGATCGGACCGCTGCGATCTGCGAGCTCGTCGGGCCGTAGCGGGCCCGAACCTGGGTGGCCGTCAGGTAGTGGTGGTAGAGCGCATTGCCCGGGGTGGAGACCGCGGTGGCCAACGCCGTCAGCCCGGCCGCATCACGGCCGGCCAGGTAGATGCGGGCGTTCACGGTGCCCGTGGTGACCGCCGGAACGGGCCTGGCCGACGTGGCCCACGCCGGATGAGTGCCCGGGATCGGGCTGCGGTGGGTCGCCGCCTGCGCGGCCGTGGTGGTTACCGTGGCCGCCCCGAGCTCGCCGGCCAGCAGCGCAGCTGCCGCCGCGGCCACGTAGAACCGTGATACGAGTGGCATGCCCAGTCCTTTCGCCATAAGCGAACATCACGCAAAGTGGAGTCTTCCATGCCATCTGACCGGGGAGAAGGCGCTCAATTGTCGTATTACGGACACTGCTGGATCGCGACAGCGAGCACCGCACAGAGCCAGCCGGTTAGATCTTCAAGCTGTTCACCGCGTCGATGGTGACTTTGTCCTTGGGGTGGCCGTCGCCCGTCCCGTTCGCGTTGTCGGTACCTGCCTTGGCGATGGCCTGGAGGGTATTGATCCCGGCGACGATCCGGCCGAACGGGGTGTAGTCCGGCGGCAGCGACGAGTTCTGGTAGACGAGGAAGAACTGGCTGCCGTTGGTGCCCGGCCCGGAGTTGGCCATCGCCACCGTGCCCGCCGGGTACGTCGCGCCCGCCAGGTTCTCATCGGCGAACTTGTACCCCGGGCCGCCGCGGCCGGTACCGGTCGGGTCGCCGCACTGCAGGACGAAGATCCGCGCGGTGGTGAGCCGGTGGCACGGTGTGTGGTTGAAGTACTTCTTCCCCGCCAGGTAGACGAAGGAGTTCACCGTGCAGGTGGCCTTGCTGTTGAGCAGCGCGAGGGCGAGGCCGCCGCGGCTGGTAATGATGGTCGCCCCGTAGCGCGCGTGGTAGTCGGGAGTGGCCGGCGGCAGCCCGACATTGCGCGCAGCGGGCGGGCTCGGCGTATAGGTGCAGTGATGCGCGGGCTCGGCGACTGTCAACGTCGCGGGGGTGGCGCTCGGCGTGGCGGTGCCAGAGCGGGCCGGGCTAGGTTTGGACGCGGCCGCGGGCACGGTCCCGGAGAAAACGCCGGCGAGCGCGACGCCGCCGGCCGTGGCTGCGGTCGCAGTGACGGCGGCGAGCGCGCCGATGACCAGCCGCCTGATCCGCCGCTGGCGCTGGGCCTGCTGCACCTGCTGACGCTGCTGGCGCTCTCTCGCGATCTTTCGCTGGCGATCTCGCTTACGGGTCACCGTGCTTGACCTCCCGTGATGCCGTCTCCATGGGTGATGCGGCCGTTGTGGGCAGCACTGCGCCGCTCCTATGCCGGTCCTCATCGCGACGCTGCTGCAGCGCGGGCATCAGGCGCTCTGGTAGAGGCGGGTGAGTGCGAACTCCCGGTGGCCGAGCGTCTCGGCGCAGGTGAGCCCGGCCGTTGATCGTCCGGTCACAGATCTCCATCAGCCGATCCCCCGCCTCGGCCAGGTCGTATTCCCTGGTCAGCAGGCCGGAGCAGTCCAGGTCGATGTGCTCGGGCATGGTGGCCGCGGTCAGCGGGTTGGCGGTCAGCTTGACCACCGGCTCGACCGGGTGCCCGATCACGTTGCCCTGGCCGGTGGGGAACAGGTGCAGCACCGCGCCGGCCGCGGCCATCAGCGTGATGCATTCCGCCGCCGCGGAGGAGGTGTCCATGAAGTACAGGCCAGGCCCGGACGCGGGGACTTCCGCGGCCTGCAGCGCGCCCGTCACTGGCTTGCTGCCGGTCTTGGCGATGTTGCCCATCGCCTTCTCCTCGATCGTGGACAGGCCGCCGCGGATGTTGCCCTGGGTCGGCTGCGAGCCCAGCAGGTCCACGCCGGCCCGGCTGATCATCTCCATGTAGCCGTCGTAGATCCGCTGGAACTTCTGCCGCACCGCTGCGGTGGCGCATCGCTGCGCGATCAGGTGCTCGCCCCCGGTCAGCTCGCTCGTCTCGCCGAACAGCACCGTCCCGCCGGACTCGACCCAGCGGTCAACCGCCTCCGCGGTCGCCGGGCATGACCCCAGGCCGCTGGTGGTGTCCGACTCCCCGCACTTGATCGAGAGCATGATCTCCTGCCGCTCTACTGGCACCCGTGCCCGTTCGGAATCATCGGCAATGAACTGCGCGGCCACCCGGGCCGCGCGCTCAATCGTGCGCAGGTCGCCGCTGCGCTCGATGGCGAAGCCCTGTACCGGCTTGCCCGTCGTGGCGATGCCGGCCACCAGCCGCTCGGTCCAGTTGGGCTCGATGCCGATGACCACGGCGGAAGCGACGTTGGGGTTGGCCGCGGTGCCCGCCAGGGTCGCGAACGTGAGGTCGAGATCGGCGCCGAACTGCAGCCTGCCGTAGGCATGCGGCAGCGCCAGGGTGCCCGGCACCAGCTTCGCCACCGCTTCGGCGGCGGCGTTCGACAGGTCGTCCACCGGCAGGATGACCGTGTGGTTGCGGATGCCGACCGCCCCGTTCTCGCGGCGGAATCCGGTCAGCGGGCGGTGCTTCACAGCCGGGCGCTCCGCACGTTGTGCACGTGCACGTGCTCGCCCCGCCGGATGTCCCTGCTGGCGATGCCGACCCGCTGGCCGTACTCGATGACGTCCTGTCCCGCCGCGATATCGGCCAGGGCCAGCTTGTGGCCCAGCGGCACCGGCTCGACCAGCTGGACGCTGAGCGACACCGGGCCGGTCAGGTACCCGCCGGCCACCGGCCCCGGCTCGAAATCCCGCACCGCGACGCCGACCAGGTCGCCGTCACGGTGGGCCAGGAACCCTGGTTCGCCCGCCATGTGCACCTCCTTGCAGTCAGGATTTCGTGTAGTACCAGTACTCGGGAAGCAGCGTCTCGAGCGGGTTGAAGGCGACGCCGTGCAGGTCCTTGGTCACGGCCATGACGCCGTAGGAATTGGGCATCCAGATGTAGGGCAGCTGCTCGGCGCCGTAGGTGGCGTAGGTGTGGTAGACGGACAGGCTGCCGCTGGTGCCGGTGGCCGCGATCAGCTTGTCCATGGTGTGGTCGGAATAGCTGCCCTTGTTCGCTCCGGCCCCGGTGGCGAACAGTTCCTCACCGGTCGGCTCGTAGTCCGGGGCGTACACCCAGCCGCCCGCCATCGCCGCCTGCCAGGTACAGGACGACCCGGAGCAGGGCAGGGCCTCGCCGGCGATGGTGTTGAAGGTCTGGCCGATCGTGTTGAGGATGACCCCGGCCTGCGCCGCGTCGGACTTGTAGACCTGCACTTCCTGGGTGAAGGCCTGCTGGTCGGTCGAGTAGTCCAGGGTGATCTTCAGCTGCATGCCCTTGGCAATGCCGGGCCCGCACCTGGCCGGATCGATGCAGGTCATCACGCCGCCGATCTTGCTCCAGCCGTGGCTGGCCAGCAGGCTGGCAGCCTTGGCGACGCTGAACGGGTACGGGCCGTTCCCCCCCTGCACCGGCGGCACCCACTGGCTGGGCGGCTGCGCCGGGGCCGGGCCGGTGGTCGGGTAGCCGTACCCGCGGTAGATCGTGTTGGCCATGCCGGCCTGATCGACGAGGTACTCCAGCGCCTGGCGGACATACAGTTGCCGGAACAGCGGCCCGTAGCTGGGGTTGTGGAAGTTGAGCCGGTAGTAGTAAATGCTGAAGCTGTAGTTGGGCTGCAATGCATAACCCGGTAGCGGGCTGGTGGCCGGCAGTACGTGGCTTACCGGCTTGACCGGTAGGTTCGCGGCCGGGACGACGCCGACGTTGAGCCTGCCGGTCTGCAAGGCGGTGTATTCGGCGGTGTCGCTGGTGTAGGGCACAAGCCGAAACGCCGCCAGCCCCGGCCGGGGGCTGCCGGAGTACTTCGGGTTCGGCGCGAACGTGTCACTGCCGTCGGTGTTGAAGGTCTTCAGCCGCCACGGGCCATCCACGACCGACCAGATCGGGCTTGTCGCGTAGCCGCCGGTGTTCTTGGCCTGCGCGGTCAGGAAGTCGTAGACCGCCTTGCACTTGGCCCAGTGGTCAGCGGCGCTGTCAGTGGTGCAACCACCGGTGCCCGGCGCCGCGCCTGCGGTCGTCACGTCCCAGGCCATCGGCATCGGGGTGACCTGCGACAGCTCGTTGTAGGTGTACCACAGGCTGGAGTACGCCCTGTTCAGCCGCAGCGTCACCTGCAGCGGGCCGGTGGCCGTTATCGAGGTGATGTTCTGCGGGATACCGCCCGGCACGAACCCGAACCAGTTCTGGTACTCGGCCTGCATCATGTGCAGCCAGAACACGACGTCCGCCGCGTTCACGGTCTCCCCGTCGGACCACTTCCAGCCCTTCAGGCTGATCACCAGGGTCTTGCCGCCGTCGCTGTAGACCGGCGGAGCGGCCGCCGACAGTCCCGCGTCCAGCGTCGGTGAGGTGTTCTCACCGCCGAACCAGTACAGCGGCCGGTACATCAGCATCTGGAAGTCGCTGGTGTCAGAAGTAGTGGAGTACGCCGGGCTGTCAAACGGGAAGATCCAGTTCGGCTGGGAGCCCGAGATCATGTAGTACGACGCCGTGCCGCCCCTGACCGGCTTACCGCCCGGATGCGAGCTTGTGTTTCCTGAGCCGCAGCCTGCGGCCAGCAGGGCGACCGCGGTCACCGCGGCAATGCCGGTACCGCGGATATGCCGTCTCCCGAGCTTCATCTAATGGGCTCTCTCCGTCTCGGCGCATTACCCCCCGTTCTGGCGCGGGCGAACATCGGTCAGGTGGAGTTTTGCACGAGCGCCAGCCGAGGAGAAGGCGCATCAGTTGTCGGCTTCTGGACATTGCCGGAAGACGACATTCTGACCGTTTGGCGGAGGGTGCGGGGTGCGCGATATTCGGATGACCAGCCGGGCAGATAAGGGGTTCCGCCATGACGCACTGACATTCAGGAAAATCGCGACGTCCGGGTCGGGCTTGTCGGGCTCGGCGCTACCGGGGCGGCGATCGGCCGGGCCCTGCACCGGCGGCGGGACTGCACGCTGGTCAGTGCCGCCGACACCGATCCCGGGCTGGCCGGGCGTGATCTCGGCAGCGTGCTGTCAGTCCCGGATCTGCCCGTTCGGGTAAATAATGATCTTGACCTGCTGCTGGCCAGCTACCCCGACGTCGCCGTGGTCGCCACCACGTCCCTGCTGACCGAGCTCGCGCCGACCGCGCTCGCGCTGCTCGCATCCGGGATCAGCGTGGTGAGCATCTGCGAGGAGCTGAGCTGCCCCTACGAGAGTCATCCCGATCTCGCCCGGCAGCTGGACCGGGCCGCCAGAGACAGCGGCGCGACGCTGCTCGGCACCGGCGTCAACCCCGGCCTGCTCATGGACACGCTCCCGCTCGCGCTGAGCTCGCTGCTGACCCGGGTCGACCGGATCGAGGTACAGCGGGCCGCCGACATGTCGGGCTACGACGGCATCGTGTCGAAATTCGGCCTCGGCCTGACACGGGCTGATTTCGAGGCGCAGGTGGCCGCAGGCCAGGTGACCGGCCACCACGGCTTCGCGCAGTCCCTGGCCGAGCTCGCCCGCGGCCTGGGCATCGCAGTCAACGCCTACGAGGTCGGGCCGGTGCAGGCGGCGTTGATTACCTCCATGGACCGAACGGGCAGGTGCCGGAGATTGCGCGCCGGGTCAGTCGCCGTCGTCCAGCACCAGGCCCGGGCGCTGGCCGGCGGCCGGCCGGTGATCGAGCTATCGGCGCACTTCGGCTTCTTCCTCCCCGGTGATCCGATCCCGCTCGGCGACCACTGGCGCCTCGAGGGCAAGCCGCGGGACATCGAGTTCAGCGCGCCGACCGGGATCGACAGCTTTCACAGCACGGTGTCAGTGACCGCCAACGTGGCCACCGCCGTGCCCGCCGCCCCGCCCGGACTGATCACCATGGCTGATCTGCCTGTGACGGCGCTGGCCTCGAAGGGATCGCTGCTGGCCTGAGCCTCCCGTGCCGACCGAGCTTCGCGGGAGGCACGCCGGAATGCCGCCCCGCCCTTGGGCAGGAACACGATGAGTTTGTAAGGTGGGTCCGCTGCTGGACGGTCATTCACGGCCGCCGGGAGCGTCCACATCAGGTGGACGCTCCCGCCAGCGCTCTGACTGAGGGTTCTCCTTGGATCTAGGTTTTCTTGAGCGGGAAATTCACCGTCGTTGTCTTGCCTGCGGAGATCTCGCCGGTCTTTGCCTGGGGGGCGTAACCACTGGCCGTGACCAGAATCCGCACCGGGCTGCCGGAGCGATCCAGCCACCAGCCGTATGTCCCATCGGTGCCGGTGGTCAGCGTGTAGGTCACCGAGCCGGGCCCGCAGTTGCCGGCCTGCGGGTCATAGTTGGTACACACTTGCACCGTGGCTCCGGCGAGCGGACTGCCGGTAGCGAGATCGGTCACCGTCCCGGTGATCTGGCCCCAGGTGCTTGGCGGCTTCACGGTCATCGTGACGGGCACCGACAACTGATACGGCGTGTCAGACTCCACTTCCAGTTGAGCGGTGTAGGTGCCGGGCTGGGCGACGGAGGAATCTCCGGCGTTCATCGTCACCGTCGCGGTAACGCTCTGGCCCGGCTGCAGTGTCGCTGTGGCAGGGCTCACCGCGAGCCACGGCACCGGTGTCCCGCCGCCGCAGTCGCTGTAGCCGGGTAGAACCTCGGCCGCCGTGGTGGCCCTGCCCGCATTCTGGCCCCCGGCGATGATGAACCCGCCAGGCCCGCAGCTTCCGCCGCCACCGCCGATCGGCTTGGGCAGAGCGGGAAGTGCTGCCCAGCCCTGACCAGGGGTATAGCTGTAGCCCTTGGTCGTTACTCTTCCGCTGGGCAGGATGCCTCCCGATATGAGCAGTTGCCCGTTTGCGGCTGTGGAGGAGGCGTACCCGATCGGGCTGGGCAGCGGGTCGATCGCGGACCAGGTGTCAGTGGCCGGCTGGTAAGCGTAGGCACTTGTGACGGGTGGATCGGTGGGATTTGACACGTTCAGCCCGCCGGCGCAGTAGATCTCGCCGTCCAGGCCACCGCAGGATTGGAACAAGATTCCCTTGACCGGGTAGCTGGCTCCAGTGCCCCAGCTGTTGGTCGCCGGGTCGTACACGTTGACCTGACCGTGGGTCACCGAGTAGATCTTGCCGTCGAGGATCGCCGACGCCGAGGCGTTCTGAAAGTCTGAGCTGTGGTTGGGCATCCTCGCGCCGATTGACCAGTGCTGGGTGACCGGGTCATAGATCCATACTGGTTGCGTGGGAAGGGAGCGGAGAGCCTGGACGAGGCCGCCTACTATGTAGATCTTCCCGTTGACGAACCCGCAGGCCGGCCAGCTGAGCGTTGCTGGCATGACCGGCAGCTGGTCCCAGCCGCTCGCGCCTGGGTGGTAGACGTACGCATTCGAGCGGCAGCATCCCGGCTGGTTTCCGAACGAGTACACGTCGCCGGTAGCGGGATCGGTGACCACGAGGTTGTCGAAGACGCCTTTGGGCAGGCTGGGCAGGCTAGTCCAGCTCGAGGCGGCGGAGGGGACGCGCGCCTGTGCGGCCTGTCCGGCGGGGGTGAACCCTCCTGGCTGCCCGTCAATCCGCAGCGATACCGGGCTGGTTCCTGTGTTGGTGAGAGTGAGCTTCTGGGATGTGTTGGTACCGAGCTGGAGGGTGGTTGACACCGAACTCGGGGTCACGGCGACCTGGCCCGCGCCGAGGCTGAAGTTCAGCGTGGTGGCGCCGTTGACGACCACATTTGTGGTCGCGGTCTGGGCCGCGTAGCGGTAGGCGGTGGCCTGGAACTGTTGGCTTCCGCTCAGCCGGGAGAACATCCAGTAGAAACCGGCGCCAGCGGCGGGGTCGCCGGGGACAGAGAGGGTGGTTGCACTTTCCAGCGTGCTGGCGGTGCTGGTGACATCTGCGCCTGAGACGCCCTGGCCGGTGTTCGCGTCTGTAACCGTCCCTACCACCAGGCCGCCGTTAACCCTCGGGGTACACGAGCGGTTGCCGAGGAACACATTGTCCAGCATCCAGCCGAGATTGCCGAAGTTAGTGGTGTTGTTAACCCAGCGGAATCGGATCTGCACCTGGGACTTGCCCGCCGCTTGAGGCAGTGGGATCACGACCTGGTTACTGCCGTAGAAGAGCGTGCTTGACGCGAAGTCTTCCCAGATGTTGCGCCAGGTCTTGCCGCCGTCGGTGCTGAGATCCACGTAGGCGCCGCCGGTCCCGGGGCCGTTGTTGCCCGCGTACCACCAGGAAAACTGCAGGGCGGGACTGGCGTCGTTGCTCAGGTTGGTGACCGCGGTGTAGAGCGACGAGGTCCCCGTTCCGCTGCTGCCAGGGATGGGGGCGGACCAGGCGAAGTTACCGCCTCCGCCGGTGTTGTTACCCCAGGAGCTGTTTGGTGCCGTCACCGTCCATCCGGGGGTGGCACCGTGGGCGTTCAGCGCGGTCCATCCCGGCGGGAGGGAGGTGCTGGCGTTGAAGGTCTGGGTGATCCCCCGGTAGGCATACGCATAGCCGGCGGCGGTACAGGTGCCCGCGTTGACCGGGACCGTGATGTTCCGTGTGACCCCGGCGGTAGTGGTACTGACCTTCGGCTGCACTTGCCGGTAGCCGGGGTATATCGGGTTGACGGCAAGGGTGTGGGCAGTATTGTCGGGCAGCGCCAGCGAGTACTGCCCGGTGGCCGGGTTGGTGTAGGTGGCGGCGGTGGTGCCGGGGACGGATATCCGGGCCAGCATTGGCCAGCCGTGCCCGGATCCGTCGGTGACCGTGCCAGTGACTGTGACTTCCGGGACAGGCTGCAGAGTGAAGTTCTCGGTCGTGTTGCGGCCGGCGGTTACCCGCACCTGCCGGGTGGTGACGGTGGTATACCCCAGGTCGCTGCCGGTCACCGTGTAGGTGCCAGCGGGCACACTGAGGGTGTAGCGGCCCGAGCCGTCGGTCACGGCGGTGAGGTCACCGGCTTGCACCTGTGCGTTTGCAACGGGTTGGCGGGTGGTGCTGGTGACGGTGCCGGTAAGGGTGCCATCGCGTCCGGCGAAGAACCCGGCGACTCCCTCAGGGGTACCCAGCCCGGTGGGCCCGTCGTAGCCGGGGCCGGCCGTACACCAGTACGCGGGCGCGCAGACTCCGTTGAATCCGTGGGTGACGTTGTTTAGGGCCGACGGGTCAGCGTAAGGGTAGGCAGCGGGGTAGCTGCCCGCAGGGGGTGGCCCGGCGAGCGCGTAGACGGAGGCGATGATCGGTGAGGCGACGCTGGTGCCGCCGAATTCCTGCCAGCCCGGCTGGTTGAAGGTGTCGTAGACGGCGACCCCGGTGCCGGGGTCGGCGACGGCCGACACGTCCGCGGTCATATGGTTGGCCCCGCATCCGGAATCCTGCTGCCAGGACGGCTTGGGCTCGAACAGGGAGCAGCCGCTCCCGCCGAAGTCCCAGGCCGCCTCCGACCAGCCACGCGCGGTCCCGGGATCCCTAGTCAGCGAGGTACCGCCGACTGCGGTCACGTATTCGGAGGTCGCTGGGTATTCCGGGGCGCTAGGCGCGCCTGAATAGTCGTTGTTGTACCCGCTGTCGCCGGCGGCTGCGGTGATCGCGACGCCCGGATGGTCGTAAGACGTGTCGGTGGTTACCTCGCCTGAGTACTCGGTCGCGCCGTAGCTGTTGGAGACGTATCTCGCACCGAGGCTTACCGCCTCATCAACGGATTTGGCGAGATTTGCCAGTGAGCTGTCGGATGCCTCGACGAGCAGGATGCGGCACCGGGGGCAGATCGCCGACACCATGTCGATGTCGAGAGATTCCTCCTGCGCCCACCCCGGGTCCGCGGCCGGGTAGTTTCCCTGCTGGCCTGCTTCGTTGACTTTGCGGAAGCACCCGCTGGCGACGGTGCACGGTGGCAGGCCGTATTCCTTCCGGTAGATCTGCAGGTCGGCCGCAGCATGCGGATCATCGTAAGCGTCTATGATCGCCACCGTCTGCCCTGCCCCGGCGGTCGCTGACGGCAGGTTGTAGGCGCTTTGCAAATCAGCTGGACCGTAACCGGTCGGTGTCACGCCAGCCGCGAAGATCCCCAGATGGCCGCGGACGTTCGTGTTCGCCAGCGCGAGGCAGGAGGCACTTCCTGGCGGGGCGGCTGGACATGCCTGCCGCACGTGGCCGGCTACGGCACCAGCGGTGTCCCGTGCCGTATGCCGCGCACTGGCGGGCTGGGCAGCCTGATGGGCGACGGCCACGCTGGCGGACGGCCGGGATGCGGTGGAACTTGCTGAGGCCAGGGCGTTGTTGCCTATCCCCGCCACACCCAGGGCCGCGGCGGACAGCAGGACAAGCACCGGCCGAGCAAGCATTTTCATCTTCGTCGGTGGCATGGGTGCCGACTCCTTCGTCATTACCGGATCAGATGCTGGCCAGGCCGGGTCAGGCATGCCGGGCTCCCGCCACGCAGCCCCCGGAGGGGGTGAGGGTCAGGTTCGCCGTGGCGGCCTTGCCGGCCGTGATCGTGGCGGTGGCCGTCTGGGCCTGCCAGCCGGATGCCTGGGCGATGACAGTCAGCGGGTTCTGCCCCTGATCTGCCCATAGCGCGTACCCGCCGCCGGAGTCTGTGGTCAGCGTCCAGGTCGCCGTCTTGCCGGTGACCGTGACCGCTGCTCCGGGCAGCGGTGTGCTGGTACCGTCACAGGCCAGCCCGGTCACGGTGCCGCCGACTTCACCCCAGCGGGACGGTGGGGTCACCGTCATGCTTACCGCGACCGGGTCGCCGTTGATCCGGTACGGGGTGTTGTTCACCACCACTAGCGAGGCCGTGTAGGTACCGGGCTGGGTGACTGACTTATCGCCGGCGTTCAGGCTGACCGAGACGGTCACGCTCTTACCCGGCGGTACCGTCACCGTCGGGGATACGGTCAGCCACGGCACGCGGCTGCCGGATGCGCAGTCGTTGTAACGGGGCAGCACCTGGGTGGGCGACGTTGGCACGCTGGACGCGTCGTACCCGCCGATCTCATACAGGCCGCAGCCGCTGCCGGACCGGTAGAGGGCGTCCGGGGAGCCGGGCAGGGCGGACCACCCGGTCCCCGGCGTGTAGGCGAACCCCTGATTGGTCAGCTCCGTGCCACCGGCGGTGACCCCGCCAGAGATGAGCAGCTGTCCGTCGGCCGCACCGTAGGCCATCCCCCACAGATCGACCGGCAAGGACGCGATCGCCGACCAGGCCCCTGCTACCGGGTCATACACATACCCGTGGGTGGTGCCCCGGACGGTGCCGGTGGTCCCGCCGGCGCAGTACAATCTTCCCTACGATGGTCCCGCAGCCGGCATAGGAGATCGGCTCCGGGTAGGACGCCGTGGTGCTCCAGACACCGGAGGACGGGTCGAAGACCTGGACCGTGGAGAGCCCGCAGTTGTTCGCGTCGCAGCCGCCGATCACGTAGATGTCGCCATTGAGTACCGCTACGGCCGAGCCCGCCAGCGCGGTCGGCTCCTCCGGTCCCTGCGACCAGGCGCGCGTGGTCGGGTTGTAGATCTGCAGTTGCGGCCGCGGGTTCCCCGGGTTGTTCCACCCGCCGATCACGTACAGCTTGCCGCCGGTGAACGCCGCCACCGCTTGCTGGCGGCCGGCCGGCATGTGCGGCAACCCCTTCCACGCCTGCCGATACGGATCATAGGTGTACGCCGCAGGGGTGACGCTCTGGTTGTAGATCGCTCCCCCCGCGGAGTACACGTCGCCGGTGCCGGGGTCGGTGGCAACGGCGTTACCCGTGATGGCAATCGGATAGTCGGCCCCGGTTACCCAGGACGCGCCGGCGACGCCTGGCGCGGCTGGCGCTAGCGCCACCGGCGCGTGACTACCAGCCTGGCCGTGCGCTGGCTCGCGTCGAAGGCTGTAATGACCTTTGATCAGCTGCAGCCTGGCCCCGGAGACGGCGGGCAGCGCGGTACGGCCCGCGGCCTGCTGCCCGGCCAGGGTAAAGCCGCCAGGGGCCGCGGTCACCTGAACCGTGGCGGGCGCAGTCCCCGTGTTGGTCAGCGTGATTTTGCTGGTCGCGGGTGTCCGCGACCCGAGCCGCTCGGTCGCCGATACCGCAGTGGGCGCGACGGTCAGCCTGGGTGCGGGCAGGCTGAAGTTTTCCATGCTGACCTTGTTGGCCGCCACGTTGACGCTCCGGCTGACCGTCGCGTAATACGGAGCCGTCGCGATCAGGGACTGCGTACCGGGCGGGGACATGAAGAGCTGGTAGTAGCCTGACCCTGTGGCTGCCGTCTCCGCCGCATCGGACGCGCTGGCAACTGTCGCGCTGTTCAACGTGTGACCGGTGTTGCCGTCGCTGATTTTGCCTTCCACGAGGCCGCCAGGGATCAGGCTGCAGGTCTGGTTCCCGAGGAATACGTCGTCCAGTGCCCATGCGGTGCCGTAGTAGGCGCCCTCATAGCCGTGAGTGTTGTAACGGAAGCGGACCCGAACTCGTGACTGCCCTGCTGCTTTGGGTAGTGGAATGGTTTCCCGTGCCAGATCGAGAGACGCGTTCGGCGGCGCGCTCCATACTGTGGACCAGGTGGTGCCGCCATCGATGCTTACGTCCACGTCAACGCTGGCGGGCTGATATGCATCGCCCTCGTACAGATAGGTGCTGAACTGCACGACCGGGGACTTGTCCGCAGTCAGGTCGGTCACCGGGCTGGTCAGCTGGCTGTTCTCGCCAGTACGGAACCAGCCGGGATCGGCGACGGCGAAGTTACCGGAGCCGCCTGTGTTATTGGGCAGGCTTCCCGGGTTGTCGAACTCCCAGCCGTGCCCGGTGGCGGTGGTCACCGTCCACCCCGATGGAGTACCCGTGCCGTCAAAACTCTGTGTCGCGCCGGCGTAGGCGAATCCGTAGCCTGTGGCATCGCAGGCGGTCTGGTCGATCGGAAGCGTGAAGTTCTGTGTCTGGTTACCCGAGCCGACGGTCACGCTCTGCTGCATTTGCTGATAGCCCTGGTTCACGGCCTTCGCGGTGACCGTGTAGCTGGCCTGGGCCGGGATCTTGATGCTGTACCGCCCGGTAACCGGGTTGGTATTCACCGGGGCCGGGGCTCCCGACACGGAGACTGCGGCGTACAGCGGCCAGTGGTGCCCGGATCCGTCCCTGACGGTGCCCGACAGCGTGATCATCGGGGTGACGGTGAGCGCGAAGTTCTGCGTCGTTGTCGCATTCTGGGTGACCTGCACTCCGGTGACGCTCTGGCTCGCGTAACCGTAGTCGCTAGCGGTGACCGTGTAGCTGCCTACGGGAACCGTCGCCGAGTACTGCCCTGAGCTGTTCGTTGTTACTGCCGCGCTGCCGACTGTCACCGTGGCACCCTGCAGCGGCTGACTGTTCGTTATGGCGGTGACAGTCCCGGCTACGGTGCCGTAGGACGCAGGCTTGAAGGCTGCGACCCCGTTCGGGGTGCCCAGCCCAGTGGGCCCGTCATACCCCGGCTCAGCAGTACAGAAGTAGGCGGGCGTGCAGGTGCCGTTGGCCCCTGACGTGATGTCGTTGAGCGCCGACGGGTCCGCGTAGGGGTAGGAGGCCGGATTGGTTCCTGCCGCAGGAGTAGTAGTCAGCGCATAGGTCGAGGCGATGATTGGCGTGGCCACGCTGGTCCCCCCGACGACGTTCCAGCCGCCGACACCGCCGTAGCTGTCATACAGTGCCACCCCGGTGGCGGGATTGCCGACCGCCGATACGTCGGTGGTCATCCGGTTCGCGCAGCCCGAGTCGTGCTGCCATGCAGGTTTGGGCTCGTATGCGGAGCATCCTGACCCGGTCCCGGAGCCGCCCGAGGTGTTGCCCCACACGGTCTCGCTCCAGCCGCGGGCAGCACTGGAATCGCGGGTCAGGGTGGTACCACCCACTGCGGTGACATAGGGGGACGCGGCAGGATAGTTCACTCCGTAGCCGCTGTCGCCGCCGGCCACCGTGATGACAACGCCGGGGTGGTTGAAATGCTGATCGTCCTGCTGCTCGCCCGGGTACTCGACCCCGCCCCAGCTGTTGGACACATACTTAGCCCCGAGAGCGACCGCCTCGTCCACGGCCGCGTACAGATCGCTACCCTGATTGGTATTTGATTCGACCAGGATGATGTGGCAGAGGGGACAGATCGCGGAGACCATGTCGATGTCCAGCGACTCTTCTACTGCCCAGCCAGCGTTGGGCGATGGGTAATTGCCCTGCTGGCCTAGCTGGTTGACCTTCTCGAAACACCCGTTCGCGGTGTCGCAGACCGGCAGCCCGTACTGGGCCCGGTAGGTCTGCAGGTCGGCCTCGGCATTGGGGTCGTCGAAAGCGTCCACGATCGCCACCGTCACCCCGGAGCCGGCTGTCGAAGACGGCAGGCTGTAGGCACTCTGCAAGTCCGAAGGGCCATACCCCGACGGGGTAGTGAACGGCCGGTTCTGGGCCTTGCGAGCCCTTACGTCGGTGCGCACGAGGGCCATGCATTCGGCGAATCCTCGTTTGGGTGGCGGGCATGCTCGCACCACACGCGGATTACTCGCCGCAGTCGCCCGTGACCCCGGCTGAGCCGTTGCGGCCGGGGTTGCCGCTGGAGTCCCCATGATCGCTGATCGGGTAGTGACGCGATGAGCTGTCACGGCGGTCCCGCGAGGAGCTATGGCCGCCGACGCTGGCGTGCCCCCGAACGCCGGCAGGGTCATCGCCAGCAGCGCCACCAGCGCGGTCAGCAGCGAAACAAGCGTCCTACGTTGAGAAAGCATGGGGGTTGGCCTTTCTGCCTCTCGGCGCGTCGGCCCGTGTCACCGCGCGCTGATCTGGCCTTGCTGGGGCGGCTATAGAGGGCCGTAGTCGTCGTCGAGTTCGGGCGTCGCAGAGTCACTGCCACCTTCGGCCGGCACGCCGGAACCAACGAACTGACTGGGCGGGGAGACCGGCGTCCCATGATCACCGGAAGCGTCATGCCTGGCAGGACGGTCCGGTTCACTGGCGCTACGCCGGACCGCTGGGGGCACTTCGTCAGAATTCATCTGGCATTCTCCGAGACGTCGCGTGGTAGAGCGAGTCTCGCCCCGGGGCCGTCCCGCTGACGATCGGGCAGATGCCCCAATTTGGAAATCTGCGAGCGCCGGCACGCTACCGGGCGCCTGCCGCGGGGCGGATGTCGCCTAGGCTCCCGGTTTCCACCACCCTGACCGCCAGGGCGGTGCGTGAGGTGACATTCAGCTTGCGCATAGCCGAATCGACGTGGCGGGAAACGGTCTTCGGCGACAGGAACAGTGCCCCGGCGATCTCCCGGTTGGTGCGGCCGGCGACGACCAGGCGGACCACGTCTGTCTCCCGGGGAGAGAGCTGATCCCCATAGCTGCGCCGTCCGCCCCACCAGGGCCGCTTGACCTTTATCCCATGCTCTCGCAACGTCAACATGACCCTCAGCGCGTCCCCGCGGGCGGGCAGAGCCGACAGGCCCGCGAATACCTCATGCAACTCGGACAGTCCGGCCTCCGGCTGACCGGCCGCGATCAGGCAGTGCGCCTGCCGTTCCCTGGCCAGCAGGGCGTCATACGGCCGGGGCAATGCCTCCCAGTCGGCCGCTGCCCGGGCGAACAAGCCAGCCGCCACACCTGGCTGGCCGCGGCTCTCGGCCAGGATCGCGCGGCAGATCTCCATTGCCGCGTGTGGCGCGGGGGCAGTACACCCGCGCAGTCCCCGGGTGAAGGCCGCGACCAGCTTCGCCGCCTCCGCGTTGCGGCCACTAGCCGCTAGTGCCTGCATCCGAACGGGCACCACGTCGGTCGCCCACAACCAGCTACCCTTGGCCGTGATGACCCGGAGCGGTTCCTCGGTCAACTCGAGGGCATCACCGGGACAGCCGTCGGCCAACCGCAACCGGGCCAGCGCCGCGGCACGCTCCGAACGCATACCCACAGGCCCCAGTTCTTCGCCCAGCACGAGCCGCAGCTTCTCCTCAGCAGACTGGTATCCGCCCGCCGCCATATCGAGCAGGCCGCTGACCAGCACCGCGGCTAGACGGTCCAGCGGCTCCTCGAGGTCAGCCAGCGTCTCGGCCCGCTGGGCTAGCCCGTTCCAGGCTCCGGTGAACCAGTCCAGGCGGGCAAGCGTAGCGAGAGTCGTGTCGCGCAACCGCGGATAATCGTGCCGGTCCGCCGCCTGAAGCGCGGCGTTGATTCGGTGACGGGCATCCTCGAGCCGTCCCCACTGCATGGCCAGCTCGCCGGTATTCATGAAGCCGCGGGCAACCTGCAGTGAGTACCGTGTATTCGCGGCGTCACCGAGAAGCTCCGCGGCAGCCGCCCAGCCAGCCTCCTCCCCCAGAAGCAGCAGGGCAGTAGCCCGGTTGACGGCCAGCAGGACGCGATCACCCTCTGGGATCGATGTGTCCTGCGCCGCCGCCCAGCCACGATCGAGCCACATCCGGTGCACTTCGGCCGGCCACAGCGTGTGCGTCGGCCAGCCCAGCATGATCATGGCCCACGCCGCCTCGGCCGGCCGGTGGGCCAGGCCGGGAAGCGCGGCCTCCAGCTCAGCGGCCCCCGCCTCGTGATCTCCCGCGCTTAGCATCAGCCGGCCGAGCTGGAGACCTACCTCTGCACGCTCGGCGGAGCTGAGCGCGTCACTGTCAAGAAGCGATCGCAGGCTGTGGGTGAGATCACCCAAGGAAGGAAAGCCCGTCAGAGCGGCCAGCGGGATTCTCTGCGCCAGCCTCGCCACCACACCTGCTGGCAGATCAGCATCAGTGACCAGGTCATGAAGCAGAGCGGCAGTAGTCCGCTGATCCCCGGCCAACAGGGCCAGTTCGGCGGCCTGTTCGGCGTACCGGCACCATTGGGTAGTGTGTCCTGCCTCGCGGAAGTGGTGGGCCAGCACGGGCAGTGGCTGTGGCACCGCGGCTTCCAGCATGCGGGCGGCCTGCAGGTGCAGCCTGCGCCGCTGGATGGCGGGAATGGCTTCATAGACCGCCCGGCAGACCAGCGAGTGACGGAAGCACACCTGGTCGCGCCCGTCTTCAGCCAGCAGCCCGGCGGCCAGCGTCGCGGTCAGCCCTTCGGCCAATGCCTGCTCCCCTAGCCCGCTCACCGTCCGCAGTGCAGACTCGGTAACCGGATCAGCCAGCACCGCCGCCGCCTGCAGCGCCGCCTTCGCCTCAGCCCCGAGCCGACTGGTCCGCTCCACCACCGCATCCCGCACCGACGGCGGTACCGCGATCCGGTCCAGGTCGCGACGGCGCACCCACTCCCCGCCACGCCTGATCAGATCAGCCCGGTCAGCCAGCAGCCGCACTGACTCCTCGATCGCCAGCGGCAGCCCATCCGCGTGATCACACAAGAACGCCGCGAACTTCTCCGACACCGGCGCGGCCTCCAGCATGGACGACACCAAGGCGACCGTCTCTGGGATGCCCAACGGCTCCAGCGTGACCCGCGCGCGGGTGGTCCCAGCCGGCAGCCGGGCCGACAACCGCCACAGCAGCGAACTCGCCGGCACATCCTCCGGCCGGTAGGTGACCAGCAGGCTCACCTGCTGCGGCTGGCGGGCGGCCAGGAACAGCAGGAACTCAAGCGTGGCCTCATCGGCCCAGTGCACGTCCTCCACTACCAGCAGGCCGAGGTTCAAGCCATCGAGTAGCTCGGCCAGCGCGGCGAATACGCGGTACCGAGCTGCCGTGGCATCCTCCAGCAGCTCAGGTGCGGCAGGCAGGTCGTCGGCCCACTCGGGGAATAGCGGCCGCAGCGCTCCGGCCAGACCGCTAAGGCCGAAACCTCGGATGCCATCTGGGACGGCCTGGCGCAGGCCATCGGTCACCGCGCCTAGCGTGCACGGGGTACGCAGCGGCGGGCAGCACGCGACAAGGACCCGCTGCCGCGGCTTAGCCTGGAAAGCCAGGAACTCCTGGACTAGTCGGCTCTTGCCGATCCCCGCCTCACCCTCGACCAGCACCACAGCGGGTGGAGCCGCCAGCGCCTTGGCTAGCGCGGCAAGCTCCCGCTCCCGGCCCACAAAGCGCGGCGGGCAAATCAGCGGCAGGCGACCGGCGACCTTACGTTCGGTAACCGTCGTGCTGGTCATCTCGGATCCTTCTCAGCAAATTACCTGGTCATTCGATTATTCACAGATCGGCACGATTCGCCACCACTCATCGTGACCGTGCTGACCAGATGGTGTCCGGGCCCGATTACCGACGCCGTGCCGACGACCGACTGTCGTCGCACTTCGGCGCTAGGCCGCCCACGGTGCCGCTTCGTTAGCTGATCCCTGTTATGTCATACTTCGCTCGGATGACATAAGTAGTGTCGTCGGCTTCTTTTAGCCACTTGGCTGATTTATGCCAACGGAACGAAGGCACGACAACGTGGTGCTAGAGAGTGTCGGCCTGTTCGGTGCAGAAGAGGCCGTGTACCGGGTGCTGGTGGCGACTCCGGAGCCCTCCTCTAGCGAGGAGGCCGCGACCGCAGCTGACTTGCCGCGCAGCGAGGCCGCCCACGCGATGACTGGTCTGCTGACTCGCGGCATGGCCAGGAGGGCGGCGGGCACGCCCGCCCGCTACACGGCGGTCGAGCCCGAGGTCGCCGTGGGGGCGCTGATCCGCGCGAAGGAGCAGCAGCTCGCTGCCGCCCGGGCGGAGCTGCGGGAACTGGAAGACGCCTACGTTCACCGCCAGCCCCGGGAGAGTCCGGCCGAGCTGATCGAGGTAATTGAGGGGCGTGAGCGGATCATCGAGTTGTACAGCCGGCTGGTCGGCTCGGCGACGACCAGGATGCGTTACTTCAGCCGGCCGCCGTATTTCTCCAACAGCGCGGAGGACGACGCCGAGCAGGCGCGCAGGATGGCCGAAGGGATCACTTTCCGGGTCGTGTACCACACCGATGCGATCACTACCCCCGACCAGCTGAGCGCGATCCGCCGCAACATCGCCCGCGGCGAGCGAGCCAGGGTAACCGCTGCTCTGCCGATGGAGATGATGATTGTGGACGACTCCCTGGCGCTCATCCCGCTGGATCCGGCCAGCCTGGATTCGGCCTACCTGATTCGCTCCTCCAGCCTGCTCACCGCCCTGGCGGCGCTGTTCGAGACCACGTGGGCGCACGCCATGCCGGTCTACCTCGCGGTCAGCGACGGCAGCGGGGAGACCGCCGCCGACCGGGAGGCGCTGCTGAGCCTTCTGGCCGGCGGTCTGACAGACAAGGAGATACTGCGGCATCTGGGCTGGAGCCCGCGCACGCTGCAGCGCCGGGTGCACTCTATATATGCGCAACTGGGTGCTAGCACCCGCTTCCAGGCCGGCATCGCCGCCCGGGAGAAAGGCTGGGTCCGGCAGGCGGGATCGCAGTGACCGGGCACGCCGCGCCGGGTCCGGCGGCCGGGCGCGGGACCGGCGCCTCCTCGTTCGGAATCGGATCAAGCCTGGCCCCGATGCCGCCGGACGGGGAGAGACCGCTCGCCGCGGACGCGCCGTTGCTGGCCGCGTTCGTTGCGGCGACCGGCCGCCAGGACACGCCGTTCTGCGTTCCGGGCCACAAGGGCCGCACGCGGGCGCTGGACGCCGACCTCGGGCTGGTCGCGGACGCGGACATCCCGCTGTATGCCGGGCTGGACACAATGAAGCTCACCGGCGGCCTGCTGCCCAGAGCCGAGGCGCTGGCCGCTGAACTGTGGAACGCGGACTGGTGCCGGTTCAGCGTCGGCGGCGCCACCCAGGCCAACCAGGCCCTGCTGCTGGCGGCCGGCCGCTCCGGCGACCAAATCGTGATGGCGCGCAGCATCCACCGGTCGGTGTACAGCGGGCTGATCCTCACTGGATTCCGACCCGTGTGGCTGCCGCCGCGCACCGATCCGGTGACCATGCTGCCACTCGGGCCGACGCCGGAGCAGCTCGCGTCCGCGCTCGAGGCGGCCCCGGGTGCCAGGGCCGTGTGGCTATCTGAGCCCAGCTACCTGGGCACCGTCGCCGATATCCGCGGGCTGGCCGCAGTGGCTCATGAGCACGGGGTCCCGCTGCTCGTCAACCAGGCGTGGGGAGCTCATCTCGGCTTCCACCCCGGCTACCCGCCGCACGCGCTGCAGGCCGGCGCGGACGCGATGGTGATCAGCGCGCACAAGATGCTGCCCGCCTACAGCCAGGCCGCCCTCGTCCTAGCCCGCGAGGGCTACCTGTCACCGGGCCGGCTGGAGACGGCGTTCGACGCCACGACTACCACCAGCCCGGCCGGGGCGATCCTGGCCAGCATCGACGGCGCCCGGGCGCTGCTGGCGGCGCGGGGCCCGCAGCTGCTCGACCGGCTGGCCCGCCTGGTCGCCGATGCCCGCCGCCGCCTCACCACAGCCTGCCCTGGACTGGTCATCCCCTGGCCGGATGACTTCCCGCCCGGCAGGTTCGACCCGGCCAAGCTGGTGCTCAGCCTGGCCGGCACGGGCGCCGACGGCACCGTCGTGGAAGCCCGTGCGCAGGCGGCGGGCGTGCCGCTGGAGATGGCCGACCGCGACACCATCGTCGCCACGGTCACCGTCGCGGACACAGCCGACACCGTAGGCCGGCTCACCGACGTGCTCGGCCGCGCGATCGCCGCCGGAGCGGGTAGCCCGCGTGTGGCCGCAACCGGCGTCAGCTGGACCCTCACGCCCGAGCTCGTGGTCGACCCGCGGGCCGCGTTCTTCGCAGCCTGGACCACCGTCCCCGCAGACAAGGCGCCGGGCCGGGTGAGCGCCGAGCTCATCGCCGCCTACCCGCCCGGCGTGCCAATCCTGGCGCCCGGCGAGCTCATCACACCCGATCTCCTCGAGGCTCTGCAGCGACAGGCAGCCGAGGGCAGCCGGATCGCCTACGCCTCCGATCCCGGCCTGCGTACCCTGCGCGTCCTCGCGCACTCGGGCCGATGCACACGCTTCGCTGACTCACCTGGCGGCTGAATAGAGTGCAGTCATCGAGATCCCGGCCCGGCTGGTAGCCGGACTGCGTTCCGCTGAGCCATCCTGCGTCGGGCTAGCGTGACCTAGCGGCCACAGGTCAAGCGCCCGGATCAGCGGCCAGCGAACGGCCGGCACCTGCCCGTTCGGTATTTCCATGTCGCTCACTGGCGGCACCTGCGGCTGCCACCCGGGCGCGTCGCTGCGCCGCCACCCCAGCACGGACCGAGTCCGCTCGCGCATGGGCGGGATGGCCGATAAACGAGTTTTTGTAGCTCCGTTGATCACAGGTTGAATGCATCGAATTCACTGAGTACGATTTGATCAGTCCAGCTCAGCTCCTTACGACTGAGGAGGGCGTATGCGAGAAGCGCTCCGCCGATGGCCGGAAATACCGTGTGCGAGGTGCGGCTCGATCGGGCCGACCCTCGTGCCGAGAGCGACTTGAGCAGCCCGATAGCCAGTGCTAGCCGAGACCAGGACAGTGCCCGGTCTCGGCACCGCGCTGGCTGCACGCTGGAGGTCGTCGGCCTCAGTCCCGCGGAGGAGAGGGTCTATCGCACCCTGCTGGACCTCCCGCCGGCCACCGCCAGCGACGCCTACCAGGCCTGTAACGTCGTGAACCGCACCGAGCTGCGGACCATCCTGGACGCCCTCGCCGACAAGGGCCTGCTCACCCAGCTCTCCCAGCGACCCCGCCGGTACGCGCCAGTCTCCCCCGAGACGGCACTCGAAGCCCAACTCGGGATGCAGGAACAGGAGCTTCGCCAAGCCAGAGCCGCAGTGGCGGCGCTGTCTCAGCGCTATCGCGCTGTCCCTCGCCAGACCGCCACCGACGAGCTGGCCGAGATCGTCACCGGCAAGCGCCGCACCTGGCAGCGCTGGTTCAGCTCGCTGGCCAGCGCCAGCAGCCAGGTACGGGTCCTCAACCGCCCCCCGTTCGAAACCGAGGTACCCGACCCCAACCCGGCCGAACTGGAAGTCCTGCGCAAAGGCATCCCGGTGCGGAGCATCTACGACGACTCCGGCGTGCGCAGCCCGGCGGTCATCGCCCGCCGCCGGGCCGAGATCGCCGCCGGCGAGCAGGCCCGGATGACCGGCGAGGTCCCGGTGCACCTGCTGCTCATCGACGACCACCTCGCGCTGATGCCGCTCAGCCGGGACCGGCTCCGCACCGACGGCCTCCTCGTGGTGCACCCATGCGCGCTGCTCGACGCCCTGTCCGCGCTGTTCGAGCTGGTCTGGAACACCGCCCTCCCGCTCAGCCTCGACGCCCGCGCCGACACCCAACCGGACGGCCAGCCCCTGGCGCTGCGGAACGGCACCACCCGCACCATCCTGGGCCTGCTGTCCGCCGGGCTCAGCGACCAGGCCATCGCCCGCCGCCTGGACTGCAGCGAACGCACCATCCAGCGGCACATCCTGAAACTGACCGAAGCCGTCGGCGCCAAGACCCGCTTCCAGGCCGCCCTGCACATCGGCCGCCGCAACTGGACCCCATGAACCAGACAGCAGTCGTTGTGCAGGTTGAAGTTCAGGACGGTCACTCCCTTACTTACTGTCCTGCTGACCCTGGTCATCTGGCCTGATGCGGCCGCGGCGAGGATGCGGCCTGGCTGGCTTAGTGGGTGACACCGTAAGTTCGTCGTGGGTGTGCCCTCGGTCACGGGTTTGGGTCGTGGCCGAGCCCGGCGAGGTGGATGGTGCAGGCGGTGTCGAGGGCTTCTTGCGGCGTGCCGACCGGGAGACCGGTGCGCAGGACGGCGTCCTGGTAGCGGTCGTGGGCGGCGGAGTAGATCGCGAAGCCGAAGGAATGAGCCGAGCCGCCGTAGCGCAGGCGGCACAGCGGTATGCGCTGGCCGTCGGGTAGCACGCCGGTGATGTAGCCGAAGGCGCCGCGGTAGGTGACCTGGACCCGGGTGAGCTGGGGCCAGTGGGCTTCGGCGTGGTCCAGCAGCCGCAGGGTGATCGAGTTGCGGGTTGATTCGGGGATGGCGGCCATGGGCCTCATTGTGCCGCGCGGGGCCGCGCTGGCCGTTATGATCACCGGCCCGGGGAGCAGGTCACATCCAGGCGAGGATCCCGGAGGTGCCATGCCGCAGCACCACGCGGTGCCGGTCATGCTGAGTGCTGGTGAGCGCAAGAGGTTAAAGAAGCGTGCCCGCGGGGCCAAGACCGCCTACCGGGACTGGCTGCGGGCGCAGATCGTGCTGGCCGCGGCCCGCGGCCGGGTCAATGCCCGGATCGCCGCGGACCTGCACGTCAGCGTGGACACGGTCCGCAAGTGGCGGGGCCGGTTCGCCGACCGCGGCCTGGAGGGACTCATCGACTTGCCCCGGTCTGGGCGGCCACGGCGGATCAGCGCGCTGGAGCGGGCCGCGGTGGTCGCGCTGGCCTGCCAGCTGCCGGCCGCCACAGGGGTGCCGCTGGCCCGCTGGAGCGGCCCGGAGCTGGCCGCCGAGATCACCAACACGGGGCTGGCCAGCCCGATCTCGCCATCCTCGGTCCGGCGGATCTTGGCCGAGAACCCCATCAAGCCCTGGCAATATCAGTCGTGGATCTACCCGCGCGACCCGGGCTTCGCCGCCAGGGCGACCGTCATCCTCGATCTGTACCAGGGGTACTACCAGGGCAAGCGGCTACGGCCGGGCGACCGGATCATCTCGGTGGATGCCAAGCCATCCATCCAGGCCCGCGCCCGATGCCATCCCACCAGCCCGCCCGCACCCGGCCGGCCGATGCGGGTGGAGCACGAATACGAGCGCACGGGCGCGCTGGCACTGCTGGCAGCCCTGGATGTCCACACGGGGAAGGTGTTCGCTTCCACCCCCGCCACCACCGGGATCACCCCATTCATGGCGCTGATGGGCCAGGTCATGAGTGCCGAGCCGTGCAAGAGCGCGCCCCGGGTGTTCGTCATCGTGGACAACGGCTCCGATCACCGCGGCGAGACGGCGGCCCGGCGGCTACGTGACGCCTATCCGAACGCCATCATGATCCACACGCCGGTGCACGCGTCCTGGCTGAACCAAGTGGTGCGACACGAAGTCGCATGTAGATAGCGGTATTTGTCGAAGGAGGGTTGATTGATGTCAACGGCGTAATACCCGGTCCAGTGCGCGAGGACCGTCCCTGCCCCGGCGGGCGTCGCGGGTGACTGCGGGGTGCGAAGCCCGGGGAAATGCCCAAGGGCTCCTGTTCCATCCGGGGGCCACAGGCTGGGGAAGGCCGGACGGGTGAACGTGAGTGAATCCTCGATGACGCCTCGTCATTAGCACTCTCGCCGGTGGGTTGCACGAGGCGGGAGAACAGGGCCGGCCGCTGGAAGGCGGCGGGTGCCGGCCGGGCGAACTTGGCCGACCGGGAGCGCACCACTGTCCCCGGGGTTCAGAGGACACCCACCCCGGTCGTAACTATCGCATGCGGAACGTGACAATCCCGATGGGGTCCGGCGGGAAAGCCGCCGGTAGGCCGACCGTGAGGGAGGCGGAATCCCGCAGCGGGCGCAGGAAGACCCGAGAAGCGAATGCCGGTGGCCGAAAGGCGGCAGGAAACCGGGACCGGATGCTGGCTCCTCCGCCAGCGGTTCCCGCATAACTGGCCGGATAGGGCTGCTGCCCGGCTCGAAAGAGCGCTGACGCGGGTCTGGTGAGCCTGCGGGGACGAGCTCGTCAGGACGCCCGAACCGAGGGACAAGTTGGACACCGAGCTGGTGAACGGACCTGAGGACGATGGCCTGGACTGGGACACTGTGGACTGGGGCCAGGCTGAGGAACACGTACGGCGGCTGAGACGGCGGATCTTCGCGGCATCGCAGGCCGGGGACCTGTCCAAGGTCCGTAACTTGCAGAAGCTGATGCTCCGCTCCCGCAGTAACGCTCTGGTGAGCGTGCGGCGGGTGACGGAGGTCAACGCTGGCCGCAGGACGGCCGGGGTCGACGGGCGCATCGTGCTCGCCAGCTGGGAGAAAGCCGACATGGCGGCCTGGCTGCAGCACGGCGCGTCCGCGTGGAGGCCCCTGCCGGTCAAGCGGGTGTATGTGCCGAAGAGCAACGGGCGCCGCCGCCCGCTCGGAATTCCCGTGATCGCCGACAGGGCGCTTCAGGCCCTGGCGTCGGCCGCGCTGGAACCTGAGTGGGAGGGCCGGTTCGAGCCGAGGTCCTACGGCTTCCGGCCCGGCCGCGGCTGCCATGACGCGATCGTGGCCGTCCACACCACGGCATCCCGCCAGGATGCTAAACGGCTGTGGGCGCTGGATGCGGACCTGGAGGCGGCCTTTGACCGGCTCAGCCATGATCACATCCTCGCCTCGCTGGGCACCTTCCCCGCCCGGGGACTGGTGCGCCGGTGGCTCAAGGCGGGGGTGATTGAGGATGGCCGGTTCGCCCCGTCCGGGGAGGGAACCCCCCAGGGCGGGGTGATCAGCCCGTGCTTGATGAACGTGGCATTGCACGGCATGGAAGGGGCGGCCGGGGTCAGGTACTGGGAAGGCGCCACCTTGCGCGCCGCTCCCGGCACCCCCGTCCTGGTGAGGTACGCCGACGATGTGCTCGCCTTGTGTCACACCCGTGAGCAGGCCGAGCACGTCAAACAGCGGCTCGCCCGGTGGCTGGAGCCCAGGGGGCTGGTCTTCAACGAGGCCAAGACCCGCATCACCCACCTCGATCAGGGGGTGGACTTCCTGGGGTTCGAATCCGCCGCTACCGGGGCAAGCTGCTGACCAAGCCGAGCAAGGATGCGCTGCGGCGGATCCGGAAGCGGTTGTCGCAAGAGGTCACGGCCCTGCGAGGGGCCAACGCCGACGCGGTGATCGCCAGGCTCAACCCGATCATCACCGGGTGGACCGCCTACTACCGGATCGGGGTGTCCAAACGCGCCTTCGGCGCGCTGGACGCCCACCTGTGGAGACTGGCCTGGAAATGGGCCAGGTTCTCCCACCCGAACAAGCCGAAACGCTGGATCATCGCCCGGTACTTCGGCATGTTCAACCCGGCCAGGCAGGACAAGTGGGTGTTCGGCAGCCGGGAGACCGGCTTCTACCTCCGCAAGTTCGCCTGGACGAAAATCGTCCGGCACCGGATGGTCGCAGGGCGGGCGTCCCCGGACGACCCCGCCCTCACCGGGTACTGGGACCAGCGGCGACGCCGCACCCGGCTCCCGGTGGACCCGGCCACCTGGCACCAGCTGCGCCGCCAGCGCGGCCGGTGCCCGCTCTGCCGGGGACTGCTCCTGCACGCCGACCACCAGCCGCAAGACCCCGGTGAATGGCAGCAGTGGCACACCGCTACGCGCAAGGCGATCCGCAAGCACGCGATCACCACCGTGGCGGCCCCCGGCACCCCGGACGAACACGCCGCGCACCATCTCATACACGCCTGGTGCCGCCGCCGCATCGGTGACGGCACCAGCCCGGCACTTCCGCCCGGCCCCAAGCCATCAGGGCTTGCTTGAGCCGAGCTGCCCGGAAACGGGCACGGCCGGTTCTGAGGGGACCCCGGCGCGGCGACGCGCCGGGGTTACCCGACGAGATCGTCTTCTCTATCATCCAGAAAAAGGTCATCTCACCCAACGACTTCACCAGCACCGGCCAGCTCGCCACCACCCTGCTGGCGTTCATCGACCGCTACAACCAGACCGCCAGGCCATTCAACTGGAAATACACCGCTGCCGACCTGGCCCGGCTCCTCGACCGGATCAACGCCCACGAGGAACCAGCCGGCCTGCCACAGGCCGCATAACGACGAACCCCGAGGAACTTACGGGGTCACCCACTTAGGTCGCGATGTTCTCGAGGTCACGGCGAGCGTCGCGGTACGCGCCTTTCTTCTTTCTCTCTTGCTGCCGGGCGACGGGATGAAGGCGACCGTGCCGGTCCCGGAGCAGGGCACAGTGATGGTCGTCGGGATGTACTCCTTCACGTAGTAGCTGGTGAAACTCGCGATGACGATCGCGGCAGTCAACGTGCCCAGCGCCGCCGTGATGTGATGACCCGCACTGCCAGTTAGAAGGCTTGATATCCGTTGGGTGTGCCCAGTCCGGAGGGCCCGTCGTAACCCTTGCGGGCGGTGCACAGGTAGCTGGGCGTGCAGGTGCCATTGGCGCCGCTGGTGACGTCGAACAGGCTGTTCGTGTGGGCGTAGGGGTAGGAGCCGTAGGTGACAGTGCTGCCGTTGCCCGCCAGGGCATACACGCCCGCGACGGTGGGCGAGGCTTCGCTGTCGCCGCCGACCTGCAGCCAGCCGCCGTACCCGTAGGTGTCGTAGATCGCCGCGCCGGTGTTCGGGTTGGCGTTGGCGGCGACGTCGCCCATGGTGCGCTTGGCGCAGCCGGTGTCGCCGACGGACTTGGCCTTCTGCCAGGCCGGCTTGGTGTTGTAGGTGGAACATCCCGATCCGGTGCCCTGGCCGCCCGACGCCGATCCCCACACGGTCTCGGTCCAGCCGCGGGTGCTGCCCGTCGCCTTGGTCAGCGTGGTGCCCTCGACCGCGGTCACGTATTGCGAGGTGGCCGGGTAGTGGACGCCGTAGCCGCGGTCGCCGCCGGAGAAGGTGACCGCGTGCCCGGGGTGGTTGAAGTACTTGCCGTAGGTGGAGTCCGGGGCGTCGCTGGAGGCGCCCCAGCTGTTGGAGATCACCTGCGCACCCAGCTTGGCCGCCTCGTTCTCGGCGGCGCCGAGGCTGGTGAACGAGGTGGCATTGGCCTCGACCAGGATGATGTGGCAGTTCGGGCAGATTGCCGACACCATGTCCACATCCAGCGACTCCTCCACGCCCCAGCCGGTGTTCCCGGCCGGCAGCGGCGAGGCCTTGCCGTTCTGGTTGACCTGGCGGAAGCACCCGCTCGCGGCCGTGCAGGCCGGCAGCTTGTAGTAGCTGCGGTAGGCAGCCAGGTCGGCGGCCGCGTTCGGGTCGTTGTAGGCGTCCACGATCGCGACCGTCTGGCCCTTGCCCCGCTGCTGGGACGCCGTGGTCAGCTTGTACGCAGACTGGAAGTCCGCCGGCCCGTACCCGGTCGGCACATCGGCGCGGATCCCGGTCCTGATCAGCGCATCACAATGCGCATACAACGCACGGCCGGGGTGGTAGAACGTCGCTGCCGTCGCCGCGCACACCACCCGCACCCCCGGCCGGACCGATTGGGTGGACACTGCCGCCGCAGTTGCCGTCGTTGCCCCCAGGGCCAGACACGCCGCCCACGTCAAGGCCGCAACCGCCCAGCCCGCCGACCGGCGAGCCGATCGCGATGCCCGGCGTGCTCGCTTCGTCAAAACCGGATAACTCATGTGATAGGTGCCTTTCCCGGGATGCACTAGACGTTCTCCAGACGTAACCCCGACCCTCCCATGATCACTTGACCAGCCGAAAGGCCTCTACTTGTCCGGCTGACGACAATGCCGGATAACGACACTGGAATGCGCAGAGGTTGGAGATCACCGAACTCAGCCCCGTCGCGGATGCCAGGATGCGGTCGAGCCGCTAATGTTGGTGTCGCACAGCTGCTGAATACAGTGTGTTCAGTTAACTGCAACTGGAGCCATGATGGACCTGACCTCGCTCGTGCTGCCGCCGGAGTCGCGGCGGCTGGACGCCGCCCCGTTGTCGGATCAGGTGTACCGGGCGCTGCGGGACGCGATCTGCGACGGGTCGATCGGTGAGTATGACCATCTGGCGCAGAACCAGATCGCCGACCAGATGCGGGTGTCACGGACCCCCGTCCGGGACTCGCTGCTCCGGCTCGCCCAGGAGGGCGTGATCCACGCCGTCGGTCAGCGCGGCTACGTGGTCACGCCGCTGGTGCCCCGCGACATCCTGGACATCTACCAGGTCCGGATGACGCTGGAGGTCCAGGCGGCCGAGCTGGCCTTCCCGCTCATCGACCCGGACTGCATCGCCCGGATGGAAAGCCTCAACAACCAGATCGCGGAGCCGGACGGCGACGTGATGGAGAACTACGACCTCAACCGCGACTTCCACGCGGTACTCACCGGCCTGTGCCCCAACCGGCTGATCCGCCGGATCCTCGAGGACGTCTGGGCGCTACCCGTTAGCCGCCGCGTGTACCGCCAGCACATGACCTCGCTGATCAACACGGGCCCGATGGTCAGCCAGCACCGGGCGATCATCGGCGCCGCGCGTGACCGGGACCAGGCCCGGCTGCTGGAGGCCCTCCGCCGTCACCTGGAGGTGTCCCGGGCCGAAGCCGGCGCCTGGCTCGACGAGTCCAGCGAGCCCGGCAACTAGAACGGCGGCACACGAACAGTGGCGGCGCGACGCGGCGCAGGCCCGGAGTGGCTCCGGGCCGCGGTCGAGGCCGGGGAGATCCACACCGTCCGGCTGTCGTTCGCCGACCGGCTCGGCGGCTGGCGCGGCAAGCGGATCCCCGCACGGCAGTTCCTGTCCAGGCTGGACCAGCCGGTGGGCTTCTGCGACGGCATGATCGTGTGCGACGTGCAGTGCGGCGTGCACGAGTCCACCCCGTTCTCCAACTATTCGACGGGCTATCCGGACCTGCACGTGATCCCGGACCTCGACCGCATCCACCCGGTCGGCTGGGTGCCCGGCGAGGCGTACGTCTTCGGCGTCCCGGCCGACCGTGATCACCGGCCGCTGGCGGTGGCCCCCGCCGAGGTGCTCCGGCGGGCCGCCGACCGGCTGACCGCCGCCGTGGGTGAGGTGAAGGTGGGCACCGCCCTGTCCGGGCGGCTGATGAGGAGTCCGAACGAGCAGGCGCCGGTCAGCGACGCGGGTGACCCTGACTCGCGGTGGTCCAGCGTGGGCGCGGCGGTCGGTGCGCTGAGCGGCAGCGGGGTACTGGTGGAGTCGGTGCGCGCCGACCCCGAGCCGGGAGCCTTCACGGTCCGGCTGGCAGCGACCGACCCGTGCGGAGCGGCACTCGCCTCGGTTGTGACCAAGTCCGCGCTCAAGGAGACCGCGCGCCAGCACGGGCTGCACGCGACGTTCATGACTCGCCCGCCCCGCTCGCGGGCGCCCAGTCTGCTCACCGTCAGGACCCTGATGTCCGCCGGTAGCCTGCTCCCGGCCACGCTGGCAGCAGGCTCTGCCGCCGCACAACTCACTGCCCTGGCCGCCGAGGCCAGGGCGCTGCTGCAGCCGTCGGTCAACGCCTTCAAGGCAGGCACGCCGGCCGTCACGCTGGCCGACTGCGCCGACGGCGTCACCGTCGAGATGGCTGCCTCCAGCGAAGCCGACCCGGCCACAGCTGCGGCGGTCCTGCTGGCCGCGATCGCCGAGCTGCGGCTGCGCGCGGCTCCCGGAGCGGCAGCCGTTCAGGAGATCCCGACTGCAGGATGCATCGGGTCTGGGCACGACTTCTGTGCCGCGGTCGAACGACTGGAGCGGAGCCGATGGGTGACGGCCGGTCTCGGCTCGGAGTTCATCGCAAACTCGGTCGCGCTGCTGCGGGCGGAGGCCGCGCTGTTCGCCGATGCGGTGACCGACTGGGAGACCGACAGGTACTGGGCGACATCATGACCGCGAAGTTCAGTGCGGCCAGCGGCTGGAACGACCTGGTCTGGATCGACCTGGCCGGACGGCCGCAGGTGGTGCGGATGCCCGCCGCCGACAACGTCTCCCCGCCGCAGATCGACTCGTCAGCGGTAGTGGCCGGCCACTCCCCCGCGGGCCAAGGCGGCGGCCGCCGGCTGCTGCTGTTTGCCGACCCCGCCACGGCGCGGCCGGACCCGTTCGAGCCGGGCGTCACCGTGGTCCTCGCTGATATTGCGGAGGCCGACGGAACCCCGAGCCCGATGTGCAGCCGAACGGCGCTGAAGCGGGTGCTGGCCGCTTTCGCCGATGACGGGCTGGTGGTCGTCGCCGCCGCGGAACTTGAGTTCTTCCTGCTCGGAGCGGATGGCGCGCCGCTGTACCCAGAGATCGAGCAGTACAGCATCACCAAGGGCACCCAGCTCGAGGCGATCCTGGCGCCAGTCCGTAACGACCTGCCGCGAGCCGGCATCGAGGTCGAGGCGTCCAACCCCGAGTACTCGGGCGGCCAGGTGGAAGTGAACCTCCGCCACGGCGATGCCCTCGCCGCCGCCGACCAGGCCACCCTGCTGCGCTGGTACCTCCGCCAGATCGCCCGCCGCGCCGGGCTGGACGCCACGTTCATGGCCAAGCCGTGGACCGACCAGGCCGGCAGCGGGATGCACGTGCACCAGAGCGCCTGGCGAGACGGCCGCAACATCTTCGCCGACGGCACCGGCGGGCTGAGCACGACCGGGCGGTTCTACGTGGCAGGCCTGCTGCAGCACATGGCCGAGCTGGCACTGTTCGGCTCCGGCACGCCGAACGCTTACCACCGGCGGGCCGGCTACTCGTTCGCGCCGACCGCAGCCTGCTGGGGATGGGACAACCGGACGCTCGCCGTCCGCGCGATCACCGGGACCGAATCGGCTACCCGGGTGGAGCAGCGGGACGCCGCCGCCGACTGCAACATCTACCTCACCATGGCCAGCCAGTTCGCCGCCGGGCTGGCCGGCCTGCGGGCGGGCAAGGAGCCGCCCGAGCCCACGACCGGGAACGCCTACGCCCGGACGGACGTCCCGCCGCTGCCCAGGTTCTTCCCCGAGGCCTACGACGCGCTGACCGGATCCGCCCTCGCCCGCGACGCCCTCGGCCAGGCCACCATCACCGCCTACCTGGACATGCTCGCCGCGGAGAACGCGGTACTCGCCGAATCCAGCTGTGACTGGGAACGCGACCGCTACCTTCACTCCATCTGAACCCCTTCGAGCGCCGCACCTCGTGACGTCTTCCCGCACCCCAACTTCGCCGGATCTGCCTGGAGCCGCGGGCCACCCGCCGATGCTGGCTACGCTGACCGGTTGGTCGCCCGGTGGAGAGCTCCGTTGCCGCACTGAGGCATTCCGCCGAGATTTTCCAGTTTTTCCGCCCGTCATCAGTGCACCCCCGGCCGCAGCCGGGGGTCCACTGGCCGTCGCGCCTAGGTCTTTTCGAGGGCGAAATTGAGGGTCATGGTTGCGCCCTTCGTGATCTTGACGATCTTGGACTGTGACTGGTAGCCGTCCACAGCGCCGATGACCTGCAGTGGGTTGTAGCCCTGGTTGAGCCAGAGCTGATAGTAGCCACTAGTGTCAGTGCGCAGGGTGTAGGTCACGGGGCCACAACCTCCCGACGCCTTGACATAGATCGTGCAGATCCGAACCGTGGTTCCTGGGATGGGGTTGCCGGTGGCCGCATCGGTGACCATGCCGGCGATCTTGCCCCAGGTCTTCGGCGGGTTCACTTGCAGGGTGATCCCGAGGGGGGCGACGTCGTATGGCGTGCCCGTGCCGATCAGGAGTTTGCCAGAGTAGGTGCCAGGCTGAGGGACAGCGGAGGAGTCCAGCGTTACGGTGACGGTAACCGACTGGCCGGGGGCCAACTCGAAGCCCGTGGTGCTTTCCGAGAGCCAGGGCACCGTGCCGCACGCGTCGTAGCCGGGCAGTACCTGGGCGGCCGCCTGAGCGCTGTAGCCGGCCGAGTAGCCGCCGAACTGGTACAGGCCGCAGGCGCCGCCGCCGTAGTAGGCGGCGTTGTTAGTGTTCGGTAGCATCGTCCAGGCGTTGGTAGCGGGGTTGTACTGGATTGCCTGGTTGGTGATCTCGGTGCTGTTGGCGGTGATGCCGTCGGCGATCTGCAAGTCGCCATTGGCACCGCCGTGCGCCATGCCCCAGTCGTCGTAGGGCATGTCCGCACCCTGCGTCCAGGTGTTGCTAGCCGGGTCGTAGATGTAGGTCGAGGTCAGCCCCTGGCCGGATCCGGTGTTATTCAGCGCCACGCCGCCGGCGCAGACGACCTTAGCTGCGATCCCGGCGCAGGCCTCAGAGGCCACGGGTACCGGGTAGTCGGCGAGCTGGGTCCAGGTGTCGGCGCGGGGGTCGTATCGGTATACCGAGGTGTTCCCGCAGTAACCCTGACCGCAGCCGCCGACCGCGTAGATGTGCCCATGCAGCACGGCCACGCCGGCCGTAGCCGCCGTTGCCTGCGGCAGGCTGGCGACCTGTGACCAGGTGTTCGTGGCCGGGTCATAGGTGTAAACCAACGGTGAGACGTAGCCGCTGGCATACCAGCCGCCGATCAGGTACAACGTGCCGCCGGTGAACGCCGCGACCGGGTCGAGCAATCGCTGCGGGGCGGCGGCGATCGGGCTCCAGTCCTGGGTGACGGGGTCGTATACATAGCTCGCGGCGGTGATCTCGCTGCCGTTCCACCCGCCGACCGAGTAGACCTTGCCGTCAGCATCGTTGTAGGCGGTGGCATTCTCCGCGATCGGGGTCGGATAGTCGGCGATGCTCGTCCAGGGCGGATCGGAGGGCTCCGGTTTCCGCGGTGCGATGCCGGAACCGCCATGCGCTTCGCGCACCGCCTGCGGCTTGACCGGGCCAGGCGCGAAGTGGCCCTGGATCAGCTGCAATGGTGCTCCGTGGGTGCTGGCAGGGTTTCCGTCCATGGGGGTGAACCCATCGTCCTGCCCGGCGAGGGTGACGTGGGCTGACGCAGTGCCGTTGTTGGTGAACGTCACCTTCCTACTCGCGGAGTTACCTAGGCCTACTGTGCTCGACAGGCTGGCGGCAGACACATTGATCCGCCCAGCCTGCAGCGAGAAGTTTTGGCGGGTGACGCTGTTCGCGGTCACGCTGACGCTCGCGGTGGCCGGGACGTACCTGCCATCGGAGGTAGTGAACTGCTGGCTCCCGGTGCCCGCCGCGAACAGCTCATAGAAACCGTCCCCCGCGCCCGGGGCCGCTGCCGTAGTCGTGGTCTCGGCCGAAGTTGCGACGCTGGCCACAGTGGCACCATCCAGCCCGTCACTGGTGTTAGCGTCGGTCACCGTCCCGGCGACCAGGCCGCCGGTGAGGGCGTTGCACGAGTCGACGCCGACGTTGTCGACCTCCCAGAACCCGAACCGGTCTGAGACAAAGTGGAAGCGCAGCTCCACCTGGCTCTGGCCGACGGCCCGCGGAATCGAGATAGCAAATGAATCTGCCCTGTAGGTGCCGGTGGTGTTCTGCCAGATGCTGGCCCAGGACTGCCCGCCGTCGATGCTCAGGTCGACGTCGGCGTAATCGGACGGTCCGGCGTTGGGGCTGTAGTTAGTGTCGAAGGTAACGACCGGCTTCGTCACCTTCGCAAGGCTGAACACTGGTGAAGTGAGTACGGTGTCCTCGCTACCCGACGGGGCCTGTAGAGCGTCGGCGATGGCGAAGTTTCCCTGCCCGCCGGTCTGGTTGCGCCGGTTCTCAGGGTCGTTGAACGTCCATTGGAACCCCTGGCCCAGGTGGTCGGTCACCGACCATCCGTCGGGCGGAGTCGTGCCGACGGTGTCGAAGCCCTCGCTCCACAGGGAGGAGGAGGTGTAGCCGGTGGCGTCACATGCAACCGGGTCGATGCCGAGCTTGATGTTCCGTACCTTGTTCGCTGTGCCCACCTGGACGGAGAGATTCTTAGCCACATATCCACTGACGTGGACTGGTGTCACCTGAAGCGTGTACGTATTCTGCCGAGGCAGGGTCACGCTGTAGGCTCCGGTATAGGGATTGGTGTACACGGTATTCGGGTCCCCGTTGATGGTTATCTCGGCATACAGTGGCCAGTTTTGCCCGGACCCGTCGGTTACCTTCCCCGACAGCGTCACGTGCGGCTCCGGGGCGAGCGCGAAGTTCTGCGTGGTGGTTTTTCCCTGGCTTACCTGCACTCCGGTCTGGGTTGACGGCTTGTACCCGAACGCGCTGGTGGTCACGTCGTAGGCGCCGACCGGGACGTTCAGGTCATACTTACCCACGGAATCAGTTGTCGTGCCGGATGCAGAGGAGACAGAGACGGTGGCGTCAGCGATCGGCTTGCTAGTGGCTTGGTCGGTGACCTGCCCGGCAATGTCGCCGTGCGGTCCGGTGGTCAGCGCGGCGACCCCATTGGGCGTGCCGAGCCCGGTCGGCCCGTCCCAGCCGGGGCCCGCGTTGCAGAGCACGGTGCCGCAGCTGCCGGTTGAGCCCTGGGTGATGTCGTTGAGGTCGCTGACCGCCGCTTGGTAGGGGTAAGTGACCGGGTAGGTGCCTGCAGCGGGGGTGCCGGCCAGGGCGTACATCGAGGTGATCAGCGGGGTGGCCATGCTGGTCCCGCCGACCTGTAGCCAGCCGCCGTAGCCGAGCGTGTCGTAGACGCCCAGCCCAGTGTTGGGGTCGGCGTCGGCGGAGATGTCGGCGAGCGCCTTGTTGGCCGGGCAGTCGGCGCTGATTCCGTTCTGGTAGTCGGGATGCGGCTCGTAGGGTGAGCAGCCGGAGCCGCTGCCGGCCCATGCGGTTTCGTCCCAACCGCGCGCGGTGGCGGTGTCCTTGGTCAGCGTGGTGCCTCCGACCGCGGTCACGTTCGGGTTGGACGCTGGCCAGTCCTGTGCGCCGTAGCCGGAGTCGCCGCTGGCCACGGTGACCGCGACCCCGGGGTGGTTGTAGTAGGAGTCGTAGGACGTCTCGCCGGAGAACTCGCCATTTACGCCGTAGGAGTTGGACACGAACTTGGCACCCAGCGCCACCGCCTCGTCCACCGCGGTGCCCAGATCGTCGATACCAGCAGAGTTGCCCTCGACCAGCAGGATGTGGCAGTTCGGGCATGCTGAAGAGACGGCGTCCAGGTCCAGCGAGGTTTCCAGGCCCCACCCGGAGTTGTCCGGCGGGTAGCTGGTCCCGCCGGTCTGGTTGACCTTCTGGAAACAGCCGTTGGCGGTGGTGCAGGGCGGCAGGCCGTAGTAGGACCGGAAGGCCGCCAGGTCGGATTCGGCGGACGAGTCTCCGTAGGCGTTGACAATAGCCACCGTCTGGCCCGCCCCGGTGGCGGGCAGGTGGTAGGCGGACTGGATGTCGGCCGGTCCTAGCGCGCCGGACGGCGGCTGGTTGGCGCTGGCGGTTATCTGGTGGTTCAGAGCGGTCCGCACGATCGCGAAACAGCGGGCGACGTTCTTCTTCAGGTGAGACGTATTACACGGGACGTTCGTGTAGTGCGCCTCCGCCGCCTTCAGTGTGTCCGGCTGCGTCCCTGCCGGAGATCGTTTAACCGCTGCAGCCCCGGCCCACGTCGCCGTCCCGGCTTGGCCGGGCCCGGCGGTTGCCAACGCCTGTTCGCTCCCGACTGGCAGCGCGAGCATGGCCAACAGCGTCCCGGCGCTGGTCACCAGCGTGGCAAGCGTGCGCGGCAATCGTTGCCTTCCGCCGCGCCTCATCGCTGGCCTCCGATACGCGGTGGTAGGCAGACCCAGGGAAGCATCGTGACAGGCGTGGTTTCCACTCTTGGTTCTCCTTATTGAGCGGCGAGTCGGTTCATGTCGGCCGGGCCGGGGCGCAGTAGACAGTCGGCGGCGCGGAGCGCGGAGCACGGGCTACGGGCTCGCCGTGAGGGGGAAGTTGAGGGTCGTGGTGTCACCCTTGGTGATCTTTACGATCCTGGCCTGGGGCTGGTATCCGTTCTTGGACGCGATGACCTGCAGCGGGTTGTAGCCCTGGGCCAACCACCACTGGTAGTAGCCGGAGGCGTCGGTCGTCGCCGTGTAGGTCACGGGTCCGCAGGTCCCTGACGTCCTGTCGTATAGCGTGCAGATCTGCACCGTGGCGCCGGGTATGGGTTGGCCAGTGGCCGCATCGGTGACCGTTCCGGCGATCTTGCCCCAGGTGGCGGGCGGAGTCGCCTGCAAGGTGACGGGAACCGGCTGATCCTGGTACGGGGTGTCGGTGGTGATCACGAGGCTGGCCGCGTAGCTGCCGGGCTGCGATAGGCCCGAGGAGTCCAGCGTCACCGTGACCGTGACCGACTGACCAGGGGCGAGCTCGAAACCCCCGCTGCTCTCGGACAGCCACTGTGCGGCGGTGCCGCAGGTGCCGTAGCCAGGCAGCACCTCGGCGGACGACAGCGCGTTCCCGGCATAGTCGGTACCGCCGACCTGGTACAGGCCGCAGGCACCGCCGCCTCGGTACTCGGCGCTGTTCGCGTTCGGCAGGGCCAACCAGGTGTTGGCTGCCGGGTCGTACTCGGCCGCCTGGTTGGTCAGCGTGGACAGGCCGTTGGCGCCAGAGGCGACCTGCAACCGCCCGTTGGCGTCGGCGTAGGCCATGGCCCAGTTGGGGTAGGGCATGTCCGCGCCCGCCGTCCAGGCGCCGGTCACCGGGTTGTAGCGGTAGGTCGAACTGAGCGCCTGGCCGGTGACGTTGTTGATGCCGCCGGCGCAGACCACCTGGCCGTCGATTCCGCCGCAGGCCTCCCAGGACACCACATCCGTCGGGTAATCGGCTAGCTGCGTCCAGGTGTTGCTGCCCGGGTCGTAGCGCTGCACCGCCGCGGTCTGATCGCAATAGAAGTCGGTGCAGCCGCCGACCACGTAGATCTGGCCGTTCAGCACAGCCACGCCGGGGCCTGCGACTGCGGTCGGAAGGCTCGCGACCTGAGACCAGCTGTAAGTAGCCGGATGATAGGCGTACACCGACTGCGAGGTGTCGCTGTTGTTGTCCCACCCGCCGATCAGGTACAAAGTGCCGTCCGTGAACGCTGCGACCGGGGAGTCGAGAGCCTGCGGGGCAGCCGCAATCGGGCTCCATTGCTGATTAACGGGGTTGTAGACATAGCCGACGTTGGTGTACGGCTGGCTGGGCGACAGATCGGCGAAGCCGCCGACGGAGTAGACCTGGCCGGTACTGTTGCCGTAGGCGACGGCATTATCGCTGATCGGTATCGGGTAGCCGGCGAGGTTGGCCCAGGGCGTGTCCGATGGCGCCGGGCGCCGACGCTGGAGGCCAGGCCTCGGCCGCCCCACCATGCGGGACCGAGGCTTCATGACGCCGGGCGTGAGATGCGCCCTGACCCGCTGGACCGGGGTTTCAGTCAGCTTGGCCTGGCTCGGCCCGCCCATCGCGGTGAACCCGTCGTCCTGCCCGGCGAGGGTGACATGGGCCGGCTTGGTGCCGTCGTTGGTGAACGTCACCTTGCTGCTCGCCGAGTTACCCAGGGTCGTGGTGGCCGAGATACTGGCCGGGGTTACCGTGACGTGCCCGGCCTGCAGCGAGAAGTCCTGGCGCGTCACCGCATTAGCGGTCACATTGACGGTCGCGGTGGCCGGGGCATACCTGTTATCGGTAGCGGTGAATTGCTGGGATCCGGTGCCGGCCGCGAACAGCTCGTAGAACCCGTCACCCACGGAAGGGGCCGCCGCTGTGGTCGTGGTTTCGGCGGACCTGGCCGCGCTGGCCACGGCGGTGCCATTCAGCCCGTCACCTGTGTTGGCGTCGGTCGCCATCCCGGCGACCAGGCCGCCGCGGATCTTGCCGCACGGGCCGATTAGGACATCGTCCACCTCCCAGAACCCTTGGCTGTTCGAGACGTAGTGGAACCGCACTCGTACCTGGCTTTGGCCGGCGGCCTGCGGGACCGGGATGGAGACGGTATCCGGGCCGGTGATGCCCGAGGTGTTTCGCCAGATGCTGGCCCATGTCTGCCCGCCGTCGGTGCTCAGGTCTACCTCGGCATAGGTCCCGGAGCCGCCCGGGTTATCGTCTCGGAAGGCGGTGTCGAAGGAGAGGATCGGGCTGGTCACCTTGGCGAGGCTGAACACCGGGGAGGTGAGCAGGGCGTCTTCATTTGCCTGCAGGGCGTCGGCGATGGCGAAGTTGCCCTGGCCGCCGGTTTGGTTGCCTCGGTTCCACCGGTCGCTGAGCGTCCACTCGTAGCCCTGGCCCAGGTTGTCGGTCACCGACCACCCGGTCGGCAGGGTGTTCTCGGCTACGTCGAAGTCCTGGTGGAGTGGGTCGGCGTAGCCCGGCGCGTCACAGGCGGACTTGTCAACTGTGAGGCTGATGTCGCGCTGCTCATCCGTGGTGCCCATGTGTACCGACTGGTTCTTGGTCAGGTAACCGGGCGAGACCGAGGTGACCTGGAGCTGGGATGTGGAATGCCCGGGCAGGCTGATGCTGTAGGCGCCGGTATAAGGGTTCGTATAGAAGGGGCTATGCGGATCTCCGCTGACAGTGATCTTGGCATACAGCGGCCACTCATGTCCCGACCCATCCCTGACCGTTCCGGACAGGGTGCGGAACGGCACAGCGGCCAGGGCGAAGTTCTCGGTTGCCGTCTGCCCCTGGCTCACCACGACGCCAGCAGACTTGCTCGCGTAACCGAAATCGCTGGTGGTCACCGTATAGCTACCGACTGGTACCGTGACGCTGTACCGGCCAGCACTGTCTGTGGTCACCGAGAAGCCCGCGACCCGAACCTCGGCACCGGAGAGCGGCTGGCCGAAGCTTGCCTTGGTGACCGTTCCGGCCACGGTCCCGTAGAACGCCGGCTGGAAGGCGGCCACGCCCTGCGGTGTGCCGAGACCGGTGGGACCGTCATAACCCGGGCCAGCCGTACACAGATATGCCGGTGAGCAGGTGCCGTTGGACCCCGAGGTGACGTCGTTCAGCGCCGCGGGATCCGCATACGGGTACGACGACGGGTACGTACCCGCGGCCGGGGGGCCGGCCAGCGCGTAGGTGGAGGCGATGATCGGCGTGGCCACGCTGGTGCCGCCGAACACTGCCCAGCCGCCGATCCCGGAGTCGTAGACCGCCACCCCCGTGCCCGGATCCGCATCCGCCGAGACGTCGTTGCTGGTCCGGTTCGCGCACCCGGTGTCGTGCTGCCAGGCCGGCTTCGGCTCATACAGCGAGCAGCCCGACCCGGTGCCGGTCCACGCAGTCTCATCCCAGCCGCGCGGCGTGGAAGGATCCCGGGTCAGCGAGGTGCCGCCGACCGCGGTCACGTACTGCGAGGCGGCCGGCCAGTTGGCGGTGCCACGGCCCAGGTAGCCGTAGTCCCCGCCGGCGAAGGTGATCACCACGCCGGGGTGGTTGAAGTACTGGTCGTCCTGCTGCTCGCCGGGATACTCGGCCTCGCCCCAGCTATTGGAGACGTACTTCGCGCCGAGCGCCACCGCCTCATTCTCGGCGGCGTACATGTCGTTGTTGTCGCTGCTGTTGGCCTCGACCAGCAGGATGTGGCAGGTCGGGCAGATCGCCGACACCATGTCCACATCCAGGGACTCCTCCTCCGCCCAGCCGGAATTGGGAGCTGGGTAACTGCCCTGCTGGCCGTCCTGGTTGACCTTCTCAAAGCACCCGTTAGCCGTGGTGCACGTGGGCAGTCCGTATTGGGCTCGGTAGGCTTGCAGGTCAGCCTCCGCGGTGGGGTCGTCATAGGCGTCCACGATCGCCACCGTCTGCCCGGATCCGGCAATCCCCGATGGCAGGGCGTAGGCGGACTGCAGGTCGGCCGGGCCGTATCCGGATGGTGTCTGAGCCGGGCCGAACGGGCCCCGGTGACGGGGCACGTTCGTGCGGACGAGCGACATGCAGGCGGCGAACCCCCGCTTCGGCGCCGCGCATACCCGGCGCGCATTCCGGGCGCCCGCCGCGGCGGTGTTGGGCGACGCGGCTCGCCTCCCGGGCGTGGAATGGGCTGCATGACCGGGCCGCGGCCCCCCCTGCGACAGGGTCAGGGACGCGGCGGGTGATGCGGTGGCCGACGCCTGCGCTCCCCCGGCGGGCAGCAGGATCATCGCCAGCAGCGTCACCGGGGCAATCACCAGCGATGCCAACGTTGCTCGGGGTCGCGACATGAAAGTAACCTTTCTGCCTTACGGCACGCCCGATCGTCGAGCGGCGCGCCACGGCGCTCTTTCGGGCAGATCTGCTAGAGGGGTACGAAGTCGTCGCCTTCGTCTGGCGGCCCGGCAGCCCCAGCCGCCGTGTCGGCTATGGTCGCGCCCGGCGATGAATCCGGGCCGGAAGCGTGGCGGGGTGCCGGTACCTCCGGGCGCACTGTGGCCTGCTCTGCGCGAGCAGGCCGCTCACTATCGGGCTCACTGCGTTCCGGCAATTGCGAGCGATCCGGGTTCATCGAGTGTTCTCCGGCATGTCGCTTATGTGGCATACCGATTATCAGGCGCGGTGGCTCAGGCTCGCGATTACGCAGATGGGTGTATTTGAACGTTGACGGCGGGCGTGGCGCGGCCGTTGCCTCGCAGCAGGTTGCCGTCGGCGGACTCGACGGCGCGTACGGCCAGCGCGGTGCGTGATGATACGCCGAGCTTGCGCATGGCTGACTTCAGCTGCATGCTCACGGTGTTGGCTGACCTGCACAAGGCCTGGGCGATCTCGCGGTTGGTTCGCCCCTCGACCACCAGCCGGACCACCTCGAGCTCTCGCGGCGAGAGCTGATCGCCGTAGCCTCGCGAGCCGCCCCGCCATGGCCGCCTGACCAGCACGCCGTGCTCGTTCAGCGTGCGCATCACCCGGCCCGCATCGCCGGGTGCCCCTAGGCCGGACAGTCCCCGGAAGACATCACCGAGTACCGCCAGGCCTTCGTCGTCCCGGCCCGCGGCCAGCAGGCACCGGCCCCGCTGCTCGCGGGCTAGCAGCGAGTCGTACGGCCGCGGCAGCGCCTGCCAGGCCGCGGCTGCCCGGCCGAACAGCGACGCGGCCCGCTCGTGCTGATCCCGCGCCTCGGCGAGAATCGCCCGGCTGAGCGCCAAGGCCGCCTGGGGTGCCGGAGCGGTCAGGCCGCCCAGTCCACGGGCGAACGCGGTCACGAGGTTCGCAGCGTCACCGGTCCTGCCCGCACTGGCAAGCGCCTGCACCCGAACAGGCGCGACCTCGGTTGCCCACAGCCAGATCCCCTTGGCTGCAATGACTCTCATCGGCCCATCGGTCAGCGTCAGGGCCTGATCGGCGTGGCCTTCCATCAGGCGAAGCCGTGCCAGTGCCCCGGCTGCCTCGATCGAGCGGTGGATGGCACCATGGCGCCGAGTGCCGTCAAGGGCGAGGGCGAGACGCTTCTCCGCTTGCGCGGCAGCGCCACTGGCCGCAGCCAGTAGCCCGGCGACCAAGTTCGCTTTCATCCGCGGAAGGGTCAAGACATCCTCGTCGTCGGCGAGGGCGGTGGCCCTTTCGGCAAGGGGATCCCAGGCGCCAGTCAGCCAGGCGAGATGGGCTCGGGTCGCCGAGGCATCATCGCGCAGTCGCAAGTACTGCCGGGCTTCTGCCAGCTCAAGCCCCTTGATGAGAAGCCGGTCGGAGTCGGCATACCGTCCCCACAACATGGCCATGTCAGCCACATTCAGGTGACCGCGGGCAATCTGAAACCAGTCCCCTGCCGTCGCGGCCTTGCATGACAGCCCGGCCGCCTCAGCCCAGCCCTTCTCCTCGCCGAGCATGAGGAATGCAGTCACCCTGTTGACCAGCAGGAGCAACTGGTCAGCGGACCCTGCCGGCAAGGTCACTTCGGCCGCGTGGTGTAGCCACCGGAGATGCCTGGACGCCGGCCATTCGGCCTGCCCGATCGGGCAGCCGAGAAGGATCATCGCCCGCATGGCGACGGCGGGATCGTGGGTCAGGTGCGGAACCGCCCGTTCCAGCTCCGCCTGGGCAGCGTTCCAGTCGTCCATCGACACCAGCAGCCGGCCAAGCTGGTGGCGAACCTCCGCTTCGACGTCGGGCTCGACATCCCTGGCATCAGCCACTGCACGCAGAGCTCCGGCCAGGTCCTTACAGTGCTCCGCTTCGGTCAAAGCCAAGAGCGGTATCTTGCCCATCAGCCTGGCCACATCCTGGGCAGGCAGGCCTGCTCGGAGCACAAGATCATGCAGCAATGTTGCAGCCGTGGCCTCGTCACCGGAGGCGAGCGCGAGGTCGGCGGCCTGCTCGGCGTAACGGACCCAGTCGGCCGTCGCGCCGGCCTCGCGGAAATGGCGGGCCAGTCGCGGCACCGGCGCGGGCGAGAGACCTTCCAGCGCCCCGGCAGCCCGCAGGTGCATCTGGCGGCGCAGCCGGGCTGGCATAGCCTCATACACCGCTCGTGCTGCCAGCGCGTGACGGAACGAAATCAGCCCCTGCCCGTTCGGCTCATCGTCGGCCAGCAGACCGCAACCCACTGCACCAGCCATGCCTCTGCCTGCCTCATCGCCGGACAAGCCAGCCACCGCCACCAACACTGGCTCAGGCTCCGGCTCAGCGAGCACCGCAGCAGCCTGCAGCACCGCCTGCTGCGAGGACCCCAGCCGACCAGCCCGCTCCACCACCGCATCCCGCACGGTCGGCGGTACAGGGATTTGGTCTAGATGGCGGCGCCGCACCCACTCGCCGCCGCGCCGGATCAGGTCGGCCCGGTCGCCCATCAGCCGCACCGACTCCTCGATCGCCAGCGGCAGACCATCGGTATGCGCCCGGAGGAACCCCGCGAACTCCTCCGACACGTGCTCGCCGTCCAGCATCGAGGAGACCAGAGCGACAGTCCCGGCAAGATCCAGTGGCCCAAGAGTGAACCGGACGCAGGTCACCCCCGTCGACAGCCGCGAGGAAAGTCGGCGTAGCAGCGAGGAGACCGGTAGATCGTCCGGCCGGTACGTCACCAGCAGGCTAACCCGCTGGGGCTGGCGCGATGCTAGGAAGAGCAGGAACTCGAGCGTGGCCTCATCGGCCCAGTGCACATCCTCTACTACCAGCACGCCCACACCCAGGCCCCTGAGCAGCTCGTCCAGTGCCCGGAACAGACGATGCCGCGCCGCGGTGGCATCCCCTAGCGGCTCCGGAGTCGGCGGCAGGGCCGACGCCCACTCCGGGAACAGCGGCCGCAAGGCTCCGGCCAGTGGGCTCAGCCCGAGCCCTGCCACGTCGTCGCTAGCTTGCCGCAGCGCGTCGGTCACGGGGCCGAGGGTCAGCGGCTGGTGGAACGGCGGGCACATCGCTGTCACGGCGTGGAGCGCGCTCGTCGCGGAGGAGGCGAGGAATTCCCTTACCAGCCGGGTCTTGCCGATCCCCGCCTCGCCCTCGACCAGCACCACGGTAGGAGAAGCAAACGCTCGGGCAAGCGAGGCAAGCTCCCGCTCCCTGCCAACGAAACCAGGCACCTGGATCCGCGGCCCAGGGTGAGTCGCCTTACGGTCAGTGACCGACTGACTGTCCATGACCGCCTCCCTTCGCGGTAATTGCCCAGCTCATTAGATTCTTCCATGATCACCCAGAACATGTCAGTACTGACCGTAACTTCGACGATGACCCAGAGCGGAGATGATGTCGCACTTCACGCCACCGAGCCGGTCTTGCGAAATGCGCCCGGACAACGACGTCTTCCATGACACGGGTGCCACATAGCCCTAGACCGTACGGCTCATTGTGCGTTATTGAATTCACTGAATTCAATAGTGCCATACGGTCCATGAGTCCGGCTGACCGGCGATACCGGACAGAGCTGTCGATGCACCACCGAGGAGAGTACGCCGTGGCCCGGCTGATCCGGCCCGTCGTCTGCTACACCGACGTGGGTGGCACGTTCACCGACTGCTTCGTGGTCGACGAGAACGGCGAGTTCGCGCTGGGCAAGGCCCCTACCACCCCGGCGGAGATCGGCGAGGGCTTCCAGAACTCCCTCGCGATGGCGCACGAGGAGACCGGCCTGGACGACGGCGAGTTCCTCAGCGGCTGGAGGTGATCGGCTACGGCGCGACCAGGGTGCTGAACGCCGTGCTGGCCCGCAGGGGCGGCCAGCTCCGCACCATGGGCAGCCCGCTGCACCTGCCGGTGTCGCCGGTGCGCCTCGGCGGTGCCGCACCCTTGCACGGCCAGCACACCCAGTCACCGTTCACCCCTCCCCGATGTCGCCAGCCAGCCCAGTAGCGGGTCACGACCATGCCTGTGCTGGGACCGATGGCAGAGGTTCATGCTGCCACTGGGGCAGCCGCAGCGCCGAGCCGGTCCAGTGACACCTTCCCTTGAACTCGTCAGGCACATGTCCTCGGTCGCACCCTGCGCCTCATCCGGGCGGAACCGAAAGAAACCTGGCTGAGCGCGAAGAGCTTTGAGCCAGGTTCCGTCCCTACGACGTTGCTCCCGGGCCAGCGGCCGAGCACGAGGCCGTCATGGTCACCATGACTCAGGGTCACGGCAATGAAGGCTTCGAGCCGCTCTGCTGAAAGGGGTTTCCGAGGGGGGAGCTGATGCCACCGGCGCGGTGAGGCGGTCCGTGAGCGCGCCGGTCGAGGTGACGACCTCGAAATGGTCGCGCTGGGCTAGCCAGTCGCGGTTCCTGCGGTGGAGCTCGTCGGCGGCGTCGTAGCGGTTGAGGTACACCACAACGGGCGCGCTGGCGTCCGCGAGCGCGCGGACGCACAGCCGGACCGCGTTGATCGTGCCGAGCCCGGCATCAGCGACCAGGACGACGACGTCGGGGGCGAGGAGGCGGCAGAGCGTCACCGTATCGCCATCGGAGGCGAGCGGGGACCGGACACCGCCCACCGTTTCGACGATCCCGACATCCGCGGAGATCGGCCAGTTCGTCTCAGCGGCCAGGTCAGAGCTGGTGAAGGCTTCCCTGCCCAGTACTTCGGCGGCCATCGGCGGCGCCATGGCGACGGGATACCAGCGGTGCGCCGGGCACACGTCCCGTGGTGCACGCCCACTCGCGGTTGCCAGCAGGTCGGCGTCGGTGGCGAGGCCGTTGTCAGCGAAGGACTGAGTTGGCTTGCGGGCCGCGACCGCGATGCCCCGGTGCCGCAGGTCGCGCAGCAGGAGACAGGCGACCCAGGTCTTGCCCACCTCGGTTGCGGTGCCGCAGACGACGACGAGCCGGTCAGGACGGGACAACGGCGTCCAGGCTCTCGAGGAGGCGACTGACCTGCTCGTCGTGGTGAGCGGCCGAGAGCGCAACGCGCAGCCGGGAGGTTCCAGGAGGCACGGTCGGCGGCCGGATGGCGGGCACCAGCAGGCCCCGCGCCAGGAGCATCTCCGAGGCGGCGACAGCCGCGGACTCGTCGCCGAGCATCACCGGGATGATCGGGGACGGGTGGCCTGGCTGGACCCGGTCGGTCAGCCTCCGCAGCCTCCCCCGGAGCAGGTCCCCCTCCCCCGACCGCAGCACGCGGAGCGCTGCCAGCGCCGCGGCGGCGTCTGCTGGCGCCGGTGCGGTCGTGAAGATGAACGACCGGGCCCGGTTGATAAGCAAGTCCACGAGCGGCGCCGGGCCCGACGCGAAGCCCGCCGACGGACCCGAGCATCTTCGACAGCGTGCCGACGCGCAGAACCGGCCCGGTGCCGAGCCGCGGCTCGGGACCGAGAGCCGCATGCGCCTCGTCGAGAACGAGCAGCGCGCCGGCGTGCGGCGCACAGCCGGGCCAGGTCGTCAAGCGGCGCGAGGTCGCCGTCCATCGAAAACACGGTGTCGGTAACCACAACCGCCCTTCCGGCGCCATTGAGGAGCTCGGCCACGTGCGCGATGTCGCCGTGCCGGTAGACCCGGACCACGCAGCGGGCCAGGCGGCAGCCGTCGATGATCGAGGCGTGATTCAGCTGATCGGAGATGATCGTCACGCCGGGCCCGCCCACCGCGCTCAGCACGCCGAGGTTGGCGGCAAACCCGGTCGGGAACAGCAGGGCCCGTTCGGTCTGCTTCCAGTCCGCGATTTCCCGTTCCAGCTCGCAGTGCACCGGCCGTGAGCCAGCGATCAGCCGGGCCGAGCCCGTTCCGGTTCCCCACCGGTCGATCGCCTGATGAGCCGCTGCCCGGACCGCGGGGTGCTGGGACAGCCCGAAGTAGTCATTGGACGCGAACGAGATGACCTCGTGCCCGGCCGCTTTGACGACCGGACCACTGCCGTCGAGGTCCCGGATCGTGCGCCAGCGGCCCGCCCCGGCGATCGCTGCTCCTTCAGCGAGCGCCCAGCATTCCCAGCTCACCGGCATCCCTCGGGCAGGGACAGGGCAAGCACGTCCACGATCCCTTCGATCTCCGCCGCGGTCGTGGTCAGCGGCGGCATCACCACCACGACGTCGCCGAGCGGCCGCAGCAGCACCCCCCGCCGGACGGCTGCCGCGCATACCCGGCGGCCCCATCCCAGCCCCGGGCCCGGCGGCGCGAGCTCTATCCCGGCCATCAGGCCGGTGACCCGCACGGCGCGCACCGATGGTGACGGCGTGATCCGCTCCCGCAGCAGGCCCTGCAGCTGCAACGACCGGGCCCGGACGTTGGCCAGCACGTCCCACTCCTCCAGCAGCTGCAGGTGCCGCAGAGCGACCGCCGCAGCCAGGGCGTTCCCGCCATACGAATGCCCGTGGTAAAGAGTCCGCTCGCCCAGGTCAGGACCGAGGAACGCGTCGTAGACGCGCTGGCTGGCAACCGTCACCGACATCGGCAGGTATCCCCCGGTCAGGCCCTTGCCGAGACACAACAGGTCAGGGCTGATACCGCATTGCGCGGACGCGAACAGGGCGCCGGTCCGCCCGAAGCCCGTGGCGACCTCGTCACAGATCAGCAAGATTCCGGCCGAGCGGCACGCGTCCGCCAGGCGGTGCACATCCTCTGGCGTGGTCATCAGCATGCCCGCCGCGCCCTGCACGAGAGGTTCAATGACGACAGCCGCGATGCCTGCCTCGTGCGATCTCAGCAGGCTTATCGCGGCGTCGGCCCACCCAGGGTCGTCATAGCCAGCGGACCGGAGGACGGGGAAACGCAGCGGGTCGAACAGGCTGGTGCCGAACCCGCCCGCCCCCACAGACAGCGAGCCGACCGAATCACCGTGATAGGCATTGCCCAGCGCCAGATAGCTCGTACGGCCCGTTGTCCCCCGGTTCACCCAGAACTGAAAGGCGATCTTGAGCGCCTGTTCCACCGCAGCCGCCCCGTCGGAGGCGAACAGAAAGTGCGGCCGGTTGACCGGCACAACGGGCGCGAGCGCTTCCGCCAGCTCGATCGTGACCCGGTTGCTGTTGCCGAGCATCGTCGAATGCGCGATCCGGCCGAGCTGGGTACGGACCGCCTCATCTAGCTCCGGGACGTGATGGCCAAGCGTTGTGACCCACAGCGACGAGATCGCATCGAGATACCGGTTGCCGTCGACATCGATCAGCTCCCGGCCCTCGCCACGCTCGACGATGACCGGCGCACTCGACGCGTAGCTGGACATCTGCGTGAACCCATGCCAGAGCACGGCTTCGTCGCGGCTGACCCAGCCGGGATGCGACACGGCGCCCCTCACCGAAGGATGGGTGCGGGCGCGATCACCGAATCCAGACGCCGGAGCAGCTGAGCGTCGTGGCTATCCCCCGGGTTAGCGGTGGTCAGTAGCTGGTCACCGAGGAAGATGCTGTTGGCCCCGGCATGCAGGCACAGCGCCTGGAGTTCGTCGGGCATCGCGGTGCGCCCGGCGGAGAGCCGGACCACCGAAGCGGGCATCATGACGCGTGCCGCCGCGACAGCGCGGACAAGTTCGAGGCCGTCCAATGGCTCGGCCCGCTCCAGCGGCGTCCCGGGCACGCGTACCAGCAGGTTAATCGGCACGCTTTCTGGATGCGGGTCGAGCGCAGCAAGCTGAGCTAGTAGCCCCGCCCGGTCGGCGCGTGACTCGCCCATTCCGACGATCCCGCCGCAGCAGACCCGGATTCCCGCAGCGCGGACATTGGAGAGCGTCTCCAGCCGGTCGGCGTAGGTACGGGTGGTGATGACCTGGTTGTAGAAGCCGGGCGAGGTGTCCAGGTTGTGGTTGTAGTAATTGAGCCCGGCGGCCGCGAGCCGGGTGGCCTGAGCGAGGGTGAGCAGCCCGAGCGTGACGCAGGTCTCCATGCCGAGGTCACCGACGGCGCGGACGGCTTGGCATACTCGTCCGATCTGCCCATCGTTAGGTGCCCGCCACGCCGCGCCGAGGCAGAACCGGGTAGCTCCCGACGCCTTCGCATCCTGGGCGGCGATGAAGATCGCATCGATGTCCATCAGTCCGCGGGGCGTCACGCCGGCCTGCCACCTTACCGATTGCGGGCAGTACGCACAGTCTTCAGGACACCCCCCAGTCTTGATCGATAGCAGCGTGGCACCCTCCACGACATGAGGGTCGAAATGCCGCCGATGAACGGCGTGGGCGTCCGCCAGCAGGTCATGGAAGGGCCGGCTGATCAGGCCAAGAGCCTCATCGGTTGTCCAGTCGTGCCGCGTCTCATGCATGCTGGGCGGGCTCCTTCGTGCAGGCATTGGTTAAGGATTGCTGATCTAGTCGCCAGCGGAACGGCACTACGGTAGCGCCCGCCGCGCATCCGGCACCCGTCGCATCAGCACTCATCCAGAGTCCTATTGAATGCGCTGCATTCAGTGAGTACCATACGGGCACAAGCAGCCCGTAGCACCCGACAAGGGAGGATGCCGTGGCCCGGCCGGTCAGGCCTGTTGTCTGCTACACCGACGTGGGCGGCACGTTCACCGACTGCTTCGTGGTCGATGAGAACGGCGAGTTCGCGCTGGGCAAGGCCCCGACCACCCCGGCGGAGATCGCCGAGGGGTTCCTGAACTCGATGGACATGGCGCGCGGCGAGACCGGGCTGGACTCTGGCGAGTTCCTCAGCGGGCTGGAGGTCATCGGCTACGGCGCGACCACGGTGCTGAACGCGGTCCTGGCCCGCAAGGGCGGCCGGCCGGGACTCATCGTGACCCGCGGCTTCGAGGACCTGCTCACGATGGAGCGGGGCAAGCAGACCTGGGCGGCGCTCCCCCGGGCCGACCGGATCCACCCGGTCACGCACCGGCACCAGCGGCCGGTCGTCCCGCGGCGGCTGGTCCGCGGCGTGACCGGCCGGGTCAACTCGCTCGGCCAGCAGCTGATCCCGCTGCGCGAGGCGGACGTCGCTGGACGCGGCGCGCGCCCTGATCGACGCCGGCGCCGACTCGATCTGCGTCGTCCTGCTGTGGTCCTTCCTCGATGATCGTCCCGAACGGCGCTGCGCCGAACTGATCGGCCAGGTCGCGGCCGATCGGGGCATCGGCCTGCCGGTGTACCTGTCGTGTGAGATCAGCCCGACCATCCGCGAGCTGCCCCGGGCCAACGCGACCACCATCGAGGCGTTCGCCGGGCCGTCCACGCTGCGCGCCCTGGCGAAGATCGAGGATGACCTGAAGGCGGGCGGGTTCCGCGGGGATCTGCAGGTGATGCAGTCAGCCGGCGGCCTCGCCCCGGCCCGGCACGTGCGCGCGATCCACACCGCCCGGTCGGGGCCGGTGGGCGGCCTGGTCGGCACCCGGCACATCGGCGAGATGTACGGCCTGGACAACCTGATCTCGACCGACGTGGGCGGCACCAGCTTCGACGTCGGGCTCATCTCTAACGGTTTCATCGGGATAGACCGTGAGCCCGTGCTCAACGGGCTGCTGCTGTCGCTGCCGATGATGGAGGTGCACTCGATCGGCGCCGGCGGCGGGACCATCAGCCGGATCGACCCGCTCACCGGCCGCCTTGAGGTCGGGCCGCAGTCCGCGGGCTCGGTCCCTGGCCCGGTGTGCTACCGGACGGGCGGCACCGAGCCCACGGTGACCGACGCGGATCTGGTCCTGGGTTACCTCAGTTCCGGGCGGGCTGCTCGGCGGCACCATCGAGATCGATGCGGCAGCGGCGTGGCAAGCCATCAAGGACCAGATCGCTGACCCGCTCGGCCTGTCGGTGGAGGAGGCGGCGGCCGGCATCCGGCAAGTGATCGACACCCGGATGCGCGAGGCCGTGTCAGGACTGGTGTCGCAGCGCGGGACACGGCTCGAGGACTATGTGCTGCTCGGTTTCGGCGGCGCTGGCCCCGCGCATCTGTGCGGCTACACCGAGGGGCTGCCGCTGCGGGGCGTGATGACGTTTCCCTATGCGGCGGCATTCACCGCCTTCGGCGCCTCCACCGCCGACTATGAGCACCACTATCACCGGACCATCAACGTGGTGATCCCGCCTGCCGCGGGTGACGACGAGCTGGCCGCGGCAGGCCAGCGGGTCAGCTTCGCCTGGGAAGATCTCGAGGCCCGCGCGCTCGCCCAGATGCGCACCGAGGGATTCACCGACCGACAGGTGCGCATCCGGCACGTAGCCATGATCAGGTATGGCCGTCAGCTCAATGACCTGGTCACCTCTTCGCCGGTCAGCCGATGCCGGACCGCCGCAGATATGCGGACCGTGCTCGGCGCGTTCGAGGAGCTCTACGCCCTGCTTTTCGCGAAGGGCGCGCAGTTCCCGCAGTCCGGATACGAGATCTTCGAGGTCGGGCTGGTGACCTCGGCGGCGAAGGTCAAGCCGCGACTAGTCAAGCATCCGCTGGCCGGGAAGGACCCGTCGGCGGCATGCGGCGATAAACGGCCCGCCTACTGGCACGGGGAGTGGGTTCCGACGCCGCGCTACCGGTGGGCTGGGCTGGCGCCGGGCAACATGGTGACCGGCCCCGCCGTCATCGAGGCGGCCACGACCACACTCGTCCTCCCGCCCAGCCGGACGGCGAGCGTCGATCAGTTCCGCAGCGTGTGGATCGAGGGCGAGTAACCAGATGGATCTCAGAGAGCGGCTGCGCCGCCAGGAGCAGCGGATCGCGGAGCTTGGCTGCTACGAGCCCGACCTCACGCTCAAGGACAAGGACCCGGTCGGGTTCGAGGTGCTGTTCACCCGGCTGCTGCAGACCGTCACGAACGCCCGCGAGGTGGCCCTGTCGATCTCCGCCTCGCCCTCCACCAGGGAACAGGGCGAGATCATCTTCGGGCTGTATACCCCGGAGGGTGACGCGGTTTGCCTGTCCACTGGACTCATGATCCACGTGCACACGATCAGCCGGGCCATCAAGTGGATGATCGAAAACGACTACGAGACCGCGGTCGGCTTCGCCGAGGGTGACTCCTTCTTCAACAACGACTCGTTCATCGGCGGCGGCCACCCGTCTGACCAGATGCTCATCACGCCCTTCTACGCCGATGCGCGGCTGGCCGGCTGGGTCGGCGGGCTCACCCACGTCACCGAGACCGGCGCCACCGAGCCGGGCGCCATGGGCAGCAGCTTCACCAGCCGGTTCGCCGAGGGGCTGATCCTGCCCTGCCTCAAAATCGGCGAGAACGACCGGCTGCGCAAGGACATGGACGTGCTGGTGGACCGCGGCGTGCGCAGCTCGGTGTCCTGGCTGGCCGACAACCGGGCCAAGCTGTCCGGGAACATCATCATCCGGGAAGCCGTCAAGGCGATCATTGCCGAGATCGGCCAGGACTCCTACGGAAAGCTGTGCCGGGAGTACATCGAGGACACCCGTCGTGCCACCCGGGAGAAGATCCGCCGGTCGCTGTTTCCCGGCCGGTACCGGGAGGTCGCCTGGCGCGGCGTCACCCTGCCCGGGCAGGAGAGCCTGCTGCACGCACCGTGCGAGATGACGGTCACCGCCGACGGCAGCATCCGGCTGGACTTCGACGGGCTGCCCTCGGCGCGGCGGCAGCCGTTCCAGGCGACGCTGCCGCTCTTCGAGGGGATGCTGTTCAACGGGCTGATCCAGAACCTGTTCTATGACCTGCGCTACAACGACGGGACGCTGCTGCCGGTCGAGCTGCACGTCCCCGAAGGCACTGTGTGCAACCCGTCAAGCATCCAGCTGCCCACCACGCTGTGGGGGCCTGCCTACGGCGGCATGCAGGCGTGCGCGCAGGCCGTGTCACGCGCCTGGTTCGCCCGAGGCTATCGCGAGGAGGTGCACGCCTCCGGGCCTCTTACCAGCGGCAACCTCGCCGGTGGCACCGATCAGTATGGGCGTGCGTTCGGGAGTCAATGTTTTGAGTTCGCCGCGGCCGGCATGTACGGCTGCGCGTTCATGGATGGGCTGGACACTGCCTTCTCCGACTTCAACGCTGAGGGCGACATGGGCGACGCGGAGATCTGGGAGCAGCAGATGCCGCAGATCTGGCTGGCTCGCGAGATCCGCAAGGACGGCGGCGGGTTCGGGAAGTTCCGCGGCGGGAACGGCATCCACTCGCTGTACATGATCCCGGACGGCGCGGACATGGAGATGGGCGCGTTCGGCTCGCCGCCGATCTTCTCTACCGCAGGCCTAATGGGTGGGTACCCGGCGTCGTGCCTGCGGCTGTGGGTAGGCACGGACACGCGCCTGCCTGAGCTGATCGCCTCGGGCGCGTCGCTGCCGGGCGGTGAGGGCGAGGACCCGGGTTATCCGGACTTCGTCCGTGAGCTCGGCGGGCAGTGGGAGTACGTTGGCGGCCAGAATTACCAGACGCGGACGCTGCCGCCGTACACCGTGTTCTCGGTCGTCACCGGCGATGGCGGCGGCTACGGCGACCCGATCGAGCGTGACCCTGCCCTGGTGGTCCAGGACCTGGACGCTGGCGTGACCAACGTGCGGACCGCGGAGCGGGTGTACGGGGTGGTGGTGGCGTCTTCGGATGCTGGCGAGTTTGCCGTGGATCTCGACGCCACTGCCGCCCGCAGGCAGCAGATCCGGGGCGAGCGGTTGCGCCGGAGCGTCCCCGCCCGGCAGTACAAGGAACAGGCCAGGGAGCGACTGCTGGCCGGGGACATCCCGGCGCCGGCCCGCGCACTGTACCGGGACGTGCTCGCCGTCTCCCCCGGCTGGGCGCGGGAGTTCCGCTCGTTCTGGGATCTTCCCGAGGATTTCGAGGTGCCGGCGTGAGCGACGTCCCGGCGGGTCACCCACCCGAGATGATCATGAGTCTGGTCGAGGGGAACCTCGACCCGGCCGAGGCGCTGGTCATGCAGCGGGAGAAGGACCCGGGCCGGTTCGAGGCGGTGCTGACGGCTGAGCAGCAGCGGGTGAGCTGGTCGGACCGGATCGTGGTCTGCCTGCAGGAGCACCTGTACGTGGTGGCCAGGGACGGGTCGGCCGCGGTGGTCAAGTGCGTCTGCGGCCAGGAATTCGGCGACTACCGGGAGAACTGGAAGGAGAGCGCGCTGGTCTACGAGCGGCAGCCGGCGGACGGCGAGATCTTCCTGCCCGGCCAGGGCGCCGACCCGGACTGGCAGCTGCTGCGCGAGTTCTACTGCCCTGGCTGCACAGTCCTGCTCGACGTCGAGCCGGTGCCCGTGGGGTACCCGTTCGTCTTCAACTTCCTGCCTGATCTCGGGGGCTGACGTGCGGCCCAGGATCGGGATCACCAGCGGATCGGCCGGGCTGCGGGTCGCGGCGGGGGTACTGCCGTCGCACTACGTGGGCACCGGTTACGCCCGGGCGGTGGATCGCGCTGGCGGCACGCCGGTCATCCTGCCCGCCGTCGCCGGCTCCGAGCGTGAGCTGGCCCTTGAATATGCGGCCCAGATCCACGGCCTGGTCCTGGCCGGCGGGACGGACATCCACCCGCATTCCTACCGTGAGCCGATCCAGCAGGCGCTCACCGATGGTCCAGACTTGTCCCGGGACACGCTGGAGCTGGCCCTGGTGGCCGAGGCCCGGCGCACCGGGATGCCGGTCCTTGGCATCTGCCGGGGGATGCAGCTGCTGAACGTCGCCTACGGCGGTTCGCTGCACCAGCACAAGCCACACGCGCAAGGCGCTGGCGCGGTGGTGAACGGGCTCAAGGTGACGCTGACCGAGGTCACCGTCCGGGCTGGCTCACGGCTCCGTGACGTGCTGGGCCGCCCGCGGGCACGGGTGTACTGCATCCACCATCAAGCGATCGGCCGGCTCGGCCGCGGCCTGGCCGCAACCGCTCACTCGTCCGACGGGCTCGTGGAGGCGGTCGAGGATCCCTCGGCCAGGCTCGTGCTCGGGGTGATGTGGCACCCGGAGCAGATGAGCGGGCAGGTTGGCGCCGACGCGCCCTACCGCGCGCTCGTCTCGGCCGCCGCAGCACGGGTGCAGGCGATCCCTTCAGCGCAGCGGCGGCGGACCAGGATCAGAGGGACGCCAGTGAGCGCTGCGGCGGCCCTGCGACGGCCGGAGCTGGGTAGCGCGGGCACGGGCGAGGCCAGGGTGGATCAGTGAGCGCCGGTCCGCCGCCGCTGCAAGGGCTGCGGGTGCTGGATTTCTCCCGGCTGTTCGCCGGGCCCATGGCCACCATGACACTGGCCGATCTCGGCGCCGAGGTGATCAAGATCGAGTCACCCGGCGGCGATGAGGCCCGCCGGTTCGGCCCCCCCTTCCTGGGCGGCGAAGGAATGAACTTCATGGCCCTGAACCGGGGCAAGGCCAGCGTGGCGGTGAACCTCAAGACGGCCGACGGGCTTGCCCTGGTGCGCCGGCTCGCCCAGGACAGCGACATCGTGGTGGAGAACTTCCGGCCCGGGGTCGCCGACCGCCTGGGCATCGGGTTCGAGGCGCTATCGGAAGCGAACAAGGGCCTGGTCTACTGCTCGATCTCGGGGTACGGGCCTTCCGCGGCCGCCGCCGATCGACCCGCACTCGACATCGTGCTGCAGGCCGTGACCGGCGTGATGGACCGGCAGGGCCGTGGCGGCCGACCGGAGATGCTGGTGGTCACCCTCGCCGACACTTACGCCGCGTCATTGGCGGTGCAGGCGGTGCTATCTGCCCTGCTGCACCGCGGCCGCACTGGCCAGGGGCAGCACGTGCAGGTAACCCTGTACGAGGCGCTGGTCGCCGCCCAGGGCTATCGGATCATCAGCCCGGCCGACCGCACCATGCTGGCCGCGATAGACGACGTCGTGCCCTACCAGGCATTCCAGGCGAAGGACGGCCTGTGGCTGGTCATCGCCGTGGTCAGCGATGCCAACTGGCAGGGGCTGTGCCAGGCGCTGGAGCTGCCGAGCCTGACCGCTCACCCCGGCTACGCCGACAATGCGCAGCGGGTGGTGCACAAGGCCACGCTTCTTCCTCAGCTGGAAACCGCACTCACGACCCGCGGCCGGGCCGATTGGCTGGACATCCTGCAGCGCTACGGCGTACCAGCAGCCCCAGTCCTCCAGGTCGAGGATCTGTTCGACGACCCGGAGCTGGAAATCTACGGCACCATCACCCGCGTCTGCCATCCCGCCGCAGGCCCGTTGCGCACCCTCGGCAGCCCCCTGCACCTGCCGGAATCTCCCGTCAGGCTCGGCGGCGCCGCACCGCTGCTGGGTCAGCACACCCGCCAGGTGCTGCTGGAGTGCGGCTACTCCGAGGCCGAACTCAGCGCCCTGGCCGACGGGGGAGCGATCAGTGGCGACGGTCTACCGGGTAAGTCACCGGAAGTGCAGGGTTAGCAGGTGCCTGGGCACGTGCTCGCCAGGCGCCTCTGGCCCCGGGGAAGTCCAGGACGGGGAAACCCGGTCCCGGGAAATCCATCTCGGGGAATTCCAGGCCCGGGCGGCCCGGCCCTCGGAGGTCCAGGCCGGGCTGGTCGGGCTGGACCTCCGAGGCCGCGATCGGCGCGGTCCGGCATCGGCGCCGGGTCGGCACCGTCGGTTCCAGCCCGCGGCTTTCCGGGCGGATCTGGGCAGTGTGCTGTTGGTGCGGCACCTGCCCGTTCGGAGCGGCCAGCTCCGGTTCCCGGCCGGTGAGCGCGGGCGGGCTCACCGGTGACAGGTGGCCAGAACCATTACGCTCGGTAATTTCTCCACTTTTCGCCATCGGCGGCCCCTCTATGGCGATCAGGTGGATGACTTGCAATGCCGCTTAGTTAAGCTCAGGCGACGAGCGGGTGCATGATTGCCAGGGCCGGGTCGTAGGGGTGGCCTGCCTGGCCGGGCTGCTTGACGGGGTAGGTGCGTCCTTTGTATTTCTTGATGACGCGGGGATAGGTTCGCTTGCGGCGGCCTTTACTGACTCTTTCGAGGATCTCGGCGATGGCCATGTCCCTGGCCTGTTCGAGCCGTCTGGGGGGAAAATGCCGTCTGGTCGGTGACCTGGCGGCGGACGAGGCTGATGCTCCGGATGAACGATAACCGGTCGGGGTCGAGTCCTGCCGAGGCGGCGGCCTCGGCCATGAGCGCGCGTATGGCGTAGTGGGCCAGCAGCAGGCCCCACAGTTCCTGGCGGACCAGGCCCGGGGTTTTCGAGCGGAGCCCGCTGCCGGGTTCGAGCATCTGGGTCTCGATCTCTTTCAGCGACATCTCGTACTCCCAGCGCTGCTGGTAGGCGGCGGCCAGCTCGATGGCGGTCACGTCGTCAGGATCGAGGATCGTGGTGACCAGGCGGAAGGTCTCTGGCTTCTCGGCCGGCCACGCTGCTAGTGACGGTGTACTCGATCACCCGGACCGGGATGTGCGTGGCGTTGCGCGGGTCGCTAGCGGCGGCGAGCGGGATCTGGAAGCCGCTACTGCGTACCTTGCGCGAGGCGACCTGCGACAGGTAGGAGCCATCGGGCAGGACCCGGGTGACAGGGAGGTTGAGCCCCGAGGCGACCCGGAAGAGCAGGTCGGCACCGGCCAGCAGGCAGTCGCGCCAGAATTCAAAGCTGAAGAAGCCACGGTCGGCGGTCACCAGCATGCCCGGCTCCATCGAGCCCGTCAGCCCGGTAGCAAGCTCTCGCTCGCCCACGCCCAGAGTTCCTATCCCGGCGGCCACCACGGCGTGGGTGCCGCATTCGCCCAGGCCAATAACCTGGATCTGGGGGAACGGCCGCCGGGTCAGCCCGCCGGGCCGCCCGAACCCCGCGACGTTGGCCGGGGTGTCGGGCACGTCCAGCTTGACGCCGTCGATCGCCATCAGCCGCCGGGCCCCCAGCCACGCGCCCGGCGCACCGGGCGCCGCCAGCGGCACGGCGACCCGCTCGAACAGGGCCTTCACCGGCGCCTCGCCCAGCCGCTCGCGCGCCTGCGAGATAGCCCCGGTGGTCGGCACCGGCCAGTCCTGCCGCCAGGCCCGCATGAACCGCAGCCCGCCGACCAGCCTGCGCATCACCTCCTCATAGCCGTCCCGGAAGACCGCCATGGCCATCACGAAATACACCACCACATGAGCCGGCAGAAGACGGGACCGCTTCTCCCTCCGCCCGGTTTGCGCCAGCACCTCATCGACCAGGTCCCGCGGCACCAGCCGGGTCAGCACCCCGACTCCGATCCGGTCCGTCAGCCGCTCGCCCGGTGCCATCTCGCCAGAATTACCCACGAGGCAGAAGATACCCTGCAACAGTCCCCGGAAAAAGCTTACTCGTCAATTCCCGGTGTCTTCCGCAGAACGTAATGCGTCATTCTGCAGAAAAGGGAAAGCGTCGGTCTCGAGCTTAACTAAGCGGCATTGGGATGACTTGCCCTGTTCAGCATTCTCTATCTTTGACCGCTTCGGGTGCCAGCACTGTGAGTCATCATCGGCCGTGTGAACTTGGCGGGATGGGATGCGATGTGATGGGTGAGCATGGACGCGAACGGGTGGCCATCGCCGGTTCGGCGATGGCCACCCGCGAGCTGCTTCCTGGGTGGGAGGGTCACGTGCCGGTAGGGCATGCACCCCGGTTTGTGCCGGACACTGGGTGCGACTCGCCTGACCGTCCTGCTGCCCGCATCCGTCGTAACAGTCGCCCGTACATTGCCTGACCCTGGTTTATGGGGTAATGGTGTACGTGGCGACTTCGCCTTGTAGGTCGTAGGCGGTTGGCTCACCCACGACGAGGGTATCAGCGTTCGCGTCGAGACCGATGGCTCCGCCGAACCACCGCTGGCTGGTCTGCCCTGAGACGCTGGCCTGCGCCACGAACTTCCCGCCGGCGAGGCTGTACAGGTACACCTTTCCCACCATCGACCCGTTGACGGGTGCAAATATGTCAGAGAACGCCACTTCGGTGCCGCTGGAATTGAGGCGAATCTGGTTGCCATCCATATAGCACGATTGCGCGGTCGCGCTTTCAGGGCAGGGCGCCGCTAGTATCGCTGACTGCTTCCAGCCGGCCGAAGTTGTTTGGTAGGCCCTGATAAAAGTCCGCGGCCCGCCAGACCCGACCGGGTACTCCATACTAGCAGCGACAATCACACTGCCCGCGTTGTTCATCGCCACCCCCTGCTGATCCCCGTCGGGGATGGACACGGCTTGAGCCCAGTGGCCGCCTGTGCGGGCGAACACCCCGGCCTGCTGCGACGTGGTGGCCCCGAACGAGCTGACGACCAGCGTGTTACCCGTGCTGCTCATGGCCAGCGAGCTGCCCTGAGGGTCAGGTGAGCACCCGGACGGGCCGGTCGGGCACAAGATGGTGCCGTCCTCCACCCAGCCGGTGGCACCGGCGTGGTAGGTGATGACCGAGTTGGTCACCCCCTGACTCCAGCCGAACGGGGCCTCAACGGCCAGATGTGTCCCGTCCAGGGTCAGCGCCACGCTTGATCCGAACCCGGCGTAGTCCACTTGCCCGATCAGGCGGCTGGCCAGTTTCCAGACTGTCCCGTCCAGCCGGTAGGTATACACCGCCCCGGTGTGGGTGGCGCCGAGGTAATCGGATCCGACGACGAGCTCGCTGCCGGCGGCGCTGAATGCCAGCGAGACCCCGTACGTGCCGCCCGTGTGGGACGGGCCGGTGCGAGGCGGGTCGGGCGGTTTGAGGGTGGCCGTGTGCTGCCATCCGGTGCCAGTCCTGCGGTAGAGGTTGACCCGGCCCAGAAAGTAGTCGAACTCCGGCGACCCGACCGCCATGACGGTGTCTTGGGCGTTCACCGCGACAGACTGACCGAACTGGGCACCCTGGTTGGGGACGGGGGAGGAGATCACTGCGGCCGGGTGGATCGAGATACTGCCCGGGGACGGCGCGCCTCCTGGTGCGGCGAGCAGCCCGAGCGCGGCTGCGCCCGCGGCGAGCAAGGTTGTGGCCTGGAATATGTGCATGGCTGGTATCCTCATCGGCTGGCGTGCGCAGTGGTCTGGTTGTCGCTGTAGACGACCGCGGAAGTCACGTCGTTGAACGCGGCGAGCGTGCCGTCGGCGGAGATATTAGCTTGGTTGCCCCAGTCCCAGAACCCGTCGGTGGTTGGCTTCAGCCAGCCGACAGCCGTCCAGGTGCCATTTACCTGGCGGTAAATGTAGCCATCGTTCACATAGGTCCCTGGACTACCGGGTACCGGTGTGTCGAAGTCTTCCAGGTTAACGGTGTCGCCGGCCGCGTCAATCGCCACGACTGGAGCGTCTTGCGTTGGGTCTGCTTTGGGTACCGAGGTGCCCTGAAGAACCCACTTGCCGTTGACATGGTCCAGAATGATGAACCCGTCGGTCGGCTGCGGGTTTGTGGATGACGGGGGCCAGCGCTGGCTGACGACTATGCGGTTGCCGGAGGCGTCGGTGCTGACCCCGCCGGCGTAGCCGAAACCATTATGCCCGGTCAGGTCCGCAGTCACGAGTCTCCATATCCCGGTCGACGGGTCCAGGATGCCCTCGGAGACGGCATAGCCGGAAGGGTTCTCGCCGAATAGCGTGTTGCCGTTCTCATCCAGGCTCAGATCTACGTAAGGGATGGAATTACCGGTCCAGATGTGAAGCTGGCGCCATTTACCCGCGTTCGTCAGCCGGTAAGTTTGCAAGTAGTACTCCCCCCCGTTGACGTTAACTTGACCGCCGGTGACGATGGTGCGGCCGTCGCCGGACATGACGAGGTTTTGATAGCTCACGCCGGCTTCGTCGCGCGGTTCGGGCAAAGTGGCGGTCATGCTCCATCCGCCGTTGGTCCGGGTGTACACCCGGGTGGGGTGTTTGCCGACGGCGACCCGGTCGCCGGCGTAGTCGATGGCCACGTTCCATGCGTACGTCCCGTCCTGGCCTGGGGGGGTGAAGAACGACGCGGCCTTCGTCCAGGAGTTGCCGCCGGTCCTCTGGTACAGGAAGAGCCCGCCGTTGAATCCTGCCTCGGCCAGAGTGTTACCGGAGACCACCGAGAAATCCACCGTGTCGCCCCAGGTGTCCGTGTAGGGGGTCACGATCGTCCTGCTCCATTGCGGTGGTTTGGCGGCTGACTGTGTCGCTGCGCCGGGGTGACCGGACCGTATCCGCGGGCGTTCTGTGGCAGGAGCCGCCGCGACGGAACCGGGTGCGCCAAGTGTGCCGACAGCTACACCGTTCACGTACCCGAGGTGCCTGGCGGCGGGTGCTTGCGTCGTGTCGTGGTGGGTCGCGGACGCGTCGGCGAACCCTGCCTGGACCGTGCCCACGAGGCACGTGCCCAGGACCGCAGCGGCGGCGAGCAGCCGGCGCACCGTAAGCACGCGGCGGGGTGGGTTCACGTGAGGTGATCTCATAGCTGGTGACCCTTTCCTTCCGGCGAAGCCGGCGTAGGCGCTGGCCGTGATGTCACGGCTACCTGTCCTTGACAATGTTGGTGATGTCGGGGGTGCCCAGGCCGGTGGCCATGTCATAGCCAGTGGTGCTGGGGTAGAAGCCGTTGGTGGCCTCGGTGCCGCTGGTGACGCCGATGTCGTGGAACATGTCCGGGTGCTGAACGTCCAGCTGGTACAGCCAGGCGGCGGCGTCCCCGAACCGGCCACCATGATGCACCGAGTCCCAGCGGGCGGCGACCGTGGACCATAGCGGGCTGGACAGGCTGGTCCCGCCGACGCCCAGCCACCCCCCGCTGCTGGGGCAGTAGCTGTTAGTCCCGGGTGATCCCTGGCAGTACACCGCGTAGGGGGTGTTCTGGTCAGCGACGGCGGACACGTCGGGTACCTCCCGGCAAAGCACTCCGCTGGCCTGGCCGCAGTAGCTGCCGGTCTGGCTGTAGGAACTGGTGACGCCGGGCCCGGTCTGCCAGGACGGTGCGGCCCAATACTGCGACACGCCGCCGCCACCGGCGCCGGCCGAGCACGCCGGCGGGTCGGTGGAGGTGCAGCCGTCGTTCCATACGGTCTCGACACCGGCCCGCGGGTAGGCGGGCTTGGCGGTGGTGCCGGGGTCGAACTTGTTCAGTGAGGTGCCGCCAACAGCAGTCACGTACGGCTGCGCGGCGGGATCGTCGGCGGATAGAGCCGGATTGCCGCTGCCGCGTTCGCATGAGTACCCTCCCGAGTCTCCGGCCGAGGCGAAGACGCTCTGACCCTGCAACGCCATCTGCTCGAAGTACGGGGCTTCCGCATGGGAGAAGCTGGCGCCCGCGTCTAGCTCGCAGATCGCCCAGCTGATGCTGACCGTGTCCGCGGCATCGGTGCCAGCGATCTTGGCGAGTTCGTCGAACCAGCCCAGGCCGCTGTTGGGTGCGTCGTAGACATACAGGCGGCTGGTGTCCGGAACCTGCCCGAGCACCACCTCAATGTCGGCCTCCACCTCGATGTCCCCGCTGTAATCGGACTGCGGACCGCCATCGACGGAGACATTCCTGATCGGCGGCGTGTACCCGGTGCCCAGGAACTGCCTCGTGAACGTCGTAATGCCCTTCTGGTTGTAGTTGGACAGCTCGAACACCGCGGTGGTCGTCCCGGTCCCCTTGGCGGCCGCCGAGGTGCCCAGGCCGTTGCCGCCGTAGATGCTGTTCAGCTGGGACGGTGTCAGGCCGCTGCCGCCCGGCCCGCCTCCGTAGTCAGGCGAGCGCCCAGCGCGGTCAGGGGTGAGACCGGCCGGGTCATGCTTGAGGCTGTCCAGGCCGATGACCGCCTGCACCATGGCGCCCAGTGGCGCGGGGACGGTAACCGCGGTGGTGTTCGCCCAGAACCGCGTGCCACCGCTCGTCTTGAACGTGGCTAGGCTGGTACCAAACGCCGTGGCAATCTGCCCGGAGGACCCTTTGACGGCCAGCAGGAACGGCGACCCGCCGCGGCTGGTTCGTAGCCCCTGGGCGTGCAGGTAGGAGCTGACCGCGGCCACCGACACCGGCGCGGGGGCGTACATCCGGTCGAAGGCCCCACGCTTGAGCCAGTGATGGAACAGCGCCGACCCCGGCGTGTACACCGAACGCAGCTCGGCGGTCAGCCCCGCCCGGTTCGAGGGTGTCAGAGCGACCTCCACCCGCATGTGCTCGCGGCTGAACGTGCCGGTGCGCCGCGCGGTGCCCACCGGCCCGGGCCGGTCCTGCACCACTACCCGGGACTGGCCCGGGGGTTGCGCCGCTGCCGCGGCGGTGGTCAGCGAGATAGCACCGGTGGCTCCGGCGAGCAACGCGATAGCGGCCAGGACTGCGGCCGCTCGAGGTCTGAACATGAAGGTGACCTTTCTGCCTCACGGCGCGTCGGCCTGGGTCAACGCGCGCTGCCGTGGTTCTTGCTTAATCCGGCTATAGGGGTCCGTACTCGTCGTCGAACTGATCGCGCGCCGCGGAATCGCTCTCGCCGCCGAGCGGCTCAGCTCCGCCGAACTGGCCAGGCTCAGACGGGAGGACGACCGTCTGCTCACCCAGAGCTTCCTGGCCGGCAGCACGGTCACGTTTACTGGTGTGGCGCCCTGGGGTTGGGCGTGGGCTGGCAGCGTTCATCTGGCCTTCTCCGTGACGTTACTTCGCCTAGTAGGCCGAGTATCAGCAGAAAGCTCGCCGCTTGCGATTGGCCAAAGGGGTGTATTTTATGGTGCTACGTGACCGCGGGCGGCGTTGCGCCGTTACCCCGCAGCGGGCTACCGGCAGCTAGGCCAGCCTCGACCGCCCGCGCCGCCAGCGCGGAGCGGGAGGGGACATTGAGTTTGCGCATGGCTGACTTGAGCTGCATGCGTACGGTATTTGGCGACCGGCAGAGCTCTTCGGCAATTTCTCTGGTCGTGCGGCCGGAAATGACCAGCCGGACCACTTCGGTCTCTCGCGGGGATAGCTGGCTGCCGTAGCCGCGCCGCCCGTGCCGCCACAGCCGCGGGACACGTACCCCCTGACCGCGCAGCAAGCGCACCACTCGCTCCGCATCGCCGCTGGCTCCGAGGTCTGACAATTCCCGGAAGACCTCTTGCAGCATGGACAGGCCAGCGTTGGCCTGCCCGGCAGCGAGCAGACAGCAGCCCTGCTGCTCACGGGCCAACAGGGCGTCGTAAGGCCGGGGCAACGCCTGCCAAGCAGCGGCTGCGCGGGAAAAAAGAATGGCGGCCTGGGCATGCTCGTCTCGGCCCTCTGCGACGATGGCGCGGCACGACTCGAGAGCAGCTCGGGGGGCTGGGGCATTCCGTCCGCGCAAGCCCCGGGTAAACGCCGCCGCGAGCTCGGCGGATTCGCCCAGACGGCCGGCGGCAGCCAGCGCCGCAACCCGAACGGGTGCCACGTCGGTCGCCCACAGCCAGATTCCCTTGGTCATGATGACATCGATCGGGTCATCGGTCAGAGCTAGGGCATCGTCAATCCGGCCTTCAGCTAGCCACAGCCGGGCCAGCGCTGCTGCCGGTTCCAGCGGGAGATCCACGATGCCGCGCTGCAGCTCTGCCTCGTGCACTAGCCGCAGCTTGTGTGCAGCGGCCCGGTAGTCGCCTGCGGCCGCATCAAGGAACCCGGAAACCAGGACGGCCTCCAGATGGATGAGCGGGTCATCGACATTGACCAGCGCTGCGGCTCGGTCCGCCAGCCCGGCCCAGTCGCCGGTAAACCAGTCAAGATGGGCCAGCGTCATAAGCGCGAGGTCTTGCGTCCGCGGGTAGTCGTGCCGTTCAGCCAGTTGCAGCGCAGCTGTGAGCCGCTGCCTGGCCTCACCGTACCGGCCCCAGCGCATGGCCGAGTCGCCAGTGTTAAGCCAGCCGGCAACGATGAACGGCCACTCCCGCGGGGTGGTCGCCTCGCCGGGAAGCTCGCCAGCCGCAACCCACCCAGTATCCTCGCCCAGATCCAGCAGCGCGCTCGCCCAATAGACCATGAGTGCGACGCGGTCAGCCGGAAGGATCGAGGGGTCTGTGATTGCCGTCTGTGCCCGGTCCAGCCATTGCCGGTGCACGGCTGCGGGCCACAGTGCCTGACTCGGCCAGCCAAGCCTGATCATCGCGTGCGCGGCCTCCAAGGGCCGATGCGCCAGGCCGGGAATGGCCCGTTCGAGTTCGACAGCGCCCTCTTTGTAGTCCCCCGCATGAACCAGGACCAAGCCAAGCTGGAAACAGACGTCTGCTCGCTCAGCCGGGGTGAGATCATCTCCGCCTAGGATCGAGCGCAGGCGGCACACCAGCTCGGTGAGCGAACCGTAGCCAGCCAGCGCAGCAAGTGGGATTTTCGTGTCAGCCGTACGACGATGCTTAGCGGCAACCCGGCATTGACGACGAGGTCGTGGAGCAGTGTCGCGGCCGTTGACTCATCACCGGAAGCCAACGCGAGATCGGCGGCCTGCTCGGCGTATTGACACCATCTATCTGTCTGGCCGGCCTCGCGGAAGTGGCGGGCCAATCGTGCCACCGGCTTTTGTGACAGGGTTTCCAGAGACCAGGCGGCCCGTAGGTGCATTTCCCGGCGCAGCCGGGCGGGTATCGCTTCATATACCGCCCGCGCCGACAGTATGTGATGGAACGAGACCGGCCCCTGTCCGTTCGGCTCATTCTCGGTGAGCAAGCCGCAGCCAAGGGCACCGGAGAGACCTCGGTTCGCTTCTTTTCTCGACAAGCCGGCTGACGGCGGCCAAGACCGGTTCTGACGCTGGCTCTGCAAGCACCGCCGCTGCCTGCAAAACTGTCCGCTCCGATGGCCCCAGTCGGGCAGCACGCTCCAGCACCGCATCGCGCACCGTGGGCGGTACGGGGATTCGGCTAAGGTCGTGGCGGCGCACCCACGCGCCGCCGCGGCGGATCAGGTCCGACCGGTCAGCCATCAGCCGGATCGACTCCTCGATCGCCAGAGGCAGCCCGTCGGTATGCGCGCACAGGAATTCTGCGAACTCCTCCGATACGTGCTCGCCGTCAAGCATGGACGAGACCAGGTCGATAGTCCCGCTGACATCCAGCGGCCCGAGCATTATCCGCGCGGACGTTCTCCCGGCCGGCAGCCGCGAGGACAGCCGACGTAGCAGGGAGGAGTCGGGTACATCCTCGGGCCGGTACGTCAGAAGCAGGCTCACCTGCTGCGGTGCGCGGGCGGCCAGGAACAGCAGGAATTCCAGGCTGGCCTCATCGGCCCAGTGCACGTCCTCCACTACGAGTACATCCACGTTCAGGCGGCCGAGCAGCTCATCCAGTGCCCGGAACAGCCGGTGCCGGGCCGCGGTGGCATCCTCCAGCGGCTCGGGGGCCGCCGGCAGGGCGGCCGCCCACTCCGGAAAGAGTGGCCGCAGTGTTCCCGCCAGCGCACTCAGGTTGAGTCCCGCCACCTGGTCGGTAGCCTGCCTCAGCGCATCGGTTACCGGGCCGAGGGTCAGCGGCTGGGCGAACGGCGGGCATACTGCTGTCACGACGTGGAGCTTGCCCGCCGCAGGGGAAGCCAGGAATTCACGGACCAGTCGTGTCTTGCCGACCCCGGCCACGCCCTCGATCAGAACCACGGCCGGCGGAGCGACCAATGCCCGGGCGAGCATGGCCAGCTCCCGCTTCCGGCCTACGAAACCAGGCGCCTGGATCACCGGTTCCCGATGGGAGATCTCACGTTCGGTAGTCATCCGAGCAGCCATCACCCGCCCCTTTGTGGCAATTCACCTGGTTACCGGCATTCTCTATCTTCCGCATAGAACATGCCAGTACTCATCGTCACTTCCGGCGGTACGGGGACGAGAGCGGAGACCTTCCGGCCGGGAGTCGCGGACCGGCTGGGCATCGGGTTCGAGGAGTTGTCGGCGGCCAACCGGGAGTGGTGTACTGCTCGACCTCCGGGTACGGCTCCTTACGCCGCCGAGCGAGTAACCCCATATTGGACATCCGTCACAACAACATAGTAGCCTTTTGATTGTGACAACAAGACTTGACTGTGCACTCCACAACCCGGGTGGCGTACGCGCTGACCCGTGGGCGCACCGGACACTCGTCGAGATCGTGCGAGAGTCTGGTGGGAGCACGATCACATGGCCACTTTTCGGTGATCGGCCTAACCTCGACCGGACAATCCGGGGCGTCGAACCGCTGATCGGCTTGGACTCGCCGTTCGGCGACGAGGCTGAGCGCTGATGGCGAGCCCCGGTATGCAGTCCCACAACGGATCTGCGAACTCGTCCTCGCCCACGGCCGCGCACACGACCGCCCGGCCGAGCGGGCTATGCCAAGACCGGCCAGCGCCTCAGTCGCCCAGACGTGGCCTGCGGCTACACGATCGCCCTGGCCATGCAGGCTGCGACGCGGCACGGTGCTCATTCGACCGCACTGTCCAGGTGTCCGGTGAGTCGGCCGCGACCACAGTCGATCTGCCCGCGCTTGGCCTACCCCAGGTGTTCTCGCCCGAGCAGGCTGCCGCGATTCTTCGTGAGCTCGGCCTGGGCGGCATGACCGAGAACGCACTACGGACGCGTGCATACCGAAGGCAGGTCCCCTTTCACCTGAACGGCCGCCGGATCACGTTCACGGTGAGCGATCTGCGTGAGATCGCAGAAGGCGACACGTGCCGACCGCGGCCGCGCGCCGAAGCCGACACAGCAGCGCATGCGCTGCCGTCAGTTCGTCGTCGCCGCTCCCCGGCTCGCAGCAGTGACGGGGCCAAGACCGGTCACTGGCGGGCGCGCCAGCCAGTGACCTGTCGGTCAGTGCCAGGTGAAACGCATGCTGATCGCGGCTGAGGGTGCGCGCCTGACGATTCATCCGGCCGAGATCCGCTGCTGACCTGTGCCTCGATTCGGCGGCAGCGATCTATGTCAATCGCTCAAGACAACAAGGAGGCGCGATGCCGAGGCGCAGGCCGAAGCCATGGGCGGAAACCGGCCGCCAAGGCGGCACCCGGTATGTGTGGCGGTTCGAGGACCAGAAGTATCGCACCTCTTTTCATGACGACCCCGAAGAGGCACGCGCGGACGCCACTGCTCAGATTACTGAGCAGATCAACGGCACCTGGCGTGACAGGTCCGGGCCGCGGATGCCACTGGAAGACTGGATCGACGTCTGGGCGGAAATGCTTGACGACATCGAGCCGACCACCCGCGCGTATTACCGGTACCTGGTCGAGTTTCACATCCTACCGGAGTTCAGGGCCGGCAGCTGGGATCACTTTCGTTCGAGGAAATCGAGGCCTGGGACCGCTCCATCCCCAAGCGGATGAACTCACAGGGGCGGACCTATGCACCCTCGGTCGCCTCCTCTGCCCGGTCCTTGCTGATCACCATCTTGGGTGATGCCGTCCACGCGGGAAAGCTCCCCCGGAACCCCGCCGAACGACGGAAGGGGCGCCGCGGGCGCAAGCGCGCCAAGGGACGCGGGCCGTCGCGCACCGCAGACTCGGGCACCGCGAACGTCATCACTCCGTTCCAGGCCCTCTGCCTGGCCGAGCGGTGCGCGTTGCTTTCCGGGCGGGACACCGACTTCGTCATGAACGTATTCGTCGCCTGGACCGGTGTTCGCTGGGGCGAACTGATGGCGGTAGAGGGCTGGAAAGGCCACGACTCTCCGCTGCAAATAAACCAGGGAACCATCTCCACCTACGCCGTGGACTGGCAGCTACGCGAAATCGGCGGCGTAGTCGGTAAGGCACCGCCTAAGGACGGGTCCTACCGCGTCCTGGACCTGCCCCCGTTCCTGACTGATCTCATGCAATGGGCGAGGGACAACCGTCACACGACCTGCAGCTGCCCGTTGACCGACGGCCGACCTGCCTGCAAGGGGCCCGACCCTACCGAGCCGAATTACCTATTCCTGGGCCCCAACGGCGGGCACCCGCGGCGCTCCAACTACGCCGACCGGTTCCTGACCCCGGCCGCCGAGGGGCTCCACCCGGTCCGCAAGGGCGAACGCCGGCCGGTCTACGTGACCGCCGAGCCCTGGCCAGGCCTGCCGATCCGCCGAGGCAACAAGAAGCATAGCGCCGCCGACATGGCCACGGGGACGTGGCCGAACCTGACCGGCAAGTTCAAACCACACGACGACAGGCACAGTCATGCCACCTGGCTGGACGCCGCCGACCTGAACAAAGTCATCCAGATGGAGCGGCGCGGGCACGCCATGGCGGGCATGGACGCCGTCTACAACCACGTCACGCCCGAGATGCGCCAGCGCCTCTGCGACGCGCTGGAAGCACTCTGGTGCACGGCGGTGGACCAGCGGCGCGAGCTGGCGGCCGGATCCGCCGTCCCGCTCCTCGATCAGATCCTGGCGGAAGGTAAGTAACCGAGGGCCGCGAAACGCTCCGCGGGAAGCCCGGCGGCTGCGATCTTGCCCCTCAAACTGCCCCTCAAGACCGAGATCGGCCCTCTCCACGAACCAGGAAAGGGCCTCTGACCTGCGG
>CAVOOC010000033.1:0-40283 GCA_963697445.1 uncultured Actinomycetes bacterium
CCCGCGCTGCCCGGCCGGCCGGACCTGCCCGCACTCGAGCACGAGACGCTGGCCCGCTGGCGGGAAGGCAAGGTCTTCGAGCGCTCGCTCGAGCAGACCGCCGACGGCCCGCTGTGGACGTTCTACGAGGGGCCGCCGACCGCGAACGGCCTGCCCGGCGTGCACCACGTCGAGGCGCGGGTGTTCAAGGATGTCTTCCCCCGGTTCAAGACCATGCAGGGGTTCCACGTCCCGCGCCGGGGCGGCTGGGACTGCCACGGGCTGCCGGTCGAGGTCGCGGTGGAGAAGGAACTCGGCATCTCCGGCAAGAAGGACATCGAGGCGTACGGGATCGCCGCGTTCAACGCGCGCTGCCGCGAGTCGGTGCAGCGGCACGTGGACGCGTTCGAGGAACTGACCGAGCGGATGGGCTACTGGATCGACATGTCCGGGGCCTACCGGACGATGGACGCCAGTTACATCGAGTCGGTCTGGTGGTCGCTCAAGGAGATCTTCGGCAAGGGCCTGCTCGTCCAGGACTACCGGATCAGCCCGTACTGCCCGCGCTGCGGCACGCCGCTGTCCGACCATGAGCTCGGCCAGCCGGACGTCTACCAGACGGTGGGCGATCCGTCGGTAACGGTCAGGTTCCCGCTGGTGACCCTGCCGCCTGGCGCGAGCCCCGAGCTGGCCGGGGCGGATCTCCTGGTGTGGACCACCACGCCGTGGACGCTGGTGTCCAACACCGCGGTGGCGGTGCACCCGGCCGAGACGTATGTCGTCGCCCGCAACGCCAGCGACGGCGGGCGGGTGGTCGTCGCCGAGGAGCTGATGCCCCGGGTGCTCGGCGACGGCTGGGAGGTCGTGGCCCGTTTCGCCAGCGCCGGCCTGGCCGGTGCCACGTATCGGCAGCCGTTCGGGCTCATTCATGTCCCGGACGCGCACATCGTCGTCACCGCGGATTTCGTGACCACCGAAGACGGGACGGGGCTGGTGCACATGGCACCGGCGTTCGGGGCCGACGACATGGAGACGGGCCGCAGGCACGGGCTGCCGGTGGTCAACCCGATCCGGCCGGACGGGCGGTTCGACGAGTCGGTGCCGCTGGTCGGCGGCATGTTCTTCAAGGACGCGGACGCGCGCCTGGTGGCCGACCTGGCCGAGCGCGGCATCCTGTTCCGCACCGAGATCTACGAGCACAGCTACCCGCACTGCTGGCGCTGCGGGACGCCGCTGATCTACTACGCGCTGCCGTCCTGGTACATCCGGACGACCCAGGTCAAGGACAAGCTGCTCGCGGAGAACGAGCGGACCAACTGGCAGCCGCCCACGATCAAGCACGGCCGGTACGGCGAGTGGCTGCGCAACAACGTGGACTGGGCGCTGTCCCGGACCAGGTACTGGGGGACGCCGCTGCCGCTGTGGATCTGCGCCGACGACCACGTGACCTGCGTCGGCTCGCTGGCCGAGCTGTCGCAGCTGGCCGGCCGTGACCTGTCCGGGCTGGACCCGCACCGGCCGCAGGTGGACGACGTGACTCTTCGCTGCCCGGATTGCGGCGAGCCCGCCCGCCGGGTACCAGACGTGATCGACGCCTGGTACGACTCGGGCTCGATGCCGTTCGCGCAGCACGGCGCCCCGTGGCGCAACTCCGAAGAGTTCGAGCGGTCCTACCCCGCGCAGTTCATCTGCGAGGCGATCGACCAGACCAGGGGCTGGTTCTACTCGCTGATGGCGGTCGGCACGCTCGTCTTCGGCCGGTCCGCCTACGAGAACGTCGTCTGTCTCGGCCTGATCCTGGACGAGAACGGCGTGAAGATGAGCAAGCACCTCGGCAACGTGATCGAGCCGATCCCGCTGATGGACAGCCACAGCGCCGACGCGCTCCGGTGGTTCTTCACCTCGGCCGGGTCGCCCTGGTCGGCGCGGCGGCTCGGCCATGGCATCCTCGACGAGATCGTCAGGAAGGTGCTGCTCACCTACTGGAATACCGTGTCGTTCTTCGTGCTGTACGCGAACGCGACCGCGGCTACGGGCAGCGCCGACTGGCGGGTCACGGCGCCGCCGCCGGCCGAGCGGCCGCTGATTGACCGGTGGATCCTGAGCGAGCTGCACGCCCTGACCGCGGGCGTGACCGCCGGGCTGGAGGCCTTCGACACCTCCGACGCGGGCCGGCGGCTCGCCGCCTTCATCGACGACCTGTCCAACTGGTACGTGCGGCGGTCGCGCCGGCGATTCTGGGAGGGACCCGGCACGCCCGAGGGCGCGGCGGCGTTCGCCACGCTCTATGAATGCCTGCAGGTGCTCAGCCGGCTGATGGCGCCGTTCACGCCGTTCCTGACCGACTACGTCTGGGGGGTGCTGAGCGGACCCGGGGAGCCGGAGTCCGTGCACCTGACCAGCTGGCCGGACGCGGACCCGGCGCTGGTGGACGCGCAGCTGTCCGCGGGCATGGCGCTGGCGCGCCTGCTCGTCGAGCTCGGCCGCTCGGCCCGGGCGGCGGCGGCGGTACGGACCCGCCAGCCGCTGGCCCGCGGCCTGGTCAGTGCGCCCGGTTTCGCCGCGCTGCCGGGCGAGCTGGTCAGCCTGGTCGCCGAGGAGCTCAACGTGCGGGTGATCGACACGCTGGCCGGCGAGGGCGACGATCTCGTCAACCACACGGTGAAACCGAACTTCCGTGCACTCGGGCGGCGCTTCGGCAAGTCCACGCAGGCGGTGGCGGACGCGATCAACGCCGCTGACCCTGCGTGGCTGGCTGGCGAGATTAATTCGGCCCGAACGGCTCCGGTCATCGTGGACGGCGAGACGGTCGAGCTGCAGCCGGACGACGTGATCATCACGCAGACGCCGCGGTCGGGCTGGGCGGTCGCGGCGGACAGCGGGGAGACCGTGGCGCTCGAGGTGACGATCACGCCTGAGCTGCGCCGCGAAGGACTGGCCCGCGAGGTCGTCAGGCTGGTGCAGGACGAGCGCAAGAACGCCGGGCTGGACGTCAGCGACCGGATCTCGCTGTGGTGGGAGACCGCCGGCGAGGAGCTCGCGGCGGCGCTCACCGAGCACGGCGCGATGATCGCCGGCGAGGTGCTGGCGGTGGACTACGCGCGGGGACGGCCGGACGCCGCGCCGGCCGGGGCGGACGGCGCCGGCGGCGAGCTGCGCGAGCACTCCGACGCGGAGCTGGGGCTGACGTTCTGGCTGCGGCGCGCCTCAGCGGCCGGGTGATCCGGCCCCGGCCGGTGACATCTGCGGCCGGCACTCGGGGCAGGGCGAGCAGCCCGTTGCCACGGCCTCCTCGCGGGTGACCGACTGGGTGTCTTTGCCGCGGAGGAACCGGATGAGGCGGCAGTCGGGACGGTGGTACCGCGACACCCCGGTGACCACGATCACCGGGCCGGCCCAGGCTCCCGGTGCGGCGGCCTCGGATGCGGCGGACTCCGGGGCGGCCGCGTCCGAGGATCCCGTGTCCGGGGCCTGCTGCGTGTGCTGGGCCGCCGCGTCGGAGGGGCCCGCCTCCGAGGCGGGCTCCGCGTCCGAGGCGGGCTCCGTGCCCGGGACCGGCTCCGTGTCCGGGGCCTGCTGCGCGTCCTGGGCCGCCGCGTCGGCGGCTCCCGCGTCCGAGGCGGGCTCCGTGTCCGGGGCCTGCTCCGTGCCCGGGCCCGGGCCGGTCAGGGTGAACAGGTCGCCGGGCGCGTCCTGGTCGGCCGGGTTGTCCGGCTCGGTTAGCGTGTCGCGGTCGGCGGGCGTCTCCGGCTCGGCCAGCGTGTCGCGGTCGGCAGGCGTCTCCGGCTCGGCCAGCGTGTCGCGGTCGGCGGGCGTCTCCGGCTCGGCCGCCGCCGCCTCAGCGGTGGTCACGCGCTCGCCGCCGTCGGGTGCCGGTTTCGCGGCTGCGTGTTCCCCGGCGGCCGGGACGACGAGCCCGGGGTTCCGCGGGGCCGGGCTGATGAGCTCCTGCTCGACGCGTCCCGGGACCTCGTCCGCGGCCGAGTCTTTGGTCAGCTTCGGTGTGCGGACCGAGGCACCGGCGGCGCTGAGCTCGGCGTCCACCCGTGCCCACAGCTCGTCCGACGGCGACCTCCCCGCCGGCCACCCCAGCCCGGAGTAACTCGGGCCGGGCGAATCCGCGGCCGCGGGCGACGCTCCTGCCGCCGCCGCGGCCGGGTCGTCCCGTGTGCTCGCCGCCGCTTGCCTGTCGGCGGCGGCAGCCGCGTGTGCCTCGTTAAGCGCGGCAGCGGGCCCCCGGCCGGCCAGCGGCTGGGGGCCCGCGCTCACAGCTTCCGCGGGGATCGCGGCGCCCCCTGGACCGGGGGTGGCACCGCGATCGGCTGCTCGTTCATCTCCTCCGGCCGTCGCGCCCCGGCCGAAGATCTCATCACGGCCCGCGATCACGCCCGCCGTGAGGGCGAGCGCTGCGCACACGCTCACGGCGATCGCCGCGTAGATCAGCGGCAGTTCGCTGGCGACCGCGCCAGCCAAGAGCAGTCCCAGCCCCGCGACGACCAGCGCGGCGCTAAACCGGATCACGGAACTTTCCCTCCGGATGAGCGCCGGGCGCCGCCTTGGTCAGCGGCGCTCGTGCGGTGAGCCGTCGGCCGGGCGGAAGGCGCCCGAGTGCGCGGCAGCCTCTGCCTGGCCTGCGTACGCGGGTGCCGCAGCCGGGGCTGACTGGCCGTTGCGCACGTCTGCGCGGGCGATCGCGGCCGGCACGGGCTGGGGTCCGCTGCCCATGGCACGGAACCCGCCTGTGTCGGACGCTCCTGCCTCGAGATCGCGCAGCAGGCCTTCCAGGTAGGCCTTGAACCTGCTGCGGTACTCACGCTCGAAGGCACGGAGGTCGTCCACGCGCCGCTCCAGCTCTTCGCGCTGCTGCACGAGCGAGCCCATGGCCTGGCGGTGCCGCTCCTGGGCATCTCGCTCCAGGCTTTCGGCGCGCGCCCTGGCGTCACCGGTGATCTGCTCCGCCTGGCGCCGTGCCTTGCTGAGGATGTCATCGGCTTCGCGGCGCGCGCGGCCGAGGGTCTCGTCGGCTTCGCGCCTCGCGTCGGCGATCGCCTGGTCCGCGGTCTGCTGCGCGAGGGCGAGGACCCGCGCCGCGGTGTCCATGTTGTCCTCGGCAGGGGCCACGCCCATCATCACCGGCTCGGACTGCCTGCGCTCAGGCTCGGGCCGTGGCGGCTCGGGCGTGAGCAGCTCTGGCTGAGCCTCGGGCAGCGGTGAGCTGAGCGCCGGTGCTGGCGTCTTGCCGCCGCGCATGAACTCGGCGAGCTTCGCCCGGAGCTCCTCGTTTTCCTGGAGCAGCCGGTCGAGCTCGGTCTCGACTTCATCGAGGAAGGCGTCAACCTCTTCCTCGTCGTAGCCGGGCCGGAGCCTGGTTGTACTGAACTGCTTGTTCCGCACGTCCGCGGGCGTCAGCGGCATCTCGTCTCCTTGGCGCGCTTGGAGTGTTCAACTGGCGGCACTGTTCAGATACGGGGAACGACCACATTCACCATGATCAGAACCACGAAGAACAGGACCATGAAGCTGAGGTCCAAGGCCACACTACCGAGCCGGAGCGGCGGGATGTACCGTCTTAGGAATCTCAGTGGCGGATCGGTGGCCGTGAAGATCCCCTCGGCGATGACCAGAAGGATGCCGTGCGGAGCCCACGTCCGGGAGAATGTCTGGATCCAGCCGAAGATCATCCGCCCGATCAGGATCAGCAGGTAGATCCACAGAACGTAGTACAGAACGATCTTTAGGATCGCCACTTCACTGCCCTGTCTCCGCGGCTGGCACCTGGGTGGTCGCCGCGGTTGCCGAGAGCTGGCAACCAGCCGGTTCGCACCGTTAGCTCTGGTTGAAGAACCCTCGCTCCGCGATGCGGGCCTTGTCCTCGGCTGTCACCTCGACGTTCACCGGCGACAGCAAGAACACCTTGTTGGTCACTCGCTCGATGCTCCCGTGAAGTCCGAAGATCAGTCCCGCCGCGAAGTTGACGAGGCGCTTGGCGTCGCTGTTGACCATCTCGGTCAGATTCATGATCACCGGAGTGCCCTCACGGAAGTGCTCTCCGATAGTACGAGCTTCATTGTATGTACGCGGGTGCAGTGTGGTGATCCTGGCGAGGTCGGTGGTCTGGGTGAGAGTCGCCGTGCGCCGGTCCACGCCGGAGTGCACGATCTCCTGGCCTAGCTGCACGTCAGCCTCACCGGTCTCACGCCCGTCCTCTGGTTCCAGGCTCTCGTCCTGGTCGGTGTATTCGTCGTACTCCTCGTAGGAGTCGTACTTTTCCTGGTAGCGGTGGTCGTCCTCAACGAGGCCGAGGTAGACCGCCATCTTGCGCATCGCGCTGGCCATCCTTGCGTCCTCCGTCGTGCCTGTCGTGCCGCCCCGCTAATCGACCGGGCGCCCCAGGACGCGCGAATCGCTGCGACGCTGAGACCCGATACCGGGCTCACGCGTCGGACATTACCTGACGAAGGCGCTCCTGGCGCCGAGCAACGCCGTACCGACACGCAGGTGTGTCGCGCCGAATGCGATTGCCTGTTCCAGATCGGCGCTCATGCCCGCCGAGATCATGGTGGCGCCGGGGTGCGCGCTGCGGACGGATGCGGCGATGCCGGCGAGCCTGGCGAACGCGGCATCGGGCGCCTCGCCGAGCGGTGCCACCGCCATCACCCCGCCCAGCACGAGGCCGCCCTGCCCCGCTATCGCGTCGGCGAGGGCGGCGACCTGGCCCGGCTGGGCACCGCCCCGGGACGGATCCCCGTCCAGGCTGACCTGGACCAGGCAGGTAATCGTCCGGCCCGCCTCCCCGGCGTGCCTGCCCAGCGCGCTGACCAGGCGGAGCCGGTCCACCGAGTGCACCACATCGGCGTAGCGGACCACGCTCGAGGTCTTGTTCGTCTGCAGCTGGCCGACGAAATGCCAGGTGAGGCCTTGTCCGCCCAGCTGCGCGACAGCGGCGGCCTTGGGCGCTGCCTCCTGGTCCTTGTTCTCGCCCACATCCGTGACGCCGAGCTCGCTGAGCAGGACGACGTCGGAGGCGGGCCGGGTCTTGGTGACCGCGATCAGCGTGATCTCGCTCACCTTGCGGCCAGCAACCTGGCAGGCAGCGGCTATCCGGCCGCGGACCTCCGCCAGCCCGGCGGCGATCTCGTCGCGGCGCGCGTCCGTGCTGCCGGGCGCTGGGGGCTGGGTCACGCCCCCATCATGGCTGGAGCCAGACCAGGCCGGCGAACCGCCCGGTGCGCCCGTCGCGCCGGTAGGAATACAGGTCACGATCCTCCGCGGTGCACCTGGCGTCGGTCCGCACCTGGCGCACTCCCGCCGCGGCCAGCTGCCCGGCCAGCCCGGAGCGGAGGTCAAGGCCGGGCGTGCCGGCCCGGGTGACGCAGGCCGATCCCGGGACCGCCGCCGCGACCTCGTCGCGCATCTGCCCGGGCACCTCATAGCACGCGCCGCAGATGCCAGGGCCGATGACCGCGCGCATCCTGGCCGGATCGGCGCCCGCCCCGGTCATCGCCCGCACGAGTGCGGGGACGACGCCGAGGGCCGTGCCGGTGCGTCCCGAGTGCGCCGCCCCGATGATTCCCGCCTCCGGGTCGGCCAGCAGGACGGCCGGGCAGTCAGCGGACAGGACGCCGAGCGCAAGCCCGGGCACCGATGTGAAGCTCGCGTCACGGGCCCGGGCAAGTCCGGCGGCCGCCTGGCCTGCCGCTGCCGCTGCGGGTGCCGCCGGGTCCTGCACGCGGCCGACGACGGCGCCGTGCACCTGCCGCATCCAGGTCATCCGGGCTGGCGGGAGCCCGCAGGCGGCGGCCACCAGGCTGCGGTTGCGCGCGACGGCATCCTCTTCATCGCCCGAACCCGCGCTCAGGTTGAGCGACTCGTAGGGCGGCAAGCTGATGCCGCCGCGCCGGCCGGTGAATGCGGCGCGCACCCCGGGAGCCAGTGTCAGCACCCGGACCGCCGGGCCAGCGCGCACAATCACCTGGGGCGCGGGCTGCGGGCTGCTCGCGGGCTGGCCGGCCGCGCCGGGGGCGCCTGCAGGTCCGGCGGCCCCCGCCTCACTGAACCTTTTTCATCCGCCTGTTCCGCGCTCACGGTACGCGGACCGCCCTGGTGAGGATGAAAAAGGCTCACTTGAGGAAATCGGGCACGTCGAGCTCGTCGTCCTCCTCGAAGACCACGGGCCGGCGCCGCGTGCTGGGAACGTCGAAGGCACGACCTGCGGCGACGGGGTCGAGCCTGCCGGGCGCGTCTGCGTGCTGCTGTGCGGGCGCTGCGGGCGGGGCGGCGCCCAGGTCGGTCGTGTCGTCGTCTGCGGCCATGTCCGGAGCGCCGGCGGTGCCTGGCTGGCCGGCGCTGGCGCTCTCCGGCGGGTCGGCACCGGCATCCAGGCTGCCCGGCTGAGGCGGCACTGGTGCGTGGCCGTTCTGCCCGGCGGCCGCGGCGTCGGCGCCGGCGGCCGGCTCGGCCAGCTGCCCGGGGGCTGCGTCGGCGGCCGACTCGGCCGGCGCTGCGAACGTCGGCGCGTAGCCGGGCGCGGCGCTGGCGGCAGGGCTGCGGCCGCTGAGCGTCACGGCGGCGCGGCCGTTCGTCTCGCGGCGCCCGGACAGGACGCGCGCCGTGTCCAGCATGGCTCCCGGCGACCGGTTGTCACCGAGGCCCGCCGCGATCACGGTGACCCGCACCTCGTCACCGAGCGCGTCGTCGATGACCGCGCCGAAGATGAAGTTGGCATCCGGCGCCGCTGAGTTGGAGACCAGCTGGGCCGCCTCGTTGATCTCGAACAGGCCGAGATCGGAACCGCCCTGGATCGACAGCAGCACCCCGTGCGCGCCGTCGATGCTGGCCTCGAGCAGCGGGCTGGAGATCGCCGTCTCGGCGGCCGCGACGGAGCGGTCGTCGCCCCGGGCCGAGCCGATGCCCATCAGCGCGGAGCCGGCTCCCGACATGACGGACTTCACGTCGGCGAAGTCGAGGTTGATCAGGCCGGGCGTGGTGATCAGGTCGGTGATCCCCTGGACGCCGGACAGCAGCACCTGGTCGGCGGCCTTGAACGCGTCGAGGACGCTGACCTGCCGGTCGGAGATGGACAGCAGCCGGTCGTTCGGGATGACGATCAGCGTGTCCACCTCCTCGCGGAGCCGCTCGATGCCGGTCTCGGCCTGGGCGCCGCGGCGCTTTCCCTCGAAACCGAACGGGCGGGTCACGACGCCGATGGTGAGCGCGCCCAGCGAGCGCGCCACGTTGGCCACGACCGGGGCCCCGCCGGTACCGGTCCCGCCGCCCTCACCTGCGGTGACGAAGACCATGTCGGCTCCCTTGAGAACCTCCTCGATCTCCTCCCGGTGATCTTCCGCTGCCTTGCAGCCGACGTCAGGGTTCGCGCCTGCTCCCAGGCCCCTGGTGAGCTCGCGCCCGACGTCGAGCTTGACGTCTGCGTCGCTCATCAGCAGCGCCTGGGCGTCGGTGTTAATCGCGATGAACTCGACGCCCTTAAGTCCTTCTTCGATCATCCGGTTTACGGCGTTTACGCCGCCGCCACCGATTCCGGCGACCTTGATAACCGCCAGATAATTCTGCGGTGCTGCCACGAGGAAGGACCTTTCCGCTCGGATGCTCCTGTCGCATTTCCTGCCGCATTCCTGTGCGGTTTATACAGATGAACTCTCACCCTCAAGTTGAGATTTAGACTTATGTCAACCTGGCGATTGCTATGGACAGTAGGGTCGGCTACCAGCCGGGTCAACAACCGGCCATGAACGGGCCCGGCGTGTCGCGATTCATCCGCGTGTAAGCAACGCGCCGGCCGCGTGCTGACGGCTCAGCCGGTGGCGGCGGTGCCGGGCGCGCTGACGTCGAAGTACCGCGCGCGGGTGTGCAGGAGAATGGCGAGCTCCCGCCCCTTCTGCGCCGGCTGGCCGCTGCTGCCCCAGTCGACCGTTATCCGGCCGGACAGGCGCAGCGTGACCGCGTCCAGCGTCGGGACGGTCACCAGCACGACCCGGCGCGCGATCCCCGGCGGCAGCTGGCGCAGCACGCTCGCCGCGGCCCGCACCCCCGGGTTGCCGGGCAGCGGCCCTGCCGGGGTGAACCGCGGCATTCCGGCGGGCTGCGTCCTCACCTGGCGCACCACCACGCCCGAGGCGTCGACGAGAGCGAACCCGCCACCGACCAGCGGAACCGCGAGAGCCGGCGTCCGTTCCTGGACGGTGATCAGCACGCCGTCGGGCCATTGCCGGCTCACCTGCGCCGACTGCACCTGGGTGATCCGCTCGATCCGGCCGGCCGCGGCACCGGTGTCCACCCGGATGAGCGGCTGTCCCAGGGGGATGCCGGCGGCGGCGAGCACCTCGGACTCCGGTACCAGGTGCGTGCCGGTGACCTGGATCGACCGGACGGCCAGGAATCGCGAGCCGAGCAGCAGCCACCCGCAGGCGGCGAGGATCCCGGCGGCCGCGAGCAGGAAGAACGCCGTCCGGTAGGGGCTGGGCCCCCGCTTCGACGGAGTCCCGGCCCCCGGCCCGCGGCGAGCCCGGGCGGCGAGCCGGCGCCGGGCCTTGGCCGCAAACGCGCGGGGGCCCCTGGCCGCGGACCCGGGGCGAGGGCGGCGGCGGTCCCCGGGCCGCATCGGCGGCGGGGCGACGAGTATCTGCCGCGGGCCCCGGGCAGGCGCCGGCGGCCGCCGGACCGGACCGGATCTCGGCCGCCGGCCCGGACCGGGTCTCGGTAGCCGGCCCGGACCGGGTCTCGGTAGCCGGCCGGACCGGACATCGGCCGCCAGCCGGGGCGTGCCGTCTCTGCCCTCGGGCCCGCCGGTCACGAGCGCGCTGCCTTGCCGGCCCGGAGCACGCTGACCAGCAGCGGCCCCAGGCTGGTCACGTCGCCCGCGCCCATGGTGAGCACGATGTCGCCCGGCCGGGCGTAATCCGCGACCGCCTTCGGCACGGCCGCTGCGTCGGGCAGGTAGCGCGCCCGGCGCAGCGGCACCGCGTCGGCGACGAGCTGACCCGTCACCCCTGGCTCCGGGTCCTCCCGCGCCGCGTACACATCGAGCACGAACGCCCGGTCGGCCAGCCCCAGCGCCGCGCCGAACTCCGCCGCGAAGATGCGCGTCCGGCTGTACAGGTGCGGCTGGAAGACCGCGATCACGCGCCCGTCGCCGGCGATCTCGCGCGCCGCGCGCAGGTCGGCCGTCAGCTCGGTCGGGTGGTGCGCGTAGCTGTCCAGCACCCGGACGCCGCCCGCTTCGCCCTTGGGCTCCAGCCTGCGCTGCGTGCCGCGGTAAGCGGCGAGCCCCGCGGCGGCCTGCGGCCAGCTCACCCCGAGCTCGACCGCGGTGGCAAAGGCGGCGGCCGCGTTGAGCGCGTTGTGCCGGCCCGGCACCGCGAGCTCGATCCGCTGCTCGCCGTCGCCGGCCTGCAGCTGCCGGTCTGCGGTCACGGTCAGGCTGATGCCCATCCCGCGCGGCACCACGCCGGTGATCATGTAGTCGGCGGCGGGTGACTCGCCGTAGCTGCGCACCCGGACCGGCAGGCCCGCCGCGGCGGCGGCCAGCGCCCTGGTGCCCGGATGGTCGGCGCACAGCACGAGCAGGCCGCCGGGCGAGATACGGCGGCCGAACGCCACGAAAGCGTCGGCTATCTCCGCCAGGCTGGCGTAGTTGTCGAGATGGTCGGCCTCGATGTTGGTCACGATCGCGGCGTCCGGCGAGAGCCGCAGGAACGAGCGGTCGCTCTCGTCGGCTTCGGCGACGAATATCTCGCCGTCGCCCCAGGCGGCACCCAGCCCGGTCTCGGTCAGCACGCCGCCGATCGCGTACCCGGGCCGGCCCCGGACGTCAGCAGGATGGTGGTGAGCATGGCGGTCGTGGTGGTCTTGCCGTGCGTGCCCGCCACCGCGACAGTCCGCTTGCCCGCCATCACCGAGGCGAGCGCGTCCGCCCGGTGCAGGATGCGCAGCCCGCGCCTGCGCGCCTCGGCAAGCTCGGGGTTGTCCGGGCGGATCGCGGTCGAGACCACGAGGGTGTCCGCGCCGCCGAGGTTGGCCGCGTCGTGGCCCACGTGCACGTCCGCGCCAAGGCCGGCGAGGGCCGTGAGCAGGTCCGAGGCCCTGGCGTCGCTGCCCGACACCCGGACGCCCCGGGCGAGCATGATCCGCGCGATCCCGGACATGCCGGCGCCGCCGATGCCGGCGAAGTGCACCCGGCCGAGCTGGTCCACCGGCACCGCCGCACCGCTGGCCGCCTGCCCCGCGGTGGCCGGGACGGCGGCGCCCGGCACTGCGGCGCCCGGCACTGCGGCGCCCGCCGGCGGCGCGGCTGCTCCCGGCCGGTTCACCGGCTCTCCCTGATGACGCTGATCACCTCGCTGGCCAGCCTGGTGTCCGCGTCTCGCACCCCCAGCGCGGCGGCGGCGCGGGACATGCCCGCCAGCCGGCCGGGGTCGAGCAGAAGGGGCAGCAGCGTGCCGCGGATCCACTCCGGGGTCAGCCGGGAGTCCTCGACGGCCAGCCCACCGCCGCCTGCCACGATGGGCTCGGCGTTGAGCATCTGCTCGCCGTTGCCGTGCGGGAGCGGGACGTAGGCGGCGGGCAGGCCGACCGCCGTCAGCTCGGCGCAGGTCATCGCGCCGGCCCGGCAGAGCACCAGGTCGGCGGCCGCGTAAGCGAGGTCCATCCGGTCCATGTACGGCACGACCAGCTGCGCCGGGCCGGTCCCGGCCTGCGGCCCGTCTCCGGGCGGTACCGGCACGTCGGCCCGCGGGCCGACGATGTGCAGCAGCTGCACGCCGGCCTCCCGGATCGATCCTGCCGCGCCGAGAACTGCCTGGTTCAGCGAGCGCGCGCCCTGCGATCCGCCGGTCACGAGCAGCACGGGCAGGTCGGCCCGGAAGCCGAAATGCGCCCGCGCCTTGCCGACCAGGTCGAGCCGGTCCAGCCCGGTGATCTCCCGGCGCAGCGGGATGCCGATGTAGCGGGCGTGCGGCAGCGACGCGCCCGGGTTGCCGGTGAACACGTGCCGGGTCAGCCGCGCGCCCAGCCGGTTGGCCAGCCCGGGACGGGGGTTGGCCTCGTGCACCACGATCGGCACCCGGCGGCGCCTGGCGGCCAGGTAGCCGGGCGTCGAGACGTACCCGCCGAACCCCACCAGGGCATCGGCACCGGTCTGGTCGAGCACCCGGGCCGTCGCGCTGACCGCCGCCGCCAGCCTGCCGGGGACGGAGAGCAGCTGCGGCGTCAGCGAGCGCGGCAGCGGCACCGGGGGGATGGTCGCGAGCTCGTAGCCGCGCTGGGGCACCAGCCTGGTCTCCAGGCCCCGCTCGGTGCCGAGGAACGTCAGCCCGGCCGACGGATCGGCCTCGCGGAGCGCGTCTGCCAGGGCGAGCGCCGGCGAGATGTGGCCAGCCGTGCCGCCTCCGGCCAGGACAACTCTCAACTGCTCCTCGCTTCCTTCACGGTGCTTCCGCCCGCCTGCGGCCGGGCCCCGGTCAGGCCCGTCTATGCGACAGGCCAAGCCAGCTTAGGACGCGGCGCATGCCGCTTTCTCCCCGAGCGGCCAAGGCTTCCCTGGCTCCGGGCTCACGCTTGGCGAACGACATCAGCATGCCGAGCGTCGCCATGGTGACCAGAAGCGAGGACACGCCTTCGGACACCAGCGGGAGCGGCACGCCGGTGATCGGGAACACGCCGATCACCGCCCCGATGTTCACCACCGCCTGCGCCACGATCCAGGCGGTCGCGGCGGCGGCGGCGAGCCGCATGAACGTGTCATCGACCCGGCGGGCGATGCGCAGTCCGGCGTAGGCGAGGCCGCCGTACAGCGCCGACACGCACAGCGTGCCGATCAGGCCCAGCTCCTCGCCGATGATCGCGAAGATATAGTCCGTGGTGGCGTTCGGGACCCAGCCCCACTTCTCCCTGCTCGCGCCCAGGCCCACGCCGAACCAGCCGCCGGAGCCGAGCGCGTACTTGCCCTGGATGCTCTGCATGTTCACGCCGACCGGGTTGGTCTGGGGGCTCATGAAGCTGGTGAGGCGCTGCAGCCGGTAGGGAGCGACAATGATCATCATGAGCATCGCGAGGCCGATCAGGCACAGCATGCCGGCGAATATCCGGCCCGGCGCGCCGACCACCCACAGCAGCGTGAGGAAGATGGTGAGCAGCACGAACGTCGTGCCCAGGTCGTTGCCGAGCATGACGAGCATGCAGACGAGGCCGGCACCCGGCAGCAGCGGGAAGAGCAGCGGCCGCCAGTCGGTCAGCTGGCCGAGCTTCTCCTTGCGCGCCAGCAGGTCCGCTCCCCACAGCACGAACGCGAACTTGGCCAGCTCTGACGGCTGCAGCTGCAGCGGGCCGATCTGGATCCAGCGGGACGCGCCGCCGGACACCACCGCCACGCCCGGGATGAGCGTCAGCAGCAGGCCGAGCAGCGACACGACGAGCAGCGGGTAGACGATAGCCCGGAAGAGCCGTGGTGACGAGCGGGCCGCGATCCACATGAACGGCAGGCCGAGCGCGACACCCACCAGCTGCTTCTGGAAGTCCTTGTACGGCGGCGTGCCGTTGACCAGCGCGGACGCCGACGAGGTGGACAGCACCATGACCAGGCCGAGCGCCAGCAGCAGGATCGAGATCCCGAGGATCAGGTAGTAGGACAGCAGCGGGCGGCCGAGCAGGGCGCGCACGGCGGCCAGCGGCTCGCGCGGCACAAGGCCGCCTGCGCGCCCCGTCGGGACCGCCGTCGCCGCCCGCACCGGAGCCGCCTGCACCGGCGCCGCCTGCACCGGGGTCGCCGCGGGGGTCCCGGAAGGCGGCCCCCGTCCCGCCGACGGTGGCCGCGCTCATGACGCCGCGGCCAGCGCCCGCACCGCCGCGGCGAACGCGTCCCCGCGCGCTCCGTAGTTCGCGAACATGTCGAGGGAGGCGGCGGCGGGCGCCAGCAGGACGGTGTCCCCCGGTACCGCGAGGGCAGCAGCCTCGGTCACAACGCGGTCCATGATCCCAGTGTCGGTGCCGGCCAGCTCAACGACCGGGACATCCGGGGCGTGTCGCGCGAGAGCCTGCCGCAGCACGCCGCGGTCCCGGCCCAGCAGCACCGCCGCGCGCAGCCAGGCCGCCCCGCGGACAAGATCGTCGATGTCGGCGGCCTCGCCGCGCAGCATCCCGCCGGCCACCCAGACCACCGACGGGCAGGAGGCCAGCGAGGCGGCCGCCGCGTGCGGATTCGTCGCCTTCGAGTCGTCCACGTAGGTCACGCCGCCGATCTCGGCCACCCGGGTGATCCGGTGCGGCTCGGGCTCGAACGCGCGCAGCCCGGCGCCGACGGCCGCCGCGTCCACCCCGTAGGCGCGGGCCAGCGCCGCCGCGGCCAGCGCGTTCGCCACGTTGTGCGGTGCAGCGGGCCGCACGTCGCTGACCGGGGCGAGCACCACCGTCCCGCCGAACGCGCGGTCGACGAGGTCACCGCCCGACACGCCGAACTCCCCCGGCCCGGGCCGGCCGAGCCGGAACGGGATGACCCGGGACAGCCCGCTGGCCTCGCTGACCAGCCGGCGTGACCACGGGTCGTCGGCGTTGCACACGGCGATCGTCCCGGGGGCGAAGATGCGCGCCTTGTCCCGAGCGTAGGACTCCATGTCACCGTGCCAGTCGATGTGGTCGGCGGCCAGGTTGAGCACGGTCGCGGCCAGCGGCCGCAGCGACGAGCTCCAGTGCAGCTGGAAGCTAGACAGCTCGACGGCGAGCACCTGGTAGGGCCCGGCCTCGGTGACCGCCTCGACCGCCGAGGTGCCGACGTTCCCGGCGGCGGCCGCCCGCAGCCCCGCGGCGTCCAGCATCGCCGCGAGCATCCGCACCGTCGTGGTCTTGCCGTTGGTGCCGGTGACGCCCAGCCACGCCTGCGCGGTGCCGTCACCGAACACCGGGCGCAGCCGCCAGGCCAGCTCGACGTCGCCGATGACCGGGATCCCGGCGGCGGCCGCCGCGGCCAGCAGCGGCGCGTCCGGCCGCCAGCCCGGCGAGGTGACCACCAGCTCGGTGCCCGGCGGCACGCCCGCGTCGTCTGCGGCGCTGCCGAGCAGCACCTTGATCCCCAGCCGGCCGAGCTCGGCCGCCCGCTGCCTGCGCACCTCGTCGTCGCAGCCGTCCAGGACGATGACCTGCGCGCCGCGGGCGGCGAGCGCCCGGGCGGCCGGCGGCCCGGACACGCCGAGCCCAGCCACGCAGACCAGCTGCCGGTCGAAGGACGCACCGCCGCCGCTGCCCGGCGGCCGGCCAGGCGGCGCTGGCGGGCCGCCGGTCAAGCCGGGCTCATCCACTGCACGTAGAAGATCACCAGGCCGAGGCCGATGAACAGCCCGGAGATCAGCCAGAACCTGATGACGATCGTGGTCTCCGCCCAGCCGAGCAGCTCGAAATGGTGCTGCAGCGGCGCCATCCGGAACACCCGTCTGCCGGTCAGCTTGAACGAGCCGACCTGGATGACCACCGACAGCGTGATGATCACGAACAGCCCGCCGAGGATGACGAGCAGCAGCTGGGTGCGGGTGGTGACCGCGAGCCCGGCGAGCACGCCGCCGAGCGCCAGCGACCCGGTGTCACCCATGAAGATCCTGGCCGGCGGCGCGTTCCACCACAGGAACCCCAGGCAGGCACCGAGCACCGAGGCGGCCACGACAGCTATGTCGAGCGGGTCGCGGACGGCGTAGCACTGCGGCCCGAGGGCGAGGGTGCAGGCGTTGCGGTCCTGCCAGATTCCGATGATCACGTAGGCGGCGAGCACCAGCGCGGCGGCGCCGGTGGCCAGGCCATCGAGACCGTCGGTGAGGTTCACGCCGTTCGACATCGAGGCGATCATGAAGACGATCCAGAGCCCGAAGAAGACCGCGCCGATCGGGGGGCCGAAGTCGCGCAGGAACGACAGGTACGGGTCGGCGGGGGTGATGTCGGCGCCGTTGGGGAAGCGCAGCACGAGCAGCGCGAACAGCGCGCCGATCACCGCCTGGCCGCCCAGCTTGGCGCCGCTGCGCAGGCCGAGGCTGCGCTGCTTGTAGATCTTGATGAAGTCGTCGAGGAAGCCGACGATGCCGAGGCCGGTCATCAGCATCAGCACCAGCAGCCCGGACGCCGACAGCGGGTCGCTGGTGGTGTAGTGGCCGACGAAGTACCCGGCCAGCGCGGCGATGATGATCACCGTGCCGCCCATCGTCGGCGTGCCGCGCTTGGTGGCGTGCCCGGCCGGGCCGTCCTCCCGGATCTCCTGGCCGTAGCCGCGGGCGCGGAACATCCGGATCGCTATCGGCGTGCCGAGCAGCGCGAGCAGCGTGGAGACTCCGGCTGCGACCAGGATCGTCCTCACGCCGTCTCCTCCGCCGCCAGCGCGAACGCGACGTCCCACAGGCCCACCGCGCGGGACGCCTTCACCAGCACCGCGTCGCCCGGGCCGATCCGGGCTGCCACCGCGGCCACCGCGGCCGGGCCGTCGGGCACGTGCAGCAGCTCGCCCTGCCAGCCCGGCTCGGACTTGGCCCCGGCCAGCATCGGCGCGGCCTGCTCCCCGACGACGACGAGCCCGCTGACGCCGGCCCGCGCCGCGAACGCGCCGATCTCCTCGTGCCAGGCCCGCGAGTTGCCGCCCAGCTCGGCCATCTGGCCGAGCACCGCGAACGCGCGGCCCCGGCCCGCCATCGAGGCCAGCGCGGTGAGCGCGGCGCGCATGGATTCGGGGTTCGCGTTGTAAGCGTCGTTGATCACCCGCACCCCGTCCGCACGCCGCGTCACGTCCATCCGCCACTTGCTGCGGGCCACCGCCGCCGACAGCGCGCCGGCCACCTCGGCCGGGGTCATCCCCAGCGCTCCGGCCAGCGCGGCCGCGGCGAGCGCATTGGATACGTTGTGCTCGCCGCGCAGGTTCAGCCGGACCAGCGCGGATCCGCCGGGCGTGATCAGGGTGAACGATGGCCGGCCGTCGGCATCCACCGTCACGTCCGCGGCGCGCACATCCGCGTGGCCGGCGCGGCCGAAGGTGACCGGGCGCGCAGCCGTTCGGGATGACATTTTTATTACTTCGGGGTCGTCGGCGTTGAGCACCGCGACGCCGCCGGCGGGCAGCGCCTCCACCAGCTCGCCCTTGGCTTGCGCGACCTCGGCCTGGTCGGCGAAGTAGCCGCCGACGTGGGCGCGGCCGACGTTCAGCACGGCGCCCAGCCGCGGCGGCGCGATGGCGCAGAGCCGGGCGATGTGGCCGCGGCCGCGGGCGCCGAGCTCCAGCACCAGGTACCGGGTCCGCTCGTCGGCGCGCAGCACGGTGAGCGGGTGGCCGAGCTCGTTGTTGAACGAGCCGGGCGGCGCGACCGTGGGGCCGAGCCGCTCGGTGACCTGGGCGAGCAGATCCTTGGTGGTGGTCTTGCCGGACGATCCGGTGATGCCTACGATCGTCAGCCGCGGCAGCCGGTCCACCACCGCGCGGGCCAGCGGCGCGAGCGCGGCCTGCACGTCGGGGACGATGAGCGCGGGCACCCCGGCCGGGCGGCTGGCCAGCACCGCGACCGCGCCCGCGGCGACGGCGGCCGCCGCGAAATCGTGCCCGTCCGCCCGCTCCCCCGCCAGCGCGGCGAACAGGCCGCCGGGCGCGGCGTCGCGGGAGTCGATGACGACCGGCCCGCGGACCAGGACGGCGGCGTCGGGCACGCGGTCGAGCGTGGCCCCGGTGATGCCCGCGATCTGCGCCAGCGACAGCGGGATCACTCGAAGCCCTCCGTTAGGTCTGGCCCGTGCCCGGCTGGCCCGTGCCCGGCTGGCCCGTGCCCGTCCGCAGCCAGGGCGGCCGCGGCCCGGGCGGCCGCCGCCTCGGCCGCCACCACGCGGTCGTCGAACGGGATCACCGTCCCGTCGATGTACTGGCCGCGCTCGTGGCCCTTGCCGGCCACCAGCACGACATCCCCCTTGGCCGCGTCGCCCACCGCCAGGCTGATCGCGGCCGCGCGGTCCGGCTCGACGATCACGTGCGCGCGGTGCCGGCGATCCACCCCGACCGCTCCTTCGAGCATGGCGGAAAGGATGGCGAGCGGGTCTTCTGACCGCGGGTTGTCGCTGGTGAGGATCGCCACGTCGGCCAGGCTGGCCGCCGCCGCGCCCATCAGCGGCCGCTTGGCCCGGTCCCGGTCGCCGCCGCAGCCGAGCACGATCACCAGCTTGCCCTGGGTGACCGGCCGCAGCGCCCGCAGCGCGGCTTCGACCGCGCCCGGCTTGTGCGAGTAGTCCACCAGGATCGTGAAGTCCTGCCCGTCGCCGGCGTCCACCCGCTCGAGCCGGCCGGGCACGCCCGGGCAGGCGGCGACGCCGGCCACCGCGGCCTGCAGCCCGATACCCGCCTCCACCAGCGCCACCACCGCGCCGAGCGCGTTGGCCACGTTGAACGGGCCGGCCAGCGCGATCGTCGCGTCGGCCTCGACCCCCCCGGGACCGACGATCCGGAACGCGCTGCCGTCCGCGCCGCAGCGGACATCGGCGGCGCGCCAGTCGGCGGCCGCGCTGCCCGCGGCGGAAAACGTGGTGACCGGTATCTGGGCGCGGCCGGTCAGCTCGCGCCCCCTGGCGTCGTCGATGTTCACCACGCCTGCCCGGCAGTAGCGGGGGGTGAACAGGGCGGCCTTGGCGTTGAAATAGTCGTCCAGGCTCGCGTGGAAATCGAGGTGATCCTGCGACAGGTTGGTGAAGATCGCGACGTCGAAGGCCGCGGCATCGACCCGGCCGAGGGCGAGCGCGTGGCTCGACACCTCCATCGCCGCGGCGGTGACCTCCTGCTCGGCCATCACCGCGAACAGGGCCTGCAGGTCGGTGGCCTCGGGCGTGGTGAGCTCGCTGGCCGCGGTGAGCTGGCCGGCCCTGGTCTCCACGCCGCCGATCAGGCCGGTCCGGTGGCCGGACATCCGCAGCCCGGACTCGAGCAGGTAGCTGGTGGTCGTCTTGCCGCTCGTCCCGGTCACGCCGATCAGCAGCAGCCGCTGCGACGGCCGGCCGTAAATCCAGGCCGCCACCTCGCCGAGCCTGGCCCGCACGTCGGTCAGCACGAACACCGGCAGCGCGCAGGCCGTGGCCAGGTCCCGGCCGCCCGCGTCGGTCAGCACGGCGACGGCGCCGGCCCGGGCAGCCTCCCGGCAGAACTGCGCCCCGTGCTGGCGCGTCCCCGGCAGCGCAGCGTACAGATCGCCGGGCCGGACCAGGCGCGAGTCGTGCGTCACGCCGGTCAGCGCGGGCGGCCCGCCGGGTCCGGTGAACGGATCCTGCTCGGCCGGGCTGGTCATCTTCACGCCGAGCAGGCTGGCCAGCCCGGTCAGCGGGCGCGGCGCTACGCGGGCCGGCCGCGGGGGCAGGCTGGCGCTGGCCGGGCGGGCAGCCGGCGGCCCGCTGGCAGGACGCATGGCGGGTGGCACGCGCAGAGGTTACCTCCGATCACGGCGCCGTGAGCCGCACGTTCGGACGCTGGACGTAATTCGGCGGTATTTTCAGCGTTTGGAGCGCGGCCCGCATCACCTGGTAGAAGACCGGTCCTGCTACCTGGTTGCCGAAGTAGGCGGAGCCCCTCGGGTCCTGCACGTTGATCGCGACCACGACCTGGGGGTTGTTCGCCGGGGCCATGCCGATGTAGCTGGAGCCGTAGCTGCACAGGCAGCGCTGGGCCGCGTTCCACTCCTGCGCGGTGCCCGTCTTCGCCGCGATGGGGTAGCCGGCGATCTCGCCCCACGGCACTCCCGCCTGGGCGTTCAGCATGGGAACCTGCTGCAGGATCGCGGTCAGCGTGCGCGCGGTCGCCGCTTTGATCACGCGGTGCCCCCGCGGTGTCGCGGACGGCACGAACTGCCCGCTCGCGCTGGAGGTGCCGGCCACGATGGACGGCTGCACCCGCACCCCGCCGTTGGCGATGGTCGCGTAGACGCTGGCCATCTGGACCGCGTTGACCGCGACCCCCTGGCCGAACGCGAGCGTGTAGCGCGTGTCCCCCCACCACCGGGACGGCGCCGGCAGGATCCCGTCCGAGGCCCCCGGCAGGCTGAGCCCGGTGGACTTCCCCAGCCCGAACGCGCTCAGGTACCCGTACTGGACGGCCGGGGGCACGTGCTTGACGACCTGGACCATGCCCACGTTGCTGGAGTTGGCGAGGATGCCGGCGATGGTGAGGTGCAGGGTGGGGTGGACCTCGGCGTCGTGGAAGGGGTAGCCGTGCACGGTGATCTGGTAGGGCACCGTGTAGGGGCTCATCGCCGTCTGCCCGCCGCGCTCCAGCGCCGCCGCCACCGTGATCACCTTCGCGGTGCTGCCCGGCTGCCACACGTTGGCCACCGAGTCGTTGGTCGTGGCCGCCAGGCTGGCCGGGGCGGCCGGGTCGAACGTCGGGTACTGGGCCATCGCGAGAATCTGGCCGGTGTGCGGCTGGATGACCACCGCCGTGCAGTAGGCGGCGTGCGTGAGCAGGACCCGCTGCTGGCAGGCCTGCTCCGCCGCGTACTGGATCGAGGAGATGATGGTGAGCCGGATGCTGCGGCCGGGCACGGTGGGTTTCAGCGTGGCCTGTGCGAGCGGTATCGGCTGGCCGGTGGCTGTCGTCTGCACCTCTTCGGTGCCGGGCCGCCCGGCGAGCAGGGAGTTGTACTGGGACTCGATGCCGGCCTCGCCGATCAGGTTGCCGGCGCTGTCGGTGTTGGTGAACCCGATCAGGCTGGCGGCGAGCTGCCCGTTGGGGTAATTGGTGCTGTAGGACGGCTGCAGGCCGATGCCCGGCAGGTGGCCGAGCTGGCTGCCCGGCAGGCTGAGCGCGGCGATCCGGTTGCCGGTCTGCGCGGGAACCGCCTTCTTCAGCACCACGTACTCCGGCGAGCTCGGATGCTGGATGAGGCTGAGTATGGCCGTCTGCGTCATGCCGAGCGGGCCCGCCAGCGCGGCGGCGACCTGCGGCTCCTGCGCCACGCTCATCAGCTTGGGGTCGGCGAACACCATGTCGGTCTCCAGCGTCGCCGCCAGGGTGGCGCCGTCCGCGGACGTGATGCTGCCGCGCACCGCGGGCAGCTGGACGGTCTGCACCCGCTGCAGGTCGGCCAGCGTCCGGTACCTGGATCCCTCCATCCCCTGCAGCTGCACGAGCGCCGGCGAACAGCGACAGCGCGAACGCGACGCACAGCAGGGTGGCGCGCAGCAGGCGCGCCGGGTCGCCGCGATTCAGCGTGCTCCGGCGTCTCGCCCGCGGCCGGCGCGGCGGCCGCGGGCCGGGTCGTTGCCGGGCCAGCCGCCGGGAGCCGCCGGCGTCCCGGCCCGGCGGCGGGTGGCCCGGCGGCTGACGGCCCGGCGGCTGACGGCCCGCCGGCCGCCGCGGCGGCGCGGGGCTGGCGCGGCCGGTCGGCAGGACCACCTCGCCGCGCGGCCGGCCGAGCCGCTGCCCGGCACCGTTGCGCCCGTCGTCCCGGCGCGGCCGGGCCTGCGCCCGCTGGGCGGGCCCGGACGGCTCGCCGCGCGGCCGGCGGCCCTGGGTGCTCCGCCGGTCCGGGCCGCCTCGCGCCGCCGGGCCTGGCCCCCGGCGGATGGGTCCGGCGGGGCGGCGCACGCTCCGCGCGGCCCGCGGACGGTCCGGGCCGTCGCCGCCGCGGGCGTCGCTCATGGCGTGTATCCGGGGACGGCGTAGGGCACGTCAGGCACGCGGGCCGGCTCGCTGTAGATGCGCCCGCTCTTCAGGTCGATGAACCTGAGCCTGCCTGCCGGCTGCATGCCCAGCTGCCGGGCGCGCGCGGCGATGGACGCCGGCGACTCCTGCTGCGTCGTCTGCTGCTGCAGCGCCTGCACCTGCTGGGTGAGAGCGGTGTTCTTCTGCTGCATCGCCTGTATCTGGAAGGAGCCCTGGGCGAGGGTGGTGTTGATGAGCAGCAGGCAGATGAGCCCGCCGCCCAGCAGCCCGAGCAGCAGCAGGACGAACGGGGCCCGCGGGCGTGCCTGCGGCCGCGCCGCGGCCCGGGTGCCGGTGGCCTGATCCGGCGCCGGCGCGGCCGTCCCGGCCGTGCGGCCGCCGACCGGTCCCGGGCGCGCGGCCGGGCGCTGCCCAGGTCCTGGGCGCCGGGCTGGTCCCGGGCGGGCACCTGGCCGCAGGAGCTCCGGCTCGGCCGGTTCCCCCGGCCGCTGCGCCGGTCCCGGGCGCCGGGCTGGTCCCGGGCGGGCACCTGGCCGCAGGAGCTCCGGCTCAGCCGGTTTCCCCGGCCGCTGCGCTAGTCCCGGGCGGCCTGCGGCCCGCGTGCGCCGCGGCTGGCCGGGCGCGCGCGGCCGCGACCCCGCCGTGTCGCCGATCAGACCGGTTGCCATCTGTCACCTCTCGACGTGAGCACCTCGGGACCGATTTCTCGCTCGCTCGCCTCCGGGGCGCTTCTGAGGCGCCGCCTTCCCCCGTCGCTCGTGCCTCGCTCCTCAGTCCGGGCGGCACCGCGCCCCTTTGGCTCGCTCACGCTGCCTCGCCGACCCGCTCGACCGCCCGCAGCCGGGCCGATGCCGCCCGCGGGTTGGCGGCCACCTCCTCGGCGGACGGCCGCAGCGCGCCCCTGGTGAGCTGCCGGAACCGCGGGCGCATCGCGGGCAGCAGCTGGGGCAGCTCGCGCGGGGTGGTGTCGGTTGTCCGCTCGGCGAACGCGCGCTTGACCATCCGGTCCTCGAGCGAGTGGTAAGCGAGCACGACGATCCGCCCGTCCGGCGCCAGCGACTCCAGCGCGGCGGGCAGCGCCCGCCCCAGCGCCTCCAGTTCCCCGTTCACCTCTATGCGCAGGGCCTGGAAGGTGCGCTTGGCCGGGTTGCCGCCGGTGCGCCTGGCCGGAGCCGGGATCGACGCGCGGATGACATCGGTCAGCTGCCCGGTGGTGGAAAGTGGCGCGCGCGCGCGTTCCCGCACGAGGGCGTGGGCGATCCGGCCCGCGAACCGCTCCTCGCCGAAGTCGCGCAGCACAGCGGCCAGCCGGTCGGCCGGGTAGGTGTTCACGACCTGCGCCGCGGTGAGCTCGCGCGTGCTGTCCATGCGCATGTCCAGCGGCGCGTCGTAGGAGTAGGCGAAGCCGCGGGCCGGGTCGTCGAGCTGCGGCGAGGAGACGCCCAGGTCGAACAGGACGCCCTGTACCCGCCGGCGGCCGGTGCCGGCCAGTATCTCGGCCATCTCGTCGTAGCGGGCGTGCACGAGAGTGACCCGGGCGGCGTAGCGGCTCAGCAGCCGCCGGGATTCCTCGATCGCGGCCGGGTCCATGTCGACGCCGATCAGCGCGAGGTCCGGATGGGCCTCGAGCAGCGCCCGCGCGTGCCCCGCCCGGCCGAGGGTCGCATCCACCAGCACCGCGCCTTCCTGCTCGAGCGCGGGGGCGAGGAGGGCAGCGACCCGCCCGGCCATGACCGGGACGTGCGCGGCCGCTGTCACCGACGACAGCCCCCTCCCGTATCCGCCGTTCCTTGTCTGCTGCCGGTGTGCCCGGCTAGGTCTCCGTCCGCGCGAGCGCCGGTCGTCGCTGCCGCCTGGCGCCGGGGAAGGGACGCCAGCCGGCCTGACCGCCCGGACGCGGGCGAAGACCTCGCCGGGCACACGAAGGCTTATTCAAAACTTTCGTGCCGATCTGTTTCTGTGCCGATCTGTTTCTGTGCCGATCTGTTTCTGTGCCGATCTGTTCTGGGCGCCTGACCTGCGGCAATAGCTCACAGACAGGGTTTGAGCAAGTCTTCAGGGATTCCGGATTCAGAGAATCCCGGGCAGCACCTCCTCCGAGGCAGCGGAGAATGCGTCCTCCTGCTGGCCCAGATAGCTCTGCCAGGCTTCCGCGTCCCAGATCTCCAGCCGCGTGTTCGCGCCGATCACGGCGCAGTCGCGCTGCAGTGCCGCGTACTCGCGCAGCGCGAGCGGAATGGTGATGCGCCCCTGCTTGTCCGGCGTCTCGTCGGACGCGCTGGCGAAAAGGATCCGCAGGTAGTCCCTGACCGCCTTCGACGTCACCGGTGCCGTGCGCAGCTTCTCGGTCATCTGGGTGAACTCGGCCAGCGTGAAGACGAAGAGGCAGCGCTCCTGGCCCTTCGTGATCACCAGTCCTCCGGCGAGCTCGTCTCGGTACTTGGCAGGCAGGAAAAGCCGCCCCTTGTCGTCGAGGCGCGGTGTGTGAGTGCCGAGGAACACCGGCACGCACCCCCTCCCCGGCGGCCAGACGGGAGACTTACCCCACGGCGCACCACTGTACTCCACATTTCCCCACCGTCAATCGCCCAAACCCTGTCTGGCGACGGGTTCGGCGCAAGAAGCCCCAGCTAGAGCGCGGTGGGGGAAGGTGGGGAAGGAGTGGGGCACCGGGCGGGACACGGGAACATGCGCGCGTACATCCCGCGGGCTGCCCGATACCGCGGCGAATCTGCCGCGGGGGTACGCGAAGAGCACAAAAGCTTCACGGCTCGGCGTCGAACCGTTACCTACCTCGCGTACGTATCACCCGAAGACGTACTGTCGAAGGCGCAGCCCTCACGCTGACGGTTTATTTCGTGGCAAACCCTGCGCTGGGTAGCCTGTCCTGAGAACGCGAGGAGGCCATGTGGCGGTCGACACGGGGCAGGGTGCCACGCGCCCGCTCGCGGAACAGATTGAGGCGGCGCACCTGGCGTGCAAGGCCATCGAGTCGGTCATCGACGGCAAAGCCGGGACGATCCGGCTGGCCCTGACGGTGCTGCTGGCCGAGGGGCACATGCTGATCGAGGACGTGCCCGGCGTCGGCAAGACGATGCTGGCCAAGGCGCTGGCCAGGTCCATCAACTGCACGGTGCGGCGGGTCCAGTTCACCCCCGACTTGCTGCCGAGCGATATCACCGGGGTCAACGCGTTCAATCAGGAACTGCGGGAATTCGAGTTCAAGCCCGGGCCGGTGTTCGCCAACATCCTGGTCGGCGACGAGATCAACCGGGCCTCCCCCAAGACCCAGTCCGCGCTGCTGGAGTGCATGGAAGAGCGTCAGGTAACCGTGGATGGCACGACCTACAAGCTCGAGTCCCCGTTCATGGTCATAGCGACGCAGAACCCCATCGAAATGGAAGGGACGTATCCCCTTCCCGAGGCTCAGCTGGATCGTTTCACCGCGCGCATCTCGGTGGGCTACCCCTCCCCCGAGGCAGAGCTCGAGATGATCGATACGCACGGGCTGTTCTCGCCGCTGGACTTGCTGGAGCCGGTGGCGACCGGCAGCGACATGCGCGAGCTCATCGCCACCGTCCGGGGCGTGCACGTGGCGGATCCGATCAGGCACTACGTGATCAGCCTGGTGAACGCGACCCGGTCCAGCCAGGAACTGCGCCTGGGTGCCTCGCCGCGGGCCACTCTCCACCTGCTCCGCGCCTGCCGCGCGTATGCGGCGCTCGAGGGCCGCGACTTCGTCATCCCCGATGACGTCCAGGCGCTCGCGGTGCCGGTCCTCGCCCACCGGCTGCTGCCGACGGCCGACGCGATCATCGAGCGCAAGCTGCCTGACCGGGTGCTCGCCAGGCTCATCGAGCGCCTGCCGCTGCCGCCGCGCACCTGAGTCCCGGCGCCGAAGGGAAGGCAGCCATGCGGTCGCTGTTGGCGGGCTTCACCACCAGGGGCAGGTGCTTCCTGGCGGCCGGCGGGGCGGCAGGAATCTGCGGCCTGGCGCTCGGCGAGCGAGACCTGGTGCGCGTCGGCGCCCTGATCTTCCTGCTGCCGCTGCTGTCCGCGCTCGGCGCCGGCCGGACCCGCTACCGGCTCGGCTGCCTGCGCCAGCTCAGCCCCGGCCGGGTGCCCGCGGGCCAGGCCGTGCACGTGAACCTGCGGATCGAGAACGTCTCGAAGCTGCCCACTGGCCTGCTGCTGGCCGAGGACACCGTTCCGTTCTCGCTGGGCAGCCGCCCCCGGTTCGTCCTCGAGCGGATCGAGGGCGGCGGCTGCCGGGATCTCGACTACCCGCTTCGCTCGGACGTGCGGGGCAAGTTCACGGTGGGGCCGCTGAAGCTCCGTGTCGCGGACGCGTTCGGGCTGGTGGAACTCGGCCGCTCGTTCACCACCCGCAGCACGCTCGTGGTCTCGCCGAAGGTGGTGCCGCTGCCGGGGACCGTGGTACCGGGCAGCTGGCTGGGTGACGGCGAGGGCCGGGCGAGAGTCGCCGCCGCTGCCGGGGAAGATGACCCCGCCCCCCGCCCCTACCGGGACGGCGACGAGCTGCGCCGGGTGCACTGGCGGTCCACCGCGCGCTACGGCGAGCTGATGGTGCGCCGCGAGGAGCAGCAGTGGCGCAATCACGCCGTGCTGCTGCTGGACACCAGGCGCCGCGCACACGCGGGCAGCGGGTCGTCGTCCTCCTTCGAGTCCGCGGTCAGCGCCGCGGCGTCGATCGGCGTGCACCTGGCCATGCAGGGGTTCGCGGGCCAGCTCGTCACCGATGCCGGCTCGATCACCGCGGGCGGCAACTTCGAGGATGTCCTGCTCGACTCCCTGGCCGTGGTCAAGCCGTCGGCCGGAACCGACCTCGGGGCCGGGCTTTCCGCCGTGATGCCCCGGGCCAGCGGGCTGTTCATCGTCGTGGCCGGCCACCTGCAGGCCGCGCAGGCCAGGAGCCTCGCGGCCAGCCACCGGGCCAGCACGCCGGCGCTCGCCCTGCTCCTCGCCGTCTCGACCTGGGAGGCGGGCCAGCAGGCCGGCGGCCCGGACGGGACGGAAGATGCCGCCGCCGTGCTGACGGCGGCCGGCTGGCGGGTGACGACGCTGCGCGCGGATACCCCGCTCGCGGCGGCCTGGCAGCGGCTGCATCAGGTGCAGGCGGCAGGGCAGGGCCAGGCCGCCCGCTACATACCGGAGGTGACCCGGTGAATCACCGGCTGACGGTCACCGCCGCGATCGCGTCAGCCGCTGCCTCCACCGGCCTGTTCCCGCTGCTGGCCGGCGGCAAGTGGTTCTGGGCGGGCCTGGGGGCGATCATCGTGGTTGCCGCCATCGGCACCGCGACACGGCTGCGTGCCGTGCGCGCCCTGCCGGCCGCCGTCTGCCTGCTCGCCTCGCTGCTCGGCCTGCTGCTCTACCTGAACCTGCTCTACTCGGCGAAATCATCCTTCCTGCACGTTTTCCCCACCGGCGCCTCGCTGGCCGCGCTGTGGCGGCTGGCCGGGCAGGGGATGCAGGAAACGCAGCAGTACGCCATCCCCGTGCCCGCGCTGCGCGGGATCGTCCTCATCGCGACCGGGGGAATCGGCCTGGTCGCTGTCCTGACCGACCTCGTCGCGGTACGGCTCCGCCGGAGCGCCCTGGCGGGCCTGCCGCTGCTCGTGCTGTTCAGCATCCCGGTCGCCACGGGCGCGGGAAAGAACGCACTGAGCGATGCGGTCGTCTTCTGCGTCGGCATGGCGGGTTACCTGGCCCTGCTCAGCGCCGACGGACAGGAGCGCCTGCGGCTGTGGGGCCGGCTGGTCACCCCCTGGAGCGCAGGCCAGGACGAGCACGCCGGGGAGCTCGGCAGCGGCCCCAGCACGCGGGCGCTGGCCGCCTCGGGGCGCCGCATCGGCCTCGCCGCCGTCGCCGTTGCCCTGTTCGTCCCCCTGCTGGTTCCCAGCCTGCACGCCCAGAAGCTCTTCCCCAGCAGTCATCGCGGGCTCGGGGTGGGGGACGGGCCGGGGGCCGGGCTGGCCCCGGACCCCCTGGTCCTGATGAACCGCCAGCTGCAGGAGGCCAAGCCGACGGTGGTGCTCACGTACCACACGACGGACCCGAACCCGCAGTACCTGCAGATGTTCGTGCTCGGCACGCTGAGCGACAGCAGCTGGAGCATGCAGCAGACCGGCAAGGCCGTCCGCCTGGGCAGCACGGGGCGGCTCCCCGCCGTTCCCGGGCTGCCGGCCGGGAAACGGCCCAGCGTGCAGACGTCGGTCTCGATCCGGACGGGGACGCTGGCCACGGACGTGTTCCTGCCGGCGCCCTACTCGCCGCGGCAGCTGACCAGCCCCGGCAGCTGGCTGGCGGATCCGGGGACGCTCATGCTGTACAACACCGCCCAGCCCGTGTCCGGGCTGCATTACAGGGTCCGCAGCCTCGACGTCAGCCCTCTCCCCGAAGCGCTGGCCGGGGCCCCCGCCGGGGCAGGCCCGATGGGCCAGTACCTCACCGTCCCGCCGTCCTACCGCTCGCTCAGGGCGTACGCCCGGCAGATCGTCAAGAACGCGGCGACGCCTGGCGCCGAAGCCATCGCCCTGAACAACTGGTTCATTTCCGGCCGGTTCAAGTACAGCCTGAGCGTGAGTTATCCCGCCGGCGCGGCCGGCATCAGGAACTTCCTGAAGACCAGGACCGGGTACTGCCAGGACTTCGCCTTCGCGATGGCGGTACTCGCCCGGCTGGTCGGCATCCCGGCGCGGGTCGTCGTGGGCTACACCGCAGGGACCTCCACGGGCGACGGGAACTACGTGGTCAAGACCAGCGATGCGCACGCGTGGCCCGAGCTGTACTTCCGCGGGTTCGGCTGGCTGCGGATGGAGCCGACGCCGCCCGGCGGCGCGATAGGCCAGGGCACGGCGAGCGCGCCCTCCTACATCCAGTCGAGCGGTTCCGGCGGGACAGGTTCCGGCGGGACCGGGCACGGCACCGGGGGCACTACCACGCCGCTGAGCGGCGGGGCCCGCCATGTTCGCGGGGTGCCGGACGGCGGCCCCGGGCGCAGGGGGGGGCTCACCGCGACAAGCGGGGCCGGGCTGGTCCCCGGACACGGGGGCGGCGGCCTTGACGTGCTGCTCCTCGCCCTGGCCGCAGTGCTGGCCGCCGCACTGGTGACGCCGCGGGCAGCCAGGTCGCTGATCAGGCGGCGGCGCTGGCTGACCGCGCACACCGACGCGGCCCGTGCGCACGCTGCCTGGTTCGAGCTGCTGGACGACCTGGCCGACAACGGCGTCGGGCACGATCCGGGAGAGACGCCGCGCGCCGTGGCGAAGAGGGTGGCCGCGCAGTTCCGGCTGGCGGAGTCCGGCCGCGCGGCGCTGCTCCGGATCGCCCAGGCCGAGGAACGAGCCAGCTACGCGCGGGAAGCCGGACCCTCCGGCACGCTCCCCGCCGACGTGATCGCGGTGCGCGGCGCGATCTCCGCGTCGGTAACCCGGTCCGCCCGGTGGCGGGCACGGCTGCTGCCTTCCTCGGCGGCGGAGCGGATGCGGCAGAGCCTGTCCCACGCGCTGGACGTGTTCGGCTGGCTGGAGGTCGCATCGGCCCGGGTGCGCGGCCGGGTGGCCCGGACGAGCACCGCCGACGAGGGCTGAGGTGAGCGGCCCGCGGGGCTGAGGCGAGCCGCCCGCGACGAGGGTTGAGCGGAGCCCCCGCGGGAAGGCGGCCGCTGTCCCTAGCGGTCACCCTCCTGACGCCGCCGCCAGCGCTCCTCGAGCCGCTCCATGAAGCCCTGGCCGGTCTCCCGGCTGCGGCGCTTGCGCGGGGCGGCGGCAGGACCGCGCCGCGGCGCGGTGCCGTTCATGTGCCGCCAGCTGGTCAGCGCCCACATGGCGCAGGTGAGCATGACAAGGAACCCCGCGACACCCATGGGGATGTACTTGATGATGACACCGGCGAGCAGCAGGCCCACGCCGATCAGGAATCCGATGGCTGCCAGGACCACCCTGCGCCGGTAGTGGATCCGGGGATCCCGCGCGCGGACGCTCTGGGCGAACTTCGGATCCTCGGCATACAGCGCCTTTTCGATCTGTTCGAGCATGCGCTGCTCATGCTCAGAGAGCGGCATGGCGCCTCCCATGCGGCCTCTCGGGTGAGCCGGGTCGTGCTGCGATCACCTTCACCTCACATACGCGGGATCTATGCCCAGGATACGAGGGCCGGCACGCCGCTTGGAAGCCCGTACCCACACCAGGTGAACCGGTAACGCGAAAGGTGGCGGCTGACGTCCCATCCGTCACGGGAGCAACGCAGGTGAGAGGCGGCGGGGTGGCCGGGTCATGAATGCGGCGTTGCCTACCACCGGTGGCGGGTCCTGCCACATTCATCATGCTGATCCGTTTCCTGGCGGGAGGATGAGCCGTACGCATGCCCAGATTTCACCCGTCTGCCCAGCTTAGGCCGCTATCGTCCCGGTCGCCAGGCGGCGCGTGTCCGCGCATCCTGTCACGCTCGTCCGGGACGAGGGCGGCGGGCCGCACCGCGTCCGCCCCGAACCGCCTGGCAATCTTGTCCACCGCACGCTCGGCCTCGCGCCAGGAAGCCGGCCGCTCGCCGAGGGCCAGCTGGGTGGCCGCGGCGGACGCGGGGACGAGGCCGGTAGCGCGCACCCCGACCAGGCGCAGCCGGGCCCGGTCCAGCCCGGCGGCCTCATAGAGCGCGCACGCGGTCTCGTGAATCGTGCGGGCCACGTCCGTCGGCTCGGCCAGCGTGCGCGACCTGGTCATCGTGGTGAAGTTGGCCAGCCGCAGCTTGACCACCACCGTGCGGGCCAGGCACCCGGATGAGCGCAGGCCGCGGGCGGTACGCTCGGACAGCCTGAGCAGTTCCCTGCGGATCAGCCCCGGGTCATCGATATCGGTGGCGAACGTCTCCTCCGCGCCGATGCTCTTCTCCGGCACGTGCGGCACCACGGCGCGCTCGTCCCGGCCCCAGGCAAGGGCGTGCAGGTGCGTGCCGTGCGCCACGCCCAGCTCACGCTGCAGCGAGGCGAGCGGCGTGCTCGCGATGTCGCCGATGGTGCGCAGGCCGAGCCTGGCCAGCAGCTGCTCCGTCCGCTCCCCCACCCCCCAGAGCGCGGATACCGGCAGCGGGTGGAGGAAAGCGAGGACCCCGCCGGAGGGCACGATGGACAGCCCGTCCGGCTTGCATCCCGCCGAGGCGATCTTGGCGACGAACTTGGAGGTCGCGATCCCGACCGAGCAGGTGATGCCCTGCTGCTCGGCCACCTGTTCCCTGATCATCGCGCCGATCGTCGCGGGCGGGCCGACGCGCCGCAGCGTCCCGGAGACGTCCAGGAACGCCTCGTCGAGCGCGAGCGGCTCCACCTGCGGGGTGAACGAGCGGAAGATCGCCATGACCTCCTTGGAGACGGCGGCGTAGGCGTCATGCCGCGGCGGGATGAACACCGCCTGCGGGCACAGCCGCCGGGCCCGCGTCACCGGCATGGCCGAGCGGACGCCGAACGCCCGCGCCGGGTAGGAGGCGGACAGAACGACGCCGCGGCCGCCGGACGCCCCGACCACCACCGGCGCGGCGGACAGCTCCGGGCGATCGCGGATCTCGACGCTCGCGTAGAACGCGTCCATATCGACGTGGAGAATGTGGCAGCCCGCGTCATCCGCGTCGGCAGGCATCGGTTACCGGAATCCGAGCACGTGGAACTGGGTGGCCATGCCGCGGAACGCCGGATGGGCGGAGGCGGCCTCTTCCAGGGCGGCCAGCGCGCCGGCCGCGCCCGGGTCGGTATCGGTGAGGCTGGCAGGCACCAGGTCCGTGAACACCCGGACGCCGTGCCCGGGCCCGGGGCGAAGCCCGGCCCGCTCGATCAGCCCCACGACCGCCGGCAGGGTGAACCGGCGCGGTATCCCCTCCGGGCCAGCGATGCCCGGATCGCCGGTACCGGCCTGCCCGCCTGGGCTGGCCTCCCCGCCGGCCCCGGCGTAGCCGGCGCCGGTCCCGCCGTCGGGGCCGAGCTCGCCGGGCGGCAGGGGAACCGCCGCGAGCAGCCTCCTGGCCTCGTCGAAGCGCCCGGCCAGGACCCGGTGGATCACGGCCGCGACCGCGCTGGCAGCGAGCACGCTGACCACGCCGCCGGGGCGCAGGATGGCGGCGATCGCGGTCATCGCGGCCTCGGGGGAATCGACGTACTCGAGCACGCTGTGGCACAGGACCAGGTCCGCGCCCCGGCCGCCGGGGCCTCCCCCCTCGGTGACGGCGGCCAGGTCGGAGACGTCGCCCTGCACGGCGCGCAGCGGCACTCCGGCCTCCGCCGCCCGCCGCTGCGCGGCTGCCAGCGAGTCGGGACTGGGATCGACCACGGTCACGCTGTGCCCGAGGCTCGCGAGCGGGACGGCGAAGCCGCCGGTCCCGCCGCCGACGTCAACCACGTCCAGGCTCGCCCGGCCGGACTGCCCGGCCCGCTCGGCCACCACGCCGCGCAGGGTTTCCCAGAGGACGCCAGAGCCCCCGCCGGGCTGATTCCCCCAGTGATTGCTAACACCGGGCTGGCTGACACCGGGCTTGCTAACACCGGGCTGGCCAACACCGGGCTGGCCAACACCGGGCTGGCTGACACCGGGCTGGCTGACACCGGGCTGGCCAACACCGTGCGCACCCAGCGACAGCGCGCCGCGCCCGGCGCCGGTACGAAGCTCGCCCGCCACGGCAGTCCTCCTCATCGCCTCACCAGGTCCAATGTAGTGCGGCCGGCCGCCAGCCCGCGGTCGCGAGGCTACTAATCCTGATCACGTCACAATGCGACGGAACGCAAGGGCCGGCCGGGACGTCTGATCGGCATGACGAACTCCGTTGCGCGCTGCCTGGCTGTCGCGGCCGCCGCCGGGTTGCTGGCTGCCTGCGCTCCCTCGCAGGCGCAGACATCTGTGCATGCAGGCCCTTCCGGTGTGCCTGCAGCCCCTTCCGGCCATGCGCCGGCGACTTCCGGCCACGCGCCGGGGACGAGCAAGGGGCCGCCAACGGGGCTGTCGCCTGCCGTTCCGGGGCTGACCGACCGGCTCATCTTGTCGCGTACCCGCGTCACGGCGGGTAGCCCGATCGCGGGCGTGCTGGTCGTGACCTACCGGGGCGACACGCCGGTCAACCTCAACCGCGGGTGCCGGCCGCAGTACGCCGTCGCGCTTACCCGTCCCGGGCTTCCTCCCCGCGTCGGCTTCCCGGCCGCCTGCGGGGTCACGCCGCTGATCATCAAGCCCGGGCAGAACCGGCTCCCCGTCACCGTGCTCACTACCTATAGCGCGTGCTCGCCGGAAGCGACCGGCACCGTGCCTGCCTGCGGTCGTGGCCGCCAGGTCATGCCGCCGCTGCCCCCGGGACGCTACCGGGCGGTGCTCGTCAGCACCGGGCTCCCGTTCCCCGCCCCCGCCCCCGTGCCGGTCATGCTCGCTGCCGCGGCCGCTTAATACTCCAGCGACACTTCGTAACCATGCGGTGTGGTGACCGTAGAGGTGTGCCGACACTCAACGCGGGCTGTGCCGGCTCCGGTAGGCCGTGACGCTGGCCCGGTGCGCGCAGGTTCGGGTGCAGTACTGCTTCGAGCCGTTGCGCGAGAGGTCCACGAAAGTGGACCGGCAGCTCGGCCCGGCACATACGCCGAGACGAGTCGGACCGAGCGTGGCGATCACGGAGGCCAGCGCGCTGAGCGTGGTCGCGGCCAGGTGCGCCGAGCAGCGGTCGGTGTCGGAGGTGACCTCGGTCCGCCAGCGGTCGTGATCGTGGCGCAGCGCGGGGGTGGCGCGGCTGTGACGCAGGCCGTCGTTGATCAGGGCCGCAGCTCCAGCCGCGTCGGTGCTCGCTTGTTCGAGCACGGCCCGGACCGTCTCGCGCAGCGCGCGGACCTCCGCGAGGTCGGCGCGGGTGAGACCGCGCCGCGGGCCGGTCCCTTGATCCGCGGCCGAGCTCGGAGGCTCGGCCGGTCCGGCCGGGGAGTGGTGGTCGAGGAAGTCCCGGAGCTGCTCCACGGTCTCGAGCGCGTCCTGTCCCTTGATCGGTTTCAGGGTGTTGGCAAGGTCGACGGCGGTCTGGACCGCCGACGGGCTGTAACACGCATCAAGCATTTGACGTGTCTCCTCATGTTCCCATAATGTGACACCCATAGTAGCCGTTACATGTCACAACATGCCTGGGAGGAGATGACGATGCCGGAGGCGATCCCGTCGGGAGGGGCCCTCAGGGGCGGATCGAACCATGCCCCGGACGGGCGCTGGCTGGGGCTGGCCCTGGGGATGCTGGTGCTGCCGCAGTACGTTGCGCTGGGAGCACCGTCGGTGGCGCTGCCGGCCATCGGCCGCGCGCTCGCGGTGCCGTTCGGGGCCACGGCGTGGATCCTCACCGCGTGGTCGCTGACGTCCGCGCTCGCGATGCCGGTCGCGGGCCGGCTGATGGCCCGGTGGGGCCCGTTGCGGGTACTCGTCGCCGGGGTGGTGGCAGTCGCCGCGGGCTCGGCGGTCGCGGCCGCCGGCCCGACGCTGCCGGTCGTGATCGCCGGCCGGCTGATCGGTGGCGCCGGGGCGGGCGCGAGCGTGATCGCCGTCTTCGCCGCGGCCGCCGCCCTTCCCGGCCGGGAACGGATCCGCGCGCTGGGAGTCATCGCCGCCGCCGGCGCGACGGCGTCGGCGTGCGGGACCCTGCTGGGCGGGGCGGTCACCGCCTGGCTGGGGTGGCGTGCCGTGCTCGCGATCCCGGTCCTCGCGCTGCCCCTCCTGCTGGCCGCGTCGGCGGGCAGGCGCACGTTCACCCGGATCGGTGGCGGGGAGCGGGACGGCTCGGCCGGGCGGCTCGACATCGCCGGCGCGGCCGTGCTGTCGGTCCTGGCCGGCTCGCTGATCACGTTGCTGCAGGCACACTCGGTCGGCCTGCCCGCTGCGGTCACGCTCGTCGTGGCTGCCGCCGGGGCGCTCGCCGCCGCGGCACTATGGCGGCGGGTGCGGCGCACCCCCGACGGGTTCGTGCCCCGGCGGGTGATCGCGGCCCGCGGCTTCCTGCCGGCCGGGCTCGCCGGCGGGACGATCTTCGCCGGCGATACGGGGTGCTGTTCCTCGCCCCGTCCCTGCTCGAGCAGGCCACCGGCGGCAGCGCCCTCGAAGCCGGCGCGCTGCTGGTCCCGGCCGCCGCCTGCTCGGTGCTGGCCGGGCGGCTGGTCGGCACCCTGACCGGCCGGTTCACCGGCTGGCAGCTGTCGGCCGGGCTGGCGGCGCTGACCGCCGCCGGCGTGCTCGTGGTCGCGGTCTTCAACGGGCCGATTCCGGTCATCGCCGGCGCGGCGCTGACCGTGTGCGGCTTCGCCGCCGCCCAGGCCGTCCTGGCGGGCCTCGCACCGGAACTGGTCGCCACCCGCGACCGCGACACCGCACAGGGCCTGCTCAACTTCATGATCTTCCTGGGCGGCGGGATCGGCGGCGCCGCCACCAATACACCGCCCGCGCCTGCCACTACCGCCGGCGAGCCGCCCCCGCACCCACATTACGAAGTGTCGCGGCCGCTTAACCGATGTGACGTCGCCGCCGCCGTCGGGCAGCATAGGCGCATGCCTGTGTTTGATCCCCCGTCGGGGACCCGTGACTTCCTTGCTGATGAGCTCGATGTCCGCGAAGCGGCGTTCGGGATAATAAAAGAGGTCTTTACCCGCTACGGGTTCGAGCCTTTGCAGACCCCGGCCTTCGAGCGGCTGGACGTGCTCACGGGCAGGTACGGGGACGAGGGCGACAAGCTCATCTTCAAGATCCTGCGGCGGGGCGAGCACGAGGCTTCCGGCGAGGCGGATCTGGCGCTCCGCTACGACATGACGGTGCCGCTGGCCAGGGTCGCCGCCGCCTACGGCAGCCAGCTGCCGACGCCGTACAAGCGGTACACGATCGGCCCGGTGTGGCGGGCTGACCGGCCGGGCAAGGGCCGTTTCCGCGAGTTCGCGCAGTGCGACCTGGACATCCTCAGCTCCTCCTCGCCGCTCGCTGACGCCGAGGTGCTGTGCGCCGTCTGCGAGGCGCTGGCCAGGCTGGAGGTACCCGGGTTCACCGTGCTGCTGAACTCGCGGCTGGTGCTGGCGGGGCTGCTGCGGGCGTTCGGGGTGCCGGGCGACATCGGCCCGGACGTGCTGATCACGCTGGACAAGCTGGACAAGCTGGCTCCGGGCGAGGTGATCGCCGAGCTGACCGGGCGGGGTCTTGAGGAGGGCCGGGCCGAGGCGCTGGTGGAGGCGCTGACCGCGCCGGACGCGATCGGGCAGGTGCGTGCCGCGCTCAAGTCCAGCGAGGAGGGCGTGTCCGGGCTGGAGGAAATCGACACGCTGCTCGCGCTGGTCCGCAGCCAGGTCCCGCCCGACCGGATCGCCTTCACGCCGCGGCTGGTGCGCGGGCTGTCCTACTACACGGGCGCGATCTGGGAGGTGACCGCCCCGGGCATCCCGGGGTCGATCGCCGGCGGCGGGCGCTACGACCACCTGATCGAGGCGCTCGGCGGTCCCGATGTCCGGGCGACGGGAGGCTCGCTGGGGGTAGAGCGGATTCTCGCGGTGCGTTCGGCTAGTGCCGAGGGCCGGCCCGGCTGGCTGGACGTGGCGGTGACCGTGATGGGCGAGCTGGCGGCGGCGAGCTTCGGCTTCGCCGCCGTCGCGCGCGCGGCGGGCGCCCGCGCGAGCGTTTACCTGGGGTCGTCAGGAAAGCTCGGCAGGCAGCTCAAGTGGGCGAGCGATGCGGGAGCGCGGTTCTGCCTGATCTACGGGAAGGCCGAGCAGGCGGAGGGCTGCGTGACGATCAGGGACATGGCCAGCGGTGACCAGACGTCGGTGCCGGCCGGGGAGCTCGGGGCGCGGCTGGCGCAGCTGCTGTGGGCGGAGCCCGGCAGCGGGCCAGGCGGAACAGGCGGAACAGGCGGAACAGGCGGAACAGGCGGAACAGGCGGAACAGGCGGCGGCGGGCGCCGGTAACCGGCGGAGTGCAGTCGGAGCAGGCGGCGGCGGGCGCCGGTACCGGGCGGAGTGCCACACTGCTGTCATGCCTAGCATGAAGGTGACGCTCAGTGCCGCGATGCGGGCCAGGGACGCGTCGCGGCCGCGCGCCGAGCACGAAGCCCTGGCTGAGGCCGGGGCGGATCAGGCATCCGCCGGGCAGCAGCAGGCGCCGACGGGCGGCGGGCGGCAGCGACGCGCGGCGGGCGCACCCGGCGGGCAGGGCGCAGCGGACCGGCAGGGCGCAGCGGGCCGGCGGGGCAGCGGCGTGCGGGACGGCCAGGGCGGCGGCCAGGCAGGCGGGCGCGATACCCCGGCCGGCCAGGAGCGGACGAGCGGCGAGCAGAGTGGCGGAGCGGGTCGCGACCAGTCCGGCGGGGCGGACCGGGATCGCGGGGAGCGCGCCAGCGGGAACCGGAGCGGCCGGCGGAGATCCCGCACCAGGCGGAGGCAGGGCAGGTGATCGTCTCCAGTTACATCTCGCCGAAGGCGGCGAAGGGCCGGCCCAGCGGCATCGCGGGGCGCGGCCTGGTGGCCGTTGCGCCGATCGCGCGGGACGAGGTCGTGGCCGTCAAGGGCGGGCACATCGTGGACGCCGCGGCGCTGAACGCGCTGCCCGAGCGGCTGCAGAACTCCGACGTGCAGATCAGCGACGACCTCCACCTTGTCGCGCTGGACGAGTCCGAGTACGAGCCGGTGATGCTCTTCATCAACCATTCGTGCGAGCCGAACGTCGGCTTCGCCGGGAACATCGTCCTGGTCGCGATGCGGGACATCGAGCCGGGCGAGGAGCTGACCACCGACTATGCGCTGTTCGACGACAACGACGAGTCGATGCGGTGCGGCTGCGGCACGCCGTCCTGCCGCGGCGTGATCCACGGCCAGGACTGGCGCCGCCCCGAGCTGCAGCGCAGGTACGGCCCGTACTTCTCCAGCTACCTGCTTCGCCGGCTGCCGGCACCAGCGGCGAGGCCGGCCCGGAGCCGGCCGACCGCTGACCCGCTGAGTCCTCGCTGGTCGTTGACGGCGCGTGGCGGCCAGCCAGCGCGGCGGCCAGCTGCGGCCTGGAGCCGATCCCGAGCTTGGCGTACGCACTGGTCAGGTGGTTCTCGACCGCCCGCCCAGCAGGTGCAGCAGTGTCAACTTCCCGCAGCCGCTGGGCCCCATCACGGCCACGGTCTCTCCGGTGGCGACGTCCAGGCCGACCGCGTCAACGGCATGCACCAGCCCCTCGTCCTTGCCGTAGTTCTTGCGCAGCCCGCGGGCGCGCAGCACGGAGGTGTTTGCGGTGTCGGTCATGATTCGCCTTTCCGGCCGGTCCAGTTCCGTTCGCAGGCCTCAAGCCAGCGCAGGTCGGCCTGCAGCCGCAGCACGATGCCCTCCAGCAGCAGCCCGGCGTCCGAGCGGTCCGGCTCGGCCATCGCGGCCCGCTGGGAGTCCCGCAGCCGGCGCAGCAGCTCGCGGCGCTGGGTGTCCACGAGGGTCAGCGGATCGGCCAGCCGGGCCGCCGCAGCCGCGATGAGCTTGAGATGAAACTCCGCCAGGTCGGGCCTCGGCCAGCTCACCTCGCCGAGCCAGTCGGCGACGCGCTGCTGGCCGGCCGCCGTCAGCTGGTACACCTTGCGGTCCGGCCGGTCCGCCACCCCCGCGGCCTGCACGCCCGTCACCAGGGCCGCCTTTTCCAGCCGGCCCAGCGTGACGTAGATCTGGCCCGCGTTCATCGCGTCCCCGAGCGGGCCGAGCGCCTGGCCCAGCCGGGCGCGCAGCTGGTAACCGTGCGAGGGCTCTTTCGCCAGCAGCGCCAGGACCACCTGCTGCACGGGCCCCCCTCCTCTAACGGTTAGCTAACTAGATAACAGTTATCCCTCGAATGTCAAGCCTCAGGTGCCCGCCGACGGTGTATCACTTAGCGCCTCGGCGAGCTGACCGGCCCGTTCTCGGCAGGCCGCGGGCTTCTGTTCTGGTCCCGCTTTCAGGGCGCCGGCGGCGGCAGGCGGGCTCATGATCATTTCTTCCGAACGGCTAGCGACACACCGCCGCTCGGCATCGCCGGCGCCGCCCCCGGCGTGCTCCGCGAAATTCCCGGCCCAACTCGTCGGCGTGTCGTGCTCGGGAAGCGGGCTTCATCGAGGAGAGGCGGCGAACTCGGCTTCCGCGCCGTCGAGGATGGCCCGGCCGCTGGCCCGCGTCATAAACACAGTTGTATTACCGACGGATGCCGGGAGGATGGTGCCCGTCCTCCCGGCATCCCGGGGTGTTGAGGTCAGGAACCCGTCACGGTCAGGACCGCTCCGTTGGAGAGCGATATGGTCGATACGGAGACGAACGGTACCGTCATCCGCCCGTGGTTGAGGTTGAGTGCGGCCTTGGGCTCGTACCAGCCCCCTCCGGCGACGGTGCTCGTCGTGCCGGAGATGTTGGTCGTCGTCGAGCTCGCCTGCCAGTACAGGAGGCCGGCGTAGGGCCCGCTCTTCATGGCCTGGAGCAGCGTCAGGTTACTGCTACCGCCGAGCTCGATGCTGCCGCTGGCGAAGTAGAGCAGCACGCCCGGGTCGGTGGTGCCGGGCGGCAGCGCCGGGCACCCGGCGCTGCCGTACGGCCGCAGCACCCCGCTGCTCAGTGTCCAGTTGGCCTTGAGCACGTAGATCCCCGGCGCAACGCAGG
>CAVOOC010000034.1:0-12525 GCA_963697445.1 uncultured Actinomycetes bacterium
GGTTCACGACGTTGACCGAGACGCCGTTCGCCCAGCTGCCGGTGTCCGCCCAGCAGAGCAGCGAGATGACGAAGAACAGCAGCACCGCGCCGATACTCAGCCGCCGGACGGCGGTGCGCTGGTCGAAGGCCGCAGCGGCGGCGCCGAGGAGGATCGAGACCGCGCCGAGAACGTAGGACACCGGCGCGGCGGGCGCGTGAATGCTCGGCACCTGCACCGAGGCACCGGGCAGCGCGAGCGCGAACGTGGCGTCACCCTTGTGCGCGTAGAGGCCGAACACGAGCATGTTGACGAGGCCGAACAGCACGAACACCGCCGCGGCCAGGTACCTGCGGTTGATCCTGAGCGGGGCACGGGTGACCGTGGCGAGCGCTGTCATCCGTTCCACCCCTTCGTGACCGCTTCCACCCCGGCGGCCCTGGCCTGCCGGAGCCGGAAGACCGCGCGGATCAGCGGCGGCGCCGCCACGAACAGCACGATCAGGCCCTGGATGACCTCGGTGATGTTGACGGGAACCGAGGTGGCCGCCTGCATGACGCTGCTGCCGGCGTCCAGGGCGCCGAAGAGCAGCGCCGCCAGCACCACCCCGAGCGGCCTGGCCCGGCCGAGCAGGGCCACGGTGATTCCGGTGATGCCGTACGTACCGTAGCTCTGGAAGTTGAGGCTGTAGAAGGTGCCCTGGATGGCCACGGCGCCGGACAGGCCCGCGAGCCCGCCGGCGAGCAGCATGACCAGGATCCAGGTCTGTCCCACGCTCATGCCGGCGCTGCGGGCCGCGCTCGGGTTCGCGCCGACGGTGCGGAACTCGAATCCGACCGTGCTGCGCGACAGCAGCCACCACACGCCGGCCGCGGCCGCCAGCGCGATCAGGAACCCGGCGCCGACCTGCGGCGGCGGGCCGCCGACGTGCGGCAGCTGGGCGTTGGCCGCGATGTTCGGGCTGGTCAGGTTCGCCTGGCCAGGCAGCTGCAGCGCGGTCGGCGTACCGAGCAGGTAGGACAGCAGGTCGTACATCACGTAGTTGAGCATGATCGTCACGATCACCTCGTGCGCGCCGGTCCGCGCCTTGAGGGCGCCGACGAGCCAGCCCAGCACGGCACCGCCGGCGAACCCGCCGGCCAGGCACACGATCGCGTGGATGACCGGCGGCAGGCTGACGGCGAACCCCAGGTAGGTGACGATGATCGCGCCGCCGATCCACTGGCTGGCCGCGCCGATGTTGAACAGGCCTGCCCGGAAGGCGAGTGCCACCGCCAGCCCGGTCAGGATCAGCGGGGTGGCCTGGGACGCGGTCTGGGAGAGCGGGTAAAAGATGGCGCCGGCGGAACCTCCGTTGAACGCCGCCGAGATCGTGTGCGGGTTGACGATCGCGCCCTCGAACAGTGCCGAGTAAGCGGCCGCGACCGAATCCCAGGCAGCCGCGATAGCCGCGCCGGGCGCGGAGAAGAAACTTCCCCAGGCGTGCAGGACCGTCGTGTCGCTGAACGCGATGATCAGCCCGCCCACCACCAGGGCCAGGAAGATGGCGAGGATGGTGACGACCGCCGGGCTGCCCTGCGTGACCGCGTCGATGATGGCGCGGCCGAGGCCGTGACCTTTCGGCGGGCCGCCGGTGCCGCTGGCGGCCCCGGCTTCCCGGGTGGTGGCGGCGCCCGCGCCCTGGCCGGCCTCCCCGGCGGCGGCCTGGCCGGAGTTCCCCGCTCCGCCCGCGACCGGGTGGTGACCGGCGCCCTGGCCGGAGTCGGGGGGCAGCGTGCTGGCTTCGTCGCTCATGTCGGCTCCGCTGGCCCGTCCGGGCCGCCCGTCGCCGCCCGGCCAGGCGACTCGTCGCCGGGCGCCCCGTCACCGGCGGCCGGGTCAACGACAACGGCCGGCTCAACGCCCAGCGCCGGGTTACCGGCCGCCGTCACCGCGACCGGTGCGTCCGGGCCCGCGCCGCCGGGGCCGGGACCATCGGCTGGCACGTCCTGGGCGCCGGCCATGAGCAGGCCGAGCTCGGCCACCGGAACGGTCGGCGGCCGGAAGCCGGTGATCTTCCCCTCGTACATGACCGCTATCCGGTCGGAGAGCGCGTAGATTCTCGTCGAGCTCGGACGAGACGAGCACGACCGCGATGCCCTGGTCGCGCTCCTCGATGATCCGCCGGTGCACGAACTCGATCGACCCCACATCCAGGCCGCGGGTGGGCTGGCTGGCCAGCAGCAGCCGTACCTTCCTGCCGACCTCGCGGGCGAGAATCACCTTCTGCTGGTTGCCGCCGGACAGGGTGCCGACAGAGGTGTCGATCGACGAGGTCCGGATGTCGAACTCCGCGACCAGGCTCTTCGCGTGCTCGCGGATCGCCCGCGGGTCCAGGGCGATGCCTGAGGCGTGCGGCGGCTGGTCGTAGGTGTCGAGGATCAGGTTGTCGGCTACCGAGAAGTCCGCCACGATGCCGTCTTCGCGCCGGTCTTCCGGTATGTACCCGATCCCGGCGCGCAGCCTGTCCCTGGGGCTGGCGTGACTGATGTCCCTGGAGCCCAGGCGCACCGTGCCGGCGGCGGGCAGCAGCCCCATCAGCGCCTCGCACAGCTCGGTCTGGCCGTTGCCCTGCACCCCGGCGATGCCGAGGATCTCCCCGGCGCGGACCTGGAAGGAGACGCCGTCCACGGTGTTCCTGTCCTGTCCCGCCTCGCCGGATGCCTGTCCGGTCGCGACCGTCAGGTCGCTGACGTCCAGCGTGACGTCGCCGGGCCGTGCGGGCTCCTTGCTCACCCGCAGCTCCACCGGCCTGCCGACCATCAGCGCGGCGAGCTCGGCGGCGCTGGCGGTCGGCGGCCGCTCGCCGACCACCTTCCCGCGGCGGATGACGGTGATCCGGTCGGCCGTCGCCTGGACCTCCCGCAGCTTGTGCGAGATGAAGACGATCGACCGGCCGCCCGAGCGCAGCTCGCGCATGACCCGGAACAGGTCCTCGGTCTCGCCCGGGGTAAGCACCGCTGTGGGCTCATCCAGGATCAGCACGCTGGCATCGCGCAGCAGCGCCTTGATGATCTCCACCCGCTGCTGAACGCCGACCGGGATGTCCTCGATCTTGTCATCCGGGTTCACCTGCAGCCCGTACCGCTCGGACAGCTCGCGCACCTGGCGGGCGGCCCGCCGCCGGTCGAGCAGGCCCAGTGCGCGGGTTGGCTCCACGCCAAGCATGACGTTCTCAGCGACGGTGAAGACCGGGACCAGCATGAAGTGCTGGTGGACCATCCCGATCCTGGTGTTGATCGCGTCCTTGGGGGAGTGGATCGTGACCGGCTTGCCGTCTATCCGGATTTCCCCCTCGTCCGGCTGCACCAGCCCGTAGAGGACGTTCATCAGCGTGGTCTTGCCGGCCCCGTTCTCGCCGAGCAGGCCGTGAATCTCGCCCGCCCGGACGGTCAGGTCGATGTGATCGTTGGCCACCAGGCTGCCGAAGCGCTTCGTGATGCCGCGCAGCTCAAGTTCCAACCGCAGTTCCTCTGCTGGTGCTCCCGCCGGGAATGGCGCGGCGGTGCCCGGGCACCGCCGCGCCATTCCCGGCGCTTGTCGTCAGCGAGCCCGGCTACACCGGGCTCTTGGTGGCCGGCACGATCTTGCCGCTGATGATGGCGGCCTTAATGGTGGCGAGCTCGGCCTGCAGGCTGGCCGGGACCTTGGTTGCGAAGGAGTGGAACGGGGCGAGGCTGACGCCGCCGTTCGCCAGCGTGCCGATGTAGGCGCCGCCCTTGAACGTGCCGTTGGCGGCCGCGAGGACCGCGGTCTTCACCGCCGTCTGGATGCCTTTCTCCACGCTGGTGATGAAGTAGTTGCAGTACTGCGGGGCACTGAAGCAGCCGTCGGTGTCCACCCATTCCATGTTCACCTTCTGCGAGCCCGCCGTGGTGTCGGCGTTCTGCACCGCCTTAGCCCCGCCCAGTCCCACTCCGCCCGCGACGGGGAAGATCACGTCGGCGCCCTCGGTGATGAACTGCTGCGTGATCGTCTGGCCCAGGGTCAGGTTGGTGAAGTTGTTCGAGAACGAACCCGTCTGGGTCTTCTCGTTCCAGCCGAGCACCGTCACGTGGGCGTGGTGCTTGGTGTTGTAGTACTGCACGCCGTCCCAGAAGCCGTCCATGTAGATCGTCACGGTGGGCAGCTTCTGGCCGCCGAACGTCGCGACCTTGCCGGTCTTCGACATGCCGGCGGCCAGGTAACCGCCGAGGAACCCGTCCTGCACGGTGTTGAACGTCAGCGAGTCGATGTTCGTCTGCGGGAACTTCGGATAGTCCACGATCGCGAACTTCGAGCTGGGGTTGGCCTTCGCCGCGGTCTGCGTCGCCTGGGCCATCAGGAACCCGACGGTGACGATGATCCCGCACTTCTGGCCCAGGAAAGCGGAGATGTTCGACGCGTAATCGGCGGGCGACGTGGACTGCAGGTACTTGACAGAGATCTTGGAATTGGCCGCCGCTGCCGCCTGCATGCCCTGCCAGGACGAGGCGTTGAACGACTTGTCGTTGATGCCGCCGGTGTCGGTCACCATGCACCCGAGGAACTTGCCCGCCGTCGTTCCCGACGTGGAACTGCTCGAGCTGGACGACGAGGTTGACGGGGACTTGGCGCTGGACCCGCACGCAGCGGTCAGCAGGGCCGCGACGGTCAGCACCGCGCCGACCCGAATGGTTTGCCTCACTGCTTGCCTCCTCTTCCTGGCGGCCTGTCAAGGCCCCAGCCACCCTCCCGCTGCTTCGGGATGATCGCAGGCTAGACCTGGCCAGCCGTCCGGGGAAGGTCGCTCGCGATGATCAGCCCCGCCCGTTGCCAAATCGAGACTCGCGTGCGAGCCATCGCCTCCTGCCGCAGGCTGCTAGCCTCCCAGCGGGGAGGCTCTGGATGGAGCGCGGGACGATCGACTGGGCCGGGCTGCGGGCTGCAGCCACCGAGGCGGCTCGCCGGGCCTACGCGCCGTACTCCCGGCTGCGGGTGGGTGCGGCCGGCCAGACGGACGGCGGTCTGGTGGTCGTCGGCTGCAATGTCGAGAACGCCTCCTACGGGCTGACGCTCTGCGCCGAGTGCGGCCTGGTGTCCGCTCTGCACGGGGCCGGGCCGCAGCCAGGCCCGGAGCCGCAGCCAGGCCCGGAGCCGCAGCCAGGCCCGGAGCCGGGGGCAGCTCCGCAGCCGGCCACTAGTGCCCCGGCCCTGGTCGCGGTCAGCGTGGTGGCGGCGGACGGCGCGCCGCTGCTGCCGTGCGGGCGGTGCCGCCAGCTGCTGCTGGAGGCGGGCGGTCCCGGGCTGCTCGTCGACACCGCGGAGGGTCCGCGGCAGGCCGGCAGCCTGCTGCCGTCGGCCTTCAGCGCAGGCGAGCTGGCCGCCCGGCGGGATGAGCATGCCTGAGACCATCGACCTGATCCTCGCCAAGCGGGACGGCAGGCGCCTGGCCGACGACGACATCCGCTGGCTGATCGCCGCCCACGCCCGCGGCGGCGTCGCGGATGAGCAGATGTCCGCGCTGCTGATGGCCATCTACTTCCGCGGCCTCGAGCCGGCCGAGCTGCGTACCTGGACCGCCGCGATGGTCGCCTCCGGCGAGCGGCTGGATCTCGGCTCGGTGCCGTGGCCGACCGTGGATAAGCATTCCACCGGCGGGGTCGGCGACAAGGTCTCGCTGATCCTGGCGCCGCTCGTCGCCAGCTGCGGGGCCGCGGTACCGCAGCTGTCCGGGCGGGGGCTCGGCCACACCGGCGGCACGCTGGACAAGCTTGAGTCCATTCCGGGCTGGCGGGCCGCCCTCGCGCCTGACGAGATGATCTCGGTGCTGCGGCGGACCGGCTGCGTCATCTGCGCCGCGGGGCCCGGCCTGGCCCCGGCGGACCGCAGGCTGTACGCGCTGCGCGACGTCACCGGGACGGTCGAGTCGATCCCGCTGATCGCGAGCTCCATCATGTCCAAGAAGATCGCCGAGGGCACGGCGGCGCTCGTCCTCGACGTCAAGGTCGGCGGCGGGGCGTTCATCAGGGACCTGGAGGGCGCGCGGCGGCTGGCGCAGACCATGGTCACGCTGGGAGCCGAGCACGGCGTCCGGACCTCAGCGCTGCTCACCCGCATGGACGCGCCCCTCGGCCGCGCGGTCGGCAACGCGGTCGAGGTCAACGAGGCAGTCGCGGCGCTGCACGGCGCGGGCCCGCCGGATCTGGCCGAGGTGACCCTCGCGCTGGCCCGGGAGATGCTGCGGCTGGCCGGGGTGGACGCGGACCCGGCGGCCGCCCTGGCCGACGGCCGGGCGCTGGACAGGTTCCGTGCCATGGTCGTGGCGCAAGGCGGGGATCCGGATGCGCCGCTGCCGCGCGCCGCGCACACGGAGACGGTCACCGCGCCGGAAGCAGGCTGGATGCGCAGGCTGGACGCGCGCGCGGTCGGCGTAGCGGCCTGGCGGCTGGGCGCGGGCCGGGCCCGCAAGGAGGATCCCGTGGATCCGGCCGCGGGGGTCTGCTGCCTGGTCAAGCCGGGTGAGCGGGTGGAGCGCGGTCAGCCCATCCTCCAGCTCCTCAGCAACGACGACGACCGCATCACCGGGGCCCTGCAGGCGCTCGAGGGAGCCGTCGAGATCGGGCCGGACCGGCAGGCGGCTCCGTCGCACATCCTGGAGCGGATCGGCCCCTGATCACGGGCGGCGGCATAATGGGTAGGTGCCGACCGATGAGGAAATCCGGGCCGCGCCCAAGGTGCTGCTGCATGATCACCTGGACGGCGGGCTGAGGCCGTCAACCGTCGTCGAGCTGGCCGCCGAGATCGGGTACGACCAGCTGCCGTCCGCTGACCCGGACGAGGTGGCGGCCTGGCTGACCCGGGGCGCGCGGCGGGGGCACCTCAAGTACTACCTGGACGCGTTTCAGCACACGGTCGCGGTCATGCAGACCCGCGATGCGCTGGTCCGGGTGGCCGCCGAGTGCGCCGAGGATCTCGCCGCCGACGGGGTGGTCTACGCCGAGGTCAGGTTCGCCCCCGAGCTGCACGTGGCGGGCGGGCTGAGCCTCGACGAGGTGGTCGAGGCCGTGCTGGAGGGGTTCAGGCTCGGCAGCCGCGGGCGGGGAATCACCGTCTACGCCCTGCTCACCGCCATGCGGACGGCAGCGCGCTCGCTGGAGATCGCCGAGCTCGCGGTGCGCTACCGCGACCTGGGGGTCGTCGGATTCGACATCGCAGGGGCGGAGGCCGGCAGCCCGCCGACCCGGCACCTGGATGCGTTCCAGTACGTGGCGCGGGAGAACTTCCACATCACCATCCACGCCGGCGAGGGATTCGGCCTGCCGTCCATCTGGGAGGCGCTGCAATGGTGCGGGGCCGAGCGGCTCGGGCACGGGGTGCGGATCGTGGACGACATCCGGGTCTCACCGGACGGCGCCGTCTCGCTGGGTCGGCTGGCCAGCTACATCCGCGACCGGCGGATCCCGCTGGAGATGTGCCCGACGTCCAACGTGCAGACCGGGGCCGCGCCGTCGATCGCGGAGCACCCGATCGGCCTGCTGCGCCAGCTGTCCTTCCGGGTGACGGTCAACACGGACAACAGGCTGATGAGCGCGGTGTCCCTATCGTCGGAGTTCGGCCGCCTCGGCGACGCGTTCGGCTACGGCTGGTCGGACTTCGAGTGGCTGACCATCAACGCGATGAAGAGCGCCTTCGCCCACTTCGACGAGCGGCTGCGCATCATCAACACCGTGATCAAGCCCGGCTACGCGATCGCCAGGGCGGCGAGTGACGCGGTGGTGCGCCGGGCCCCCGCGCTCGGCGTCGCGGGACAGCCGCACGGCCCCGGGGCGGCTGGCGACGGTGCCGCCGGCGACGGGCCGGGAAGGTAGAGCCGGGCATGGCAGTCGAACCGGGCACCGCGGCAGTCGCGCACCGGCAGTGGCTGGCCGGCGCGGTCGGCGCCGAGATCTCCGATGCGGCGCTCCGGCAGGTCCTGCTCGGCCTCCCCGGCGTTAACCAGGTCGGCACCGCGGAGCGGACGGCGAGCCTGGCCACCCGGTCCGTCAAGCGGGACGCGAAACTGCGGGCGCTCACCCTGGCGGTCCGCATGGTGGACCTGACCACGCTGGAGGGCGCCGACACGCCGGGCAAGGTAGCCGACCTGTGCGCGAAGGCGCGCCGGCCCGACCCGGCCGACCCGCAGGTGCCGCCGGTCGCGGCGGTCTGCATCTACCCGGACCTGGTCGGCGAGGCGCGCGCCGGGGTGGCGGGCACCCGGATAGCGGTGGCCTCGGTAGCCACCGCGTTCCCGTCGGGCCGCGCGTCGCTCGCGGTGAAGCTGGCCGACGTGGCCGACGCGGTGAACGCGGGCGCCGACGAGGTTAACATGGTCATCGACCGGGGCGCGTTCCTGTCCGGCCGGTACGGGCAAGTCTACGAGGAGGTCCGTGCGGTACGCGAAGCCTGCGGCCGGGCGCACCTCAAGGTGATTCTGGAGACCGGCGAACTGGCCACGCTGGACAACGTCGCGCGCGCCTCCTGGCTGGCGATGCTGGCCGGCGCCGACTTCATCAAGACGTCCACCGGCAAGGTGTCGCCGGCCGCGACCCCCGCCGTCACGCACGTCATGCTGACCGCCGTCCGCGACTTCGCCGAGGCCACCGGCCGCCGGGTCGGCGTGAAGGTGGCCGGCGGCGTGCGCACGGCCAAGGACGCGATCCGCTACCTGGTACTCGTCCGGGAGACCGCGGGCGACGAATGGCTCACCCCGGCGCTGTTCCGCATCGGCGCCTCGAGCCTGCTGAACGACCTGCTCATGCAGCGCAGCAAGCAGCTCACCGGCGTCTACGCCGGCCCCGACTACTTCACACTGGGGTGACCGGCATCCACATGACTGACACCGTTCCTTGGGAGTACGCGCCGGCGCCGCAGGAGCGGGACATCGTCACGATCGAGCCGTCCTACGGGCTGTTCGTGAACGGGCAGTTCGCTCCGGCGGCCGACGGGCGCACCTTCGTCACGGTCAACCCCGCGACCGAGGAGCCGCTGGCCGAGATCGCGCTGGCCGGCGAGGCGGATGTGGACCGCGCCGTGCGCGCCGCCCGCGATGCCTTCGAGAACGTCTGGGGCCCGATGCCGGGTGCGCAGCGGGCCAAGTACATCTACCGGATCGCCCGGCTCATCGCCGAGCGCGCCCGCGAGTTCGCCGTGCTGGAGACCATCGACAACGGCAAGCCGATCAAGGAGTCCCGCGACGTAGACGTGCCGCTCGCATCGGCGCACTTCTTCTACTACGCCGGCTGGGCGGACAAGCTCGAGTACGCCGGCTTCGGCGGGCAGCCGCGTCCGGCCAGCGTCGCCCGCCAGGTCATCCCGTGGAACTTCCCGCTGCTCATGGCGGCGTGGAAGCTGGCACCCGCGCTGGCGGCGGGGAACACCTGCGTGCTCAAGCCGGCCGAGACCACGCCGCTGACCGCGCTGCTGCTGGCGCAGGTGTGCCAGCAGGCCGGGCTGCCCGACGGGGTGGTGAACATCGTCACCGGCGCCGGTGACACCGGCGCGGCGCTGGTCGCCCACCCCGGGCTGAACAAGATCGCGTTCACCGGCTCGACCGAGGTGGGCAAGCAGATCCTGCGCTCGGCCGCGGGAACCGGCAAGAAGCTCACCATGGAGCTCGGCGGCAAGGCGGCCAACGTGGTCTTCGAGGACGCGCCGCTGGAAGCCGCGATCGAGGGAATCGTCAACGGCATCTACTTCAACCAGGGACATGTCTGCTGCGCCGGATCCCGGCTGCTCGTCCAGGAGTCGGTGCGCGACCTGCTGCTGGACCGGCTGCGGCGCAGGCTCGGCACGCTGCGGCTCGGCGACCCGCTGGACAAGAACACCGACATCGGCGCGATCAACTCACGCGAGCAGCTGGACAAGATCCGCGAGCTGTCCGCGGCGGGGGAGGCAGAGGGAGCGCAGCGGTGGTCGCCGCCCTGCCGGCTGCCCGACCGGGGCTACTGGTTCCCGCCGACGGTGTTCACCGGGGTCAGCCAGTCGCACCGGATCGCTCGCGAGGAGATCTTCGGGCCGGTGCTGTCCGTGCTCACCTTCCGCACGCCGGAGGAGGCCGTGACGAAGGCGAACAACACGCCGTACGGGCTGTCGGCCGGGGTGTGGACGGAGAAGGGCAGCCGGATCCTGTGGCTGGCCCAGCGGCTCCGGGCCGGCGTGGTGTGGGCCAACACCTACAACAGGTTCGACCCGGCGAGCCCGTTCGGCGGCTACCGCGAGTCCGGCTTCGGCCGTGAGGGCGGGCGGCACGGCCTGGAGGCGTACCTTGACTGAGCGAGGAGGAGAGCGAGCTCGCTCGCTCTCAGGACGAGCGAGGGAAAGGTCGAAGGCGACGAAGTCGCCGAACACCTCGATGCCTGACCGCGGCGACGGCGGCAGGCTCGCCGTCCGCAAGACCTGCAAGCTGTTCATCGGCGGCGCGTTCCCGCGGTCGGAATCGGGCCGCGTCTACCCGGTCCTCGGTGCGGGCGGGACCCTGCTCGGCAACGCCGCGCAGGCGTCACGCAAGGACGCCAGGGATGCGGTCACCGCCGCGCGCGCGGCAGCGGCCAGGTGGTCGGGCGCGACCGCGTACAACCGCGGCCAGGTGCTCTACCGGGTCGCCGAGATGCTCGAGGGCCGCGCCGGGCAGTTCACCGCGGAGGTGGCAGCGGCGGAGCGCGCCGACGAGGGGGAGGCCGGCCGCCAGGTGGATGCCGCCATCGACCGGTGGGTCTGGTACGCCGGCTGGCCGGACAAGGTCGCGCAGGTGGCGGGCGGGGCGAACCAGGTGGCTGGCCCCTACTTCAACTTCAGCGTGCCCGAGCCGACCGGAGTGGTCGCGGTGATCGCACCGCAGGAGTCGAGCCTGCTCGGCCTGGTCAGCGTCGTTGCCCCGGTCATCGCGACCGGCAACACGGCGGTGGTTGTCGCCAGCCAGGACCGCCCGCTGCCCGCGGTGTCCCTCGCCGAGGTGCTCGCCACCTCGGACCTGCCGGGCGGCGTCGTCAACCTGCTCACCGGCGTCACCGCCGAGCTGGCGCCCGTCCTGGCCGGGCACATGGACGTGAACGCGATCGACCTCACCGGGGCGGATCCGGCAAGCCGGGCCGGGCTCGAGCGGCTGGCGGCGGAGAACGTCAAGCGCGTGTTCGCGGCTCGCGAGGACTGGGCTGCGTCACCTTCCGCCCGGCGGATGCTGGCCTTCCTGGAAACGAAGACAGTCTGGCATCCGATGGGGATGTGACACGCCACGGCGCGGGCGGGCCAGGCCGGCACCCGACGGCGCCGGTAACGAACACGTGTGGCCTGCCCGCGCGCGGGCGGTCAGGCGGCGCGGGAGCCTTCCCGGGCGCCGGACGCGCGGTTGACGAGCTCCTTGACGACCGTCCCGCCGATGCCGCTGAGGCCGCCGAGACCGCCGATATTCCCGAGCCCGGCGCTGGTCGCCCGCTGCGCGATCGGCTGGGCCATGGCCATCGCCTCGCCGACCAGCCTGCGCGCCTCGGGCGAGGCCAGGATGGAGTTGACCGAGACCTTCAGCCTCTCCAGGCCGCCCTTTCCTTCTTGCGCGCCGACCAGGTAGCCGACCACGAAGCCTATGAGCGTTTCCATGCGTACCGCCTCACCGGGTTAGTTGCTGCACTGTCTGGCCGGCGTACCCGTCACATCTCGCGGAGCTCGAGATAGCGCTTCACGTCGGGCAGCGACTGCACGACCAGGGCCAGTGCGCCCGCGAGCAGCGCCGCCTTGATCAGACTGCCGATCATTTCATTTCCTCCTTCTGACCGGATACCCGGTCCTGACTGCTGAATTGATGATCTGCACCAGAGCCGGCTTCGCCGGCTCGAGCTCGTCGGGGGAGAAATACAGGAACCTGCCGTGGATGCGCTGCACGTCCGCCAGCGGGTCGCCGACGGGGCTGACCGCCACGTGCACCTGGCCGTCAACGTCGAAGAGCACGGCTTCCACCGTCGCTTCACGGCCGGCCAGGAACAGGTCCTGGGCGTCGGCCCGCCGCGATCCCGGCCGCATCACGACCGTGCTGCCCCTGGCCACCCGCACGCCCTGGACCATCACGTGATCCGTCTCCGGTGACACCGAGCTGTCGGCTCCCGGATCCCACCAGGGCGCCGAGGGCTGCTCGACCACGACCTCACCGGGCTCCGGGGGGGTGCGGTACTCCGGCGGCTCCGGGGGGGCGGTATCGGCGGGCCGGGGCGTGCGGTACTCCGGCGGGAGCGCGGGAGTACGCGACACCGGGCCCGCGGCAGGCTCCAGGTAGCGGATGGCGCCGTGCATCTTCTCGAGCATCTCGGGCGGCAGCCCGTCCAGCCGGTCCAGCAGGCCGGCGGCGCGCGGGTCGGTCATGCGGGCCTCCGCCTTCTCGGCGTCGGTCATCGTGAGCGTGCGGAGGGTGAGAATCTCGTCGATCTCGGTGGCGTCGAAGAGGTCGCCGGCGCTCTCCGCGGCGATCTCCGGGTGGTCGTAGAGGATGATGGGGGAGGCCATCATCAGGTTGCCGCAGTC